>CAXXRT010000053.1:0-120817 GCA_963666945.2 Marinifilaceae bacterium
GAAAACAAGTACAATAACTATGAGAGTGCTAAAAGTGAAAGATTGTTTGAGAAGGGATGGATAAGTGGAGATCTTGTATTTAAATCAATGACTGATATTTATCAACGTACAGATTTAGATATTAATTCATGTATTTTTAGTTTTAAATTGTCTAAAGAGGATGTAGCGATTGTTTAAAGATAAGGCAATAAAAACAGGTACAAGCATTAATATTAAGCAATTACCTCAAATAAAAATTCCACAATTTTGGAAGGAAAAAGTACTAAAAGCAAACTATTGTGTAATTAGAGATTCTAAAAATAAAGACTCAGTTTTTGTGGTAATTGATACCCTGCAAAATAGAATTTATGGCTGGAGGAAGTAATAGGCATTGATTTGATTATTCTCTAATTAATGGAATCTCGCTATTTGTTTGTGGTTGTCTTTTTATATTTTTGATTATGAAAATGAAATGGTTGTTTATGAAAAATTATTTGCTTTTAGTGTTTGCTGTTTTTACATTATTATCTTGTACTAAAAAGAATAGTGAATTAATTGGTATCTGGATTGGAGATGGGTCTAATTATTTTAATCCTGACACTACCCAAATAGTTAATACTTCTTTACAACAGGGATTGCCTATTCTTCTTGATTTTAAAAATAATAAGGACTTGACATTAAAGGTGTTTGGACGTACTTCTTATGATCTGGAATGGGATGTTGTGAATGATTCGATTTTGAAAGTTAATGATGTTAAATATAAAATAATTTCTTCGAGTAAAGATTGCATTACTTTGGAATTGAACTATTGTGCTGAAAGTATTAATTACAATATTTATAGAATTAATGATACTAAGATTGAGCAGGATAGTACTTTGGTAATTAAAAATATATGTTCATCGATATGGAGTAGTTTGATTAGTTATCCTGCTAAGGTCAAGTCGTTGCACTTTGGAGATCATCTTGAATATTTTGGCAATAATATAAGGTTATCGAAATATCTGGTTGCTGATAGGGATAATCCTGCTGATTCAACGATTAATCTTCAGGTTGATAGATGGGCTGTTGGAAAATATAAGGATTACTATTTCATTTCTGATTGCTGGCATCAGCTAGCTGGCTCATCACCATTTAGTGGTATTCTTTTTCAGATTAATGAAATAAATGATAGTGTATTTAAGATATATAGGCCACAAATTAAAAGTGATAAGAATGTTGTTTATTATGGGCATAAATCTCAGGTTATGCTGGAAGAGATGAAGAAGGGTTTAGTGGGATTGTGGAAGAGTGAAAATGGAAAAGGAAAAAGTTATGGTGGGAGATTACCTAAGATGATGATTGAAAGGGGTATAGTGGAAAAATATGAAGGTGATTTGTTCTATAGGTTTGATAAGGATAATTTAAAACAATACGGATATAAAACTGATACTTTAAATTCTAATTGGTATCTAAATAATGACGGTACGGTTTTGTTTTTATGAGTATCATGGTGTTAGAGAAGGTAGAAATCTTATGTATGTATGCGCTTCTGAAATAAAAAAATTAGAAGGTAATGATTTTGAGTTGAGGCTGTTCTCTAATAGAATGAATGGTGTTTCTATTACTCCAAGGGAGTATCTCTTAAATATTAATCAGCAATTTAAGAAGATTAAATAGCTGTAAACTGAGATGAGGTACTACTAAGTGAGTCTTTTTGTATGTTAATCCAGGTTGTTTGATTGTATTTTGCATGATATATCAGTCATTAAATCCATATATAATGGTTAGTGACTGATATATCATGCATACAGACCGGGAAGTCTGTGGGTAAGTCAATATGCTTTAAGTATAAACGGAAAAAGAAAAAATATAAAAAGGGATGATGTTTTGTCTCTGGCTTTTGCAATGAATTTATGATACTTTGATTCTTGACTTTTAATTAAGTATGATACAGATGGTTACTTATCGCAGTGCCGATACCGGGTGGTCGGTCGTTAAGGTCAGTTCGGTGGATAAACCGCATGAGATAAAGACTGTTACTTTACATCTCATTAAGCTATAAAAATAGACTTAGTGAATGAGATAATATAATACTAATGTATTGTTGAAATTAGTCCTTCTTCTCGATCTTAACCGCCTTATAGTTTTGTCTTTCTCTTTTCTCGGTTGAGTTGGCACAGGTTATGCCTTTGTCTCTCATGTCTTTGTTTCTGCTGATATGAAGTTCGGGAAACTTTCCGCCCTTCTTTAGTATCATTTTTATTGATAGTCCTAAAAATGCGATTGCAATAAGACCTATCACCACTAATAACATTTTAAAAAATACTGCTGCTTCCATTGTTTCTCGTTTCTTGATTACTCTGCAAAAGTTAAACATTATTTCAAAACGGGACGTATAAATTTCTAAGTGATTATAAAGTTCTTTATTAAACAAAATCTTTGATAATGCAGGATATAGACAGAACTACAATATTAAAAGACTATAGGTTGGCAAACCTGAGTCGGCAGTTAAGTTTGGTTGGAAGAAAGGAAGTGCTTAACGGAAAGGCTAAATTTGGAATTTTCGGGGATGGGAAGGAGATTGCACAGATTGCCATGGCAAAATTCTTTAGGGATGGGGACTGGAGAACGGGCTATTATCGCGATCAGACTTTTATGCTGGCTGCTGGTCTTTTGACTCCCGTGGAATTCTTTTCGCAGTTGTACGGTGATACTGATATGGAGAATAATCCTCAGTGCGGGGGAAGAATTATGAATAACCATTTTTCTACTCGTAGTCTTGATGATAGCGGTGCTTGGAAGAATCTTATGAAACAAAAGAACTCAAGTGCTGACTTTTCACCTACTGCCGGTCATATGCCAAGGATGCTGGGTTGTGCTTATGCTTCTAAAATATTCAGAAATAATAAGGAGTTGTGGGGATTGGAAGATTTTACGGATAAAGGGAATGAGGTGGTGTTTGGCACCATAGGTGATGCAAGCACCTCTGAGGGTTATTTCTGGGAGAGCCTGAATGCTGCGGCGGTATTGCAGGTTCCTATGGCTCTTGCTATATGGGACGATGGTTATGGCATATCCGTTCCTACGATATACCAGACTGCAAGGGGCGATCTGTCCAGGCTTTTAGAGGGCTTCGTTGATAAGGAAGGTAACGGTATTCTTCTGTACCAGGAAAAAGGCTGGAATTATGAGGGATTGATCGATATGTTTAAGGATGGTATTGAGAAATGCAGGAAATCACATAAGCCTGTTGTCTTTCATGTGAAAGAAATGACTCAGCCTCAGGGACATTCATCTTCTGGTAGTCACGAGCGTTATAAGTCGGAAGAACGACTGGCATGGGAAAAGGAATGGGATCCTGTAAAGAAGTTCAGGGAGTGGATTGTTGATAATAATATTGCAACAGAAGAGGAGTTGTTTGAACTGGAAGGGGAGGCTTTTGAAGAGGTTCAGGAGAGTAAAAAGAGGGCCTGGAAGATGTTTACCGATCCTATAAAAGAGGAAAGAAAAGAGCTTGTAGAAAGGATATACCTTAAATCGTGTAATTGCGATAAGATATCGTATATAGATAAGATAGTTGCGGAATTACAGCAAATACAGGCTCCTTTAAGAAGGGATGTAGTTAGTTCTGCAAAAAAGATTCTTAGGTACATTTGTAAGGAGTGTTCTACAAAAAGGAGTCTTAAGGCTGAGTTAATATCGTGGCTGGAGAATGTGGAGAACGATGCCAGACACAGGTATGATAGTTATCTCTATAGTGAAACCATGGAGAGGGCCAGTCTTGTTAAAGCTGTTGCTCCTGTGTATCCTGTGACGAAACAACAAATAACTGGTAGGGAAATATTGAATGAAAATTTCGATACTATCTTTGCGTCTAATCCTCTTGTGCTTACATTCGGTGAGGATACCGGTTTTATAGGGGATGTGAACCGTTGTCTTGAGGGTTTGCAGGAAAAATATGGTGAGTTGAGAATTACCGATACGGGAATAAGAGAGGCGAGTATTATGGGGCAGGGGATCGGTCTTGCCTTGCGGGGATTGCGACCTATTGTTGAGATCCAGTACTTCGATTATTTATTATATGCCCTGCAGACGATAAGCGACGATATTGCGACTACTCTTTACAGAACTGCGGGTGGACAAAAATTACCTCTTATAATAAGGACCAGGGGACACAGACTCTCGAAGGTATATGGCATGCGGGCTCTCCGACTAGTATGGTTCTTAATTCTATAAGGGGGCTGGTATTTTGCGTACCAAGGGATATGACTCGTGCGGCGGGATTTTATAACACTCTTCTTCATTGTGATGAGCCGGCTCTGGTTGTTGAACCCTTGAATGGATACAGGCTTAAAGAGGACCGACCTATGAATCCTGGTGCTTACAGGGTTCCTGTCGGGGTTCCGGAAATAATAGAAATGGGTATGGATATAACCTTGGTGACCTATGGATCGTGTGTGCGTATTGCACAGGATGCAGTTCATCAGCTAAAAGAGTTTGGAATATCGGTTGAATTGATAGATGTTCAGACTCTGTTACCATTTGATATCCATCAGGTCATTCTGACGTCTGTTAAAAAGACTAATAGGGTTGTGTTCTTCGATGAGGATGTACCTGGTGGAACAACATCTTATATGATGCATAAGGTATTGGAGGAACAGGGGGCCTGGAAATGGCTTGACTCTGAACCAAAGACTATAACAGCGGCTGAACACCGACCTGCGTATAGTTCCGACGGTGACTATTTTTCTAATCCTAACTCTGAAGATGTGTTTACTGTTTTGTACGAAATTATGCGGGAGGCGTACCCGGGCAAATATGAAAGAATATATTAATCATTTGACTTGATTATTATAAATAGTTATTTTAGAATATTTTATTTATGTTGTTGAAAATAAGTATTTTGTAAACAAAAATTAAAAAAAGCAAAAAATATTTAAGTAGATAATAGTAAATACTCATGTTTTTTTTTATTTTTGAAGTCGTTAAGTCAAATTTAAAAGTGATGATAATGGAAGGATACGAAAATCATGAAGGATTAGAAAAGAACGATCGCGAAGAGATTTTTTCTAAGGCGGTGAGAGCAGGTAAAAGAACTTATTTTTTTCGATGTTAAAGCAACAAGAAATAGTGATTATTACCTAACAATAACAGAGAGCAAAAAGAGATACGACAAAGATGGTAGTTTTTCATTATGAAAAACACAAGATTTTCCTTTATAAAGAGGATTTTGAAAAATTTTCAGATGGCTTAACTGAAGCTGTTTCATACATTAAAGATGTATTGAAAGTAGAGATTCCGGTGCATTGTGAGGAGCCTGTGGCTGTTGAAGAATCTTTTACAACAGAGGCTTTTACAAATGTGGAATTTGAAGATTTGGCTGAATAATTTTATTCTATGAAAATATAAAAAGCTGCCTGAAAGGCAGCTTTTTTATATGCTTTTATTTTTAATTTATTGCAAGTCAATAAGGTGGTTGCATAATATTTGTTTTTTTGAGAAGTCAATTCTCTGAATCATTCTTCCTCTTTTTTCCTTCCTTTTAGTATTTTGTTGATTTCTTCGATAGTGAGCGATTTTACATTGGTGACTATCATATTTTGTTTTAAGAAATTTCCGTAGTTATTTACTTCTGCAATTATATTGTCGAATAATTCCCTCAGATTAGCTTCTATGGGTATTAAGGCTTTAAAGCATGTGATGGAACTGGTGTATTCTATTTTTTCGAGTTCTGCATCAACATCTTTAAAAGCAAATTCTATCTCATTTTTAAGTATTTTTTTATGACTATCGGTCAATTCTTCGGTATCTTTTGCAAATAAAACACAGAAATACCTTAGTTTATTGCCTTTGCCCCCCCAGTCCCTGTGGAAATGAAAACTGATTTCTCATCCAAAAGAGAACTTTCAAGTAGCATCCTTGATTGCTGCATTGCGATAATAGCCCATGGACGTAGGTTCTTGTCACCGGACTTGACAAACTTCTCAATTGTCCGGTATGCCTCGACTTCGTTTACATTAGATAGTAAAACGAGCATCTTTTTTTTGTCTTCTTCTGAGGAATCGGAAGAAAATAATATTTCAGCATTTTCAGGAAGATCTGTTTCATCTTCAATTTCCTGTGCTATTTTTTCCATGTATTTGTAATATTCCATCTGGACATTTACAACTCTATTTCCTCCTCAAATATGTTGAAGTGATCAGGTTTATCTTCGAAATACGATGATAGTTCGTCAAATACACCTTCCTTATCCTTAGTCATTTCCTTAAGTTTTCTTTTGGTAAAAATTGATTGTACTAATGCTGGTAAACCCATCTGAAACAAAAGTAATTTAAAAACTACTAATCTATTATTGAAAGTATGAAAAATATAATAATTCAGCAAATTTTTATTCTTATTTAGATTAAATATTAAAAAGGATTATTACATTTGTATCGATGTAAATAAGTTATTTTGAATAGCTAAAAATGAGACTTTCAGAATTAAAGGATAATGAACAGGGTGTAATTGTAAAGGTTCGTGGTTACGGGGCTTTTCGCAAGCGAATAACAGAGATGGGATTTGTTAGGGGGAAGAAGGTGACTGTTGTAAAGAATGCTCCTTTAAAAGATCCTGTTGAATACAATATAATGGGTTACGAGATCTCTTTGAGAAGGAGTGAGGCTGCTTTGATTGAGGTTGAACCTGTTGATGATCATCATTTCGTTGATTATAATCCCAATAGAGGTATTCTTGATGAGGAAGGGGTTAAGCTTGGGGAACGTAAGCATGGTAAAAAAATTCATGTTGCTCTTGTAGGTAATCCTAACTGTGGAAAAACAACTCTTTTTAATGTTGCCTCTGGATCATCCGAGCATGTAGGAAACTATAGCGGTGTGACTGTTGGAGCCAAGAAAGCTAAGTGTAAATGTAATGATTATAAGATAGATCTGGTTGACTTACCTGGAACATATTCACTTACTGCATACAGTCAGGAGGAAAGGTATGTCAGAAATTATATAACAAATGAAACCCCGGATATAGTTGTGAATGTGGTGGATGCCTCTAATCTTGAGCGTAATCTTTATCTTACAACTCAGCTAATCGATATGGATATTAAGGTGGTTATTGCCTTAAATATGTACGATGAGCTTCAGCATAAGGGGGCACGTTTTGACTATGAGAAGCTGGGAAGAATGCTTGGAATACCAATTATCCCGACTGTTGGTTCCAGGGGTAAGGGTATAGAGGAACTTTTCTGTAAGTTGGTAGATGTTTATGAGGACAGGGATCCTGTTGTCAGGCATATACATATTAACTATGGTGATATAGTTGAGAAATCAATTAAAAATTTAAGATCGGTTATTGAAAAGGATGACTATCTTACCAATAAGGTTTCTCCTCGTTTTCTTGCTTTAAAACTACTGGAGAGCGATGCAGAGGCTATAAGTTTTGTTTCTGAGAGTTTGCTTGCAGAAAAAGTTTTGTTTGTTGCTAAAAAGGAAGCAGATGTCATTGAGAAAGCATATACAGAGAGTGCGGAGACATTCATCACCGATTCAAAATATGGTTTTATTGCAGGTGCGTTGAAGGAAACATACAGGGAGAGTCATATTCAAAGGAGAAAAACAACTGAGTATATTGATTCTTTTTTGACTCATAGGGTTTTAGGTATTCCTCTGTTTTTTTTATTCATGTTTATTACCTTCTATTGTACCTTTTATTTTGGTGAGTACCCTATGTCATGGATAGAAAAAGGGGTGGAGTTTTTAGGAAATGTCGTAAGTGATTCTATGACAGATGGACCTTTAAAGGATTTGATTGTTGACGGGATAATAGGGGGGCGTTGGAGGAGTTATTGTCTTTATGCCTAATATTTTAATACTGTTCCTGTTTATCTCATTTATGGAGGATACCGGTTATATGGCCAGGGCTGCCTTTATTACCGACAAGGTAATGCATAAGATAGGTCTTCACGGGAAATCGTTTATTCCCCTTATAATGGGCTTTGGCTGTAATGTACCGGCTATTATGGCTACCAGGACTCTGGAGAACCGTAACGACAGGCTTTTGACCATACTTATAAATCCTTTTATGTCGTGTAGTGCCAGAATTCCTGTATATATACTTATTATTGGTGCGTTCTTTAAGGGTAATGCTGCTTTGGTGCTGTTTTCCATTTATGGTATAGGTATACTTCTTGCGGTAATATTTGCCCGTATATTTAAAAAGGTAATATTCAAATCCAAGGAAGCTCCTTTTGTAATGGAACTTCCCCCGTACAGGATGCCTGTGGCTAAGGTTATAGTCCGCCATATGTGGTGTAAGGCATACCAGTATCTTAAAAAGATGGGGGGGACTATTCTTGTTGCTTCTGTTATAATCTGGGCATTGGGATATTTCCCAAGGAATGTTGAGAAAGAGGATATTGCTATCAATCAGGCTTCAGTAATCGAAAATACTGTGTTTGAAAAGACAGATATAAAAGAGAATCTTACTGTAGCAGATAAAGATATTCTACCTGAGAGTAAGTTAAAGGAAATACAACAGGAGAACTCCTATATTGGAAGGATAGGTAAGTTTATAAGTCCTGTAATGGAACCCCTGGGATTCGACTGGAAGATGAGTGTTAGTGTACTTACCGGAGTTGTTGCCAAGGAGGTAATAGTCTCAACCATGGGAGTGCTGTACCAGGCCGAGGAAGGAGAATTTGACCTTCAGGCCAGGCTTAAGAGTTCAGGGGTGTTTAATTCCCTTAGTGCTTTTGTCTTTATGCTGTTTATTCTTATTTATTTCCCCTGTATTGCCGTTCTTATAACGGTATCCAAAGAGGCAGGATGGAAGTGGGCACTGTTTCTTGCGGGCTATACTACATTTTTGGCCTGGTTTATGGGATTCCTTGTATATAATATAGGAGGGTTATTTGTATGATTCAGGAGATAATTACATATATAATAGTTAGTGTGGCAGTACTTATTGCCGGAGTATATATCTACAAAATGTTTTGCAGCAAAAAACACAAAGGCTGCCAGGGCTGTAGTGGCTGTATCCTTAAGGAGAAGATGAAGGAGAGGGATAATGATATGGGGGCTAAGTAAGTCTGCCCTGCTATTGAGAGAAGTACTTTTCGTGATTTGCTTAAAAAGTACATAAATATAGAAAATAGGTATTTTTCAGAAAATGTGTCTTTTGTTGTGTCATTTTAGGACACTGAATATAATCCTGTGCTACCATTAGTTTTCATAAAAAATTTTTAAGATATATAGCACCCTTAATTGGTAAAAATAGAGTTTTTATTAAATAAAATTCAAATATGTTATATAACATTATTGTCTTATTCACTACAATAAGAGGTGTTGTTGTCTTTATATTGTAGATAAAAGAAATCAGTTTAATAAGCATATATAATATTATTTAGAAGATTTGTTAATAGATTGTTTAAATTAAGTATTTATTAATTTTCTAATTAATTATTTATTAACTGAATTCTTGAATCATATTTAATTAAATAATGGTTGTAGTGAAATATATTAGGTTGGTTTTTAGTAATTTATTTATTGTTTTTATAGTTATATTAATTGCTTTTGTAATTAGATTATTTGCATTTGAAATATATTACATACCATCTTCGAGTATGGAGAATACTTTGTATGAAGGTGATGTGGTATTGGTAAGTAAATTGCATTATGGAACAGTTTTGCCAGAAACTCCAGAAGAAATCCCATTATTTCGTATTATAGGCAAAGGAAATTCAAATATTACTAATAAGCATTTGGATTATAAACGATTTTGGGGATTTTCTGAAATAAGAAGAGGTGATGTCATCGTATTTAAGCAACATTTGGATAGGGGAGAAAGAATTTTGTATTGGGAGATAATAGACACTACTCAAGAGATTCCCGTTATATAGGTCCTGTTTGTAAAAAAGATATTGTTGGTAAGGTTGTTTTGGTATTTTTTTCATTGGATAAGGATACGGGAAGAATAAGGATAAATCGGTTTTTAAAATTAATAAAGTGATAGAAAGACAGATGAATAAGTTTGGAATTGTAGTAATAGTAAAGTTGATATTTTGTTGAGAAGTATTGTTAGCAGTACTTCTCTATGTTAAAAAAAATTGTTATGAAGTTATTTTTTACATTTTGTATACTTCTTTTGGTTGTTTCTTGTATTCCTAGTGAAAGAGGCAATATTAAGCTAATTAAGAAATTTCCAAAAGAGAAATATTTATCAGGTGAATTAATAAAATTAGAGAAAAATCCATTATTGGTAAATGATTTTATAGTAGTAGATTCTCTTATTATTGCAGAAAGTGCATATATTGAAAATGATACTATTTTTAGTGTTTATAACAAAAATACATTTAGGTATTTAAATTCTTTTGGTCAAAAGGGAAGAGGTCCAAAGGAGTTTTTAGAAGAAAATCCCATTATAACTGGTCAATACAAAATGCGAAATAATGATATATGTATATGGCTAGGGGATTTGTTTAGTTACAAATTAGTTAATATTACGAAATCAATTAAAGAGAATAAAACTGTTATTGAAAGGGTAATATCATTACCCAAATCAGTTGGTACCGGAGGTGATAATGTTTTTGTTTTTGAAAATGATGATTTACTCGGAACACCTTTTGATAGTCAGAGGGGAAGAATTTTTTATTATTCAGCACAAACTGGTGAGGTTAAATGGGTAGAGTATTTCCCTAAAGTTAATAATCCACCTATTATAGAAAAAAACATGCATAATCTTTATGGTGGTCCTGCAAAACTTAGTGAAGACAAAAAGCTATTTGTGTCTGCTTTAAGTCTTTTTAAAAGGATAGACGTTTTTGATAATAATACAAATCACAAAGTTTTCTATTAAATTTAATGATAGTCCTAAAGATGTTGATTTAATTTCAAAGTCATTAGTCAGATATTATTACGATGTAGATATATCTAAAAGATTCATTTATGCATTGAATAATAATTTAACCTCTCTGAGCAGGTTATAAATGGAGGAAAAGGAGCTTTTTCTGAACTACAGGTATTTTCGATTGATGGTGATCCTATTTGTGTTTATAAACTAGATCACTTATTGTCTAGAATTGAAGTTGATGAGGAAAATGATTACATTTTAGGTTTTGCGTATTTATCTGATTTAGATGAATCCAGACTCATTCGCTATAAATTATAAATATTTACGTATGAAATATATTTTGATTATTTTGTTATTTGCAATTTCAGTAGAATGGAATAATAAATGGTTTACTATGGAAATTTCCAGGGATTGGAATAAATTGGATCGTGATATTGGAAAAGATCCTGTAATTTCAAGTCTTTTTAAAAATGCACATCTTTATAAGGATGTTAGAACTACTTCGAAACAAGCGATGTGTCCTGGTTTTTTAGAAGTTCATACTTATACGAAAAAAGATGGGGGTAAATTGGATTATCAACATTTTCTTAAAAAATTGTCATTCAATCGAAATATCTATGTGTGTAATAATCTTACAAAGGTAAGGAGTGATTCAATATTTCAAATTTGGTTTGAGGGGAAATTAGTTCCACATTACTCTAGTCGATGGTGCATTAAAGGTCAAAATAGAATATATGTCATAGAATTTAGTAGTTATGATAAATGTGTGTATGATAAATACCTGGGTACTGCTGTAGAATCTGTAAAAACATTTAAAGAAAGGGAATGAAAAAAAATTTTTTATATAACAGTCTTCGGGTTGTTGATGTTTTCAGTGGTTTTAATGTTTTTGCGACTTTCCACAGTAAAAAACACATTTAAAAAAACAGTTGGTAAATTAATATATGAGAATAGCAGCTTGAAAATTAGACTTAGGGAAATTAGTGATTATAAAGTATATGAAGATATAGTTATTCCTAAAAGAATTAATAATATACTTATTGATTCCTTGATAAAATATAGTAATATAAATTATTTAATAATGTGTTTTAACGAAGACAATTGTGGGCTTTGTATCAAAAGGTTAATAACGGATGTAAATGATTTTGCTCGAAAGTTTAGATATTCGAAAGTAATATTAATAGGAGATATTCCCCAAGAAGATTTGTGTGTAAAGTTGAAAATAGAAAGAATTAATTATATGTATATATATTTATCAGAACTATCAGAACTAAAAAAAGAATATAGAAAGTATCCTTTTATATACGTATTGAATAAAAATGGTATTGTAAAAAATCTTTTTATTCCTGATATTCTTCAAGATTATAATGAAATATATTTTAACGATATTTTACCATCTGCAATATTTGACTAGTTTCTCAGGATAGTCCCTTAATAAGTAAATTATTTAAATGAGATATATATCTTTAAACTTTAATACATTATATTATACTATGATAATTATTGTAAACTTATGAAATATCTAAGACTAAAAAATATTTTTATTTTACTTGCTATTATTGGTTTATTTTCATGTTCTTCAGAGAAACAAAAAGATGAAAAATCCTATTCAAAGGCGACTCAGAGAAAAGAAGAAATAAAGGTAAAGACAGCAGAGGTAAAAAACTGATAAGTTTGAGCTTGAACTGGTGAGTAATGGTAAGGCTGTGGCTTCGAGGAAGGCAGTTGTTAATTTTATTGTGGGTGATATAATAGAGAGGGTTGCTGTTTGTAATGGTCAGAGGGTGAGAAAAGGAGCGTTTCTTGCAAGCGTTGATAAGTATAAATCTGAGCAGGCTTTGTACGATGCGGATCTTTTGCTTAAAAAGGCAATGCTTGATCTGGAGAGTCAGCTTATTAGTAATAGCTATACTTTTAAGGATACTGCTGATATTCCTAAGAAGCATTTTGATATAATGAAGCTTAAATCGGGCTATACCTCTGCTAAAAATAGTTATGCAAAGGCTTTACATGAGTATAACAATACTATTGCCAGGGGCTCCTTTTTCGGGTGTGGTAGCCGATCTTGAGGCTAAGGAGTTTAACCAGTCTTCTTTATATAAGAATCTTTGTACTCTTATTGATGATTCAAAAATGGAGATTGATTTTGAGGTTCTGGAGACTGAGATTATCTACCTTAAAAAGGGAATGAAGATTGAGGCTAGTCCTTTTGCCAATCAGAGTATTAAACTTACAGGAGTAATAACTGAGGTTAATCCCCGTATTGATGAGAATGGTATGGTTAAGATAAAGGCTGTGATTGATAATAAGGGAGCTCATCTTGTGGATGGGATGAATGTGAGTCTTCTTATAAAAAGGGAGATAGAAAATAAACTTATTATACCTAAATCGGCAGTGCTTGCAAGACAGGGCAAGAAGGTGGTGTTTGTCTATGAAAAAGGAAAGGCAAAATGGGTATATGTTACTACGGGGTATGAAAACAGCACTATGGTAAGTATCGAGAAAGGACTGAAAGAGGGGGATGAAGTTATCTATGAAAATAATCTGGGGCTTTCCCATGAGGCTAATGTTGTAAAGGAGACAATGTAAGAATATGCGGTTATCATCGTTTTCGGTAAATACCCTATTTATAGTTCTTATGTTATGGGGGATATGCCTTATTCCTAAGTTATCGATTAAGCTTTATCCATCGGGACAGAGTAAGAGTCTTAGTGTTGGTTATGGTTGGAATGGAGCCCATCCTGAGCTTTTGGAGAGTGAGGTGACAACCAAACTTGAGGGGGCACTATCAAGGGTAAGGGGGGCTGACCGGTATTAGTTCCAATACCGGTGATGGTAGTGGCTATATAAATATGCAGATAAATAAGGATGAAGATATTGATATGATAAAGCTTGAGATATCTTCCATTCTAAGGACTATAAGGTCCTGATTTGCCACATGGGGGTGTCGGTTGGTTCGGTGTCGGGAGGTAGTCATAAAGGTAAATCGGGTGGTAGTCTTCTTTTGAATTATGTGATAACAGGTCCCGGTTCTACTTATGATGTTGCCCGTTTTGCAGAGGATAATATAAGTCCTGTTATTGGACTTATGGGTGGAGTTGAAAAGGTTAGTGTTACTGGTGCCGTTCCTTACGAGTGGGTGATGGAATACGATAAAAGGAAGCTTGAGAGTATTGGGGTGACTGCTTCTGATATTTCTTCTGCAATCAGCAATTACCATGTTCGAAGGGATGCTGGTAAAGTACTTACCTCTGTTGATGGTGAAAAGGATTACTCTTATATTGTTATTGAGGGCAATAATGCCGTGGATAAAAATAATCTGGATAATATTGTCGTTAAAAAGAAGGGGGGACAGGCTTATAAGATTGAAAGATGTTGTTAAGATCGCTTACAGGCAGAAAGATCCTTCTTCGTATTACAGGATAAATGGTCTTAACAGGATTAATATAAGTATTTTTTCGGAGGATAATACCAATCGTATAGAACTTGCCGATAAGATAATCTCTGAGATCGAAAAGATCAGCTTGGGGCTCCCTGATAGCTATTCTTTAAAACTGACTGATAATGCCACCGATGATTTAAGGGAAAAGATTAATACAATTCTTTTCAGGACGAGTCTTACCATTCTTATTCTTCTTTGTTTTGTGTTTGTAATAAGCAGGAGTCTGAGGTATCTTTTGATAATTACAGTTAGTCTTGTAGCTAATATATGCATATCATTTGTGTTTTATTATTTCCTTAATTTGGAGATAAATATGTATACAATGGCGGGTATTACAGTGTCGTTGGGGATAATAATAGATAATGTGATAGTTATGGCCGACCATCTAAGATACAACAACAATAAACGTGTGTTTATGGCTATTCTTGCGGCAACGCTTACGACCCTTGGGGCCTTGTGGGTTGTTTTTGGTATGGGCGATGGTATAATGAGTAATATACGGGATTTCTCTTCCGTTATTCTTGTAAACCTGAGTGTTTCTCTTGCTGTCTCATTGCTTTTTGTTCCAGCCCTTATGGATAAGATTCCTCTTAAAAGACCAAAGTCCAGAAAGCTTATTAAAAGGAGAAGAAGAATAATTCGATTTGATAATATTTACTACAGACTGATACTTTTTTCAAAAAGACGAAAGAAATGGTTAATTGTTGTTTCAATACTTGGATTTGGTATTCCAGTCTATATGCTTCCTTCTGTGCTGGAGGGTGAAAAGTGGTATGTTGAGCTTTATAACAAGACAATAGGAAGTGAGTTTTATTCTGATGTTAGGCCTTATATTGATAAGAGTCTTGGTGGTAGCCTTCGTATGTTCTCAAATGCGGGTTCTGAAGGTGGCTATAGGGGCAGAGGAGGTGAAGAAAGTGTAAAGACAACACTTAATGTGAGACTGACTATGCCTCATGGTGCTACCTTAAAACAGATGAATGAGGCTTTTTTAAAGATAGAGAACTATCTGGCTGGTTTTGGTGAGGTGGACATGTTTACATGCGATATACATTCGGCTAATTCGGGTTCTATGAATATTACCTTTAAAAAGGAACATGAGATGGATGGGTTTCCCGAATATCTTAAAAATGAACTTATTGTATTTGCCAATAGTATTGGTAATGCGGATTCCAGCATATCTGGAGTTGGAAGGGGTTTTTTCCAACAGTCTTGGTGGTGATTATAAGGATAATACAATTATTCTTACCGGATATAATTATAAGTCGCTATTAAAATATGCTGGTGTTTTAAAGAAAGATCTTGAACAGCACAGCAGGGTTAAAGATATAGAGATTAGCAACGGACGGGAATCACAGAAGGGCTTTGCTATAGATGCGGATATGCATAAGCTTGCAAGGAATAATGCAGATATGGATAATATGCTTGGTAATTTATCCTCCATGGCTCAGGCCTATGATCTTCCTGTAAGGGCTTATATTAATGATGAATTGTCGGAGGTTACAATAAGATCGAAAAATAAGGGTGATCTTAGTCTGTGGGGTTTGAATAACAGACCATTAAGAGGTAAAGCTTCTGTATATAAGTTTTCTGATATTGGGAAAATAACCGAAGAGAGGGCTGCCGTATCTATAAATAAGTATAATCAGGAGTACCGTATTGAATTGAAATACAATTTTGTTGGTAGCTGGCAGCTTGCCGAGAAAATTAGAAAAAAAGCTATTGATAAGATAAATGAAGTTATGCCGGTAGGTTTTAAAGCCAATAGCGCGTCCTGGAGTGGATGGGGAAATATGGGTACGGGTACCAAGATATATTATGTGCTTTTGGTATTTGTTATTATCTTTTTTATCTGTGCAATCCTGCTGGAGAGTTTAAAGCAGGCTCTGGCAATAATTCTTATTGTCCCTATTTCTTTTATTGGGTGTTTTCTTGCTTTCCCTCTTGCTGGTTCTGCTTTTGGTGAGGGTGGATATGCTTCGTTTATTTTGCTTTGTGGTCTGGTGGTTAACTCAGCCCTTTATATTATTAATGATTATAACAATAAGCTTTTATCGGGAAATATTCCGGGTATAAGGACTTATATAAAGGCTTTTAACTCAAAGATAATTCCGATATTTCTGACTGTTGCATCGACCATTCTTGGATTTATTCCTTTCCTTTTTGGTGATGGGGGGAGCAGGATTCTGGTATAGTCTTGCTATTGGAACAATGAGCGGACTGACTTTTTCGATATTGGTTCTTCTGATCTTTCTTCCAATGTTTATGCCTCTGCTTGTGCAAGATAGTAAAGAGTTTAAGGAATATAAGGTAAAGAAGAACAAAAGAAAGATAAGGCGGATTGTAAGATTATATCGGGAAAAAAGAAAGAGGAGGAGAAAATCGAAGAGAAAGTTGAAGAAGCTTGCCTCGTCCGTTTGAAAGTACTTGGGCGGAGTGTTTTGAGTGCACAGAAAGTGCTAAATGTGTTGTTGTTGGAAGAATATTGAATATGATTAGAAAATTATAAAGATATTAGAAAAATGATTAGATTTCTATTAAAGCGTCCCATAGCTGTTATAATGACTACCATTGCATTTCTTGTGCTTGGTATAGTGGCTTCGTTTAGGTTACCGGTTTCTCTTATGCCGGATATTGATATACCGGAAATAAGTATTTATTACAGTATCGATAATGCCTCTGCAAGGGAGATTGAGAATTCAATAACCTCTGGACTTAGGTCACGTTTGCAGCAAACAACAAATCTTAAGGGTATACAGACGGAGTCCAACGACGGGAATGGAAAGATTTCTATGAAATTTGAATATGGTACTTCCATTGACTATGCTTTTATGTCGGTGAATGAAAAGGTTGATGCTGCCATGAATTCTCTGCCCAGGGAGATGAAACGACCGGTAGTTGTTAAGGCTTCTGCTTCTGATATTCCTGTGTTTTATATTAATCTTCGCCTTAAGGAAGAAGCCAGTCAGGAGAAGTTCCTGGAATTCTGTGAGTTTTCGGAATCGGTGCTTAGGAAACGTCTGGAACAACTTCCGGATGTGGCTATGGTGGATATGAGTGGAATGCTTGAACCTGAGTTGTATGTATTACCTGATGAGTCTAAGCTAAAGAGTCTTAAGATAACCCAGGAACAGTTAAAGAATGCCATAAAAAATAATAATAAGGTAGCCGGTAGTCTTTCTATCCGTGACGGTTACTATCACTACAGTATCCGTTTTACATCTCAGCTTCTGACTAAGGAGGATGTGGCTAATGTGTATCTAAATATTAATGGAAGACTTATGCAGTTGAAGGATGTGGCAAGGGTAGGAATACGTCCCAGGGATACCAGGGGTGTGTTTTTAAATGGAAACCGTCAGTCGTTATGCATGGCAGTGATAAAGCAGTCGCAGGCTCGTATGTCGGATATGAAGGATAAGGTAACCGGTATGATTGATCGTTTTGAAAAGGAGTATCCTGAGATAGAATTTTCTGTTTCAAGGGATCAGGCATTACTTCTTGACTATTCAATTGATAATCTTAAGCAGAGTCTTATTCTGGGTATTGTACTTGCAATATTTGTTATGCTGTTTTTCTTGAAAGACGGGCGTTCGCCTGTTATTATTGCAATCAGTATCCCTGCTTCTGTGGTTATAAGTATGTTGTTTTTCCGATTTGTAGGTATTTCCATAAATACAATTTCTTTATCGGGACTCATTATGGGCGTGGGGATGATGATTGATAACTCGATAATTGTTATTGATAATATAAATCAGTACAGGGACAGGGGGTATGGTCTTTTTGAATCCTGTGCAAGGGGAACAAATGAGATTATCCGTCCTTTGATATCTTCTGTACTTACTACCTGTGCCGTGTTTGTACCTCTTATTTTTCTTAGTGGTATTGCCGGGGCATTGTTTTACGATCAGGCCGTTGCTGTAAGTGTTGGACTTTTTGTTTCTTTGATAGTTTCAATAACTATCGTTCCTGTGATATTTAATATCTTGTTTTATAAATCAAAAGAAGGTAGGATAGGACGATTTATAAAAAGATTGAGCCTTAAGAATCCAGAACGATACTATACCGTAGTTTACGATTACCTGTTTAAATACAGGAGAAGATTTATATTGGGTTGTCTTTTGTTGATTTTAGTTGGTGCCTTGGTTGCTTTGAATATTGATGTTGAGCGTATGCCTCAGCTTGAGATAACCGAATCGATTATTAAGACAGACTGGAATAGCAGTATCCATGTTGATGAGAACAGGAAAAGGATAGAGGATATAATAAATAAATTCAGTGGTGAAGCCATAGAGCTTAACTGTCATGTTGGAGAGAAATTGTTTCTACTTGACAAGGATAAAGACCAGAATACTAATCAGGCTGAATTGTATTTAAAGGCAAATAGTTCTGAGGAGTTACAAAGTTTAAATAACAGGATATATTCATATATAGCAGAGAATTATCCTGAGGCAAGGGTTGAGATAAAGAAGGTGGATAATCTGTTTGAGCAGATGTTTAAGGAGGATGAGGCTCCTTTGGTTGTATATCTTAGTGGTATAAATAGAAATGCTACAGCAGATATAAAAAAGGTTAATGAATTCATTGATAAAACTAATGATGCTATTCCGGGACTTGGCATGAGCAGACCGTCTTCGGTGGAAAGAATAGTGGTTAATCTTCTTCCCGATATGCTTTCTCTTTATGAGGTGTCGCAGGCTAATCTGATATATACTCTTGAGAAAAGTATCAGCAAATCGGATATAAGTATCCTGAAAACCGGTAGTAAGTATATTCCTATTGCAATAACCGGGGAAGAAAAGACTATACACGATATAATAAATACAGTAACCGTTGCAAATGAGAAGGGAAAGAATATCCCTGTGTCGGCACTGACAGCACTGAGTAATGATTACGATTTTAAGACTATTACCGGTCGCAAAGAGGGTGTAGTGACTCCGGTTAATGTCTATAATACTGGTGATAGTACAGATATGGTATTGTCCAGATTGAAAGGCATAGCTAATGATATGCAGCTAAATATTGGTTTTGGAGGCAGGTTTTTCTCTGGTTCACAGACTCTTTGGGAAATGCTTATGATTTTGCTTATTGCTATTTTAATGCTTTACTTTATTCTTGCTGCTCAGTTTGAGTCGTTAAGTTTGCCGTTTATTGTTCTTTTGGAGATTCCTATTGATGTTGCAGGTGCGATAACTATTCTTTGGCTTTGCGGTGGTACTCTTAATCTAATGGCAATGATAGGGCTTATAGTTATGAGTGGTATTATTATCAACGACTCTATCTTGAAAATTGACACGATTAACAGGCTAATGGCGGAGGGCTTTTCTCTAACGGATGCAATTCATGAGGGTGGAACCAGAAGACTTAAACCAATACTTATGACCAGTCTTACAACTATATTTGCAATGGTACCTTTCTTATGGGGCGATGATCTGGGTACTCAGCTTCAACAACCTCTTGCCATTGCAATGATAAGTGGTATGTTTATCGGTACTCTTGTGAGTCTTTTCTTTATTCCTCTTTGCTATTATTATTTGATGAGGAGGAAATAATGATGAGATGAGATAAAATAAAGAGTGCGGCTACCCTATTGTGGGTAGCCGCACTCTTTATTAGTATTTTTATATTAAAATATTATTTTTCAATTATTTCATAACTGATATTATAGGAGCTGTCGTAAGTTATACCTAATAGTCCTGTATTAATAATACCTCCGTTTGGATTTGTTTTCTTGAATTTATAGTATGATTGCAGGTAGTAGCTTGCTGCATTGTTGCACAAATCCTGATAACTTGCTCCTTTACCTATTGCATCTATAAAATACAGACTTAAATCGTATGCTCTGAATGTGAAATCGTCTGGCTCGCAAAAGAACATAGATCGGAATTTTTCGACAAATGCATCAACTTCTTTTCTGTTGTAGTCAATGTGGTAAGGACTTAGGAATGTTGTATTAAGCTCGAAAAAGCATGTTGGATCCATTGTAGTGAATCTTCTCCATATTGGTAGTCCAACAAGTTTGATTTTGTATTCCCCTGCTAAGGCTTTTAGTGTTGGTACTATTTGGTTAATATCTGTATTGTCTTCGCATGGGACAACAATTATATTTTCTGTGCTATCGTTTAACAGATGCTTTATCCCATAAAATTCATATTCATCGAATGATATTTTTTTGTATTTAATATCATCACTAACCATATATTCTCTGTTTGTGAAAAGACTGTCTTCCAGTTGTGTTATGATAGCACTCTCTCTTGAGATTTTAAAATCTTTGGTATGTACAACAACTATATTTGAATTTCTGTGTTTGTTGTAAATATAGTCTGCAGTCTTTGAATAAATAATATCCTGAGTTGTATTTAACTGTACAACATAGGGATTATTTTCTATTGAACTGGTTTTATCCGATAGGGGAGAAATAATTGGTATGTGGTGATTTTGAGCATACTGGGCAGCTACATCGAATGTTGTAGAATATGGAGGTCCTATTATAAGGTCCATTTCAACGAATCCAGGACTGTAAAGTATAGAATCAATCCTTTTTCTGTCTTTATCGGTATCGTAAGTATAAAGATTAATTCGGTATCCTTTGTTTTTTAGGCTATCAACTGCCATAAGTACTCCCTGATAGAAGCTGATAAAGTTTTCTGATTTATTGTATATTTTTCTTTCGGGAATATTTTCTGTGATAATAGTTGTGTCAATCTTGTTTATAGTATCATTCATGTCAAGATAGAGGGGAAGAAAAACTGCAATGTTTAGTTCGTTTTTTACTATAGGTGAATTTTCCAGAGAATAAATATATGAACTATCTATTGCTCTGATTAAACTATCGTGAACCAATATGGCGCTGTCTCTTTGTATTTGCGTTAAAGTATCTGAGATTAACTTTAAGCTGTCTATTGCAAGTTGTTTTTCTTTTTTTCTTATTATTGAATCAATAGCAGTATCAACGATTGTAGTATCCACTGACTCTTTTTTAGCAAGAGTTTCTTCCAGATTAAATTTCTTTTCTTCAAATGATTTTAAAAATGACTTATTTTTAATGTATTTCTTAGGGATTTTTATGTAAGTCCCCAAAGGTATATCGTCGATACGTTTAAGCTCCGGATTTGCCTTTAATAATTTTCTGACTTTAGTACCTGTTTTCCTATATACACCAAACAGGGTTTCCCCTTGTTTAAGACAGTAATAAATATTGTCTTCTGTTTGCTCAATATCTTTGGGGATTTTTAATAATTCACCAATTTTTAAGTTGTGATCTTTTTTGTTGTTACAGCTTAATATTAATAATGATGGTACATTATATGCCTTGCTCAGAGAGTAAATAGTTTCACCCTTTTTTACAGTGTGAAGGAAATAATTTTTACCGGCTATTACTACTTGTTCTTTTGACCTGATTATTTTAGTCTCCTGCGCAATGCTGTTAAATGCAAAAAAAACAAAGAAATATACCTGTGATTATTTTAACTGATACTCTCATATTTTCATTTAATTATTAGATAAATCAAAGCATACAAATGTAGTAAACAAAAGTATTAAAACAAAACAGGCTGTATCAGACATAAATATGTTTTTAATCATAATTTATGTGATACAGCCTTGTTATATCATTTAGCTGTTAAGCTATTATTTCATAAGGCTCTGGTGCATGTTTGCGGCGGCTTTTCTTCCGTCACCCATAGCTAGGATAACAGTAGCTCCACCTCTTACAATGTCACCACCTGCATATATTTCAGGTATTGAAGATTGCATTTTGTCTTCCTCAACAACAATAGTTCCCCACTCTGTTGTTTCAAGACCTTCAACAGTACTAGGAATAATTGGGTTTGGAGATACACCAATAGCAACTACCACCACTGTAGTGTCAATTTCCTCAATTGCACCTTTAATGGCAACAGGTTTTCTTCTTCCTGATGCATCAGGTTCTCCTAATTCCATTTTCTGAACTCTTGCTTTGCATACTCTTCCCTTTTCATCTGTAATGTACTCGATAGGGTTAGTAAGAGTAAGGAATTCTACTCCTTCTTCTTTTGCATGTTTAACCTCTTCAAGACGCGCTGGCATTTCTTCTTCAGAACGTCTGTAAACTATCATTGCTCTTTTAGCACCTAGTCTTTTGGCTGTTCTTACAGAGTCCATTGCTGTGTTTCCTCCTCCAACAACCATTACGTTTTCTCCATGTAGGACAGGAGTGTCTGAATCGTCGCTGTCTGCACCCATTAGGTTAACCCTTGTAAGGTATTCGTTGGAAGAAAGTACTCCGTTTGCATTTTCTCCTGGAATATTCATGAAACGAGGAAGACCTGCTCCACTTGCAACATAAAATCCTTTGAATCCTTCTTCCTTAAGATCGTCTATTGTTGCGGTCATTCCAACGATAAAGTTGGTAACGAATTTAACACCTAGGTTTTTTAGGTTGTCAATTTCAACATCAACAACTGCGTTTGGAAGACGGAATTCAGGGATACCATATTTAAGTACTCCACCTATCTCGTGTAATGCTTCGAATACTGTTACGTCGTAACCATATTTAGCCATGTCTCCGGCAAATGATAGTCCGGAAGGACCAGAACCGATAACGGCAATTTTGATTCCTTTTTCTTCAGCTTTTTCAGGTACAGAGATATTTCCAGATTCTCTTTCCCAATCAGAAGCGAAACGTTCAAGATATCCGACAGCCACAGCGGGCTTATTCATTTTAAGATATGTACATCTTGATTCACATTGTTTTTCCTGAGGACAAACTCTACCGCAAACAGATGGAAGAGCACTTGTCTCTTTTAATGTAGCTGCAGCTTTACCAAATTCACCTCTTTCAATGTTTTTAATGAATGTAGGTATGTCGATATTTACAGGACAACCTTCCATACATGTAGGGTTAGCACAGTCCATACAGCGGGTAGCTTCTTTTATAGCCATTTCAGCTGTAAGACCGGAGTTAACTTCTATACGTTGACTTTTAATTCTTTCTTCAGGTTCAACTTCAGGCATTATGACTCTTTCAATAGCCATTCTTTCTTTAACCTTTGTCTTTGTTTGAAGCTCTACTCTCCAGGCTTCTTTTCTTCTATCGTTTGCCATAACTACTCAGAGAAGTTTTTTAGTTTTTTAGATTCTTCTTCTTTATAACCACCAAGACGTGCTAACATCTCATTGAAGTCGATCTGATGTGCATCGAATTCAGGACCATCAATACAGGTAAATTTAGTTTTACCACCAACAGTTACCCTGCATGCTCCGCACATTCCTGTCCCATCAACCATAATAGCATTTAAACTGGCTATTGTTGGTATGTTGTGTTTTTTTGGTTAGAAGTGAGCAGAATTTCATCATTATAGCAGGACCGATGGTAACACATTCATCGATTTTTTCTCTCTGAATGATTCTTTCCATACCTTCGGTAATAAGCCCTTTTTCTCCGTAGCTTCCGTCATCAGTCATGACAATTACTTCATCAGACCATTTTCGGATCTCGTCTTCCAATATTATTAGATCTTTAGATCTGGCGGCAATGATAGAAATAACTTTGTTTCCGGCTTTCTTCATCCCTTCGACAATAGGTAATAGTGGAGCAACTCCAACACCTCCACCACAAGCCAATATTGTACCTCTTTTCTCAATATGAGTTGCTTTTCCAAGAGGTCCAACCAGGTCGGTAACATAATCACCAACTTCCAGGTTACATAATTTGGTAGAAGAAACACCCATTTTTTGAACAACAAGATCTATTGTTCCTTTTTCGATATCAGCACCGGCAATAGTCAGGGGCATACGCTCTCCTTTTTCACCTACTCTTACTATTACAAAGTTTCCCGGCTTGCGCGATTTTGCAATAAGTGGGGCTTCAATCTCCAATTTTACAACACGTTCAGAGAAGTGTTCCTTTGATACAATCTTATTCATTTTATCCTTAAATCACTAAAGTTAAGTAAATCGTTTGTGGGGTCAAATTTATAAAAGAGAATTGGTATTAAGTCGGCTTTTAGTTAATTTTAACTATTTGAAGATTATTTTTATGGATTCTAAATAAATAGTCTCTAAAATTTATATTTTTGTAGAGAACCTAACAGAAATGATATGGCAAAGAACAAGAAAAAAAGAATAGATGTAGTGTATTCCACAAATCCTGATTTCGACTATGATTATCATGAGGGTGATTTGCAGGAAACGCTTTCTCCTTCTCAGCAGGATTTGAGGGTGATGCTTGACAAAAAACAGAGGAAAGGTAAGGTAGTTACACTGGTTACCGGGTTTATAGGGGATTCGGACGATCTAAAAGATTTGGGAAAACAACTTAAAACTAAATGTGGCACAGGTGGTAGTGTAAAGGATGGAGAAATAGTTATTCAGGGAGATTTTAAAACTAAGATACTCGATGAACTCAAGAAGATGGGATATAAAGCAAAACCAGTAGGATAAAATAGTTATATATTAAGATAAAAAAAAACCGTTCTTTTTAGGAACGGTTTTTTTTGTAATATAAATAAGTTGTTTATTTCATCTGTAGTTTAGCTCTTGTGATATATTTTTCGATGTCCCTGGCCTCGAATGATCTTGAAAATTCTTTTTCAATTCTTTCGTAAGCTTTAAGTGCTTTGTCGAAATCTTTATTCATCTCGTGAGCGTTACCTGCTTTCATAAGATAAACAGGAGTCGTAAAATCGTTAGTTTTGTTTGAAGCAGCTTTTTCATAGTAATCGGCAGCTTTTTTGTAGTCACCTTTTTCCATGTATGCATCACCTAGATTACAAACAGATAATTGTGAAACAAGAAAGTCGTCAGAGCTGAATCCTTCAAGGAAATCGATTGCCTCATCGAATTTACCAAGTTTAAGACAGCAAATTCCGGCATATGCCTTAGCTGTATTTCCGATAGTTGTTGAACTGTAGTCGTTGATAATGTCAACAAAACCTAAAGCGTTGCCATCACCGTTAAGTGCAAGGTTGAAAGAGTCGCGGCTGAAATATAGCTGAGCTCCGGCAGCCTGTTGAATAGCTTCCTTCTCAAGTGGTGCTTTATAAAATTTATTATATCCTAAGATACCAGCGATAATAGCAATTATGACAATTATGACAGTAGTTAGTTGTTTTTGATGTTTCTCAATAAATTGCTCGGTTCTTGTTAATGCTTCTTCAATTTGCTCGAAATTATCTTCGTGGTGTGCGTTTTTGTTTGACATATCTAATTGTTTTTTTAATTTTCTTTTTTACTGTAGGCAAAAGTAATTTTTTTTGTGAAAATTCACTCATGTTTTTACAAAAAAATGAGATGTTAAATGGATAATATATAATGCGGAAATTAGGAAATTCTGACTTATCTTTGTGTTTTGGTAAAAAACATATGTATGTATCTGAAAAGACTCGAATTATTAAACTATAAAAATATTTCTCAGCTTGAGCTTGATTTTTCTAGGGGAATCAACTGTTTTATCGGCAACAACGGAGTAGGAAAAACCAATATACTCGATTCTATATATTATCTGTCTTCTTGTAAGAGTTATTTTGCTCTTCCTGACAGTCAGAATATTAAACATTCTGAGAAATTCATGATGTTGAAAGGTTGCTTTGAGAAGCATGGTGGTAGGGAGGAGATATATTGTGGAATAAAAACAGGGCAAAAAAAGAAGTTTAAGAGAAATAATGAGGAGTATAAAAAGTTTTCAGAACATATTGGACTTCTTCCGGTGGTTATGATATCTCCCTCTGATAATGTTTTGATAGATGGTAGCGGTGAAGATCGCAGGCGTTTTATGGATGGAGTAATTTCTCTGTGGGATAAAGAATATCTTAATAATCTGATAAAATATAACAGGGCATTACAGCAAAGAAATAAAATGCTTAAGGATGGAGGCTTTTCTTTGGATGTATTTGAGGTTTGGGATGACCAGCTGGCATACCTTGGTGAGAATATAAATAAGAAAAGGGAAAAATTTGTTGAAGAGATAATTCCTGTTTTTCAGAAGTATTACGATTTGATATCTTCCGGGAAAGAAAAGGTTAAGCTTAGTTATAGGTCTCAGTTGACGGGTAATAACTTTAAGAAGTTGTTGTCAGAATCCTATAATAAGGATAAGGCATTTCAGTACACTACCAGTGGCATTCATCGTGATGATATAGTTTTTAGCCTTGGTGATTTTCCTGTGAAGAAGATAGGTTCTCAGGGACAGAAGAAAACATATCTGATTGCATTGAAATTGGCTCAGTTTGAGTTTATAAAAAATATTAGCAGGATAAAACCTATTCTTCTTCTTGATGATATCTTTGATAAGCTGGATGCTGAAAGAGTAGAACAGATAGTGTGTCTTGTGAGTGATTTTAATTTTGGTCAGATTTTTATTTCTGATACAAATAAGGATCACCTCGATGGTATACTTAAAGAGAACGTAGATGACTATAATATATTTAAAATAAATAATGGAGTAGTGTGCGATGAGAAGGAGTGATACACAGAAAATAGATAAAATTATTGACGTATATTTAAAGCAGAGTGGAGTAGGTAAAAAGCTGAAGGAGATGGAATTGATAAATTCATGGGAAGAAGTCGTTGGGGTGTCTGTTGCTAAGAGGACAAATAATTTATTTATAAAGAACAGAAAGCTTTTTGTTTATATTGAATCTTCTATTGTTAAAAATGAGTTGATGATGTTGAAACAAAGTCTTGTTGATGCTTTGAACAATAGGGTTAAAGAAAGAATAATTGATGATATTGTATTGTGTTAATATGTAAGGTGGTTTGTTTATAATATCAAAATATTATCTTTGCATTATAGATATAATAATTTAATGGTGTTAAATAATTATCATACGCATACAAAATATTGTGACGGGAAAGCTACTTCTGAAGAAATGGTGAAGAAGGCTATAGTGTTGGGGTTTAGTGATATCGGATTTACTTCTCATGTTCCTTTAAAAATGGACAATGTCTGGAGTATGGAGTTGAATGATCTGTCAAAATATTGTGAAGAGATCTGTTTTTTAAAAGAGAAATACAGGAAGCAAATAAATATTTATCTTGGACTTGAATATGATTTTATATATGATAAATCATATATCTTTGAGGAGATAAAAAACAAGTATGACATTAATTTTGGAATAGGTTCAATACATCTAGTGAAAGCTGGGGATGGAGACAATATTTGGTTTATTGATGGACCTTCAGATAATTATAAGATTGGACTGGATTCTTTATTTGACGGAGATGCCCGTAAGGCTGTTGAGGCCTATTATAAGCAGTTGAGGGATATGATAAAGACACAGGAATTTGATATTGTAGGGCACCTCGATAAAGTTAAGATGAATAATAAGGGTAATTTTTTTGATATTGAAAGTGCCTGGTACAATGATGAAGTGGAGGAAACGCTATGTCTTATCAAGGATAAGAATTTAATTGTTGAGGCCAATACCCGGGGTATCTACACAAAAAAATATAATGGACTATACCCGGGAAAGGAAATATTGAAAAAATGTTATCATATGGGTATCCCGCTAGTTGTGTCAACAGATGCGCATAAGCCGGAAGATTTGAACCAAAATTATTTTGAAACAGTAAAATTGCTTAAAGACATTGGGTACGATTCTCTGATGAGGTTTAATGGTAAGGAATGGTACCCGGTATTAATTAATAATTAAACTAATGAAACTAGTTGACTCGAAAGATCTTCAAAAAGCCGGTTCTCTTAACTGGTTTGGAGGAAATATAGCTGCTAAGCTTATTATGTATTTGCTTCAGTTGAATAAATTGAATAAACTTTATAAGGATGTTTATACACAAGATGGAGGAGGTTTTACGGATGCATTGCTTAATGAGTTGGGTATTAAGGTTGAGGTGTCTGAAGAGGATTTAAAGAAAATACCTAAGGATGGGGCTTTTATTACCGTGTCTAATCACCCATTTGGAGGAATAGATGGTATTATTTTAATAAAATTATTATCAGAGATACGTCCTGATTATAAAGTTATGGCAAACTTTCTTCTTCAGAAGATAGAACCTCTGAAAAATAAATTTCTTGGGGTTAATCCTTTCGAAGACAGGAAAAATATTTCCAGCACTTCAGGATTAAAAGAAGCAATAAGGCATATTAAAAATGGAAATGGAATGGGATTATTTCCTGCCGGAGAGGTCTCATCCTACCAAACAGAGACAAACAATATTGCTGACAGGGAGTGGCAGATGTCTGCTTTGAAATTGATTAAGAAGGCACAAGTTCCAGTGGTTCCAATATATTTTCAAGGTAGTAATAGTTTGCTTTTCCACCTTTTAGGATTTATACATCCTGTTTTGAGAACAATTAAATTACCTTCTGAACTTTTAAATAAAAAAAACAGGGTTATTCGCTTAAGAATAGGAAACCCAATATCTGTGAAAGACCAGGATACATTTGAAGATATGAGTCAGTACGGACGTTTTTTACGAGCTAAGACATATCTTTTAGAATCAAGTCTTGAGGTTAAGAAATTTTTTAATTATAAGCTTAAGGCTAATGTTAAGGCAGAAGATATTGTTCCAGCTATTGATGAAAAGATTATTGCTAAAGAGGTGGCAGATTTAGGTGAGGAACATTTGTTATTTACTAATAAGAATTTCAGGGTTTATTGTGCTCCCTCTGTGATGATACCCAATATACTGAATGAAATCGGAAGGTTGCGTGAGATTACTTTCAGGGGAGTTGAAGAAGGAACTAACAGGAGTATAGATCTGGATGAATTTGATTTGTATTATAATCATCTTTTTATATGGGATGAGGATGAAAATAAAATAGTCGGAGCTTACAGGGTAGGAAAAGGAAAGGAAATACTTGAACAATATGGTATAAAAGGATGGTATATTCAGACTCTGTTTAAGATTAGAAAAGGAATGACTCCGGTATTAGAGGAATCAATGGAATTAGGGCGTTCGTTTATTGTAGAAGAGTATCAGAAGAAACCTCTGCCTTTATATCTTTTATGGAAAGGGATTTTATCATTTTTGTTGAAAAATCCTGAATATAGATATCTTATTGGACCAGTAAGTATAAGCGGGAAATATACAAGTGTTTCCAAGGATTTGATTATTAAGTTTATAATGGCTAATTACTTTAACTATGATATGGCGAAATTTGTTAAGCCCAGGACTAAATTTAAAGTAAAAACAAGCGATATAGATATAGATATTATTTTGCAGGCAGCACAGGATGACATAAAGAAACTGGACAAATATATAGGAGACATTGAGCCTTCTAACGATAAACTGCCTGTATTGCTTAAAAAATATATTTCACTGAATGCAAAATTAATTGGTTTTAATGTTGATCCTAAATTTAATTCATGTCTCGATGGCTTGTTATATGTTGATCTTTATGACGTTCCCAGAAAGACACTTGAAGGATTGTGTAAGGAACTCAATGATGAGGCTGTAACGCAAAGATTTTTAGGAGAAGATATTGAACTGCAATAAAATTTAATACGTGGGAGAATTACAATATATACTTAAAGGAATTTTTATTGGTCTTATGGTTTCTGTTCCTTTGGGACCTATGGGAGTATTAATTATTCAAAAGACTTTACATAAAGGTAAGTTGGCTGGTTTTGTATCGGGAATAGGGGCAGCCAGTGCTGACACTTTTTATGCTATAGTTGCAGCCTTTGGGTTTGGTTTTATTGTCAATTTTATTGAAGCACAGGAATTCTGGTTGCAGTTGATAGGAAGTTTAGTTCTTGTATTGATTGGATTAAAGATCTTCTTTGCAAATCCCATAAAACAATATAAAGCTCAAAGGGAAGCGAAGGTTGGTTTTATAAGTGACTTTGTATCATTGTTTTTTCTTACGGCTTCAAATCCTGTAGTTGTATTTGTTTTTATTGCAGCTTTTGCAGGGACTTCTATATTTGGTTCTGAGCCAACAGTTGTAACAGAATCGTTTGTGATACTTGGAGTATTTCTTGGGGCATCACTATGGTGGTATACTTTGTCGACAGTAATAAATATTTTCAGGAGAAAATTTCGCCTTCGTAGTTTGTTTGTAATTAATAGGGTCTCGGGGATAATTATATCAATTTTGGGGTTATTAATGTTTATTGCTTTGTTCGAACCTTTTAAGTCTTTTGTTGATATGTATACGTAATAGTGAGTAACTGTATAAGAGCATATGTATTTTGATATGAAAAAAAACATGTGTTCTGATGTATTATAATTGATTACAATTTTTTGTAGATAAATTTCTGCCTTCATTTCTTTGTTTTTATACAAAGAAATGAAGGCTTTTTTTTGTCTATAGTATATAATAAGTTAACTCTTTAAAAATTAAATGTAACAAAGTTGTTTACTATAAAGTAAAAGGAAGTAATAGTTTTTACTAACAGAAAAATAAATATAGTCGTTATGATATATCGATTTTTATGTATAAAAATAGTCTATAGAATATTGTTGTTTTCCTTTATTTTATTGATTTTTAGTTCTGTTTCAGGTCAAATTTTAATTGACGATACTTCATTTGGAATTGGTAAAGGTATAAATATTACTGTTGTCTCAGATATGGAGGTTAGTGAATCTGTGATATGGCTAAATGATGGAGTCGTTAATATAGTTCCTTTATGTTTTTCCAATATAATATTTAATGCAAAAGAGGGAAAAGAATCTCTTGGAAAATTTGTTTTTACCGGTGATGGAAATATATTGCTTTCTTCTGATAATTCATATATTCAGATGCAAAATATGCAGATAGAAAGAGACATTGATATTGATAATAATATCCAGTTAGGTAAAACTCTGAGTCTGTTGAATGGGATTGTCTTTTTAAATAATTATTCTGTTCTAACTATTTTAAATCCGGATGAGGAAAGTCTTTTACATGAAAAGGAAGAGTCGTATATAGACGGTAAGCTCAAGAGGAGGGTGGAAAAAAATGGAGGCGTTTACAATTTTCCTGTTGGTAGCAGTTATGGTCACCATAATGTAAAAATTAAAAATATCAGTAGTCCTGGTTATGTTTGTATAGATTATGATGAGACTGCTGTTATTGCTGATAATTTATTGAATTCGAACACAGAAATCGCAATAAATGGGTTCTGGCATATTAGTACTTCACAAGATACTTATGAAAAAAAAAATAAGTTTTACTGCAGATTTCGATATGTCTGTTTTTAATAATAGGAGTAGAGAAACTGTAATTAATGAGTTGGTAAGCAAAAAATATAATGATGCTTTAAGTATGTGGGGTATAGTTCCAACTAATTATAGTTATTCTCATTTATCTACCCTTATTAGTGTTAGTCAGGCGGATTATTGTATTATAAAGAGGAAGGAATCGGAGTTTGTGAATACTCTTATTGTAAATGGAATAAGTGAGAGTAGATTTATTTTACCTGTTATTAGTGGCATTAATAATGGAGAGTTAACAATAGTAAATAATCATGGCAAAGTAGTTTTTCATAGCAATAACTACAATAATGATTTTGATGGTGCATCTGTTCAGCAAGGGACTTATTATTATAGTTTTTATTTCCTTGATGAACTTTCAGGAAAAAGAAAAGAAAAAAAAGGATTTATAGAAGTGCTTTATGAAAAGTAGAATTGTGATATTATTGCTTGTTATGTCTTGTTGTAGCTTAATGGCTCAGGATTACACTATATATTATTCCCAGATTATAAAATCTCCGGAATATTTTAATCCTTCATATAGTGCTCATAAAGATATTGTGAGTGCAAAGTTAATGTTGAATAGTAAATATAATAGTTATAGGGATAATCCTAAGTCTTGTGCATTTTCCCTTTCAATCCCTTTATCAAAGGCATCATTTGGAAGTGGTATCAATATTTTGAAGGAAGAGATGGGGCTAAGGCAAATTATATCTGTTAATGGGATATTAAATTCATGTATTAAATTGTCTTCATTGTCGTTTCTTTCGGCAGGAATACAGCTAGGAGTCAGAAGGCTTGAATATTTACGCGATAGAATGATAACCTATGGTGATGTTGATATGAGCAGGATAGAACTAAGCAGCACTAAAACAGCTTTTGGATTTGGTTTTTTCTACAACGATTTATATAATTTTATTGGAATAGCCTCATCGGATATAGTTATTAACAATATTAAGCTACTTGAGAATATAGATGTTTATTTGGGAAGGAACATTCCTTTTTCTGGATCTTTTGTTTTACGGCCTTCATTCCTATATAAACGATTCTATGGAGATGAACTATACCATTTTAGAAGTGAGTTATACTATAAAAACTTCGTGGGTGGAGGTATACATTACACTTTAGACAGGGACTATGGATTCAGTATAGATGTCAGGCTTACCCCAAAGATATGGATGGGATACCTTTATGAATCGGGAAGCAAATATAGTAAAATGAAACTTGTTTCCCACAGTATTTCTCTTGCATACAATGTAGGACTCCTTAATACTTTGTTTGACAAGATTGGGAAGTTTCGAAATACAGGACTTTTAGCCAGAGATTAGTTTAGTATTTTTTAAGTCAGGGAATTGTTTATGGATTTAAACATTAAGTTGTTTTTTAATATTATAAATCATATGAGAAAGAGTTTACTTGTTTGTATTATCTTATCTTTTTGTCTTCATTATGCTTACGCAGATAATGTTGACAATAACAGGGAAATAAAGAAGTTATATAGAAAGGGTAAATACGTCCTGATTTGCAATCTTTATGAAGATTTTCCCAGAGATAAGTATGCTGAGGATGACTTGCTTAGGATTGGTGATTCTTATTTCTATACTAAAAAATATAAAGAAGCATCTGAACTTTATAATAGGTATATTTTTTTAGCCAGAAAAGAAAATATACAATCGGATTGTGTAGAAAGATTTTTCATCTCTATGTTTAGGGCTAAGGAATATGAGAAAATTTTTACAATACACACTACCTATAGGAATAAGATTCCTTTTAGTTTCAAGACCGAAAATATTGTGGCCTCAGTAGAGTATATTAACAGTATTAAGTACGATAATAGAAGTAAATATACCAAGATAAAAGATACTGTTATTGAAGATTTGTGTTGTTTGTATGGTCTTGGAGTGATAAATGATAATGCTGTTTACTATACGTATGAATCAGAAGAAGCATATAACGCTATTTCTTCTGAAAGGGGGTATAATTATATATCTGAGACTTTAAATAGTTTGAAATATATTAATGGTTTAAGAACAAAAGTTTTTGAATCTTTTTCTGGAAATAAGAGGGATTATTACCGGACAGTCGAATGTTTAAATAAAAGGCTTAAGAAATATTTTGTATCAAATTATGCTATGGATCCGAAAGAAGAATATGTTGTGTTTACTGATTTTTCCGGATCTCGATCAAATACTCGTTTGTGTTATTTAAATAAGATGAATGGAGAATGGGGAAAGGTAAAGTCACTAAATTTTTGTAAGAGTTTGTGTGATTATGGGATGCCTGTTTTTGATAGAGAAGGAAAGCGTTTGTATTTTATCTCAAATATGCAAGGGGGCTACGGTGGCTGGGATTTGTATTATTCTGAGAAAACAGAAAATGGTCCATGGAGTGAGCCTAAAAATGTTGGACCTAAAATAAATACACCTGGAGATGAGATGTATCCTTATATTGACAATTCGGGAAGTTTGTACTTCTCTTCAAATAGTCACCCTGGCTGTGGTGGATTTGATATTTATAAGGTTGAGGAAATAGATGGTAAAATTAAGGTAAGAAATTTAGGGTATCCCATAAATTCTGAAAATGATGATATTTCTTGTGTGTATAATACTGAGAATGATAAACTATTTGTACTTACCCAATTTGTAGAAAATAGAAAGGCAAAGGCGGTATTGAAAAAATACTTGATTCCAGAAGATAGAGAATACTTTAGTAAAGATGAGAAACAGAGGGAGCTTTTAGTAAACGAGAGTAATAAATCTTCACAAAAAGTGCCTAATGCAATATCTTTATCAAAAGATGCCAATTCTGTATATGTGAGAAATATAAACGTTGTAGCTAAAAAATCTGACGAATTAGAAAATATACCAAGTAAAATAAAGGAGGTGAATGTTAGTGATAGAGTTGTTAAAAATGGAGTATTGAATTGTTCCAAGTCTTTGGATACAATCGCTTCAGAGTTTTACTTTGGTTATAATAGTTTTAAATTAAATGACCATTGTAAGGGAACTCTTAAAAAACTAATAGGGAGGCTAAGAAATGTTGAGGGTAATGTTTTTTATATCATTGGTTATGCTGATACCACAGGTAATGAACAATATAACTTGTGGCTTTCAGGAAAAAGAGCTGGATCTATAGGTGCATTTTTAGTATCTGAATATGGTGCAAAGCCTGAAAATATTTATATAACTGCAAGGGGGGAATATTTATCTGATTCTGACAGTTGTAGATATAGGAGAGCAGATTTAAAGATCGATACAAAGGCAAACAATCCGTACAAATTGACTGTAAGTTATGCTAATCAAAGAGATGTGTCCATTAAAAAATTGGCTGTAATGTTTAATATTGAGGAGCAAGCAATCAATACATTAAATATTTGCAAAACAAATTATGATACTTTAAGGAAAGGAAGCATAATAACAGTACCTGTAATAGCATTACATAAAGTAGTTAAGGGAGAGACACTTAAAACAATAGTTAAAAAATATTCAGCCAGTGAGGAGGATGTGTTAAGGGTTAATAATTTGACTAATATCAAAAAAATATTAAAGGCCAGAGTTTTATATATACCCTATAGTCTTAATGATGAGAAAATGCCGATCAGTGTAGTAAATAGTAATAGTAAAAATAGAGATATTTAAATAATAGGAGGATATCATGAAAAGATTGTTGTTATTTGTTCTGTTTCTTCTGCCGACTATTCTTATGAAAGCTCAGACAGGAGGAGTAAGTATAGGTAAAGAATGCCAGATTGCACATGTAAAAGCAATACTGGATATTGTCTCTGATAGTAAAGGACTGTTGATACCCAGATTGACAACAAGTCAAAGAAATAAGATGTATAGCAATGAAGATTATACCTCTAAGTCTTTATTGGTATTTGATGTTGACTTTAATTCATTTATGTATTGGACAGGTAAGGAATGGGAGTCTTTAGCAAAGGGGAGCAATACTATAATTGAAGATAACCTTAATAGCGATTCTAAATTTATGAGTCTTTCAGCCAGACAAGGTAAGATATTGAAGGATATGCTTGAAGCAGAAATTCTTGATGTTAATGATAAACTTAAATTAACTATAGATACCCTTTCTGTTCAGAGAAATGATATAAGTAAAAACTATAAAGATATTTTAATGTTGAATAAGAGTCTATATGTTAATGTAGATAGTTTGATGGCTCATCGTGTAGATATCAATAAAAATAGGCTGAAATCAGATGAGCAAATAGGTATTAATGCAAATGCAATAAAGTCAAATTCAGATGCTATATATATAGTAAATAATGATTTACAGTTGGAGATAGATAATATACAATTTGGTTGTGGTTTTCAGGAAACGGGTGTATATATCGCAAATCCTATTTCAAGCTTTATTAAAACAGCAGTAAGTTTGAAAGATGCGGATGATAAGCTTGATATACAACTAAAGATTAATTCTGAGGCCATAGTAAATAATACCCAAAAAATCAGTGAAAATTTAGCATCAATAACAGCAAATGGAACAGGATTATCATTAGCTAAGACTAATATTGCTGATAATTCAGCAAAAATAACAACAAACAGTACGTTGATATATTCTAATTCTGAATCAATAAACCAAAATAAGACAGATTTACAGAAAGAGATTGATGCGACACAAAAAGGATCAGGATTGGATTTAATGGGAGGATATATTGCCAATGCAAATTGTAATTATATAAAGACAGCAGTAAGTTTAAAGGATGCAGATGAAAAGCTTGATTTTCAGTTAAAGATTAATTCTGAAACCATAGCAAACAATGTCGATGTAATAAGCAAAAATTTAGCAGCAATAACAACAAATGAGACAGGATTGTCTTTAGTTAAGAAAGATATTGTTGGCAATGCAGCAAAAATAACAATAAACAGTGCTTCGATATCTGATAATTCTGAATCAATACACCAAAATAAGATAGAATTACAGAAAGAGATTGATGCGACACAAAAAGGATCAGGATTGGATTTAATGGGAGGATATACTGCCAATGCAAATTGTAATTATATAAAGACAGCAGTAAGTTTAAAGGATGCAGATGAAAAGCTTGATTTTCAGTTAAAAACTAATGCAGATATACTTGGAAGTAATTCAAATAAAATAATACAAAATGCTGCTAACATTGCTGGTAATGTAGATGCTATAGCAAATAATACAAATAAAATTAATCAAAACTTGACTGCAATTGCAGTCAATGAAACTGGGCTATCAATGGCAGAAATTGATATAAATAACAATATGGCAAAAATTGCTAGTAATAGTGTTTCTATATCATCAAACAATAATGCAATCTCAAATAATACTATAGGGATCTCAGAGAATGCTTTAGAAATTACGGCTAATAAAACTTCTTTGTTGACAGTTAATGCTAAAATTACTGCAAATTCACTTGGAATAGTTGCAAATAAAACTTCTATAACAGCTCTTTCAGAGTCGTTTGGTAGAAGTATAGGCGATTTGCAGAAGGAGCTTGATGATACACAGATAGGAACAGGTTTGGAAGTTGATGGAAGTTATCTTGCCAATGACAAAACTTCTTATTTAAAGGATGCCATAAGCTTGAAGGATGCTGATAATAAGCTCGATAAAAGAATTAGTAAGAATGAATTATCTTTGTTTTATGGTTATATTATATTGCAGAATAAAATTAATAAGGTAAAACTGGGTTCAGGGCTAGAAGAAGGAGGATATAATTCCAATGAAAATTGCAATTATATAAAAACGGCATCAAGTTTAAAGGATGCAGACGATAAGCTTGATGCTCAGGTTAAAATTAATGCGGATGCAATAAAAGGAAAGGCAGACGCTGTAATCTTGCCACAGGCAGGAGATATGCAATATTTCGATGGTACATCATGGAAGAGATTGCCTAAAGGTACGGAAGGACAGGTGTTAGTGATGGGAAATGATATCCCTAAATGGAGTGATGTGTTAAAAGAATTTTATAATAAGCTAAAAGAATATAATGATGCAATAGTGCTTATTCCCAAAAAAATAGGAGACAGTTTTGGAGGAGGGAAGATTGCTTATATTAATACAGGTAATGAAACTGATGCCTTGGGGATTGAGCCGGGTCATGGATTAGTTGTAGTAGATATGGATATAAGTAATGAAATACAATGGCATTCAGGAAATTATGTGGAAACAGGAGCAAATTCGGATACTGATGGAAAGTCGAATACACAGAAAATAATATTGGAATTAGGTACTGGATTAAATTATCCTGCGTTATTATCTGCTGAATGTTCAGTGGGAGGATATGATGATTGGTATTTACCATCTAAAGAAGAGTTGAATCTGTTATATTTAAATAAAGATATTTTAGGAGGTTTTTCTTCTTCGGCTTATTGGAGTTCTTCTGAGTTTTCAGAATTAAATGCCTGGAGTCAGGATTTTTCAAATGGATATCAAGCTAATGCAGACAAATCTTCTTCTGGTAGAGTGCGCTGTGTTAGGAGGTTCTAGTTCATTTTAGTTGATTGGATCAGTGAAGATTAATATGAAATAAAAAGAAATAAGAATATTTATATTTGGCATATAAAAAAGAGCGTTATTTAAATAACGCTCTTTTTTATATCTTAATTGGGAATTATTATTTTCCAAGAGTAGCAACCATCACAGCTTTAATAGTGTGCATACGGTTTTCTGCTTCGTCGAATACGATAGATGCTTCTGATTCGAATACTTCTTCAGTAACTTCTATTCCGTCAAGACCGAATTTCTGGAATACTTCTTCTCCAACTTTAGTTTCTCTGTTATGGTATGCAGGAAGACAGTGCATGAATTTGCAGTTAGCATTTCCTGTTAATTCCATAGTTGTTTTGTTTATTTGGTAAGGCTTAAGAATATCGATTCTTTGTTTCCATGCTTCGTCAGACTCACCCATAGATACCCAAACATCAGTATAAAGGAAGTCACATCCTTTTACACCTTCTTTTACGTTGTCTGTAACAGTTACAATAGCTCCTGTTTCTTTAGCTATTTCCTTACATTTAGTAACTAGTTCTGCTTCTGGTTGAAGTTCTTTTGGGCCTACGATTCTTACATCCATACCCATTTTAGCACAACCAATCATTAATGAGTTAGCCATATTGTTACGAGCATCTCCTAAATAAGCAAATTTAACTTCATGAAGTGGCTTATCTGTATGCTCCATGATAGTTAAGAAGTCAGCTAAGATCTGTGTTGGATGGTACTCATTAGTAAGACCATTCCATACAGGTACACCAGCATGTTTTGCTAATTCTTCAACAACCTTTTGTCCGAATCCACGGTACTCAATACCATCGTACATTCTTCCAAGAACTCTTGCAGTATCTGCCATAGATTCTTTAATGCCTATCTGAGATCCTGAAGGACCTAAGTAAGTTACGTGTGCTCCCTGATCGTAGGCAGCAGTCTCAAAAGCACAACGTGTACGTGTAGATGATTTTTCGAAGATAAGAGCGATGTTTTTGCCTTCTAGAGTTTTTTGCTCAGTACCATTATATTTTGCTTTTTTTAAACTCATTGCCAGGTCAAGCATGAATTTTATTTCTTTTGGAGTAAAATCCAATAGAGTAAGGAAATTTCTATTTCTTAAATTAAAAGCCATTGTAATAAGTTTTAAAAAATTATTAATTTAAATACAATAAATATAAATTTATCTATGAATAAATTTCTGCAAAAGTATTAAAAAATATTAGGGTCTTTTCTTCTTATGATAATTATATTTTAAAAAATATATTATCGAAGAAGAAAACTTAGAATACTGGATATTAGTTGTCGTATTCCATAGTTATTTTAGAACCGTATTTTTTATCTTCAAGTTTGGTCGCTTCAGTAATAACTGATTTTTCACCACCATTCTCAATAAAGTTAAGGCAAGCCCTTATTTTAGGCGCCATACTTCCTTCTGCAAATGTACCATCTTCAAGATATCTCATAGTGTCCTTATGGTCTAGGAATTCAAGAATTTCCTGATCAGGTTGCTTGAAGTTTTTATATATATAAGGAACATCTGTTAAGATATAGAATTCATCAGCTTTGATTTTAGCACCAACCATAGCAGAAGCTAAATCTTTGTCGATTACACCTTCAACAGGGATAAGTTCATCTTTTTCATTTTTGTAAACAGGGATGCCGCCACCTCCGACAGTGATTACTATGTTGCCTTGACGGGCAAGAGTTTCAACAATATCAGCGTTTATGAAATCCATTGGAGTTGGGGAAGGAACGACACGTCTCCATCCACCATCTGCTTTAATTTCTTCTTTGAAAATCCATCCTTTTTCAGAAATTAATTTGTCAGCTTCTTCACGTGAATATATTCTACCAACTCTTTTAGTGGGATTTTGGAATGCTGGGTCATTTTTATCGACTAGTACCTGAGAAACAATAGTTATTACGTTTTTATTGATTCCATTTTCTTTTAAAAGGTTTTTTAGATTTCTTTCAATCATAAAACCAATACCTCCCTGACTCATTGCAACATCATAATCAAGTGTCATTTCAGGAAGATCGTACATTTGTGCTCCGGCATCGTTTTGCATTAGGATATTACCAACCTGTGGCCCATTTCCGTGAGATATAATAAGATGGTAACCTTCTTTAATTAAAAATAACAGGTTTTTAAGAGTGTCCTGAGTATTCTGATTCTGTTCTTCAACAGTACCCTTCTGATTTCCTCTCAACAGGGCGTTCCCTCCTAAAGCGACAACTGCTAACTTGTTCATATTTGTTCTGTTTAAATTGTTAGAAACTGCATATTACTGTTATTTGCAGTTTTTTTTGTTTATGTTTTTCTGTTTAGACGCACAAATCTAAAAAAAAAAAGTTCTCCGCAATACTTTTTTTGTGATTTTTATTTGTGGTTAATTTATTGAGTAACAATAAAATGCATAATTATTCAAGATGGATAATTAAATATGCAAATGATGTTTTTAAAAAAAATGTTATTTTGTAACTGAAAATGAATTTTTAACTTATGTAAGGAATATTTATGAAAGCTTTTTTAAATTCAAAAAATGGAATTTTTATTGTGTTATTGATACTATGTTTTTTTTCATGTTCTAGTAAAAAAAACAAAGTGGGATTTTCTGAAGGACATATAGTTTATAAGGTTAATATGCAACAATTTAAATCTTCTGTTTCTTATTTGTGTCCTGAATCGTTTGATTTATTGTATTCTAAGAAAGGTTTTGCATTTAAATCTTCTTTTATGATGGGACTTATGGAATTTAAGATATTTCATGATTATTCATCTGATATAGTAAATATGCTACTAGGAGTTTCTGGAAATGGTCAGTATACCACCTATGAGGTAAAAAAACTTACTGAAAATATGGATAAATTGAATATTAAGAAAGTAAAAGGTGATATTCAGGTTTTAGGGTATAGCTGTAAATGTATTGAATACAATAATCCTATATATAAGACTTCAGTTAGAATTTATTATTCTGATTCTTTCGATTCGAAAATGAGTAATACGATATTTCCTGAGTTAGATATAGAAGGAATGATTTTAAAACTTGAAATTGAGAATAAGGACGGCAAAATAAATATAGTAGCCCAGGAATTTTCAGATGAAAAGATATCAACATCTTTATTCAATATACCTGAGACATATAGCAAAACATCTATGGATGAGATTATGGGTATTATTAGGGATATGAGTAAATAATTCGTAATTTTGAAGTCTCAAAACGGATATTAAGCTATATTGAAATAATTGTTTATGACTAAGAAAGTAAAAGGAAATAAGAAGAAAAATAAAAAAATTCAGAGTATGAATATGTGGAATGATTTGTTGGGTCCCTTAAAGGATAATAGGGTTAAATACGTGACAGGTTTTTTCTTTATTTTGTTTGGATTATTTATGTTGCTTGCTTTTGTTTCGTTTTTAATTAATGGGGGAATAGATCAAAGTAAACTTGATATAGAAACAGGAACTCTTTTAATGGATCCTTCAATAAAAGTTAAAAACTGGGCAGGTAAGCTCGGTGCCATACTTTCAGAATCTTTCATAAATCATGGTTTTGGTATCCCTTCTTTTATATTTGTATGGCTTTCTATTGTAATAGGACTTAGGTGTATTGGTATTCATCTTTTCAGGGTGATGAAAACATTATTGCTTGGTTCTTTCTTTATATTGTGGGGCTCAATAATGTTTGCATATTTCTTTGATGTTTTTTCGACGGATTCCTTTGTGTTTCCAGGGGGGATGCACGGTTTTTTTGTCGAGAAATGGATGAATGCCCTGATGGGTGGGGTAGGAACGTTCTTTGTTCTTTTTCTATTGTTAGTAACTGTATTGATGTTTTCTTCAAGAAAACTTGTGGATTTTGTAAGTTCTCTTTTTAGAATAAAAAAAATAAAAGAAGAATTGAGGGTAGATGAGGATGAAATTTATGAAAATAGAACGGATAATTTTGAAATCAATAAATCAGAAGAATTAGATATAGACGAAGATTTTTTTATTGGTGGACTTCATGAGCCAGAGGAATTAGTTGATATTGTGCCGGATATAAGTTCAGATATTGTGCCGGATGAAAGTTTTGATGAAGATATTGATTTGGAGGATGGGGATGAAGATTTAGAATTGACTGTTGAAAATAGTGGTTTTAAAGAAGAAATTGTGAAGAAAAATATTGTCCCACAGGATGATTATGATCCGACAATGGAACTTTCGCGTTATAAATTCCCAGATATAGATTTATTGGAAGATCATAATTCTTCCTTTGCAAGAGTAAGTAAACAGGAATTAGAGGATAATAAGAACAAAATAGTTGAAACTCTTCGTAATTATAAGATTGAGATAGTAAAGATAAAGGCAACAATTGGTCCAACGGTTACTCTTTATGAGATAGTTCCTGCACCTGGTGTTCGCATATCTAAAATTAAAAGTCTTGAGGATGATATTGCATTGAGCCTTTCAGCTCTAGGCATACGTATTATCGCTCCAATTCCAGGAAGAGGGACTATTGGTATAGAGGTTCCAAATCAGGCTCCTGAGGTAGTGTCAATGAAAAGTATAATAGCATCTAAGAAATTTCAGGAGTCTGGATATGCTCTTCCTGTAGCCCTTGGTAAGACCATATCTAATGAAATATTTACTTTTGACCTGGCAAAGATGCCACATCTATTGGTTGCTGGGGCAACAGGTCAGGGAAAGTCTGTTGGTCTTAATGCAATAATTACATCTTTGTTATATAAGAAACATCCTTCTCAGTTAAAGTTTGTGATGGTTGATCCTAAAAAGGTCGAGCTTAGCATATATTCTGTAATAGAAAAGCATTATCTGGCAAAACTTCCTGATGCGGAAGAGCCAATTATTACAGAGACAGGAAAGGTTGTTGCAACCCTCAATTCATTGTGTGTTGAAATGGATTCGCGATATGAGCTATTAAAGATGGCTCATGTGAGAAATGTTAAAGAGTATAACTCTAAATTTATAAAAAGGAGACTTAATCCAGATAAGGGGCATAGATATCTTCCTTATATTGTTGTTGTTGTTGATGAGTTTGCCGATTTAATTATGACAGCTGGTAAAGAAGTAGAACAGCCAATAGCACGTATTGCCCAGCTTGCCAGGGCTGTAGGTATTCATATGATAATTGCAACACAGAGACCGTCAACAAATATAATTACAGGGGTAATAAAGGCGAATTTTCCTGCTCGTATTGCTTTTAAGGTGGCATCAATGATAGATTCCAGAACTATTCTTGATTCTCCAGGTGCAAATCAGTTGATAGGTAGAGGAGATATGCTTGTTTCTATAGGAAGTGATTTGATACGAGTGCAGTGTGCCTTTGTGGATACTCCGGAGGTTGATGCCATTACAGAGCATATATCGAATCAGCAGGGTTATCCTACTGCAATGTTATTGCCTGAATATGTAAGTGAATCATCAGGTGGTGATAATTGTGATGTTGATTTAGGTAAGAAAGATCCTTTATTTGAGGATGCAGCTCGTTTAGTTGTCTTGTCTCAACAGGGGTCAACCTCTTCAATACAGAGAAGATTTTCTATAGGTTACAATCGAGCTGGGCGTATAGTAGATCAGCTTGAGGCAGCAGGGATTGTAGGTCCTTTTGAAGGTAGCAAAGCAAGACAGGTTCTTGTTCCTGATGAATATAGTTTAGAACAGATGTTTAGAGATTTTTAATAAAGAATTTTAATAGGATAATAAAAATATTGAAATGAAAAGACTTGGTTTAATAGTTGTAATGATTGTGTTTACATTAGGTGTTTTTGCACAAAAAGATGAATCAGCAAAAAAGATTCTTGATAAAGTGGCTAATACTTATAAAACTTATGGCTCTTTTAGTATTGAATTTAGTTTGACCATGGAAAATAAAGCAGAAGATATTAAGGAGACATCAAATGGTTGTGCTGATATTCAGAATGGTAAATATAAAGTATGCCTGATGGGTACAGAGACATATTTTGATGGAAAAACAAGATATTCGTATATAAAAGATGCAGAAGAAGTGAATATAAGTGAGGTTGATGAGGATGATGAGTCTATGTTAAATCCCGCAAAGATATTTGATCTTTATAAGACTGGCTTTAATTATAAGCTTGTTAAGGAATGGAATGAAAATGGGAAATCGGTTGCAGAGGTTGAATTAATACCAATAGATGAGGAAGTGGAGTATAAATCTGCAATTGTTAAAATTGAAAAAACTACAAATCACATTCTTTCTTTTACAACAATTGGAGTAGAAGGTAATAATGTAACTATAAAATTACTGAATTTGATTAAGGATCGGAATTTTATTAAAGACCATTTTGTTTTTGATGCTAAATTGCACCCCAATGTTGAGGTTATAGATATGAGGTAAAAAAGATTAATTATTTTTACATTTAAACAGTAGCATAGTTCTGTCGTCATCGAAAGTGCTAATATTTTCTTCCGACATAAAAATCTCTTCTATTTGTTGGGTAGTAATTGTGTCGTCGGAACTATGACTATTGAAGATTTTTTCCAGGGGTTTATGTCCTGTCATTTCATTTGAATTTCTTCCTTTTGCTTCTGTATATCCATCCGTATAAAATAGTAATTTATCTTTTTTTTCAAGTTTTATATCCATTTTCATATATTCAACTTCAGGAAGTACTCCTAATACAGTGCCTGTAATATTTAGTTGTTGAATGTAGTTTTCTTTATGGTTATAGTAGAGTGGTCTTAATGCACCGGCAGAACTTATATGCAGGCTGTTGTTGTTGTGAGTATACCCTATGATACTGATAGTTGCAAATACATCGGAAAGACTTTTGTCATTGTAAATGAATGTATTTAGTTTATTAAGAATATTTTGTGGATTTGTTAGGTTTTCTTTGTTAAGGAAATTTGTATTAAACAAGATGATGCTTTTCAGGTATGCAATATAAGCAGGTTGAATAAACCAGGCATTCCAGCTTTTCCCCATTACATCGCCCATGATAGTGAGGCTGTCGCCATCTTTTGACGAATACAGTTCGTAATAATCTCCACCAGGAATATTGTTATAGCATTTATGCAGAATATCAATATTTATTTTATCGTTTTCGTATTTTGAATTTGGTTTGCAGTTAAAGGGAGATTTGTCAGCAGCTTGATTTAATGCATGTAAATATTTTGTTTTGAGTTCAAATTCTCTACTCAGTTTGGAATTAATTTCAGTAGCTGTGAGAGATTGTTTTTGGTATTTAAGGATATGCCCGTTTATATTGTTCTTATAAAGATTTTCTATTGAGTTTTCAGATGTGTTAGGTGAAATAAGAAAATATACCGGGATGTTAATGTCTGCGAAGGAAATTAGTTTTTCCAGGATTTTTATTGCCCAATGTGCTGTTTCATCAATTAATACTCCCCAAATATTTTCACTACCTAGTTTTGAGAAAAGTTTTTTTTCGTCATAAACAGTAAATAACCTGTAGTTTATCCTAAAACTTTCAACATTATAATTGTTGAAAGGGGAGTTGCATAAAATAAGTCCTCCTTTTTCTGTTTCCAGTATTTGTTTCTGAAATGTGGATATTGATTCTTTATTTTTTAGACTTCTGTTGAGAAGTATTTTGATTTTCGAAATAAATATATCCTTATTAATAGGTTTGATAAGGTAGTCGTCAGCACCATCTTTAAGGTTTTGAACCCAAATCTCTTCTTCTTTCTTTCCAGAGATAAAAATAAATGGAATATTAGAATATTCTGGCATATTACGGATAGACCGAACTAGTTTATTGCCATCCATGTGTGGCATTATTAGATCGGAAATTATCAGATCGTAGTAATTTTTTTTAACTTTTAGCAAGGCCTCTTCACCGCTTCTGGCAGAATCAATTTTGTAGTTCTGAGATTCCAGAAGTGATTCCATTAAAAGAATAGTAATTTCATCATCATCAACAATAAGAATGTATGGTTTACTTTCTTTGCTCATTTGTTAAAAATTATTGATAGCTGTTGTTAAATTTTTCTCAATATCGAATACTTTATGAAGATGAATGAGTTCGAACATTTCCAATAGTTCGTGATTAATATTGCAAAGTTTAAGTTTACAGTCATTATTTCGGGCGAATTTAAGAATGGAAATAAGGGCCCCAAAACCAGAACTATCTATAAAAGAGATGTTCTCCAGGTTGATTATTAATTTAGTATTGGAATTAGTAAGATGTGCCTTGATTTCTTCTTTGAATTGTTCTGCAATAATGACATTAAGTTTTGACGTATCAGTTATTATTGCTTCTTTTATCGTACTGTGTTGGTTTATCTTAATAAACATACCCTTGTTTTTAATAAATTTTAATAACTAGTGTTTTGTTAGTTCTTGCTTTATCTTAATGATTTCATCAACGGCATAGTGGAATGATGATTTAATAAAAGCGATCTCGTTGTTAATGTTTTTTTCATTTCCCTTTGTGTAACCGGATCTTTGTATGTAAGTAAAAAGTTTTTCTTCCTCTTTAGTCATATCCATTTTCTTCATTAGATCAAGGAAGGTTAGTCCTTTGGCATTTTTTTCAATTTTTTCAAGACTATCTCCGATTTGAACCATACCCATAGTTCTACAAGAGGCTTTTGCCTTATGGGATGTGGTTCCTAATAAAAGCCAGTCTTTGATGTTATGTGCATGTAGTATGGTGGAGTAATAATTATTGGCAATTTTACTAAATACTTCAATACTTTCACATATTATTTCTTCGTCTCCTCCAAAAATATCCATTAATAGGTTGATGTCTATATGTTTAAAATTTTGATACATTTTCTGTTATGCTATATGATATCGAATTATTATTTTAAATTATATCAAATATACAAAAAATATATTTGAAGTAAATTGTCAGAACTATGTAATTTTCTTGTTAACCAAATGAATATGTGAAAAAAATTCATAAATTTGCGACAATAAAATACAAATAATATTTAGTGGTTAATTATGAGTTTGTTAGTAGTATGATAACATTCTCGTTAAAAGCATATATAAATGAAAAAAACAGCATTTACTCACTTTCATGAAGAGTTAGGAGCTAGAATGGCTCCATTCGCAGGCTATAATATGCCCATAGAATATAACAATGGTATCAAAGAAGAGCACAACTGTGTTCGTGAGAAGTTAGGAGTTTTTGATGTATCTCATATGGGAGAGTTTTGGGTAGAAGGAGAAAAAGCTTTCCAGCTGATTCAAAAACTAACATCTAATGATGTAGCTGCTTTAACTGATGGTAAAGTGCAGTATTCTTGTTTCCCTAACGGAAAAGGTGGTATTGTAGATGATTTATTGGTTTATCGTTTTAAAGCTGATAAATATTTATTAGTAGTAAATGCTGCTAATATTGATAAAGATTGGGCTTGGTGTATTAAGTATGCTGAAGAGCTAGGCATGGAGATTGGTAAAGATATTATAAATGTATCTGATGAGTGGTGCCAGCTTGCTGTTCAGGGACCTTTAGCACTTAAGGCAATGCAGAAGCTAACTGATGCTAATGTTGTGGATATGGAATATTATACCTTCCAGGAAATTACATTTGCAGGAATAGAAAATGTGTGTTTTTCAACAACTGGATATACTGGTTCAGGAGGTTGCGAGATATATGCAAAAAATGAGCATGCTGATAAAATATGGAAAGCAGTATTTGAAGCAGGTGAAGAGTTTGGAATTCAACCAATAGGTTTAGGTGCTCGTGATACTTTACGTTTAGAGGCTGGTTTCTGTTTATATGGAAATGATATTGATGATGAACATTGCCCAATAGAAGCAGGACTTGGGTGGATAACTAAGTTTGTTGATGGTAATGACTTTATTGATAGAGAGTATAACGAGAAGATGAAAGCTGATAAACCAACCCGTTGGTTGAAAAGCATAGAGCTTATCGATAAAGGTATTGCCCGTCATGGTTACGATATTGAGGATGCAGAAGGTAATGTTATCGGAGTTATTACTTCAGGAACTTCATCTCCAATGACAGGGAAATCAATAGCAATGGGATATGTGAATACTCCATTTCATAAGCTTGATACAGAGGTGTTTATTAGGGTGCGTAAAAAAGCTATTAAGGCTAAAATTGTAAAATCTTTTATGTAAGAGATATTTGACCACAATATATGAGGGTTGTGTCTATATGGATGCAACCCTTTTGTATTTATTTAATTTTGATATTTTGTAATTATTTTGAATTATATAGTTCAATTTTAATTTTAGATAATATTCATATAAGTTTTTATAGTATGCAAAAATTGGATGTTTTTCTATCCCCTTTGTTGGTAGAAGCACAGAGGAGAGAGTATGATAAATTTGTTGTTATTGATTTGTTTAGGGCGACAACAGCTTTTTGTACGGCATTTCACTTTGGAGTGAAAGAAATAATCCCTTTTGCTGAAGTAGACGATGCTATGAAAATGAGAGATAAAGGATTTTTAATTGCCGGAGAAAGAAATGGTAATAAGATTGAAGGGTTTGATTTTGGAAATTCTCCTTTTGATTTCATGAATAAAAGCCTATTTGGACGTTCATTGGCATTTACAACAACAAACGGAACAAAATGTATAAATACCGTAAAGAACAAAGGAGAGGTTTTGGTAGCATCATATAATAATATTTCTTCAGTTATTGAATACTTGATAAAAGAGAAAGAAGATGTAGCCATAGTTTGTTCCGGATGGAAAGGAATGCCAAATATAGAGGATAGTATATGTGCGGGAGCTTTAGCTAATGAGTTGATTAAGTTTGGGTATATGGCTGTAGAAGATAGTGTTAATATTTGTATTGACATATATTCAAATTCATTGCCTAATGAACTTAGGTATATTGAAGAGAAATCTACCCGAGTGGCTTCAAGAATGAATGTATTGGGTGATGATTTTAGAAAATGTATGGAAAAAGATATATACAAAGTTTTACCCAAACTTAATGGAGATAGAATTATTAATATAATATAAATGAGAGGCAGATATTTAACTGTCTTATTATTAACATTAAGAAAAGTGTTGTAGAATACTAAAAATATTTCAATAAAAACCTTTTTTTTTACATCTTTATTTGCATTTTTGTGGTCTGTAATACTTAATGATTTAAAAATAATATAATCAATAAATTAATTGATAAAATGAGAAAGCATATTTTTAACGCAGGTCCTTGTAAATTACCTGATTCAACATTAGAAAATACTGCAAAAGCAGTTATGGAACTTGAAAATTGTGGTCAATCAATTATGGAAGTATCACACCGATCAAAAGATTTCCAGAAGGTGTTCGATGAAGCCGTTGATTTGTTTAAAGAATTGTTAAATATTCCTGAGGGATATAGTGTTCTTTTCTTAGGTGGTGGAGCTAGTACTCAGTTTGCTACTATCCCATTTAACTTTATGAAGACAAAGGCTGCCTATGTAAATACAGGTACATGGTCTGCCGGAGCTATTAAAGAGGCTAAGCTTTTCGGTGAAGTTGAAGTAGTTGCTTCTTCTGAGGATAAAGATTTTACTTTTTATCCAAAGAATTTTGAGGTTCCTTCTGATGTTGATTATCTTCACCTAACTTCTAACAACACAATTAGAGGTACTGAATTTTTCGAAGATAAAACTTATAACGTTCCTGTTATTTGTGATATGTCTTCTGATATTATGAGTCGTCCCGTTGATGTTTCAAAATACGCTATGATTTATGGTGGATGTCAAAAGAACTTAGGTGCAGCTGGTGTTACTTTTGTTATTATTAAAGATGAATTCGCTGAGAAGAATATGGTTGAAGGTAGAGCTATTCCTACAATGTGGAAATATACAACTCACATTAATAAAGGTTCTATGAATAATACTCCTCCATGTATAAACATCTTCACTGTTAAGGAAACTCTTAAATGGGTAAAAGCTAACGGTGGTGTAGAAGGCATGGAAAAATTAGCTATTGAAAGAGCTGATATGCTTTATGCTGAGATTGAAAGAAACTCAATGTTTGTTCCTACAGTAGAAGAAGGATCTCGTTCAAGAATGAATATCCCATTCGTTATGGCTGAAGGTAAAGAAGAACTTATGAAAGAATTTCTTGATTTTTCTGCAGAAAGAAATATTGTTGGAATTAAAGGTCACCGTTCAGTAGGTGGATTCAGAGCTTCTACATATAATTCATGTACTATCGAAGACGTGAAAGCTCTTGTTGCCGCTATGCAGGATTTTGAAAAAGCAAAAGCTTAATTGAAAATACACTATCAGGCTGTCGCTATAAATTAGTGACAGCCTTTATATTATTTATACCTTTAGGGTTTTATAAATTAACATTAAAATACAGTAAAAATGTCTAAAAAGGTTTTAGTTGCAACTGAAAAACCATTTGCTCCTGCTGCTGTTGAAGGAATTAGAGAAGTTGTTGAAGGTGCAGGATACGAACTTGCTCTTCTTGAGAAATATGGATCTCAGGATGACTTAATTAAAGCAGTAGCTGATGTTGATGCTATGATTATTCGCTCAGATAAAGCGAATAAAGAAGTTATTAACGCAGCTAAAAATCTGAAAGTTATTGTACGTGCAGGTGCAGGTTACGATAATATTGATCTTGAAGCATGTAATGCTAACGGTGTTGTTGCAATGAACACTCCAGGTCAGAACTCAAATGCTGTAGCCGAACTTGCTCTTGGAATGATGGTATTCCTTGCCCGTAATGGATTTAATGGTAAGGCGGGTACTGAGCTTATGGGTAAGAAAATGGGAATCCATGCTTTCGGTAATGTTGGTAGAAATGTTGGTCGTATTGCAAAAGGTTTCGGGATGGAATTATATGCTTTCGATCCATTTATGACAAAAGAGCAGATTCAAGCAGGTGGTGCTGTTGCTGTTGATACTGTAGAAGAACTTTACAGTACTTGCGATTATATTTCTCTTCACATACCAGCAAACGATCAGACTAAAAAATCTATTAACTACGATCTTCTAAATAGAATGCCTGAAGGTGGTATCCTTGTAAATACTGCTCGTAAGGAGGTTATTGACGAAGAAGGTATTGTAAAATTAATGGAAGATAGAGCTGATTTTAAATATATATCAGATATAGCTCCTGATAATGCAGATGTTTTTGCTGAGAAATTTGATGGAAGATATTTCTTCACTCCTAAGAAAATGGGGGCTCAGACTGCAGAGGCAAACATTAATGCAGGTCTTGCGGGAGCAAGACAGATTGTAAACTTCTTCGAGAACGGAGATGAGACATTCAGAGTAAATAAGTAATTGTTTAATATATAAAAGAGTAAAAAGATGGCTATAGTAAAACCTTTTAAGGCTTTGCGTCCAACACAAGAGATTGCTGAAGAATTAGCATGTCTTCCTTATGATGTGATGAACTCAGAGGAAGCAGCTGAGATGGCAAAAGGAAAAGAGAGATCGTTACTTCATATCACAAGAGCAGAGATAGATTGTCCTGCAGGGACAGATATACATTCCGAGACTGTTTATAATAAGGCTGTTGAGAACTTAAAAGCTTTCCAGGAAAAAGGATGGTTAGTTCAAGATGAAGAAGCTAGATATTATATCTATGCTCAGACAATGGATGGACGTACTCAATATGGTATTGTTGCTAATGCAGCTTGCGAAGATTACAATAATGGTATCATCAAAAAGCATGAGTTAACTCGTCCGGATAAAGAAGAAGACAGAATGATTCTTACTCGTTATCTGAATGCTAATATTGAGCCAGTATTCTTTTCGTATAAAGCAGTGCCAGAAATTGATGAAATAGTAGCTAATTGGGTAAATGATCACAAAGCTGATTATGACTTTACTGCTGAAGATGGTTTTGGTCACCATTTCTGGGCTATTACCGATGCTGAATTAAATAATAAATTAGAAGAACTTTTCGCAACTAAAGTTCCTGCAACTTATGTAGCTGATGGTCACCATAGAACTGCTGCTGCTGCAAGAATTGGTCTTGAAAAGAAAGAAAATAACCCTAACCACACAGGTGATGAGGAGTACAACTATTTTATGGCAGTTCACTTCCCAGATAATCAACTTAAGATTATTGACTATAACCGTGTAGTTAAAGATCTTAATGGACTTTCTGTTGAAGAATTTATTGCTATGGTAGGAGAAACTTTCGAAGTGGAGATGATGGGAGAAGATATTTATACTCCTGCAAAACTTCATGAATTCTCTATGTTCCTTGAAGGTAAGTGGTATAAACTTACTGCTAAAGAAGGAACATATAATGATAATGATCCTATTGGTGTACTTGATGTTACCATCCTTTCAAATCTTGTACTTGATAAAGTATTAGGTATTGAAGATCTTCGTACTTCAACAAGAATTGATTTTGTTGGTGGTATCAGAGGACTAGGTGAATTAGAAAGAAGAGTAAACAAGGGAGAGATGAAAGTAGCATTCGCTCTTTATCCTGTTTCTATGCAGCAGTTAATTGATATAGCTGATACTGGAAATATTATGCCTCCTAAAACTACTTGGTTTGAGCCTAAGCTAAGATCAGGTTTAGCAATTCACAAATTAGACTAATTATTTAGTTTAACTATAAAAAAATAGCCACTCTGACAGAGTGGCTATTTTTTTATAGTTAAATTAGGTTTTATATGTTTACTTGAAACTTACCAATTCAATATCAAATATTCTGACTTGGCTGTCCTGATATCCCCAATGTGAAGGAATGATAAATGTTCCTTTACCTCCAGGTTTTAACATGGGAATACATACTTGCCATCCAGGGATAAGTTTTATTAAATTAAATGTTGCTGTTTGACCAGGTTTGCTTTCATCAAATACAGAACCATTTAAAAAGTATCCTTTGTATTTTACTGTTACTTCAGAATCATAATCAGGGGTTTCTCCTATTCCTTCTTCATCTATTATATAATAAATACCTGATTCATGTCTTGTTGCTTCAATTTTATTTTCTGTTACATACTCTTTTATCTTCTTTTCATCAATTTCATCTTGGGTTTCAATGTCGCTAAAGCATGATTGCATAAATAGCATAGCCAACATTAATAGAATACACGAGTTGATTCTTTTGTAATTTACTTTAACCATTTTTGTATTTATTTGTTTCTTAAAATTTAGCTTTATTTGGGTCTAACAAAAATAATAAGACAAATGAGATACACAATGATTGGGTTAAATAATATTGACTTGATTATTGAATAACTGTATAAAGAAGTTAATACAGACTATTGAAACAAGATTGTATAAATAATAATAATAGCAATAATTTATTAATCCTTATTATATCTTATCTTTTATTATGAAATAGTCATTTTGATTGGAATAACAAAAGTATATTTTGACTAATATTGCAGCAAAATTAAATAGATGATATTATCTGTAAAAGTAAAGGGATTATTAATGGTTATGGTATCGGCGATTCTATATGGATTCATGCCTTTGCTAGCCCGTTTTTCATATCAGGAAGGAGTAAATGTAGTATCTGTATTGTTTTACAGATATCTTTTTGCATTTATGATGTTGGTCTGTTTTGTATTTATTCGCAAGATTGATTTAAGGATAAATATTAAACAATTTTTGGTGATTATGACAGCAGCTGTAGTGGGAACCGTATTTACTACTTATAGTTTATTTCTATCGTATGATTACATATCTATTGGTCTGGCATCAACGTTACACTTTATATACCCGGCAATAACCTGTATTCTGTCAATAATAATATATAAAGAGAATTTTAGTAGAAATAAATTATTTGCCCTTATTCTATCAATTATCGGGATAGTGTTTTTAACCTTTAATAAAGATATTCAATTAAATGTAAAAGGTGTATTCTGGGCATTGATTTCCGGTTTGTTTTATGCCATATATATTATTTGTGCTGCTAATAAAGAATTAAAGAAATTAAGTCCTTATACCGTAGCTTTTTACGTGTTTGGGATTACTGGAATTCTATTCTTTATTTGGGGAGCAAAAACTGGTTCCATTAATTACGATTTATCTTATAAGGCGATTCTGTATCTTGGAAATTTGAGTTTTTTATCAACATTTGTAGCTGTAATTTTATTTTTTGTAGGTATGCAAGGAATTGGTCCTTCAAATGCTGCAATATTGAGTACTTTTGAACCAATAACAGGGGTGGTATTGGGATTATTGATTTTTAATGAACAGTTAAATATTAATATGTTATTCGGTAGTTTTTTTGTGCTTTTGTCTGTTTCCCTGATTTCTAAGGATAAGTCTGTTATTGTATAATTTGATGTAATAGAAATATTTTGTAGGAACAACGCAGTTTTGTAACTTTAGTATAACTATGCAAATTAATAGTGTTAGTTATGAAATCGCTTTGGCTACGTTTTTATGCAGAACTAAATGATTTCCTTCCTGAAGACAAAAGACAGGTCCGATATCGCTATTTTTTTTGGGGATCGCCTACAATTAAAGATGTTATTGAGTCGGAAGGAATTCCTCATACTGAAATTGATTTGATTCTTGTCAATGGGAAATCAGTTGATTTTAAATGTATAGTTAAGCAAAATGATGAGTTTTCAGTGTATCCGGTTTTTGAGACTATAGATATTTCTCCTGTTATTCATTTATTAAACAGACCACTTAGACATACTACGTTTATTGTTGATGTACATCTTGGTAAGCTTGCAAAATATTTAAGAATGCTAGGTTTTGATACTCTTTACAGGAATGATTATGAGGATCAGGAAATTGTAAGTATCTCTATCGCTGAAAATAGAATAATACTGACTAGAGATATTTTTTTATTGAAGATTAAAGAAGTGTCTCATGGTTATTTTGTCCGAAATACTGATCCTAAAGAACAAATTAATGAAATACTAAGTCGTTTTGATATTTATTCTCAGATAAGACCTCTTTCCAGGTGTATTGATTGCAATAATGTAGTAATAAGAATAAATAAGTCAGAAATAATTCATTTACTTGAGCCTAAGACCCAAAAATATTACAACGAGTTTTATAAATGTATAGAATGCAATAAAATTTATTGGAAAGGTTCTCATTACGCGAGAATATATAAGTTTATTGAAAGTTTAAAAGCAAATAAGAAATATAACCGATTATAAATAATATAAGATGAAGAATAAAGGATATGTACAGGTATATACAGGTAATGGGAAAGGAAAAACTACAGCTGCATTGGGATTAGCACTGAGAGCTTTAGGTGCTGGAAAGAAAGTTTTTATTGGTCAATTTGTGAAAGGCAGGCCGTATAGTGAAATAGTTGCCATACAGAAATATCTTAAAGGAATTGATATTAAACAATATGGACTAGAATGCTTCATTTATAAAGAGCCAGATATAAATGATATAAAAGCTGCCTGTAAAGGTATAGAAGAAATGCGAGAAATAATTTTATCTGGTGATTATGACGTTGTTGTAATGGACGAATTAAACATTGCCTTGTATTATAAGCTGTTTGATATAGAAAAGGTTGTTGAATTAATAAAGAATAAACCTTATCATGTAGAACTGGTAATAACAGGCAGATATGCTGATGATAAGGTCATAGAAATGGCCGATCTGGTGACTGAAATGAAGGAGATTAAACACTATTATTTAAAAGGTATTGAAGCTAGGGAAGGGATAGAGATTTAGGTGATTGAATTGATATTAATGGAAAAATTAAAATAATAAATGTAGAAACAAAATTACTTGCTCTTTAATATATCATAATCTTAATTTAAACGTATGTAGAAATAAGATGAGAAATTTGAAGTGTTGAGTAATTAAATATAAAAAGATGTCTATGATGAAATCGTCTATTAAAATCGTTGAGTTTCCTAAGCGAAACTTAGCTTGTATTAGTCATGTTGGACCATATATGGGAAATAGTGAATTATTTGAAAAATTATTCAAGCAGGTCATGGGATGGTTGTATGCTAAGGATTTGATTAAGACTGACATGGAGGCAATCACCGTTTATCATTATTATTCTGAATCTGTTCCTGAAAGAGAACAAAGAATTAGTGTGGGTTTTACCGTAACTGAAGGAACCTTACCTGAAGAAGAGATTGAAATTATGGAAATTTCTGAAGGGAAATATGTTGTAGGTTCATTTGAGATTTCTCAAAATGACTATGAGAAAGCATGGAAGGATACATTTAATTATATTGAGGAAAATAAACTTATTCCTCTAGATGGACCAATGTTTGAATTATATAAAAATGATCCGGATAAGCATCCCCAAGGTATGCATCTGGTAGATATTTGTATTGCAATTAAAAAATAAATGGAAGAATTACTTTTTTGCTTAGTTAAGGATTATCAGGACAGGGAACTGGTGAAAATAGGACAGCTCGTATTGTTCTTTCAATGATTGATGTTGGGAGAGATAATATGGTTTAAAAGTAAATTATTATTTTACAAAACTTTAATTTTAAAGTATCGTATCTATAAGGTGTATCATTTAAAATAAATAAAGATAATGATATATCATTTGCCTGATACTTATAAGATAAATTTAAACAAAATACTGATTCTAGTTTGTTGGTTTTTGTTTTGCGTTATTAGTGTATCCTTTTCACAGATAATTGACTTTAAACATTATTCGATTAAAGATGGACTTTCTCAGATAGAGATAAAATGTTTGTTTCAGGATACCGAAGGATATCTGTGGATTGGAACACAAAATGGATTGAATAAATTTGATGGATATTATTTTGAAAATATATTTAATGATCCTACTGATTCAACTACTATTTCAAGTAATTGGATTTTCGGAATTACGGAAGATTCTGAAGGGAACTTATGGATTGGTACAAAAGAAGGTCTAAATAAATACGATAAAAGGAACGATGTCTTTTACAGAATAAACTACAAAAATGAGAACTCTGTTGTTATAGATAATTTTGTTTACGGAGTAGCTTCGGACAGTTCAAATATTTATACAAATACTCCCCCGTCTTTGTCTGTATTAAATTATAAAACTGGAAATCTCAAAGTTTATAACAATGATTTTGCCTACGATGGTATACTTTATGATTTAACTTATCCAATAATTGTTGGCAGAGATGGTTTGGTTTGGATAGGTTCTCAAAGGGGGCTTTATTACTTTAATCTTCAGGATGAAAGATTCTTCAATTTTAAAGTAGAAATGAATAATCATAATGCAATTAGTAATTATCATATTACAGCCTTATGTGAGGATAAATGGGGGAATATTCTTATAGGTACAGAGAATGGATTAAATATTTATAATCCCGATACCAGGATGATAAGGCAGTATTTCCATGATAAAAATAATTCCAATAGCTTAACTCATAATTTTATTCGATCAATAATATGCGATAATACCGGTGCCTATTGGGTTGGTACAGAAGAAGGAGGCTTGAATAAAATAGTCGTCGACAGGGAAACCGGAAGACTTATTTTTACACATTATAGGAGTGAAGCTGAAAGTACCGATTTTATTAGTCATGATTTAGTTTATTCATTATTGGAGGATAGATCTTGTAATCTTTGGATAGGAACTTTAGCCGGATTGGATAAAATTGATTTAAAGAAGAAGAAATATAGAGTATATAAAAAGGCTGAGAATCCGGGTTCAATTGATTTGTTGGATAATTTTATTGCTTCTGTATATAAAGATGATAATGACGTTTTATGGATTGGCAATTGGGGAAAGGGCTTAAATTTGTACGATATAAATACAAATGAGGTTATTCATTATTCAACTTCCCATAGTGGTAAGAGAAATATTCCGAATAATTATGTCCATGTTCTTTTTAAAGATACTAAGTCTCGTTTATGGTTAGGAACAAGAAATGGCGTATGTATATACAGTAGGAATAAAGAAAGATTTATCACTTTTCATGAATATTTTGATATTGTCGATCCTGGATATTTTAGCAATAATCGTGTTTATTGTATTAGTGAGGATGTAAGAGGAGAAATATGGATAGGTACAGGTAATGGAATATTTGTTTTCAATCCGGAAACTAAGGAAAATAAAATTTTTAGACAGGGATACATAAAACCTTATGATATCGCTCATAACTTGGTGTATTCAATTCTTGAAGATAGGGATAAGCAAATCTGGATAGCAACTTCTGATGGTTTAGATAGGTATGATCCATTAAAGAATAAAATATACCATTACAGAAATAATCCTAAATCAACAAATACTTTATGTTATGATTTTACAATATCTCTTTGTGAAGATAAATATGGCAATATATGGATTGGAACAAGCACGGGTGCCAATAGGTTTAATAAGAGGGATTCTGTTTTTACATATTATTCAATTAAGAATGGATTGCCAAGTAATATAGTCTATAATATTATTGAGGATAGTAATAATGATCTATGGTTTACTACAGGAAGAGGTTTAGCCAAGTTTGATATAACGGAAGAGGTATTTAAGGTTTATAGTTTTGAGGAGGAATTACAAGGTGCTGAATTTAATTTAAAGGCAGTATTTAAATCAGACGATGGCGAAATGTTTTTTGGAAGTGTTGGAGGTTTGATTTCTTTTTATCCAGATTCTCTTCGTGATGATAATTATATTCCGCCTGTTGTCATTACTTCGTTTTATAAAGAACAGGATGGAAATAGAAGTAAATTAAATGTATATAAGGATGACATAGTTCTGTCGTATAAGGATTATGCATTTACAATAACATTCGCTGCTCTTGACTTTACTAATTCTCTCAAGAATATTTATGCATTTAAGATGGAAGGGCTTTCGGAAGAATGGATAGATTTACGAAATAGACGATTCGTACATTTCACGAATCTGGCTCCAGGTAAATATGTGTTTTCTGTAAAAGGATCAAATCATGATGGAGTATGGAATGATATTCCAACAAGTATAAAGATTTGGATATTGCCACCTTGGTGGAAAAGTAATTATGCATATATAGTATATATTTTTATGATAATGGCTTCAATTATAGGTATAATAAGATGGAGGGAAAAGAATTTAATTAGGGAAAAGAAAATTTTGGACAATAAGATTAAGGAGCGTACTGCTGAAATTGCAATGCAAAAGGAAAAATTGGATGAATTGAATGTGACTAAGGATAAATTTTTTTCTATTCTGGCTCATGATCTTAAAAATCCTTTCTCAAGTTTATATTCTATGAGTGAAATAGTATATAGCAAATATTCCGAATTGGAAGAAGAAGATAAAATTTTAGCTTTAAAGAAAATACATAAATCTGCTGAACTTATATATAATTTGCTTGAGAATTTACTTACATGGTCGAATTCTCAAAGAGGACGTATAGAATATTCTCCTGTGAAATTTAATCTTTCAAAGTTAGTTGATCAGAATATAAATCTGCATAAGCATCACGCAGATAAGAAGGGGGTTTCAGTTTTAAATAGAAATGAGAATGACTATTTGGTTTATTCAGATAGACAGATGATAAATACGATATTGAGAAATTTGATAAATAATGCAGTAAAATTTACCGGTAAAGGAGGTAAAGTTGAAGTATTTGTAAAAAATAAAAGTGATTTATTTGAAGTCGAAGTAAGAGATGATGGAATGGGAATACCAAAAGGGAATAAGGATAAGTTATTTCACATTGATAAGAAATATAAAACCAATGGTACTGATGGAGAAAAGGGGACAGGGTTGGGATTGATCTTATGTAAGGAATTTGTTGAAAAATGTGGTGGAAGTATATGGTGCGAAAGTAAAGAGGGAGAAGGAACATCGTTTTATTTTACAATACCCATATCACATGATCGATGATAAGGGTGTTTTAATACCCATTAGGATAAGAAGTTATATGAGAAATTTTGAATAATATTTTAATCAAATTAGTATAGTAAGATGAAAATTGATATAAAGATAAAAAATGATTTGGAGGAACTTGTTTTAAGTTCTTTAAGAATAGTTGAAGCTTATAGAAATTCACTTAATAAGGATAAATCTCAATTTATAATGATTTATCAGACCTGGTATACCCCGGCTTTCAGGATTGTTAAAGCATTGCTACCAGAAAGGTTGGCCGAGTTTGAAAATTACTATATAATGGAGAGTGCTTATACCCAAAAAGGTGAAAAATATACAGATGAAAGATCATATACTATTTTGGATTATATTTTAGGCACTAGTCCCAAAAAATATACAGGCTATATGGGGGGAGAAAGCTGGAGTACTACTTCTTTGGTTGAAATAAAGCTGATAAATCAAATTGAAATTATTAATTCAATTAGTAAAAATATAGATAGCTTACTTTTTAATCTCGAAACCGAGCTTAATATACGTCTTCAGGATAAAGAGCTAGTTTCCGCAAAAGAGTTATCATCCATAAATCCAAGAGCTGGTGGAGTATTAACAGGAGTGATACTTAAAAATCATCTTAATAATATAATCAATAATAGAAAATTAGATTTAACTAAAGAGATAATTGAAATTTCTGAAATGAATGAGATTTTAAAAACAGAAGGGATAATCGATACAATAGAATGGAGAAAGATTCAGCATTTAAATGATATAATATATTCATGTGCTAGTGACAAAGAGAAAGAACCTGAAATGGAAGAAATAGATAGTCTTATTTCAGGAGTAAATAATGTTATTAAGACTGTATTTTAATTAATTTCAAGTGTCATTGCATTTAAAAAATAGAGGTAAAGAGTCTAATGATGATAAGATTTTTGGGAAAAAATGGCTGCCAATTTTAAAGGAAGCAGTTACAGATATGTCTTATTTATTGACAAGAGGATATAGTGAGCGTTCATCACTTCAATTGGTAGGAAACAGATACAAATTAAATTCCAGACAGAGAAAGGCTGTTTTTAGAATGAGTTCTTCTGAAATGGATGTATTTGTAAGACAGAATAAACGTTGCTTAAAAGAAGACCTCCGTAATGCTGAAGTTGATATTGATGGATTTAATGTTTTAATATTACTTGAATGTGCATTGTCGGGAGCTTTTGTTTTTAAATGTAAAGATGGGACATTTAGAGATATTTCCAGTGTGCATGGGTCGTATAAAAGAGTAATAAAAACAGAAGAGGCTATAATTTTGGCAGGGAGGGTGTTAAATGAATTGGGTGCAAACTGTGTTAATTGGTTTTTGGATGCCCCGGTTTCGAATAGTGGAAGATTAAAAAAGATGATTGAGAATATTGGGAAAGAAAATGGGTATAAGTGGACAGTTAGGCTAGAAAACAGACCTGATTATTTGCTTGCAGATAGTGAGAATATAGTTATATCATCGGATGGATGGATACTGAATCGTTGTACAAGTTGGTTTAATTTATCATCGTTGATAATTGAAGAGATAGTAACTTATGCAAATATTATTGAGGTATAAACGATAAGTACAGATCTATTGTTTAAAATTATCTTAACAATAATATAGTAATTAACGTATTTATTATAGAACATTAATAAACTTTTAATATTTAATTGTATGGAAGAATTTGATGAAATAAAAATAGCAAGGGAAGTGAGAAAAATATATGACTTGATGACTAATCTTAGTGAAAAAGCTGATGTTTACTCCTTGTTAAAACTATATAACGATAATCCTAAGTTTGTGGCTTTTGGAAGTGATGGTATAAAAAGAAATTTTGAAGAGTTTCGAATTGTATGTAATGATTATTATAAAACATTGAAAAAGCAAAAATTTGAAACTATTGATGAAGATTTTTTTGTACTTAGCAATGATATTGTTATTTCAAGTTGGTATGGAGATATACATGCTTCTTTCCAAAGTGGTGCTTCAATAGATATGGTAAAATGTGGAGTTACAAATGTATTTAAAAAGATTGAAGGAGAATGGAGGGTGATTCATTGTCATGAATCCGCTCTTTTACCAAAATATTTAAAGAAAAGATAAACTTACTATAATCTTATCTCAGTTATTATATATTAATATAAATATTCAGTTTGTAACAAAATAAGCTTTCCTCCCATAAAATATATAAAATAACTTTCCAAAAATACCGAATATGAGTAGTAAGTTAAAAAGAGAGTTGACTTTGGTGGAGGTTATTTGTATATCTTCTGGGGTGATGATAAGTTCCGGATTGTTTGTATTACCAGCCATAGCCTATGCACAAACTGGTGCTTCGATGATTCTCTCTTATGCAATAGGCTGCATAATAATTTTACCCTCAGTTCTTGCAAAGGCTGAGCTTACTTCTGCAATGCCTAAAACGGGTGGAGCTTATTTTTTTATTTCCAGAAGTATGGGGCCGGCAATGGGCATGATTGGGGGATTTACTGCCTGGATTGCTCTTGCATTAAAATCTGCTTTTTCATTACTGGCAATGGGTATTTTTGTTATTTTGTTGGTTCCGGATATTACTATTTTGCAAACAAAACTAATTGCTGTTGGGTGTTGTTTGTTTTTTACAGTAATAAATGTAATTGGGGTTAAGTTTTCTGGAAGGTTTCAGGTTGTAATTGTGATATTGCTTATATTAAGTCTTTTAATGTATGTTTTTTTAGGATCTTTTCATGTAGATTTTTCAAGGTATACTCCCTTTATGGGGAAAGGAATAGATTCTGTTTTTGCTACAGCAGGACTTATTTTTATTTCTTATGCAGGATTGACAAAGATTGCTGCAATTGCTGAGGAAGTAAAAGATCCTGGTAGAAATCTTCCTCTTGCTATGTTTTATTCATGGGGTATGGTTTTCATCTTGTATGTATTTGTTGTTTTTATTACAGTTGGGATTTTAGACGCTAATGAGTTGATAAATACATTAACACCTATTTCTAATGGAGGAGGAGTAATATTGGGCAGGTTTGGAATTGTTGTAATGAGTATTGCTGCTCTATTGGCTTTTGTTTCTACGGGTAATGCGGGAATATTAGCTGCTTCTAGAAATCCTTTAGCGATGGGAAAGGAGGAATTGTTACCAGATTCAATGGGTAAGTTATCAGAGAGAGGGACTCCTATTGTGTCCATTCTTGTGACTTCCGCAATAATGATCCTCTCTATATTATTTTTAGATCTGGAGACTTTTGTTAAAATAGCTTCTGCGATTCAGCTTCTATTGTTTATTTTGGAAAATATTTCGTTGATTTTTATGAGGGAAGGTAATGTACAGCATTATCGTCCAACTTATAAAGCACCATTATATCCATGGCTTCAGATAATAGGGATTTTGGGTTATGGTTTTTTGCTTATTGAGATGGGAAAGTTCCCTTTGATAATGTTGTGTGTTTTTGTGGTTTGCTCTTTATTATGGTATTATATTTTTTCTTATGGTAGAATAAAGCGAGAACATGCTATTCTTCATATAGTAGAAAGAATTGCTGGGATTAAATCTTCAGATTATATGTTGGATGAGGAATTAAGGGATATAATTATTGAAAGAGATAATATTACGGTGAAAAGATTTGAAAATCTTATTGAAAATTGTCCCATTATAGATCTTGAAAAATCACTTCCTGTATATTCTATTTCAAAGATGATAGCAGAGTCATTATCAGAGCAGCTTAATATTAGGTATGGAAGATTGTTGAAGTTGTTGTTAGACAGAGAGAAGGACCCGGAAGTAGTGATCAGTTCGGGAGTGGCTTGTATATCAATATGTATACCAGGACATAGTAAATTTAATACTATGCTTGTTAGAGACAAAGAAGGGATTAGCTTTTCTGACAGATCTTCACCGGTTAATTTTGCTTTTGTAATAGTGTACACTTCTGATGAATACGTTTTTAACTTACATGTTCTTTCATGGATAGTTGAGATGATTAAAGGTTCGGATTGTGAAAAAAAGTGTAAGGAATGTAAAAATTCTGAACAAATTAGAGAAACAATTCTTTCATCGTGGAGGGAAGGTAAAATGTGATTTTAATATCTGTTTTAAGGAATCTTTATGTAAGTAATACTTATTTATTTTTATTGTACATGAAATAAATGAGCTAGTGAAGAATATCGATATATAGAGATCAATTTAGATTTAATAGTTGCCAAAAATATACTAATTTATGAAACAATGCATAATCTTTTATTCAATAAATATATGCTAATATAGAAGTAGAGGTATGTATAATTTAGTTGTTTGGTAGGATAATGTTATCATATAAATATTACTTTTTTTATTTATTCAATAACCTTTTGTTAAGTTGTTAAGTATAATGATAACAAGGACTATTTAATATTAAGAAAATATACTAACCTAAATATTTGGAAATGTGTCAAAGTAATTCATTTTTACATGAAATAGTTGAGAAATATGGTAAAAAGAAAGAAAGCTTATTACCTATTTTACAATCGGTAGTTGAGAGGCAAAATTATCTTACTGAGGAGATTATAATAGAAATTTCAAAAGAATTGGATATTTCTGCTGCTCAGGTTTATGGAACTGCTACTTTTTATTCTTTTTTAGATATTGAACCCCGTGGAGAATATGTGATAAGGTTATGTAAGACTATTACCTGTGAAATGAGAGGGAAAAAGCTGATATTACAGACACTTAGAGATCTTCTTAAGATAAACTTAGGGGAAACAACTAAGGATAAAAAATTTACTCTTTTGGAAACAAACTGCCTGGGACAATGTCATAAGGGACCAGCTATGCTTATAAATAGTGAGATATATACAGAATTAACTCCAGAGAAGGTTTCAGATATTGTTAATGAATATAGGAATAAATAATTTTAATTTTTTAGTTATGACAAAAAAAGGAGGACTAAAAAGAGTTGATCTGATTTTTGAGGAATGTAATACTAAGGATATTCTTGGCAAAACGTTTAAATTAACAAAAGAAGAACTCATACAGGAGATTCTGGATTCCGGTCTAAGGGGAAGAGGGGGTGCTGGATTTTATACAGGTTTAAAGTGGAAATTTGCCTCTCAGGAAGTATCTGAAGAAAAATATGTGATTTGTAATGCTGATGAAGGGGAACCTGGCACATTTAAGGATAGGGAAATATTACTTAAAGTTCCGGAAAAAGTGTTTGGCGGAATGGCTATTTGTGGACATGCTATTGGAGCTAAAAAGGGATTTTTATATCTAAGGGGAGAATATAAATTTTTGGAGAAAGATTTAAGAGATGTCATTAATGTTTTTAATACTGAGGTAAAGAAATTAGGATTGGATTTTCAGATTGAAATATTTATGGGTAGTGGAGCTTATATTTGTGGAGAAGAAAGTGCATTGTTCGAATCAATGGAAGGTAAAAGAGGTGAACCCAGAAATAAGCCACCTTTCCCAACCCAATGTGGGTATATGGGGAAGCCAACCGTAATAAATAATGTTGAAACGCTAGTATATACTCTAATTATATGCAAATATGGAGCTAAAAAATTTCATCAACTTGGAACTTCAGATTCTAAGGGTTCTAAGGTCTTTTCTGTTTCAGGTGATACTCCAATTCCTGGGATTTATGAGTTGGAATTAGGGATGCCTCTGGATGCTTTTGTTGATGAATTTGGAGATGGGGATTGTAAAGCTGTTCAGGTTGGTGGTGCTTCGGGATTTTGTGTTCCCCGTAAAAAATTTAAAGATACAATAATAGGTTTTGAAGGTGTGCCAACTGGTGGTTCAATGATGTTATTTAATAGTTCCAGATCAATGTACAGAGTTTTACGGAATTATTTGTTGTTTTTTGAAGAAGAATCCTGTGGACAATGTACTCCTTGTAGAGTAGGTTGTCAACAATTAATTAAAGGAATTGAGGCAATTAAGAAAGGAGAAAAACCTTTCAGTTACCTTGATGAATTGTTGAAACTAACAAATACTATGAAGTTGACTTCTAAATGCGGACTTGGACAGTCTGTGGCTAATTCGTTTTCTTCAATTGTAAATAATTTTCGTGAGGAAATGATTTATTAATGTAAATATTATTAATAATGGGAAAAATGGTAAATCTTAAAATAGACGGAATAGACATTCAGGTTGAAGAAGGAATAACTATTCTGGAAGCTGCCCGGAATCTGAATATTCATATTCCAACATTGTGTTATCACGAAGATTTATGTGTAGCTGGTAATTGTAGGGTTTGTGTAGTAGAAGAGAAGCATTGTCGGAATTTGGTTGCATCTTGTGCGATGCCTGTTTCAGAGGGTATGGATGTTATTACAAATAGTGTAAAAGTTAGAAATGCACGAAAACATATCATAGAACTTTTATTATCAGAACATAATGAACAATGTACTTCTTGTGTACGAAATGGGAATTGTGAACTGCAGAAACTTGCTGCAGAATTTATCATAGAAGAACCCAAGTTTATAGATCTTGTTCCTTTTAAGTGCTATACTATCGATCAGTTATCTCCCTCAATTATAAAAGATGATAGTAAATGCATAAGATGTCAGAGATGTGTAAGAACTTGTTCGGAACTTCAAAATATTAGTGCACTTGGTGTTGCTTACAGGGGGGATAAAACTAAGATTTCTACTTTTTTTGAATTTCCAATGCATGAGGTGGTTTGTACTAATTGCGGTCAATGTATAAATAGGTGTCCTACAGCTGCTCTTTCTGAAAAGAATTATATCGAGGAAGTTTTTAATGCTATCTACGATTCAGAGAAACATGTTGTTGTTCAGACTGCTCCGGCAGTTAGGGTTGCTCTTGGTGAAGAACTTGGATTTGAACCTGGTGAAAGAGTTACAGGAAAGATGGTTACTGCTCTTAGAAAATTAGGGTTTGATTCTGTTCTGGATACGGATTTTACAGCAGATCTTACAATAATGGAGGAAGGAACTGAATTATTGACTCGCCTAAAAAGATTTATTGTCGATGGAGATAAGGATGTTGCTCTTCCGATGACAACATCTTGTTCTCCAGGATGGATAAAGTTTATTGAGCATAAATTTCCAGAATATCTTCCTAATGTTTCTACATGTAAATCACCCCAACAGATGTTTGGAGCTCTTGTAAAAACTTATTATGCACAAAAAAGGGGGATTGATCCTGCAAATATTATTTCCGTTTCTATTATGCCGTGTACGGCTAAAAAATTTGAGGCAAACAGGCCGGAAATGAGGGATAGTGGCTATAAAGATGTTGATTATGTATTGACAACAAGAGAACTTGCCAGAATGATTAAGCAGGCAGGATTAGATTTTATTTCATTAGGTGATAGTAAGTACGATAGTATAATGGGAGAATCTACAGGTGCTGCAGTATTGTTTGGAGCAACGGGAGGGGTAATGGAGGCTGCATTGAGAACTGCATATGAAATAGTAACAGGAAGATCCGTACCATTTGAAAATTTAAATATCAAACCAGTAAGAGGAATGGAAGGTGTAAAAGAGGCTTCTATAAAAATTGAGGGATGTCTTGAGAACTGGAAGTTTTTGGAGGGAATAGAATTGAATGTTGCTATTGTTAATGGTCTTAATAATGCAAATACGGTAATGCAGGAAGTTAAAGACGGTAATGTTGATTATCATTTTATTGAAGTCATGGCCTGTCCTGGTGGATGTCTGGGAGGAGGAGGACAGCCTGTACCAACAAGCAAGGAAATAAGACAAAAAAGGGCTGAAGCCATATATTCAGAGGATGAGAATATGGTTATAAGAAAGTCTCATGAAAATCCGGAGATCATACGTATATATGAAGAATTTTTAGATAAACCATTAGGAGAGAAATCGCATAAATTATTGCATACGCATTATTGTAAGCGAAACAGGTACTAGGGTTAGTGAATATTAAATATCAACCAAAGTAGGAAAGGCTACGCTATTAATATGAGTGTAGCCTTACTTTATAAATAATGATTATTGATTGCAGAATTAATGACTAAGATCAATTTCATTAATATTAGTTAGTGCATAAAGAATAATTTTTTAGTTCCTTTACAGGTATCTAACAATTAAAAATATGATCGGACTTTATAAAATTGCGATAAGGATTGCAATAGTATATTTTATTTTTAGTTTTTTATATATAACTCTATCAGATAAGATATTGCTTGCTGTTATGGATGATCCTCATTCTCTTACGGTTTTTCAGACATATAAGGGAGTGGCTTTTGTTTTATTAACCTCACTACTTTTACTCTTGATAATAAATAGGGAAGTTTCTAAGCAAAAGAAATATGATATAGAGTTACGAAATGCTTTAGAGAAGGTCGAGAGAAGTGATAGATTAAAAACATCTTTTTTAAATAATATATCACATGAAATAAGAACCCCAATGAATTGTTTATTAGGATTCTCTGAATTATTAGTTGATAGGGATATTTCTGAAGAAGATCGTTCAGTGTATCTGAAAATAATGAAAAATAATGGTGATCAGTTATTGAGAATAATTGATGATATCTTGGATATATCTAAAATTGAGGTTGGGATAATTGATTTTAAAAAAATAGAATTTTCTTTAAATGAGTTATTAGAAGAAATGTTAGTGTTTATTGAAAATCTCCTAGAAAAGAGAGGTAATATTTTGGATGTTAAGGTTGTAAATAATTCGGAAATAAAAATAGATATTATTTGGGGAGATAAAGAAAGGCTAATTCGAATTTTACAAAATCTTTTAACAAATTCAGTAAAGTTCACACAAGAAGGACAAATAGAGATAATATACTTTATAAATACTGAGAATTTTTTAGAATTCCATATTAAGGATACAGGTATTGGTATTGGGGAGGATAAAATAGAGCGAATATTTGAACCATTTGTTCAGGAAGAGGATACAATTTCGCGATATTATGGAGGTACAGGGTTAGGTCTTTCAATATCTAAGGCTTTTGTTGAAATTATGGGAGGTAAGATTGGGGTTGTTTCCCGAAAAGGTGGTGGATCTGATTTCTTTTTTACAATTCCATATTTATTGGAATAAAGTTAAAAATGTTTTTTTCAAAATATTTTATTAAGACTAAGTTATGTATATTTGTTAATAGATATTTATAACTTTTAATCAAACTTAACTTAAAATATTGAATATGTATAAACATCTTTTTGGACCTGTTCCGTCCAGACGTTTGGGAATATCACTGGGGGTAGATCTTGTTCCCTATAAAGTGTGCTCTTTTGATTGTGTGTATTGTGAGTGTGGGGCAACAACAAAACTTACTCTTAGCAGGAAAGAATATGTGTCCTATGAGGATGTTATTTACGAGCTAACTGACTATTTAAATAATAATTCTGCTCCAGATTATATCACATTTTCTGGTTCAGGGGAACCGACTCTTAATATTGGAATTGGAAAAATAATAAGTTTCATAAAATCAGAATATCCATCTATAAAGGTTGCAGTTTTGACTAATGGGAGTTTGTTGAATTTCATAGAAGTAAGGCGAGATATTCTTAAAGCTGATGTGGTTTTACCTTCATTGGATAGTGCTTCTTTAGATACATTTAAGAAAATAAACAGGCCTATTGATGGATTTGATTTGAATGACTACATTAAAGGATTAGTTGATTTTAGAAAAGAGTACAAAGGGGAAATCTGGCTTGAGATTATGATATTAAAAGGATATAATGATAATTTAAAAGATCTTAAGCTCCTTTTTGATGCAATAATTAGAATTAATCCTGATATTATACAGCTTAATACACTTGATAGACCCGGAGCCATTAAGGGACTAAAGGCTGTAAGCTATAATTATTTGCAAAGTATTATAGATATGTGGGGACTTGAAAATGTTGAGATTATTGCATCATCCCTTGAAAGGCGTAACGTTAAGTCATATAGTGGGGACATTGAAGATTTGATATTAAAGACAATAGCCAGAAGACCCTGTACTATTAACGATCTTGCTGTTATTCTTGGTATTCATGTGAATGAAGTTAATAAGTATATCTCAACACTTGAGGCTGAGAAAAAGATTACTAGCAGTATTGAAGATAGAGGTGTGTTTTATAGCATAAAATAGTTTTATCTTATAAAGAAAATAATGTGTTTAATTTAGATAACAATAATATGAGAATCAGGGTATTTGTTTTTACCGTATTAGTTTTTATTAGTATTTGTGTATCAGCACAGACTGAACTTTATAGTAAATTAAAAAATCTTTCTAATGTTGTTTCTCTTAAAAAAATGGAAGTAAAACCATTTAAGGAATACTATGAAATTTATTTCAGACAAAACATTGATCATCAGGATTCTTTAAAGGGGCAGTTTAATCAACGAGTCCTTTTAGGTCATATGGGGTATAATAAACCAGTAGTAGCTGTTTTGGAGGGATATAAGATATGGTCAGCTGGACAGGGTGAGTTAAGTAAAATATTCGATTGTAACCAGTTGATAATTGAGCATAGGTTCTTTAAAGACTCAAAACCGGAAGGAGAAATTCCTTGGGAAAACTTAAAAATAACCCAGGCAGCAAAAGACCAGCATAAAATTATAAATGAATTAAAAAAGATATACGGAGAAAATAAATGGATAAGCACAGGAATAAGTAAAGGAGGACAGACAACTATAATGCATCGATATTTTTATCCAGAAGATGTGGATATAAGTGTTCCTTATGTTGCTCCTCAAAATTTTGAAAGAGAAGATCCTCGTATTCATAAGTTTTTAAAGACAGTTGGTAGTAAAAAATGTAGGAAAAAGATTTATAAATTCCAGAAAGAGTGTTTCAGAAATATTGAAGATATGTTGCCTCTAATAAGTAAATATTCCAAAGAAAGGGATTATTCTTTTGATAAGGTTGGAGGAGAAAGAAGGGCCATAGAATTATGTGTTCTTGAATATCCTTTTGCATTTTGGCAGTGGGGAACTTCCAAATGTGATGATATTCCTAAAAAAGGATCAGGTGTAAAAGTTTTATTTGATTATTTGGTAAAAGTTTCAGGACCTGATTTTTTTGAAGATAATGGAATAAAAGAGATGCAGCCGTTTTTTTGGGCGGCTTTAACAGAAATGGGGATGTATAGCTATGAAATAGCACCTTTTAAAAGATTTTTAAAAGATAGTAGGGATATAACATTTGATTTTACTTTACCGGATGGTTTTAAATCTGTTGCTTTTGATAAATCGTACTTGCTAAAAATAAATGATTGGATAAAAACAGACGCAGAAAAGATGCTATTTATTTATGGCGGTTTAGATACATGGTCTGCTACTGCAGTCGAATTAGGAAACAATGAGAAATGTAAAAAATATGTTCTTGAATCGGGACATCATGGAACAAGGATAAAGAGTTTTGATGTACATACTCAAGAGGAAATAATAGCTATTTTAAATTCTTGGCTTGAGGAATAGGATTATTTAAGAAGAAATTTTATATAGGGGACTATCCAATAAACTGTACAGGTATTTATTAAAAGGGAATATCCAAAAATCTGTGTAAGTAGGTTTTAAAAGTTTCTATAATTGAACTTTATTTGAATTCCTGTGAGATGCTTCCCGAAAATACCATTAAAAAATAAGCCATCAGTTTCTGATGGCTTATTTAAATATTGAAAAACAATATTAGTCTTCAGTATTTTCGGCATTTTCTCCTTCATCAAAGCTTAGAAGATTTTTGTCGTGGAGTAAATTGTACCATTGAAAAAGTTTTTTCATATCTGATACATAAACCCTGTCTTCATCATATTCGGGAAGGATTTCGCTCATATATTTTTTAAGTTTTGCTCCTGATTCCTTATGGCTTATTGTCTTTCCTCCATTTTCTTTCTCAGAAATTGCTCTAAACACTTCTCTAAGAGGTTTATCTTCAGAATCAGTATAAATGGCAATATCTTCAAGAGCAATAATTTTTGAAGATGCATAAGCAGGAAATCTTTTCCCGTCTAATAAAGATTCAACTATAAGAGCGTTGTTTGAACTGGATATTAATTTGTATAATCCAGGTTTCCCAGCTATAGATAATATTTCTTTTAGCATAAATAGATTTTTTTCAAATTTAATTGTTTCGCACAAAAATATAATTAGTCATTTTAGCACAAAAAAAAATAATATAAAATTTTTAATAATTTTTGAATTAATTAGCAGAATGCACGTTCTTTCTTGAGTTGTTCATAGGCTTCGTTTACTTTTTTAAATTTTTCTTCTGCTCCTTTGCGAATATCTTCACCAAGATGTTCTACTTTGTCAGGGTGGTATTCAATGGCTTTTTTCCTGTATGCTTTTTTTATTTCTTGTATGGTCGCGTTTTGATCTATTCCCAGAATTTTATAAGATGAGTCTAGATCTTTGTAGAACATGTTTTTTATTGAGGAGATATCTTCTGATGAAATGTCTAGAAAATATGCAATCTCCTGAATCTTAATTACTTCATCTCCTGAAACATATCCATCTGCTTGTGCAATACCGTATAGGAAATGCAATAGTTGTATACGAGCATGATAGTTCATATACATTTTTATTTGATCACATATCTGATTTACAGGAATATCTTTTGTTAATAGATCTCTCAACAATAAAGTGGCATCAGTTGCTGTATCTTGACCGAAATTATTTATTAGGAATTTTTTACGAATTCAAGTTCTGATTTTAAAACTTTTTTATCAGCTTTCATTACAGCTGCGGCTAGAACCAAAAGAGATGTTATGAAATCATTTCTTCTATTATACCCGGACTCATTTCTTGTTTGTGAGGTGTTTTCAGATGCTTTGTCAAAAGTGGCACCTACTGCCAATCCAATTAAAGCTCCTATGGGGCCGATAAATGCCCATCCAATACCTGCTCCTATCCATTTTCCGTACTTTCCCATATCAATTGTTTTTTGCAAAATTATAATAATTTATGGATTTTATTAATTTTGTATATTATGAAGAAAATATTTTTAGCGAAAATAAGTATTGTACTTCTGTTTTGTACAATTAATTTGGTAGGTTATTCTCAATGGGATACAAAAAATATGTTGCAAATTGGGAAAAGTGCAATTTATTTTGATGACTATGTTTCTGCAATAGAAAATTTTAATAGTATTATTAGAATTAAATCAGATCTTGCTGAACCATATTTTTTTAGAGGTTTAGCTAAATTGAATTTAGATGATTACTCAGGTGCTTTTAATGATTTTTCTAAAGCTATAGAAATTAATCCTAATTATGCTCATGCTTTTATATACAGAGGAGTGGCTCTTAGTAGATTAAAGGATTATAAAAATGCTGTCAATGATTACAATAAAGCAAGGGAGTTGTTACCAAATGAAGCAGTTATATATTTTAATAGTGGAATTACAAAGGCAGAACTAAGCGAGTTCCAGGCTGCAGAGAAAGATTATGCCAAAGCCATATTTTTAGATCCCAAAATGACTGAGGCATATCTCAATAGGGCTATTGTCAGGGAAAGAATGGATAATTTTGAAGGTGCAATGATAGACTGTAATGATGCAATAAGACTTAATATGTTCTCTGATGATGCCTATGGTCTGAGAGGATTTTTAAAATTTAATAATAAAGATTATAAAGGAGCCATAGAGGATTATAATCGTGCAAATAAAGTAAATCCAAAGAATATAAGGGTTTTAATGGGCAGAGCACTTGCTAAATATTATTTGAAAGATTTAAGAGGTACTTTAAAGGATTATAATAAGGTTGTTCAGATTGATTCAAATTATGCATATGCATATTACAATAGATCTTTACTTAAATCCGAGATAGGTGATATTAATTCTGCTATAAAAGATCTTGATAAAGTATTGGAAATGAATCCTGATAATATTCTTATATATTTCAATAGGGGATATCTGAAACAAGATCTGGGGGATTATGTTGGAGCTATCGAAGATTATTCAGCAGCAATAAATCTATATAAAGATTTTGCAAAAGCTTATTTAGCCAGAGCTTCTGCCAAAAGATTCATCTCTGATATTGAGGGAGCTATGGAAGATCATAAGCAAGCAATTCTTATTGTAGATAAATATAAAAAGATGAAGTCAGGTGATAAGAATGCCCTTGTTGATACAACTGAGAATTTTACAAGCATGATTGATATTAATAACCGTAGGGATGAAGTTAAGAATATTGTGAAGGGACGTATTCAGGATAAGAATGTAATAATAAGATTGGAGAAATATTTTAAATTCGATTACCTCAGTATGGATTCTCTTAGAGCTGGAAAAGTACAATATTATAATGATTATATAATGAATTTTAATCAAAAGTATAATTATCAGCCTGCAATTACTATTACTAATAAAGATGCTAATTTAAGTTCTGAGCAGATAGAAGAAAATATTTATATGTATACACAGAAATTGAAAGAGGAGGGAAATGTGGATATATTCTTTTGTAGAGCATTATTTTATTTAATTGATAAGAATTATAATCTTGCAATACATGATTTGGATACAATTCTTGAATTAGATGCCACCAATGTTATGGCTAGACTAAATAGGGGTGTAGCTAAGGCTCAAATGCTAGATTATATTTATTCTATTGAAAAAAAGACTCCTAAGAAAATTTCAGTGAAAATACCAGGAAAGAAAACTAAAACCATGGAAGAAATAGTTGATTATAGTGAGGCTATTGAAGATTTTTCTAAGTGTATTGAGTTAGATAAAAATATTGTGTTTGCCTGGTTTAATAGGGGTATCTTGAGAGCCAAGTCTAAGGATATTGAGAATTCAATTTCTGATTTTACCGAGGCTATAAGACTTGAGCCAGCTTTTGCTCAAGCTTATTTTAATAGAGGTTTGTTATATATATTCATTGATAAACCTGAAAAAGCTGCATTGGATCTTAGTAAGGCAGGAGAACTCGGATTAATTGATGCATACAATATAATTAAAAGATATTGTAATAAGTAATTAGAGATTAAGTTATATGTTTTTGCTTATTGCAATAATAGGCATTAAAACTGCAATTTTTATAATATAATGCTAAGCTCTATATAAAAATTGAAAATAAATTTAGCCTGATGAATAAAAGGGATTTAATGCCGTTTATAAAAGATTTTTTTTGGGGGAAGAAGTCTACATATTGGAAATATATATTTGGTACTGAATCTTTTTATAATGGTTTAATAATTTCAATAAGTTTATTGTTGTTTTTATTAATGCCATTATTGAGCATTGATTATGGAATTACTGGTGATGAATATGTTGATCACAGACATGCTGGATATGTAATCGATTATTATTTAAAAGGGGATACTAAAGCACTTGATCAACCAAAGACTATGTTGAATTACTATGGTATTTCTGCTCAGGTAATTGTGCGTGCAATCACAGATTTATTTGGCATTGAAAATTATTATGAAGCAAGGCATGCTATGTGCTCAATATTTGGTGTTCTTGCAATTGTTTTTACAGGTTTATTAGGTAGAAGAATAGGAGGAGGCCTGTCTGGAGTACTTTCAATGATAATGCTATTGTTTGTCCCTCGTTTTTTTGGACATAGTATGAATAACTTGAAAGATATACCTTTTGCTTTTGGTTACGTATTCTCAATTTATTACATAATTAAACTTTTTGATTCTTACCCCAGGTTTAAACCCCAGAATATATTCTTGCTTATTGTAGGAATTGCTTTTACAATTGGGAATAGGGCAGGAGGATTGCTTCTAATCCCGTATTTATTTATGTATGGAGGTCTTTTTTATATTAATATAACTGGCGGTATTAAGGAATTCTTTAGATTTAAAAAGCACAAAAAAAGTTTGTTTTTAATATTATCTGTTGTAATTATAATTTCTTTATTGGGTTATTTTGGAAGTGTTGTACTATGGCCTTATGCTTTGGAAAATCCTATTCAAGGACCCATAGATTCTCTTAAATTACTAACCAGGTTTAAAATGGGGATTCGCCAGATATTTGAAGGGAAGCAGGTTATGTCAAATCTTTTGCCTGTCTATTATGCCCCTAAGTATTTGTTTATTACACTTCCATTAACTGTATTGACAGGATTATTGTTTTATTTTATCAGAGTATTTACTAATCCTAAAAATATAAAGCTAGTTGATTTCTTTATTGTGTATACAGCGATCTTTCCTGTTTTTTGGGTTGTATATAAAAATTCCAATCTTTATGGAGGAATAAGGCATCTCTTGTTTGTTATCCCAATACTTGTTGTGATGTCCTCATCAGCATGGAAAGAACTAATATTTAGAATAAAGTCTAAAAAGGTCAGTTGGATAATAATTTCATTATTGGCATTTCTGTTTGCACTACCAATGCGTTGGATGATAATATCTCATCCAAATCAATATATTTATTTTAATGAGATTGCAGGGGGGATTAATAATGCTTATGGAGATTATGAGTTGGATTACTATTTTAATAGCGAGAAGTTGGGTGCTGATTGGATTAAGGAAAATGTTGTTGAAGATTCAATAAAAAAACTTGTGGTTGCATCTCATGGTAAGTCGGAGCATTATTTTAGAGAATATGAAAATGTAGATTGGGTATATACACGATATTACGAAAGGAGTAAAAAGGATTGGGATTACGCAGTATTCGTAAATGAGTATATCGATCGTTTTCAATTAAATCATAACCTTTTTCCCCCCGCCGGGACAGTAAAAGTCATTGAATTACAGAATAAACCTATTTGTATCGTTGTTAAGCGTGTTTCAAAAGAGGATTATACGGGGTTTGAGGCCTTGAATAATCAAGAATATGATGAGGCAATCAAACATTTTAAAAATCATTTAAAACTTGATTCAAAGAGTGAACAAGTGTGGTTTGGATTATCTCAGGCTTATTTTTTCAAAAAGGATTATAAAAATTCTCTAACTTGTGTAGATAAAGCTTTACAATATTATCCTGCTTATATTTCAGCATTGCATATTAAGAGCCTTGTTTATCTTGAAACGAAACAATATACAAAGGCAATAACAGTTTTAGATGATATGTTGAAAAGGAGAAAGATTATTGATGTTATGCATTTGAAGGCAGTTGCTTATTATCATTTGAAAAGATATCATGAATCTATTCAAATAATTAATAAAATATTAAAATTAAATCCAACTCATATAAAATCTCTTGATTTGGCAGGTAAAATATTGATGGAGAATAAAGATTATATGCAGGCAATAAAAATATTTACAAAAGTCAGCAAAAAAATAAAAAATGATCCATATGTCTTATATTATCTGGCAAAATGCCATACAAAATTAAATGATATTAGGTCGGCATACATATATTTGAATAAGTTGTCAACTATCAAAAAAGGTTATTATCCTGCAATAAAGCTGCAGGCTGAATTATTTATAAAACAAAACAATAAAGATAAAGCATCTATAATAATTAATAACTTATTGGAAAAAGTGAATAATGATTCTGAACTATATTATTTGGCAGGATTACTGGAGAGTAAAAAGGGGAATAATACATTAGCTAAAACCTATTTAAATAAGTGTATAGGATTGAAGAAAGATTATAAGGAAGCTATTGTTTTGCTTGATAAGTTTTCTTTAAATACTAAATAAGATATGATGGCTATTTGTATAATAATTCCATGTTATAATGAATATGAGAGATTTCCCAGGGAGGAATTTGATGAATATTATAATTCTTCTGATATATCTTTTTGTTTCGTTAATGACGGCAGCAATGATAATACAATATCAATGTTGAATGATATTGCTGTTGATAAGGATAGAGTTTTGGTTATCAATAATCAAAAGAATTCCGGGAAAGCTGAGGCAATAAGGATTGGAGTGAATTATTTGCTTGAAAATAAGATGTTCGATTATATAGGATATTTTGATGCCGATCTTGCTACTCCTTTATGGGAAATAGAGAATCTTTTGGAACAATTGTATGAATGTGAAATGGTTTTTGGGTCAAGGTTTAAAAGATTAGGGGCAAATATAGAGAGAAATACCTGTAGGCATTATATAGGAAGGGTTTTTGCTACTGTTGCAAGTTTAGTACTTAAATTACCTGTTTATGACACCCAATGTGGGGCAAAGATAATGAGTAGTAAATTTGCAAGGATTGCATTTAAGAATGAATTTTTAACGAGCTGGTTATTTGATATAGAGATCTTTTTTAGACTAAAAAATAATGATATCAGTAATGTTGCTCTTATTAAAGAAGTACCCTTGCAACAATGGATAGAAAAAGGGGGATCAAAAGTTAAATTTATCCATATGATAAAGGTACCTTTACATCTTCTGAGAGTTTATTTATATTATAGATAAAGATTACTTTTGAGTGGTTTCTTTAGTCTTTAATATATTAAATGTTGTGGTATAAAAAATTTAAAGTATGGAAAATCAGCCATTAGCAGAACGTTTAAGACCAAGGGATTGGGATACATATATGGGGCAGAAGCATTTGGTGGGAAAGAATGCTGTTTTACGCAAGATGATTGATTCAGGCAATCTTTCATCATTTATTTTATGGGGACCTCCAGGAGTAGGAAAAACAACTTTAGCTCAAATAATAGCTAATAAACTTAACCGTCCTTTTTATACTTTAAGTGCAGTGAGCTCTGGAGTTAAGGATGTAAGAGATGTAATTAGTAAAGCAGAAAAACAGAAATTTTTTAATTCTCCTAATCCTATACTTTTTATTGATGAGATTCATAGATTCAGTAAAGCTCAGCAAGATTCCCTGTTAGCTGCTGTGGAAAAGGGAACAATAACTCTTATTGGGGCCACCACTGAGAATCCCTCTTTTGAAGTGATCTCCCCTTTACTTTCTCGTTGTCAGGTGTATGTTCTCAAGCAACAAGAAATCGTAGACCTTCAGATTCTTCTGAAGTACGCTGTTGAGAACGATTTCTATCTTAAGCAAAAAAAAATAGAACTTAAAGAAACTTCTGCATTATTAAGATTTTCTGGTGGTGACGCTAGAAAAATGCTTAATATTCTCGAATTGGTTGTCAATGCACAGCAAGATGAAAATATTGTTATTACTGATAAAATTGTTGTTGAAGAGTTGCAGGAAAATCCTGCTATGTACGATAAGGATGGAGAACAACATTATGATATAATATCTGCTTTTATTAAATCTGTAAGAGGTAGTGATCCAGATGCTGCTGTTTATTGGCTTGCACGTATGCTGGTGGGGGGAGAAGATCCTAAGTTTATTGCACGAAGATTGATAATATTGGCTTCTGAGGATATAGGTATTGCTAATCCCAATGCGCTTCTGCTTGCTAATTCTTGTTTCGATGCTGTTCATAAGATAGGAATGCCTGAGGCAAGAATAATACTTTCAGAATGTACAATTTATCTTGCTACCTCGCCTAAAAGTAACTCGGCTTATGAAAGTATCAATAAGGCTATGGATCTTGTAAAGAAAACCGGAAATTTATCTGTACCTTTGCATTTAAGAAATGCTCCGACAAAGTTGATGAAGGAGTTGAATTATGGAAAGGATTATAAGTATTCGCATGCTTATAAGGGGAATTTTGTTGAACAGGAGTATCTTCCTAATGAGGTTAGTGGAATCAGATTGTACACACCTCAGGCGAATCCTTCAGAATTTAAGATTCTTGAAAGATTAAGAGAATGGTGGAAAAAAAGATATTAATTTAGAACTATATTATCATGTTAGATAATCTTAAAAAATTAAAATATAAAGACAGCAATAATTTTTTTCTTTTAGCTGGTCCTTGTGCTATTGAAGGAGAAGAGATGGCTTTACGTATAGCTGAGCGTATAGTTGAGATTACTAATAAATTATCAATTCCTTATATATTTAAGGGGTCTTATAGAAAGGCAAATCGTTCGCGCTTAGATTCGTTTACAGGAATTGGTGATGAGAAAGCTTTAAAAATTCTGGCTAAAGTTGGACAAACTTTTGATATCCCGACTGTTACGGATATTCACGAATCTTATGAAGCAGCGATAGCTGCAGAATATGTTGACGTATTGCAGATACCTGCTTTTCTTTGTAGGCAAACAGATCTGCTGGTTGCAGCTGCTAACACCGGTAAGTATGTCAATATTAAAAAAGGACAGTTCTTAGCTGCTGATTCAATGAAATATGCAGTTAATAAAGTAAGAGAATCAGGTAATGATAATGTGATGTTAACAGATAGAGGTAATATGTTTGGTTATCAGGATATGATAGTTGATTATAGGGGGATTCCTGTCCTGCAAGAAAATAATTGTCCTGTTATTCTTGATATCACGCATTCACTTCAACAGCCAAATCAGCCTTCTGGGGTTACGGGTGGGAAACCGGAACTGATAGAGACAGTTGCTAAAGCAGGTATTGCTGTTGGTGTTGATGGCATTTTCATTGAGACCCATTTCGATCCGGCAAATGCAAAATCTGATGGAGCAAATATGCTTCATCTGAATAAATTGGAAGACTTACTAACTAAACTTGTTAAATTACGAAAAGTAGTAAATGAGTTATAGAGTTATATAAAATAAAACAAAAGCCGCTTCATATTTATTTAAGAAGCGGCTTTTGTTTTAGTCAGAGATATATTAGTTTCTGTTAATCAGGTCATTTATAACAACAGAAGCACAATAACAACCAAACAGAGGGGGCATGTAAGAGATAGTGCCAACGTTAGATTTTTTGTTTTGTCCTTCACTCAATACAATACTATCTTTATCCACTTTTTCTGAAGAAAATACGACCTTTACTCCTTTATATACATTTAGTTTATGTAGTCTTTTTCTTAACATTCTTGCAAGATTGCAATTATATGATTTTGAAATATCAGAGATCTTAATTTGCGTAGGGTCGTATTTACCTCCTGCGCCCATAGAGCTTACAATAGGAAGTCCCATTTGAGAACTATGGTAAATCAAAAAGATTTTAGGAGCTAATGTATCAATAGCATCAACAACATAGTCATATTTCTGAGATTTAAGAATCTCAATCATTTTTTCATCTCTTATGAATTCATTAATTACAGTCAAATTGATATCAGGATTGATATCTGTAAGTCTTTGCTGCATTAATACTGCTTTGTCTTTACCGATATTAGAATCAAGTGCAATTAATTGTCTGTTTTTATTTGTTACATCAACACAATCCCCGTCAATAATGGTCATGTTCTTAACTCCAGCTCTACATATGTTTTCTGCTGCATATGCTCCAACTCCTCCTAAGCCAACAACTAATACGTTGGCATTAATCAATTTTTCCAGTTTCTCTTCTCCTGTTAAGAGTTTTGTTCTTTCAAGCCATTCATTCATCTTTAAAACATCTCTTATAATTCGACTTAATAATATTCGACAATTCACAAAGACTGATATTCCTTAGTTCTGATGCTCTTATATATATATCTTTTATATCTACATTGCTTTCATCAGTCTCTGCAAAGATATATTCTTTTGCAATTTTTGAAAATATCTTTGATGCATTACTTAAATTATTTAGTAACGAAGCACCGAAAGAAAGGTGTATACCATGTTTTGTTAATTCTTTTGCAATTTGTATGTTTTGGTTAAATCCGTGAATTATCCATGGATTGTTGGGATTTAATTCTTTATAGATTGAAATTATTTCCGGATATGCTTTTACACAGTGAATGATTAAAGGTTTATTAGTTTTATTCGCAAGTTCTGCCTGATATATGAAAATCTCTTTTTGTTTATCAATATTTGCCCCTTTTAGCTTATCTATACCACATTCTCCTATAGCAATAACATTTGCTCTACAAGATAATTTATTAATGAAATCTAGTGTGTCTATATCTATTTTTTCGGTATCCCAGGGATGTATACCTACTGTTATATTAGCATTGGAATTAATGTTTTGATTCTTGTTTATTAATCTGATGCTTTTTAGAGCTATTGATCCAGTACTATTGGAGTTGTGTGTATGTATATCGATATATTCCATACAATAAAGATAAAAAAAAGCCGGCTTTTTGGCCGGCTTGTCTTATTATTTCTGAGTCATTATTTTTAGAATCATATTATCTGTTTCCGCCATACCTTCAGAACCAATCTTTCCAATATTTTTTATTGTTTGTTCTATATCGTCAACAATAATCCCGTCATTACGGGTAATTATTCCACTTTTTGATAATAGAGCTGACTGAACTGCTGCAGATACTGCCGAATATACTTTCAAGGCACATCCTTGTTTGGCACCGTCACACATCATTCCTGTTAGGTTAGAACCCATTGTTTTTATAGTATTAACTACCCTTTCATAGTTTCCATCTAAAAGATAAGTAATTCCTGAAGCGGCTCCAGTACCTGCTATAATTACTCCACAAAGAGCAGAAAGATGTCCCATATATGAATGGATATGAGCAGCAATAAGATTAGAAAAAGCAATAGCTCTTGCAAGCTTTTCTTCAGATACTTGAAGCTTTTCAGCTGCTGCAACGACAGGTAAATAGGTAGTAATACCTTGATTGCCACTACCTGAGTTAGTCATTACAGGTAATGGACATCCATCCATTCTGGCGTCTGAAGCTGCAGTTGTTTTTGTTAAGCAATAGTTTAAAAGGTCATTTTCTAATAACCCTTTATCAATATTTTCTTTTAATGTACGACCAACTTGAAGACCATATTCATTGTCCAGGCCAGAGTTTGATATGTTTTTATTCATTGCAACCCCATCAAGAATAAATTTAATATCTTCGAAAGGAACCTCGTGAATATAATCCCAAATTCTTTTAACGCTAAGCTCTGGTCTGTTGTTTTCTTTATTGTTGTTATCTTCTGGATTTTTTTCAAAAATTATCTTACCGTTTTTTTCAATAAGAGCAATATTTGTATGAGCATGTACAATAACAACTTTTACAGTATCTTCTCCATATTTACAAATTGCTTCAGCATATAGTTTGTCGGGTGCATTTTCTTTAAGTTTAACAGTAACTCTGTTTTCTTGAAGCATTTGTTTTCCTAATGGCAGATTTTCGTCATTTATATCTTTTAATACTTCAAGTCCATATTCTGTTTTTCCACAAATTGCTCCTAATGCGGCTGCAATAGGAAGACCAATCATACCTGTCCCTGGGATCCCAACACCCATACCGTTTTTGAAAATATTTCCACTCACTAAAACTTCAATACTTTCTGGAATATTACCTAATTCTTCACAACATTTAGCGCACGCAAGTGCGCATGCAACAGGTTCTGTGCATCCAAGAGCAGGAACGAATTCTGCCCTAAGAATTTTTAATAATTGATCGTTTGTTATCTCTGCCATCGTATATTGTTATTAAATTGTTAAATTTTGGGTAAAATCGGTAAATAATTACTCGATTTAACCAATTGCGAAAATAGCACATTGTTAAAATCATTGATAGTCAAACCTAGTTAATTTTTGTTAATATGTGTTTGGTACTCTTAATTTTAGTGCAAAAAAAAGCTACCTGCATATGAGATAGCTTTTTTATTGTTATATAGCTTGTTGTTAGATTATTCTTAATCCAATTGTTACGTTAAAAATACTTGGGGCTTTTATATTTCCACTTTTAAAATCAGTTAACCCTTTCTCATAATCCAAGTCAAGCGATAACTTCCAAAGGTCGATACCGGCACCAACTTTAACATTCCATATAGCTTTTTTAGGATCAAGATCTGGTTTTGGGGTTTCAATTCCTCCCCAATTAACATCTAGGGCATTTACGCTAAAAGAAGCAACAGGACCTGCGAAAACTCTCACTTTAAGCATAGGTAATTTTACAATTTTATATCCTAAAAGAACAGGAATATCAATTGTAGCATATTTTAAATCCTTAGAAACAGTTCCTAAATCTGGTAGCTCAGGAATAGAAAATGATACTTCTGTTTTCTTTTCAGTATAGTTTAATGCTGGTTCAATATATAATTTGCCTAAGTTAATTCTTGCAAAAGCACCAATCATAAATCCACCTTTTGAGCTTTCTTTTATGTTTTCAATATTTGAGCCAAGTGTTTTAGTATCAATTTTAGTATTAATAAAACCTCCATGTATACCGATATTTATAGGGGAAACCTGGGCAAATAACGTTAAGCTAAAAGCTGCGATAAGTGTCGTTAATAGAATCTTTTTCATTGTTATCAAATTTAGTTCAATTACTTATTTTAATGCTAATTTAAGAAAAAATGTAATATTATATATTTAAATCATGTAGTTTTTCCGGAATTCAGAGCATATAATTGCAGTTGCAGTTGCTACATTTAACGATTCAGATGCTGTATTTGATAAAGAAAAGGCTGGAATATTTATCTTGTGTGTTATCATTTGCGCAATTTCCGGAGAAATACCGTTCCCTTCATTTCCCATAATAACAAAACCTTTATTACTTAGATGGCTTGAATATATGTTTTTGCCTTCCAGAAATGTTCCATAGATGGGAAAGTCATCGCAATTATACTCAGTAATTAAGTTCGTCAAATCGCAATATGTAATATTTACATTTGCAATAGCCCCCATAGTAGCTTGTATGACTTTTGGATTAAATACATCAACAGTTCCTATACTGCAAAATATATTATTAATACCAAACCAATCTGCTGTCCTTATTATTGTTCCCAGATTACCCGGATCTTGAATATCATCCAGTATTAAAGAAATATCGTTTTTAATAATTTCTTTATCAACAGGTGCATGCGGTATTTTAAATATTCCAATTACTTCTGTAGGAGTGGAAAGGGCAGAGATCTTTTTTATTGCTGAATTATCACATTCAATAATTTCTATATCGTTGCTCAAATTATTATTATCCTCTATCCACTGAGAGGTACATAATATTGTCTGAGCTTTTACTTTGTTTTTAATCAAATCAAGAACAATCTTTTCTCCTTCTGCTATAAATAGATTGTATTCTTTTCTATATTTTTTTTTATGTAACGATGTAATTAATTTTAATTGTTTCTTTGTCAGCATTGGTAAAAAATATTTGTAAGAAAAACTTATCAACCAGTATAAGATAACTATATTTGTGTTTATATTTACAAACATAGATATTAAAATTAGATTTGAAAAAATTATCTACATATAAAATACATCTTTTAATACCAGGTATATTCTTAATTTATTTATGTTCATGTTCTTCTACAAAGTTTGTAGGCAAAGATCAGTACCTTTTAAATAAAGTAAAGATAAATATCGATGGAACTAATATTTCTAAAGAAGATATTCTTGACAATATCAGGCAAACCCCTAATGTTAAAATACTGGGATTATTTAAGTTTCAATTAGGACTTTATAATTTAAGCGGAAGGGATGAAAAAAAATGGTATAACAGATGGTTTAGAACAATTGGTGAAGAACCTGTAGTATACGAGGATTTTCTTACGAAAAGATCGGTAGAACAGATCAGATTATACATGAAAAATAACGGCTTTTATAATGCATGGGTTACTCTGATACCGTTTATTATAATAAGAGTAGGAAGGCTAAAGTCGTGTATAAGATAAAGACAGGACTCCCTTATATTGTTAATAATTTGGATTATTCATTTACAGATAGCATATCTTACATTTCCGGCTATAACGATATAAAGGATTTAATAATTAAGGATTCTGTGAATTGTATTATTAGGGAAAAAGGGAGAATGGATGTAAATCAAATAGGTAAGGAAATATCCAGAACAGTAAAAATGATTAGAAATAAAGGATATTATAATTTCTCCGAAAAATATTTACATTACTATGCTGATAGCACTAAAGGAAATAAAAAAATAGATTTATTTCTAAATATCAGGGATAAACGAATTCTGGATAATAAAGCATTTCTTCGTTACAAATTTAGTAATATCTATATTAATATGAATTACGATCCCCATGTTATGGTGGATTCCGTTCTTCGTAGCAAAATAGATTATGATACTCTATGTATAGATAATAAACATATCATTTTTGAAAAGAGTCCCTACATACATCATAAAGTAATAACAGATGCCCTTCAGTTTGAATCTGGAGAATATTATAATATAAATAAAGTCGAGCAAACATACCAACGTCTTCAGGCTATCAGACAATTTAAATTTATAAATATAAAGTTTATTGAATCAGATAGCATCATGGGTGATTCTACTGGTTTTCTAGATTGTCATATTCAGCTTAAACCACTAAAACCTCAAAAGTATTCGGTTATGCTTGAAGGTACAAATTCCGGTGGTAATATTGGGATGGCCGGTAATTTAAGTTACCAGCACAGAAATCTTTTTAAAGGAGCCGAGATATTCAGTGTTACATTGTCGGGATCTTTAGAAAAAGAAAGAATAAAGTCGGGAGAATTATTCAATACTAAAGAATATGGGATAAAAACTAAGTTAATAAGTCCTCAGTTTATTGTTCCTTTTTTTAAGCTAACTGATTTTAGAAAAAAATATTCTCCTCAAACAGTATTAAGCTTATCTTACGATAGACAGGAAACATATTATTTTACACGTAAAATTGCTAGTGCCAGTTATGGATATCTATGGCGTTTAGGACGTAACTGGAGGTATAATCTAAATTTAATTGATTTGGATTTTGTACAGATGAAAAATGTCAATAAAGAGTTTATTGATGATTTAAGAAACGAGTATATTAAGAATTCTTATACAGACCATATGGTTTTGGCCTCTAATTTTTCCCTTGTTTATTCTTCTAATGGAAGGATATCCTTCATTGATAAAAATTATTGGAAGTTTAATGTGGAATCTGCCGGAAATTTAATTCATGCATGGGATAAAATATTGGGAAAAAAGACAGAGGTAAAAGATGACGATGGGAATATTACTGATAACTATTATAGTTATTGGGGGATCAGATATGCTCAGTATGTAAAGGGGGATGTTGAATACCGTTATAATCATATCATAAATACCGCTAATTCGTTTGTAGCCAGGTTCTTCCTTGGAATGGCTTATCCATATGGAAATCTAAAAGTGCTCCCTTTTGAAAAAATGTACTACTGTGGAGGTGCAAATGGAATAAGAGCATGGCAGGTAAGGACATTAGGCCCCGGGTCTTTTGTGCCGGAAGACTCAAACACTTTCCCTAATATGGTCTCTGATATGAAGATTGAGGGTAATATAGAATATAGATTTAAGCTCATAGGAAAAATGGAAGGTGCACTGTTTATGGATGCAGGAAATATATGGGTATTAAATAGAGAAGATACGCGTAAGGGGGCAATGTTTAAGTTTTCAAAGTTCTATAAAGAATTTGCCGTAGGTACAGGATTTGGTTTTAGGTTTGATTTTAAATTCTTTATCCTTCGATTAGATACCGGAATTAAGGTTGTTGACCCGGAAAGACCGGAAGGGAAAAGATTCGTTTTTATGAAGAAAGGATATAACTCCATCAACGACATGACTCTTAACATTGGAATAGGATATCCTTTCTAAACTTTTCGATAATAATTCATATCTTTGCGTTAATAAAAAGATATAAAATCATTAATCATGAAAAAAATATTAGATGCAGTAAAACCAGGTGTAGTTGCTGGTGATGATGTACAGAAAATTTTTAATATAGCTAAGGAAGAAGGTTTTGCTCTTCCTGCTGTAAATGTAGTTGGTTCTGATTCTGTCAATGCGGTAATGGAGGCTGCTAAAGATGTTAATTCTCCTGTTATTGTTCAATTTTCTAATGGTGGAGCGGCATATAATGCAGGTAAAGGTTTAAAATTAGATGGACACAGGGCAGCTGTTTTAGGTGCTGTTGCGGGGGCTAAACATATTCATACTTTAGCTGAGTATTATGGAATACCTGTTATTTTACATACAGACCATGCTGCTAAGAAGCTGTTGCCTTGGATAGATGCTCTACTAGATGAAAGTGAAAAATGGTTTGAACATACAGGTAAACCTTTGTTTAGCTCACATATGCTTGATTTATCAGAAGAAAGCCTTGTGGAAAATATTGAGATATGTAAAGAATATCTTAAAAGGATGAGTAAGATAGGTATTACTTTGGAGATAGAACTTGGTTGTACTGGTGGTGAAGAAGATGGTGTAGACAATACAAGTATTGATAATTCCCTTCTTTATACTCAGCCAGAGGATGTTGCTTATGCTTACGAGGAGCTATTAAAAATTTCCGATAAATTTACTATCGCTGCCTCATTTGGTAACGTTCATGGTGTTTATAAACCGGGAAATGTTAAGCTTACACCGGTCATTCTGGACAATTCTCAGAGATATATTCAGGAAAAATTCAATACGGGTGAGAAACCAGTGAATTTTGTATTCCATGGAGGTTCGGGTTCTTCTCTTGAAGAAATTAGAGAAGCTATTTCCTATGGTGTTATAAAAATGAATATCGATACTGATACTCAGTGGGCATATTGGGACGGAGTTCGTGGCTATGTGGCTAAAAACCATGATTACCTACAGGGACAAATTGGTAACCCGGAAGGAGATGATAAACCAAATAAGAAATATTACGATCCTAGAAAATGGCTGCGTGAAGGACAGGTTTCTATGATTAATAGGTTAAAAAGAGCCTTTAACGATCTAAATTGTATCGATAGATGCTAAATATATTCTATTAAATAAATATTAAAAAAGCTGGCAGTTCTTTCTGTCAGCTTTTTTAATATCTATATTAATGCTTATAATTATCGTGATGTTTCTCTTATAACCAATTCTGCGTGAACAATCTCTTCTCGTATCTTAAAGTTTTTCGGATCTTTTATTTGTTCAAATAGTAGCTCTGCTACCAATCTTCCAACTTCCTGAGGATTTTGATTCATGGTTGAAAGACTTGGCTTCATGTATTGCGATCTTTTTGTGTTTGAAAAACCTACAACGGAAATGTCTTCTGGTATTTTTAGACCTTTTTCTTGAATAGCCTGGATAGCTCCTATTGCCAGATCGTCATTTATTCCAAAGATAGCGTCAGGGGGATTTTGCATTTCCAGAAGCTTTTTAGTCTCTTCCCTTGCATCTTCTACTGTCAGATCGCTTCTACATATATAATCAGAATTAATCTCAATATTATTCTTAGTCAGAGCATTTAAATATCCTCGCATTCTGTTTCTACCAATTGAAAGATGCCCGGGACCTGTTATTAATGCTACTCTTTTTGCTCCGCCTTTTATTAAATGATCTACAGCAATAAAGGCAGCATCTGCATCATCAGCTACAACTTTAGATACATCCAATTCTTTTGAAGTCCTTTCAAAAAGTACAAGAGGTATATCATTCTCTTGTATTTTTTTTACGTGTTCAAATGATTCTGTTTGTCTTGATAAGGATAGAATTATTCCGTCAACTCTGTTTGCCAAAAAAATATCTATATTTTTTTGTTCTTTTTCTACACTCTCATTTGAGCTGCTGGCAAGAACATGATATCCGTATTTATCTGCTATTTCTTCAATTGTACTGACTACTGTTGCGAAAAATGTGTTTACTATTTTGGGTACAATAACTCCTATTGTATTTGTTTTCCTTGTTTTTAAGGCAACTGCAATAGGGTTTGGTTTGTAATTTAATTTCTTTGCTAAATCTTGTACCGCCTTTCTTGTCTGAAGACTGATTTCCGGGTTGTCCTTAAGAGCCCTGGATACAGTGGAAACGGAAATATTTAGTTTTTCGGCAATATCTTTTATTGTAATTGGTTTTTGTGCCATTTTAATGACCTTTTTATCGTTACCTAACTTATTTTAATTATTCTTAATCTTCTTTTGGAGATTTAGGATATTTTATTCTAACATGGTTGATGTTTATCAGCATCTCAGTAAATATTTTCTTTATTTCTGCAATATTCTTTAGAGATATATCAACATTATTAAATCTGCCATCATTCAGCTGTTTGTCTATTATTTCTGAAACCATTGTGCTAATAGTCTCTTCTGTCTTTTCTGTCAAAGATCTGGAGGTCGCTTCAACAGCATCAGCCATCATAAGTACAGCCGTCTCTTTTGAGAAAGGATCTGGGCCAGGGTAAGTAAATATTTCTTCATTTATCTCTTTGTCAGGATATTTATTTTTAAACGAATTATAGAAATATAATACTTTACCACTGCCATGGTGCGTTTTAATAAAGTGAATAATCTGATCAGGTAATTTGTGTTTTTTTGCAAGCTCTATTCCTTTTTTTACATGATCTGTTATATATTTTGCACTTTCGTCAAAATCAAGGTCTTTATGGGGATTTTCAGTATTTGCAACCTGGTTCTCAATAAAAAATGTTGGCTTATACATCTTTCCTATGTCATGATATAATGCACCAGTTCTAACTAGTAAAGGATTTCCTCCGATCACATAAATTGCCTCTTCTGCCAGGTTTGCAACCTGCAGAGAGTGCTGGAATGTTCCAGGTGCTTTTTGTGTAAGTTTTCTAAGTATTGGGTGGTTTGGATTTGATAGTTCAATAAGAGTTGTATCCGAAATAAAACCAAATAATTTTTCAAATAAATATATTAATGGGTAGGATAATGTCAAAAGAAAACAGTTTACACTAATCCATAATATTTTATACCAATTTATGTGTGAAAAATCGCCCTCTTGTGTTATTGAAAATGCCAGGTATATAATTGTGTATGTTAAAAATACAGCAGATGCAGTTAGTATTAATTGTCCTCTTCTGTGTAATTGATTTAAAGTATAAATAGCAATTAAACCCGCACTTAATTGCATAAACACAAATTCATAGCTATTGGGAACTATATAACCTATAATTAGAATAGAACTTAATAGAGCAAATATCCCGGTTCTGCCATCCATGAAATTTTTTATAATAATCGGTATCATAACAAGGGGAATGACAAGAATATCCAAAAATGGTACGGTAAGAACCGCAGCACCTGCTGTGGTCATTAGCGTAATAATCAGGAATATAAATATGAATTTTTTATTGTTATAGTATATTCGTTTTCTAAAATTAAAAAGATATAACATCATTATGGTCAGACATGCCAGGATAAGTATTATTTTTCCAATTATAATTAACTTGTGTTTTTCACTTGCACCTAAAAATTTCTCATATTCTATTTTTAACGATGCCAATATTTGATAAGTGTTGTTGTCGATAATATCACCTTTCATAACAATACGTTCCCCTGCCTGGATCATCCCCTTTGTGCGAGATATATTGTTAATAAGTTGTTCTTTGTATTGTTCCGATTTTTTCTTGTCAAAATATAGATTTGGGTATAAGAAAGAATTAATATTCAATTTCTTTATGTAGGCTTTTATCGATTTGTTTTCTATTTTCTCATCTATTATACCTAAGAAAAACGAGTATGCTGTTTTAGGTGTGAAAATATAAGAAATTTTGTTTTTTTCGGCAATATTGTTTTTTACTACTGTAATGTTTTCTATATTAGGGTTTTCCTGAAAAAAATCAGTTGTATTACTAATAATACCTCTTTCGTATATTTGGTTTAAAGCATTTTCGCATGCTTCAATACCGGGGGCTTTTAGTTTAGCCAGTGCAACTGAATCTTTCTTGCTATGAGAAACAATTATAAAGTTTGTCCATTGATTATTGAAGTGTTTAAGGAATTTCTCCTTGTAAATATCATCAATACTGTCATTGTATGTGAAGTAAGGACTATAATTTTTGAGTATTTCGAGTTTTTCATCTGAATATTCTTTGTCTGACTTATATATAGCAAAATCAAATGGAGCAATCAGCGTTTCGTGTTTCCATGGGTTCCCTTTATGAAATTCATATTTAAAATTTCCGGTGTTTGGATATAGTATAATAATAATCGCTGTACATATACAGATTATTACTAAACGGTATATTGCTTGTATGTTTCTTTTAAATTTATTGCTTTGACCTTTCATTTGCTGATAATTAAATGTTTGAGCCTGAATATTTTTCTATCTAAGATAATGATTTATTAATGGATAAATGTAGTAATATATTGTTATTTTCCAAAAATAAGCCACTCAATAATCATTGAGTGGCTTATAAAGTAATAAATATCTTATATAAGACTAATATAGCTGAGCCAGACGCTCAGACATCTCTTTAGCCATATTGGAACATTTCTCATATTCGTCATTGTGTGGGGTGCAAAGGGCATCGACGGGTTCTCCTATAAATTCCCAATCTATCTTCTCAGCAAATTGCATTAAGCGTTTAACTCCTCCTCCAGACCATGCATATGAACCAAATACGCTTAGTAAATGATTCTTTATACCCATATGATCAAATTCATTAATAAGGGTTTCCATTGTAGGGAAAACATCTCCATTATATGCACAGCTGCCCAATATAACACCTCTGTATTTGAAAACTTCGTTTATTATATATGAAGGGTGCGTTTTTGAAGCATCAAAAATTCTTACCTTTTCAACTCCGTTTTTTACAAGCTCCCTTGCTATATGGTCTGCCATTTTTTCTGTATTACCATACATTGAACTGAAAATAATGACTACTCCTTTATCAGTATCGTATTTGCTCCATTTGTCATATTTAGCAAGTATTTCCGGAATATGTTTTTGCCATACTGGCCCGTGGGTTGCACAAATGGTTTTTATTTCTAATGAACCTAGTTTTTTAAGCGCATTTTGAGTAGGTCTTCCATATTTTCCCACTATGTTTGAGTAGTATCTTGATATCTCCTCCTCAAGGTAATCAAGATCTAATTGGTAATCGAAAATACCACCGTCCAATGTTCCAAAAGCGCCAAAAGCATCTCCTGAAAATAAAATCTTCTCAGAAGTTTCATATGTTACCATTGTCTCAGGCCAATGAAGCATCGGGACCATATGGAATTGAAGTTTGTGCTGACCAAGTTCAAGAGTATTTCCTTCTTTAACTTCAATAAGGTTGTCTTTAACTCCGTAAAAGCCTTCCAACATAGGGAATGTCTTATTGTTTCCTACAATTTGTATGTCGGGATATTTCGAGACTATCGCCTTAATTGCACTGGAATGATCAGGTTCCATGTGGTTGATTATTAAATAATCGGCTTTTCTATCTCCCAGAATAGCTTCAATATTTTCAATATAATCATCCATTACACTCTTATCAACGGTATCTATAAGTGCAACTTTTTCATCTACTATTACATATGAGTTATAGGCTACACCTTTAGGTATTGGCCAGTAGTTTTCAAAAAGATGAGTCCTTCTGTCGTTTGCTCCCAGCCAAAAAATATTATTTGAGATTTGTATTTTTCTTTCCATATTAATTTTACCTATTTAAAATTCGAAAATTAAAGATAGTATATATAAATAAAAGAGCAAAATATGATTTCATATTTTGCTCTTTACTAATATTGTGAGATGTTCAAATTATTTTATCCCTAATTTCTTTCTTATTTTTTTAGGAATTGCATCTTTGTGAACCATGAAATTCATTGTCTTGTATGCAACGAAAGGATATGAAGCATAAAAATATCCTTTGTATTTATTGTATTCTCCCCATGAGTTCTTTACAATGAAATAATCTTTCCCATTCTGGTCTTTAGCTTTACCTACAATATGCATTCCGTGGTCATCAGTTGTTTCGTAATTATCATATGCTTTCTGACGCATATCCTGAGTAATTACCATATTTCCTGTTGAATGAGTTTCTTTGTTTACCTTAGCGTTATTTCCGGTTTTTTCCCATTTTGCCATTTCAAGACCTGCCATATCTTCTAGTTGATCCTCAGGAACAACGGCATATCCTGCTCTTGAGTTAAATCCTGCTTCGCTGATATCAGAAGCCCATGCAATGGTATAACCGTTTTCAATTGCATTATCCATAGTCTCCATCATTTCTTCCAATGGTAGGTTATAAGCTTCTCCCCACAACCAGTTATCTGGTACTGTCACACCAAATGGTTTGTAGAATGGGTGATGCTTATAAGAAGATATAAGAACATAATCGTCCATGTCAAGACCTACTGCTTCTTTTGCAAAAGACTGTGGAGTATATTCTTTACCTTTGAAAGTGAATTTTTCCGGAATCTCTCCCAGGTAGGCATTTAGAATTCCTTCATATCCTCTCATCCATGCTGTAGATAATTTCTTGTTTTTATTTTCAACAACACCTTCAACATATTTTTTTAGTACTGCATCCATTTCTCCGTGAACATGGTTATCCGTTCCATAGTTAAGTCCTTTATATACCTCTAAAGGTACAATACCATGATTTTTGATACACCATGGAATATCGCAAATTGCACCACCTCCGGCAAAATTCATGTTTCCGTGAAGACGCACATATTTCTCTGCTTTTCCTTTGTAAGATTCCCAAACAACATACATTGCTGATAAATCAACTTGTTCTTTTCCAATTCTTATCATTTCAGATTCAATGAAAGATAATGTTGACCATGACCAACATGTCCCTGCTCTATACTGATTTTTTACTGAAGTAGTTGGAAGTCTTTTGATATCTGTAAATTTTAATTCTTCCTTTTTGTTATCTTTTTGCGCAAAAGTTGAAACTGGAGCAATTACGCAAATTACTAAGATAAGTAATGCTAGTTTTCTGATGTTCATAACAATCTGTTTTATTAATTGAATTATACAAATATAACCGAAATAATGCTATTAAGTATTTCTTATAAAATCCTTAACTTTTTATTAACATTTAAAAAATAACTTCATTAATTACAGCTATCGCTTCTTCAATAAGTCTTTTATTTGACTGTGATCCCATGTGACCTATGCGGAAAATTTCTCCTGCAAGAGGGCCATAACTTCCACCAACGATTAGACCTCTTTCTCTGAATTTTGAGTCTAACTCTTCCCATGTGAAATTTTCAGGAATAATTACTGATGTAACTGTTGGAGAATATAAAGCATCACCGGCGGCAAACAGTTCAAGACCAATACCTTGAATTAGTTCTCTGCATAGTGCTGCATTTTCTTCATGTCTTTTTATGCAATTATTTAATCCTTCGTCCAATATTAGTCTGCAAGCTTTGTTTAATTGGGCAATGCCGTGCCAATCGGGTGTGTATGGGAAATAAAAGTTTTCTTGCGCATTTTTAAATGGGAGTAAGGCATCATATCCAATATATCCTGTTTCTTCTGCTATATCCCATGCTTTCTCACTAACGCTGAAAAAAGCCATGTTCGCAGGCGCAGAAAGGCATTTTTGTGATGCTCCAAGACATAAATCAATATTCCAATCATCAGTTAATATTTCGCTTCCGGCAAGACCAGAAACAGCGTCGACTAATAAAAGAGGCACATTGTGTTTTTCTTTTAGTTCTCCAATCTCTTTAATTGAGTTCATTGTGCCGGATGGTGTTTCATTTTGCACAACTGTTATCATTTTTGGGGAAAACTCTTTTATGGCTTCCTCTATTCTTTCAAAATCATGGACAGATTCATTAAAGTCATATCCAATTATACGGGTTTCACACCCTAGCGATGAGGCCATTTGTTCGAATCCATATCCAAATACTCCCGTTGCAATGCATAATACTTTATCGCCCTTTTGCAGGCAACTTTTCATGCTGCTCCATAAAGCAAGCATGCCTTCACCACTTTGAATTACTACTTTATTTCTAGTATTGAAAATTTGTTGAAGATACTGCTCTGTCTGGTTGTATAAATCTAAGAAATCAGGCTCAAGATCCGGTGAACCAAAATTATTATTTCCTGCCTCTAGTATTTCCTTTGGAACCATTACAGGGCCGGGAACCATTGGTATATTGTTCTTATTCATATGTATTTATTAATATTGTTGTGTACAAAAGTAAAAATTATTTAGAATATTATTGAATTAAACTTTAAAGCAACTTTGATTTATCTAATTATATATATATATTTATAATCAGATAGTTAATGGTGGCTTTGATTAAATGGCTGAATAGTAAAACATTATAGAGGATATATGTTAGATAGACTGATAGATCTCCTGCAAAAACATTCACTTCCTTGTTTGTATAAGCAAATTTGGGGGATAGAATGTCCTGGCTGTGGAATGCAAAGAGCTTTTATTGCGTTGTTGAAAGGAGATATTATTTTAAGCTTAAAATTGTTTCCTGCTTTAATACCATTAATGATTTTTGTTCTGTTTTTTATTATGCACTCTGTTTTTAAATTTAAAAATGGCACTGTGGTGCTTAAGTTTATTGGAATTATTTGTCTTATTATTTTTATTATATCATATTTAATTAAAATTTTTATGCTATGGAAATTGTAAATAAAACTAGGGTTTTTAAGGAGGAATTACCTAATTCGACAACAGTATTGGTTTTAGGAATTCTATCATTGATTTTATGCTGGTGTTATGGATTGTTCGGCTTTATATTAGGCGTTATAGCTATTTCGTTGTCTGTAACACCCAAAAAAATGTATACAGCAAATCCTGATTTGTATGAAGAATCTTCATATAAAAATCTAAATGCTGGAAGAATTTGTGCAATAATAGGAGTTTGTATTGCAAGTTTATGGATAATTTTATTAATATTGTTCTTCATTGGAATTATTAGCTTTGCTGGTTTAGCTGGCTTATCGGGTTTATGTATATAAAAATAGATTATGGTTTACGTTTTTAGAATTACCTCAGAGGAGAAAGAAGATTTTATTATAGAGGTTAAAATTAAGTCAGATCAAACATTTTTGAAGTTTCATAACGTAATTCAGGAGTGTGTAGGATATGATGCTTCACAGATTGCTTCATTCTATTCCATAGATAGTCATGGTGATAGAGAAAAAGAAGTTGCTCTGTTTGAAATGTCAAGCGAGGAGGAAGAGCTGGATGTCATGGTAATGGATGTTACCATGATAAGAGAATTAGTGGATGAGAAGCATAAAGAACTTCTATATCTTTATGATTTCTTTTCAGACAGGTATTTTAATATTGAATTATTGACTACTGAAAAAGAAAAAAGTGATGTCTCTTATCCTGTGTGCTCTTTAGTTAGTGGTGATGCTCCTAAGCAGATTTTATTAGATGAAATTGAAATGTTTAAAGGTAATTCTAAATCTTTTGCTTTTGAAGATAAAGACTTGTATGGTGAGTTTATGGATGAAGATGATGAAGATGATGATGTGCAATTCGAAAATCTGGATGACTATACGGATATCTTATAAGAATGGATAAGTATTTGGTTGTACTGTTAGGGCCTACAGGTGTAGGAAAGACAGATCTAAGTATATTTCTGGCAGAACATTTTAATACTTCTATTGTATCATCGGATTCCAGACAGATTTACAAAGAGATGAATATTGGTACTGCTGTGCCCGAAAAGGAGTATCTCGAAAGGGTGAAACATTATTTTATAGGTAGTCTTTCTGTTAAGGATTATTATAACTCATGGAAATTTGAACAGGAAGCAATAAATAGAATATCCCAATTACATCATTCTTCGGATGTAGTCTTGCTTGTAGGTGGTTCTATGATGTATATAGATGCTATTTGTAATGGTATTGATGATATTCCTACCATAGATAAGGACCTAAGGGACGATCTTCAAAAAAAATATGAAGAAGAGGGGCTGGATTCTATTAGGATGCTTCTTAAAAAATTAGATCCTGTCTTTTATGCTCAGGTGGATTTAAAAAATGGGAAGAGAGTTCTTCATGCCGTAGAGGTTTGTCTTATGGCTGGTAAACCATATTCAGAACTCAGAACAAAAAACCAAAAAGAAAGAGATTTTAAGATTATTAAGGTTGGATTGAATCGCAATAGGGAAGAGCTGTACGATAGAATTAATCAAAGAGTGGATATTATGATTGAGGATGGATTAATAGAAGAAGCTCAAAAATTGCACGACCTAAAACATTTAAATTCTCTTAATACCGTTGGATATAAAGAATTATTTGGACATTTCGATGGTGAATATGATATGGAAGAGGCCGTAAGGCTAATTAAAAGAAATAGCAGGAGATATGCCAAAAGACAATTGTCCTGGTTTAATAGAGATAAAGATATAATGTGGTTTAATCCTGATGATAAAGAAGAAATATTAAAAGCTATAAAAGCAAAAATGCAGTAACCAGCTGGTTACTGCATTTTCTTATATGTTTTTTTCTACATGATATTTATTTCTTTCGGTAGAACTTCTTGAGACTAATTCTGCCAGAAAACCTGCTAGAAATAATTGACATCCCAGTATCATACATGTAAGTGCAAGATAGAAATAAGGACTATCGGTTATTAAGTGGGTTTTAATCCCTTTTTGCAGACAAATAATTTTATCAACTCCAAGCCATCCTGCAGAGATGAATCCAATAAAGAAAATAAGAGTCCCAATGAATCCAAATAAATGCATTGGCCTTTTTCCAAACTTTGTGATAAATGAAATGCTTAGTAAATCTAAAAATCCATTTATAAATCTGCTAAGGCCAAATTTTGAAACTCCATATTTTCTTGCCTGATGCTCAACAACTTTTTCTCCAATACATGGATATCCCGCCTGCTTTGCAAGTATGGGGATATATCTGTGCATTTCTCCGTAGACTTCAATGGATTTGATTACATCAGATCTGTAGGCTTTTAATCCGCAGTTGAAATCATGAAGTGCTATTCCTGAAAATTTCTTTGCAGTATAGTTAAAGAATTTACTTGGCAGAGTCTTGGAAATTGGGTCGTATCTCTTTTTTTTCCATCCAGATACCAGATCAAATCCATCTTCGGTAATCATTTTATATAATTCAGGGATTTCTTCAGGACTATCCTGTAAGTCTGCATCCATAGTGATGACTACATCCCCTTTCGATGCTTCAAACCCACAATACAAGGCGGCTGATTTACCATAGTTTCTTCTGAATTTAATACCTCTGATATTATTGTTGGTATTGGAAAGATCTTCTATTACTTTCCACGATTTATCGTTACTACCATCGTCAATCATTATTATTTCATAGGTGAAATTGTTGGTTTTCATCACCTTGTCTATCCATTGACTTAATTCAGGTAGGGATTCCTCTTCGTTGTATAAGGGTACTATTACAGAAATATTCATTTAGTTCGTATTTTTATTTTCGTCTAAATTACCGGTTTTGTTGATAATATTCAAGTTATTTGTTCTTGATAATATCCCTGCAAGGAATAAAGAGAACAAAAGCCCAATAAATATTTTATTAATAAATTCTATAAATGCGACTATTACCGGAGTTATAAATAATTCATATATCTCCATATATGATTCTATTTTCGATTCAGCCCAATTTGCATCCTTCAGACTCTTTTCCATAAGATCAATAAAATTACTAATAAGTTCTGAGTCCGACGAGAACATGAAATATGAATATAGGGCAAATGGAAAGGCTGCAAAAGCCATTATTAATATTCCTGCAACAAGAGCTTGCCCATAAGACATTACACCTTGCATTATTTCATTTCTTAATTTTCTTACACCGATAAATATTCCACAAATAGCCAACATGTAATTTACATTGGAAAGTTTAGGGTTTAAACTTATGGCCTGTCCATTTGTGTAAAACAAATACGATGTAACAATTAAACTAATCCCTACTAATGTGCCAAAACTAAAGCAGTGCTTTAATAATATTTTATAATCGTTTCTCATAATTCTTTAATATTACCCGACAAATATACCTGTTTTGAATTAATAAATGAATGGAATGCTAGTTAAATCGATATATTAAGATTTGTTTTAAAAAAAATCAAAAAAAATATTTATTTATAATTAGCTGAAAATGAAATCAGATATAGGTTGAATGAAAAATAATGATAAAACTTTTTGCAAAAATGTTTGCTGAGAAAGAAGAATTTTCTACTTTTGTCGCCGGGTAAGTCCTGTACGACTAGCTCCTACTGAACTCCCCCAGGGTCGGAAGGCAGCAAGGGTAGGTGGTCGAAGCAGTGCGATATAGGTAGCTTACCCACTTTGCCGATGTAGCTCAGCTGGCTAGAGCAGCTGATTTGTAATCAGCAGGTCGTGGGTTCGAGTCCCTCTATCGGCTCTCTTAAAGTTCTTGAAATATTGAAATAAAATTTCGCCGATGTAGCTCAGCTGGCTAGAGCAGCTGATTTGTAATCAGCAGGTCGTGGGTTCGAGTCCCTCTATCGGCTCTTTTTAAGTTCTTGAATATATTGAAACAATATTTTGCCGATGTAGCTCAGCTGGCTAGAGCAGCTGATTTGTAATCAGCAGGTCGTGGGTTCGAGTCCCTCTATCGGCTCTCTATATCTGATGCCGTTGTAGCTCAGGGGTAGAGCACTTCCTTGGTAAGGAAGAGGCCACGGGTTCAAATCCCGTCAACGGCTCTAATAAAAGCATAATATTGTTTAAAACATTTTGCCGATGTAGCTCAGCTGGCTAGAGCAGCTGATTTGTAATCAGCAGGTCGTGGGTTCGAGTCCCTCTATCGGCTCTCTTTTAAGCTTACTTTCTTAGTAGGCTTTTTTTGTATAAAAAAACTTGCTTAAATATATCTAAGCAAGTTTCATTGTAGTATCTATAGAAGATAATTATTTTTTTAAAGTAAAAACGTTCTATAAAGGTTATTTCTTTTTTCCCCATTTGGGACGAATATCTAAAAAGATCTCGTAGTTAATTCCGGGCATAGGACGAGCAAGTACCGATAAATATTCTTCATCGAATAGATTTTTAACCGTTAATTTCAAGGATAAATCAGTCCATTTACATGAAAATAATTTTTCTAAAGATACATCACTCATGTAGTAGGGGGGAACATATCCTGTTATAGTATTATCGTTGCTAGACATGGTATAACGTTCGCTATAATGACACCATTTATATAAAAAACGCCACGATCGCCATGTTAATCGTCCAGTTGCAGATGATGAATATTCCGGAACATATACTAGTTGTTTCCCTACAGACTTATCGTTTTCACTTATTGAATCTCCTTTATTTATTGAAGGTGTCCAAGAGAAATTACCATTCAATCCTAACCACCATTCTTTTGATATTTTCAATTCCAGAGAACCTTTAAGCTCAACTCCGTAAGCATGTACTTTCTTAATGTTACGGGGTGTAAAGAAATCAACTTTAGCACCATTGGATAACCATATAATCCAGTCGTCAATGTACGAATCGAACCATGTAGCTTCTCCGTTTAATTTATATTTTTCGTCTTTTCCTATGCTAAAAGAGATACCACAGTCATACGTAAAGCCTTGTTCGTGCTTTAAATCAGGATTTCCTCCCGGTAGAAAATACTTATCGTTCAAAGTAGGGGAACGATAATTTTGGGAAACAGAAGCTTTTGCTAAAATATTTCCCTTTTTAGAAATAAGATAATCTGTGTAAAAAGCTGGAATAACAGGACTCCAATTGCTTCCATACATATCCTCCCGTAGAGCAAGGGACAAACCTAAACGTTCTGTTGGACGCCATTTAGCAGAAAGGTAGCCTGATAATTCCATTCTTCCTTTGTCGTATCCTACAACCCCTTTGTTACCATTCATAAGAATAATATTGCGGTCTTCACATTTTACAAAATGCTGGTGTGTCGATACATTTGCAGAAAATAGCCATTTTTTACCAATATAATATTCGCCTTTACCTTGAGCATAGAAAGTGTTTACCTGGCTTCTGGAACGTACCATATGTGCCCAGGCTCCATTTCCTTTATCGCGTGCATAATCATAGGCCATCCATGTATAAAGATACCCTGCTTTCACACCAGTTGTATAATTCTTGCCCATACCATCCCAGGAAACAACACTTCGTAATGTACGTTCCCTTTTTTTGTTTAAAAAATCTTTTTCTTTACTATGATCTACAGATATCGTAGGGGCATTTCTATCGGAATCAACATACCATACATTCAAACCAAAACGATCTCCCTTGCCTGTATTATAATAAACCTCTTGTAATAAATGCATGTCCTTGAAAGCACCGTTACGGTTTTTAACAATAGGGTGATAAGTATCTATTATATTATTGTCTTCATCGTAAATATTTTCATTTCTATCCCTATCCCGGTATTTGAAATTATTTTCTGAAGAAGAGTAAACTACGCGAGTAGAACTTTGCCAATGATTGTTGCCGTATGTTAAGCGTAAAAACTCATCGTATGTTTTAAAAGAACCTATGCCTTGAATATATTGAATACCCAAACCCTGTTCATTTGCCGGCTTGGTTGAGAGTGTTACTGCACCTCCTAAACCTCCTCCGGCTATATTTATTGAAGATGAGCCATGTAATAAAGATGCATCATCTATAAAATAGGATGGAATCATTGAAAAATCAGTCATTCCCAACATTGGCGAATTAATTTTAATATCATTCCATGTTACCTGAGTATGTGAGGCTGCTGTTCCGCGAAAAGCCACCGTCGAAAGTGTAGCACGGCCATACTGCTTTATAAAAATTGACGAATTAAAAGTCAATACATCAGCCATTGAAAGTGCTATGTTTTCATGCAAAACAATTGTATCTAGTTTTGTTTTCTGAACACCAATGTCTTTTATAGAACGGGCTACAATTTTAACTTCCTTTAATTTGAATGAATATGCAGGATTATTATTCCACCATTCGTTATTCTTTTTCTTCTTTGGGGATTTTTGTGCAAAACTCTCAACAGAGAAAAATAATGTAAGAGTTATAAATAATAGTAGATAAGCTGATTTCATAAGTTTATAAATATTAGAGTTTAATCGTCTTAATACCAACAAAATGCACCAGGTATAATGCCAACATTAAACTTATCAAGTAATTTACCCTTCGGAGTATATCGATATATTACTCCATTTTGTTGATAATCAATGGCGTCGGCTACATATACCTCTCCGTTATAAGGATTAATAGTTAAACCATAATATTTTGTTTTTTTATATTTTAAAAATGGACGTATTGGAATATGTTTGGCAGTTACCGGCATTTGCCAGATATCTTTGTTTATATAATACAGGGTGTCTCTTGTTCCATTAAGCTGTACTTCCGAAGGCCAGTCGCCTAATTTAAACTTAAATTGTTTTTCTATTTTGCGTGTTTCTGCATCAATACAATAAAGAGAAGGGGCTTCATGTCCATAAGGACTACCTACATATCCTCCATCAGTTATTGTCCATATTTTATTATATTTATCCAATACCAGGGATGTTGGTTGTATACCTACTTTTATCTGATCACAGACCTTATCCGTTTCCGTATCAATTATCAATATCTTATTTTGATACGACCAGCAATTTACAAAAACATATTTACCATATTGCACCATCTGTTCCGTAGAACCCGATTCCGGATTCATGTCTGTTTCAATGTATCCAGTAATTTTAAAACGTCTTAGGGTTTACAATAAAAATTCGATTGTCCCATATCTGTGTAATATATGCTTTTTCATCACTTAGAAAGTGCATATATCGGGGAGATGTCAAGTTAGTTATTCGGCCTACTTCTTTGAAAGTCTCCAAGTCAATGGCAAATACAACATGAGAGTTATTTACTATTATCCAGCCAAAACCATTACGTATAGGCCATTGATTGGGCAACATCACCCAATTTCTGATCGTTAGCCCGAATAAATATATTGTTTTCTACTTGTCTTGTTTCTGTGTCGTAATATGATAATGTGGCATTCCCGTATTGAAAATTACCTTCGTTGGTGATAAATAAACCTTTTCCTGAACGGGTTTCAACTTTGAAATCCTTGTCCAGGGTATAGTCCCATTCCATACAGCCACTTAAAGTGTGAGCAGACAGAGGAAAATAACTATTATTTTGTTGTGTTATTTTCTTTCATACTTTTAAAATTTTTAATTCCAAGAGCAGTTGAAATTTAATTAAAAATTTAAGATCGTAGGTAACCGCTGCGCTCTCTCATAAACTTATTTTAATCATTGCATTTGGAGAATTAATGATTAAACAAGTTCATATTCGTTTCATTACAATAAACAAGAAAGAGTACCTGTTATTTAACAGGTACTCAAGTCTACTTATTAAAGTATAGTTTATTTTTCAGTGTATTTTCCATTTACCATGTCTTCGTAGCTTGGATTATAACCACAACCTACAACACTCCAGTTTTCTTTGGTTACGCCTTTATTTTTGAAAAGAGGTGCAAAAGTGCTTAAATCCGTTAATGCTCCAAAATATTCAATATGGGCATTACCAACTTGTGTTAATAAAGGAAAATTTAAGATATTCAATACATCATCTATAAAATCTTTCGGAAGATCAGTTCCTGTAAGTTCAAATTTCTTTTCTACAGTCTTCAGTTTGGGACAAGATATACCCGTTATTCCATTATCAAGATAATAAACACCTATTCTCATTCCGTTTCCTCCAACTTTTTCTAAAACTGGTATTTCTATTGTTCCATCATTCCCATATGTTATACTGAATGTAGCAATTGTAGGGTCGTAATATTGAATATTGGCGGCACAACCAACTTTCTTAAGGCTGTTTAAATCAACATCCCCCATAGTATGCCATTCACACCCTATATTTGGTTCTTTTTGACGTTCTATTATTACGAATTGTCCATCCACTGAAGTCAGCTTGGGGGCAGAAAAGTCAGATAAATAACCAGCATCGCTATCTTTCCACTCATCTATCAGGCAAAAATATCCTCCAACATTTTCTAGGTTCGGAAATTGGTAATGTGGTCTTCTGCCTACAATTTCTGTGTTAATCAAAATGTTCCCGGTGACTTCATTTACTTCAAGTTTCAGGTTGTTTACTTCTTTATCATCAAATTTATCTCTTATAGACTTAAGAATAAAACCATTTAAAACTTCAATATTTTGTAATTCGGGAAAACCATTTGTTAAATCAAAACGTTGAAAATTCAGAATACATTCCATTGTTTGTTGACCGATTATTCTATTAATAGGAGTCTGGGTAAATTTAACAACGCAGTCTTCATTACTGTTTTTAAGGAATATTGTATTAGAAAAATCTAAATCCTGATTTAGATTTTCAATATGAAAAAGGTGATAACCACCAATACTTGCTTTACTAAGATTCGGGACTTTTGTAACTTTTGTGAAGTAGGAGAGTGTAAATGTACCACCAACTTTTTCCAGTTTATCAAAACCACCAAACGAAATCAAATTTCCATTCCCTTCTGTCTTACTTCCAATAGGGTGATATATTGTACTTGAACTGATATTTAAGTCGCCTTCAACAGTCTTTATCTCCGGCATATCTATTGTTTTTAATGCTAGAGGCAGGTTTTTAAATAAAATAGCTCCTGCATTTTGTAATTTTTCCAGCTTTATATCCCGTAAAGAAGCAACGGAATCAATAGAAAAAGTGTCTTTTACTGATACTAATTCAGGGAAAAAGATAGAAACTATTTTCCCTCCCATTTGGAACTCACCGTCATCATCTTTAGTGATAGCCTGGATATCTAAATTACCTTCAATGGCATTTATCTTATCCATTTGGATGGATTGAAGTTCTGCTGAATTAATAATGGCATTACCTCCAACTGTTGTTAATGATTCTGCCATAACCCATTCTGTCGTATTGTTATAAATTATGATGTCTCCGGTAATAGTTGTTAATGAACGGAAAGATACCTGATGAATAGGAGATGTAGAGAAAGATTCTTTTGTCCCTATTTGTAATCCTCCTATAGAAATCAAATTATCAAATCCGGTAAGGTCTGTCCCTTTATAACTGTTCTTAATAATAATTTTACCTTCAATTTGTTTAAGTTTTTTAAGAGCTTTAATATCTTTTATTTCTTTAATGTCCTTTTCCCCATTTGTACCAATAATAAGGTTCCCTTTTATTATGGTAACGCCTTTTTCTTCAAAATTCTTAATGTCTTCAGCATTAGTCAGAGTTACATCTCCTTCCTCACGAATATCGTCTTTTATAACCCTATAAGTATATTTGTTTTCATCGCCATTATATGAAACTACACGGAAAATTTGTTCATTATCCCAATCATTTATAGTCGTAGGATCTGGATAAATTCTTGCGGAAGGAGTGAATTTAAAATCAACTGTTGCATTTTTCAATGAAATTGTGTAGGGTACAGTAATTATTATTTCATTGTTTTCTATAACAGCATCGTACTTTTTACCACCTAAATTAAACGCAACTGATGTTACAAAATTTTCATCTGCATCAATAGGCGTATCATCATCGGAGCAACTTTGCATACAAAATACAAATGTTGCAAAAAGTAAGCTTAAAATTAATTGTTTCATGATTAAATATTTGTGTAATTGTTTTAAATTATAAGTCAATAAATGAAAATACTTCGGTTGAAATTTCACCTAATGCACCGCTCTTGGCATTTACGCCAACCTGTACTTTTATAAAGTCTATGTATTTTAAGTCTATAGGAGTACCATCTTTATAAATGGCATTGGAAATCTCAAATCCATTGCGTTGTCCGCTTCCGGTAAGAGTACTGCCTCCCTCTATCTGGTCGTTACCAAAATTATCAACATAGCCCCGGTCATAGGATTGATTTTTCCAGTAACCAGTACTTGGATCCTGCTTGTTTTTGGAAGACAGTAAAGTGCCTCGTAGTGTGTAGGAATCTTCTTTTATCCACTGGGGATAATAGTAATCCTGGGCATGAAATTGCTTTAAATAGTCAATAGTACCACTTTTGCCTTCGGAATCACTCCATTTAACATCCATTCCTATGCCTGCAGGACGGTAATAAGTTATTGAGTAATCCTGAATAGTTCCATCTTTACCTGTTTCACTACCTTGTAGTTCATACCATTCATCGTCAGGTTGTCCATTCTTGTTTATATCCTGCATAACCCATACAATACCAGGTTCTGAGCTGCCATCAAAAGCATTTCCCTGTATGGCAAAGTCATATTCATTACTAGTATTGGCAATACTGTGGTCGAAACCTACTATTATGTATCCTCCGAAACCTCCTAGTGAAACGTAGCTTTTGGCATTTAGTCTTTTGGTCGCATAAGCAATGGCATCCTCTTGTGTGTTTTCACTTCCGGTAAATCTCGCAGTATTTAGTTCTCCAATGAATTGTCCGGGAGCAGGAGTGTATTCGTACACTTTATTTTGATATATATTGCTGGAAGCTGTTGCTTCACGGTAATTATCTTCTTGCTTGTTTCCATAACAATGTACTATAACTTCGGCAGATACAGTTGTCGCCGAACAAGAAACATTTCTAGTAATGGAGGTGCTGGTTTTTAATTTTTCCACAACTTCCACATTTATAGTAAAATCACCTGCTTTTGTTGGGGTAAATTTAAAGACAGAGTTTGTTTCAGCTTCCGCTATTTCTCCATTAACTTTCCATGTATATTGTGGATTATCAAAATACTCCAGTATAGGGGCTAAATAGACAGGTCTGTCCACAAATGTGTTCCTGTCAGTTGTTATTTGAAAATAAGAAGGTTTTTCAAAATATACTTTGTAAGGCATTGTTTCCACCACTTCCACAATAATTTCTTTAGTTGTTTTGCCGTCAATATTGGAAGCTTCAATGGTGATTGGGTAGGTGCCTAATTTTTTTTCATTGAAAGTGTATTTAATATCCTTACTTACAACCTTACCATCACGTATCCATTTACATTTAAAATTATCTTCGTTCTGGTTCTGGATGTCTGGTGTAAATATATAGTCAGTTTCTGGTAATACTTTTAACCCTCTGGATGGTAGTGCAAGAGAAATAACCGGTGGGGCTAATTCTGAAACATCTACCCTTAATTCTTCTTCTGTCGCTCCTGCTAATGTTTCAACCCGGAAAGTAATAAATACTTCTCCCTTTTTGGGAAAAGAAGTTGTAAAGGATGATTCTGTTTCTACTATTTTACCGTCAATAAGCCATGAATATATTGCATTGTCTGCATATTCTACAGTTGGGGAGATAGTTATTTCTTTACCTATTTTAACAGAATAAACTCCTGTTTCACTATCTAGTGTAATTATTGGTTTTTGGGCTATTTCCTCTTCTATTACTTTATCTTTATTGCAAGCACTAAAAGTGAAAAGCAATAAGATTAAAACACAATTAAATATCTTGTATGGCATAACTATATAAATAAAAAGTATACTCAAAATCTTTTAAAATTATGAGTATCCCTTAGTTATTGATAATTAATAAATATGTATATCGTCAATACATAAATAAGCTGGAGAATTCAGTCCGTATGTTCCTGAATCAGAGCCTTCAAAATTAAATTTTACTTTGTTGACTGCACCTAATGCAGAAAGATCCCATTCTTCCCATGTTGTTTTTATTGGTACAACAGGGTTTGCATTTGTACGGTAATCACAGATATATTTTTCAACAGGATTTCCTCCATTGGTAGGATTTCCAGCTGCATCATATCCGTAAGCCAATACTTTAAACCATCCTTTTGCTTCTTCTAAAGAAACTGCTTTACCATAAATTCCGAAACTGTTACCGTTAACCATTACACCATAGCTGTATGATGAATTACAGATGTATAATTTTTTAACAGTGTATTCATTATTAGAATTGAAATGGAATTCTGGATTAGACATGTACGAAGAGTTGTAGCTGTCACTATATCCAAACATTACTCCGAAATTATCAGAACCATTATGTCCTGCACCTGAATTAGTACCGTCAGTAGATTGAGTATTGTATACACTGCACTGATTCTTATATGAATACCACCAATCACCTGTCTCACCCCCAGAGTTAGACATAATATTCCAGTTGGAAATAGCTATACCTCCGTTGTAGTAATTTTTAGTTCCGTTTAAATCATTAATTCCGCATTGAAATTTTTTCCTTCCACTAATAGTATATTCCCATTGCGTATATTTCGTTCCGGAATAATTATCATAAAGATTTTCTCCATAAGAAGTTGGGCCTGACAACTCAGAAACGGCACTCTCAAAATCAATTACTGCATAAGGTGCTGTGTTTAAATTTATTGCCTGAGATTTTGATTTTTGTGGAGCAACATCCAGAAAATAATCCTCATCGTTACTACACGATGACATTAATATGCTTGTTGCTGCAATACCTAGTATTGCGAAAAGTTTTAGATTCTTTTTCATAATCAGTTAATTTTAAATTAAAAACATATTTGTATTACGGAGATCCGTAAAAATCCCATATGTTGATAATTTTCACACAAACGGGGTTATATATGTATCAAATAAAAAATAACTGACGTAATTTTGTATCTAATCCTAGCCCGAACCCCGCAGGCGCAAATCTTATCTCAATCACGGTAGGTCTTCTGACTTATCCCATTTATCACGTCTTCCCGGTTTTAACCAGTGACATATTTGCGATAAACTTTCTCCTTTTAGGAGAGGGGAAATACAGCAACGGGTACTGTTCCGGATTCTAACCGGATTCCCTTTTAATCTTAAGTATAATTCTCTAATAAAAATTATATTTAAGAACCATGATGGCGCAAATGTATATAATATTTCTTTAATTTTTCAAAAATATTTCTTTATTTTTTTGTTGGTAATGTGGTCTAAATAATAAACGTGTTGAAAATAATAAAGATAAGGGGTTTGTTTTAGCTCTATTTAGAATCTGTGTTTAATTTAATATAAATCCAGCTGTGTGATTATTTATTTTAAAACCTATAGATTTGAAATAGCTGTGTGTTGTTATTATGTATATGATGAATATTTTATTCTGTTAAAACTACAAATACCTCTGAACCTTATATGTTAAAACTAAGTATAAATATTATATTTTAATATTATGTAATAATTATAGGAAATGAAATTTTTTATCGATACTGCAAATATAGATCAAATCATAGAGGCAAACTCTTTGGGTATTCTCGATGGGGTTACAACAAACCCATCCCTTATGGCTAAAGAGAATATTATGGGCGAGGAAAATATTCTTAATCATTATAAAAAGATTTGTGAAATTGTTGAGGGCGATGTGAGTGCTGAGGTCATCTCCACCGATTACGATGGTATGATAGCGGAAGCAGAGAAATTGTCATATCTTCATTCTAATATAGTTGTTAAGATTCCATGTATACAGAATGGAATAAAGGCTATTCGCACTCTTACAAGAAAAGGTATAAGGACTAATTGTACTCTTGTCTTTTCCGAGGGACAGGCTATATTGGCGGCAAAGGCGGGAGCAACATACGTTTCACCTTTTATTGGCCGTCTGGATGATATATCCAGTGATGGGGTTTCTCTTGTAAGAAAAATTGTTGGGCTATATAACTACTATGGTTTCCAATCATTGGTTATTGCCGCTTCAATTCGTCATACCCAGCATATTATTCAATGTGCAGAAGTAGGTGCCGACGTTGTTACTTGTCCCTTACATGCCATATTAGGACTGTTAAACCATCCTTTGACAGATATCGGCCTTAAGAAATTCCTGGAAGATTATAATAAAATTAATAAGAAGGAGTAATGTTAAGGCATGTTATAGAGATATTTCTTATATATTATTTAAGCTCATTCTTTATTATTATATCAAGAGTTTTAATATCAACCTTTTTAGCAATTATCTCTTTGTTCTTATTAAGAAGATAAATAACAGGTGTGTTATATACGTTATAGAATTGTCTGTAGTTAGATTGGTTATGTGGATCGTAGCAGTTTATAAAGTCATATAATTCATGTTTTTCTACAAATTCTTCCCACTCATCGACTTTTTTCTGGGTATAAACCGAAAATACCTTTAATCCTTTGTTTTTATATTTGTCAAATAAGTCTTTTTTTATTTGCGGGATTTGTTTTTTGCAGTGACCGCAATCGGGTTCCCAAAATATAAGTAGGGTTAAAGGGGTCTCTGTTTCGTGTAAGCTCACCCATTCTCCATCCATGGTGGGTAATTTAATGTCTTTGCCTTTCATTCCTATAAGGTTGAACTCTGTCTTTTCTACTTCTTCTTTTATTTTTGCCAGATTACCCGTGCTTACCCAATCAGTCTCACCTGTTAAATAGTATTTTTTTGCAATATTGACGAAGGCTGCATCCATGCCCATTATTTTGCTGTTTAAGGCATTGTTAAAACAATACGAAACAATATACCTGAACATAGGTTTATTGTCTCTTGTCTTTTCTATTAGCTTTACTGACTCGTTGTATATTGTATCCGGATTTAGTATTACTATTTTATTGAAGTATTCATCCAGCTTATTTTTAAAGATAGGTGTTCTCAGTATTGTACTATCGGAGAAATTTGTATTATCCCAATAATGGTTTTTGTTATAGTAGTAATAAAGTTCTTTTAGCTTTTCTTTATTTTCGTAAGTAAGAGAATCTTTTCCCTCTTCAAAATCAGGCATATCGGGTCCTAAGGTAAGATTTATAAAGCTTGAAAGGGCAGAGTCGGGAAACTTTTCAGATAAGGTCTTTATGTATTGCCTGACGTTATCATCAATCTTATCTATTTTGTTTTTGCAATTATTTGACTGCTCAGTATTATTTGCTTGCCTTTCTTTCTTTAAGGTCTCAATTATCAACGATTTTTCTTTTCTCTTTTCTCTCATAAATAATTGGTAATCCTGAAAAGCGATATTTTCTTTGGAGCCTTTTATTTTTATGCTATTATTCAAATTATTGGCATCACCTTCAAGGGAAAACTTTTGGTCTTTTCCTATAATTAGATCAACGTATTTTTTAGATGGAAGATAAAGCAGGTAGAGTCCTCCGTGTAAAGATTTATTCTTGGAAAATAAAGTCTTGCCATTAATATCTGTTTTCGCAGTATCTATTACAAAAACTTTGCCTTCAAAGTAGTAGGCTAGATATATATTGGATTCTTTACAGTTGTCAAGTTTTACTTTTATTTCATAGTTATCCGATATTGCATTAGCTGAGAAAAGAATAAAAGCAAGAAAAAACAATATATAATACTTCATTTGAATATAGTCAATTTAATTTCACCTTTGTAGTGTATTATTAATCTTCCGCTGATGAAATAGCTACGTTTAGGGCTAATATCATAAGCATGTACAGCAAAAACAGTTTTGCCCATGCAATTTACATTTACTTATAATATTTTCAAATAAATTTTATCTATTAATTATTCTGATGAGTCGGGTTTTACTTCAATATAAAGACTTACCTTCCTGAATGTCTTTTGATAATATCCAAAGCATTTGTTATGCCTAATCTTCCTGCTATAGTCAAATCCTTAAAAGCAGCCTCTTTGTTGCTAAGCTCAAGTTTTGCCAGCCCCCTGTTGTAGTAGGCTTTTGCAAAAGCAGGATCGATATTTATTGCTGTAGAGTAGTCTAAAACAGCTCCCTGTAAGTCATTCATTTTCTGTTTTACAACTCCTCTGTTGTAATATATACCCGTTGAGTTAAGTCCATTGTCAATAGCTTTATTGTAATCAGAAAGAGCTCCTTCCAGATCGTTTAAATAAAATCTGGAAATACCACGGTAATGGTATGCCTCGGTATTTGTAGGATTTAAATTAATGGCACGGGAGTAATCTTTAATTGCTAAAGTATGATTGCCTATGTTTTCAAAGATAATTGCCCTGTTTATGTATCCATCTGTATACTCAGGGTTCATCATTATTACAAGATTGATGTCTTTTAATGCATTTGAATATTTTCCTGAATTGGCATAGGCAATAGCTCTGTTGAAATAGGCAGGAGTGAAATTCTCATCATATATTAAAGCCTGATTGAGTTCTTTTATTGCTCCAAAATAATCTTCCTTCTCAATATATGTCAGTGCTGATTTATTGTGATTTTTGGATTTTATCCGACCGCAGGATGAAAAAACAATAAGTATAATCGTTACAAAAAACAGTGTATTTTTTGGCATTATAATCTAATTTTAAGATTTATACTATCAAATGTAATAAAACTCTATTTAAAATAAAATAGTAGTATGGTATTTTTCTGCTAATCACAAGTTTGACTGGACTTATTGTTTAAATTGTACTATTAGCGATCAAGCAATCTTTTAACCCAATCCTTTTTGCCCATTTTATTGAGTTCGTTTATTATTTCTCTTTTCTCCTCTGGTTTATACCAGAAGAAAAATTTTCTCTGCAATTCTTTCTCTTTTTTAGATTTTGCAGTGTATACTTTTTTAAGAGAATAAGGGTGATATCCCGAATAATACATTACCGTTGCCACTGTCATAGGGGTAGGGGTGAAATCCTGAATCTGTTCCAGCTTAAAGTTCAACGATTTTGTCTCTATAGCAAGTTCTGCCATATCCACGTTTTTACATCCCGGATGAGAGGAGATAAAATATGGTATTAACTGCTGATTAAGATTGTATTTGTTGTTTATTTCATTAAAGATCTTTGTAAGCTTTTTAAATAGTGAGAAAGATGGCTTCCTCATATATTTAAGTACGAAATCTGAGGTGTGCTCAGGTGCTACCTTTAGTCTTCCTGAAACATGGTTCCTGATTAAAAGTTCAAGGTATTTTTTGTTTATCTCATCAACATTCTTGTCTTTTGTCTTGTGAAAAATCAAATCGTACCTTACTCCACTGCCAACGAAAGCCTTTTTTATATTCTCTATACAGGAAACTTTATTATATACATCAATCAGCTTGCTGTGATCGGTATCGAGATTAAAGCAAACATTAGGGAAAATACAGGATGCCCTTTTACATTGCTTGCATATACCCATATCCTTTCCATGCATTCCGTACATATTGGCAGAAGGTCCTCCTAAATCGGAGATATAGCCCTTAAAGTCGGGCATATGTGTTATTCTTTCTGCTTCTCTAATTATCGATTGCTCAGATCTGCTTGAAATTAACTTACCCTGATGTGCGGAGATGGTACAAAAAGCACATCCTCCGAAGCATCCCCTGTGCAATGTTATACTATGTCTTATCATTTCATAAGCAGGTATTCTGCCCTTGTTATCGTACTTAGGGTGGGGAAGACGGGTAAAAGGAAGATCGTAAACCTTGTCTATCTCTTTTTCCTTCATTAAAGGGTACTGAGGATTTACCACAACATATTTATCGTCTGCCTTTTGAATTAATCTGGCAGGATTCATAGAATTTGATTCTTCCTCGATATGCCTGAAATTTTTAGCAAACTTTTTCTTGCTCTCAAGGCATTCCTGATGGGAGTAAAGCTCAATATCTTCCCATTTTTTATTGCTTGCACAGTCTTCAATGGAATCTACCACTACCGATGTCTGTGGTATGTTTGTAAGGCTCTCGAAGGGAATACCCTTTTTCAAAAGACGACATAACTGTTGTATAGGCTTCTCACCCATACCAAATATAAGCATATCGGCTCCGCTTTCCTTTAAAATAGATGGCTTTAGCTCATCGGCCCAGTAATCGTAGTGCGTTAACCTTCTTAACGAGGCCTCTATGCCTCCTACAACAACCGGCACGTCAGGGAAAAGTTTCTTAAGTATCTGAGAATAGACTATCGTCGGCTTATCCGGTCTTTGCCCCGCTTTTCCTCCCGGAGTGTATGCATCATCGGAACGCAGTCTCTTTCCTGCGGTATAATGATTTATCATTGAGTCCATAGAGCCGGCAGAAATACCAAAGAAAAGATTGGGTTTTCCCAGTTTCTTAAAATCCCTTAGATCGTCTCTCCAGTTGGGCTGGGGGACAATAGCTACCTTCAGGCCTTCGGCCTCAATTGTTCTTCCAATTACTGCAGCACCGAACGAAGGATGGTCCACATAGGCATCACCCGAAAAAATTATAACATCAGCCTGATCCCAACCCAATCTCTCCATTTCTTTGCGTGTGGTTGGTAACCATTGCATATTCTCTTGCTCTTTCCCTTGTTCCGTCATCTTGTTATAATTTTTTTGAATTATAGAACCCGCATCCCTTCAGCGCATGTCCTGTTTTGCAAATACAAAAGTACTCAGAAAATACTACATTATAAATAAAAAAACTTCCGGCTTTTCAGTCGGAAGTTCAAATAATATTTTTACTATAACGATTATCTTATTTTTGCATCAAGCTGCTTTTCGTAACTCTTAATCATTTTGCTCATAATCTTATCTATCTGCTTGTCGGTAAGAGTCTTCTCTTCGTCCTGAATAATAAAGCTTACAGCATATGATTTTTTGTTTTCACCCAGAGAAGCATCCTGATAAACATCGAATATAGAAACTGACTTTAAAAGGTTCTTCTCACAGTTCCTGGCAATATCCTTTATTTCGCTGAATTTCACAGTACTGTCAACCAATAGAGCCAGGTCTCTTCTTACTGAAGGATATTTAGGGATCTCCGTAAAGCTAACCTTGTTTTTGGTAAACTCTTTAAGAATATTTTCCCAGTTAAAATCAGCATAGAAAACAGGAACACTTACGTCAGCTTTCTTCAGCTGTTTTGGGTTAACCAATCCAAACGTAACAATCTCAGTCTTTTTAACGCTGTAAGAAAGTCCTTCTGTAAAGATATCGGATTCAATCTCTTTAATCTTCATTTTATCAAGATCAAAACCTAGTCTTTTAAGGATTAGCTCACAGTATGATTTAAGATAGAAGAAGTTAGTAGGCTCTTCTTTAAGGTTCCAGTTCTCACTTTCTTTGTTACCAGAAATAAATAAAGCAAGCTTCTCGTGTTCTGAATAATTCTTTACAGGATTTTCGTTTTCTTCATTAACAATGTGAAGATAGGATTTCCCGAATTCGTAAACCTTAATGTTTGTATTCTTGCGGTTTACGTTGTACGAAATTGTCTCAAGTCCACCAAATAGCAGGCTCTGTCTCATTCCGTTCAAATCAGAACTCAAAGGATTGAAAATATTTACGGTATGCTCACCGTTGAAACTTTCCATATCTTCATAGTACGATGACTTAGTCAATGAATTATTCATTATCTCGTTAAAGCCATTAGCACTTAAAAGATCGGCAATCTTATTTCTTAATTTATAATCATCAGGTTTTGGAGCATAGCTCAAAATAGAATTAACCTGAGGAGTTATCTCTATATTGTTGAATCCGTAGATTCTCAAAATCTCTTCAACTATATCTGCTTCTCTTTTTACATCAACCCTGTAAGGGGGGACTTTAAGTAAAAGAGTGTTATCTTCTTCTTTGGCTATCTTTATTTCCAAAGATGTAAGTATGTTCTTGATAATCTCTTTTCCAAGTTTCTTACCAAGAAGTCTATCTATATTGGAATACTTAACCTCAACCTCGAAATCCTCAATTGGCTGAGGGTAAATATCGATAATATCCGAAGATACCTTACCTCCTGCAATTTCCCTGATTAATAATGCTGCACGTTTTAGTGCATATATTGTGATATTAGGATCTGTACCCCTTTCAAAACGGAAAGATGCATCGGTGTTAAGACCGTGACGTCTTGCTGTCTTTCTTACATATACTGCATCGAAACAGGCACTTTCAAGGAATATGCTATTTGTCGTTTCAGAAATACCGGACTCAATTCCTCCGAATACACCTGCAATACACATTGGCTCCTCCGAGTTGCATATCATCAGGTCTTTGTCATTAAGCTTTCTTTCTACCTCATCAAGAGTAGTGAAAGGAGTGTTCTCTGCAAGAGTCTTTACAATAACCTTATTGCCTTTTATCTTATCAGCATCAAAAGCATGTAAAGGCTGACCTGTTTCAAATAAAACGTAGTTTGTAATATCCACTACATTATTGATAGGATTAAGACCTATAGCTTTTAACCTGTTTTGTAACCATTCCGGAGATGGGGCAATTTCAATACCTGTAATAGTCAATCCGGAATATCTGTGACAAGCCTCGTTGTTTTCAACTTTTACCTTTATATCAAGATCTTTGTTGTCTACGGAAAAATCATCAACAGAAGGCATTGTGTATTCAATGTCTTTAGTCTGCTTGAAATATGCAGCCAGATCCCTTGCCACACCAATATGAGAAGCACCGTCAATACGGTTAGGGGTTAGGTCAATCTCTACAACCTCATCAGTAGTAATTCCAAAATATTCTGCAGCAGGAGTTCCCACAACAGCATCTTCTGGAAGAACCATAATGCCTTCATGACTCTCACCTAATCCAAGTTCATCCTCTGCGCAAATCATACCCATAGACACTTCACCACGAAGCTTGGATTTCTTGATCTCAAATTTTTCGTCTCCGTCGTATAGTACTGTACCAACAGTTGCAACCACAATCTTTTGACCAGCCGCTACGTTAGGAGCTCCACAAACAATAGGAAGATGCTCATCAAAACCAACATCAACTTTAGTTATGTGCAGGTGATCAGAATCAGGATGCTCTTCACAGGTAACAACTTCACCGATAAAGACTTTATCTAGTCCACCTTTAATAGATTCAAACTTCTCTACGCCTCCTACTTCAAGTCCGATACTTGTCAGAATCTCGCATAACTCATTCGTTTCGATGTCAATTTTCAAATAGTCTTTTAACCAATTTAATGAGATCTTCATAATTAAATGTTTATATATTTATTTAAAGTGAGATTACAAAATTATTTATTTTATCCTATTTCCAACATTCTTTTTATAGGTAACATTGCTTTTTTTGCCAACTCTTCGGGTACTTTAACTTCGTATTGTTCTTTTTCCAAAGCAAGATAAAGTTTTTCCATAGTCACCTTTTTCATTGAACCACATAATGTCTTGGGATGAATAGGAATAAAATTCTTATCGGGATTATCCTTTTCTAGTTTGTGGATTGTCCCGTTCTCGGTTGCAATGATAAAATCTTTTTTATCAGATTCTTTTGCGTGTTTTATAATTCCTGCAGTTGAGTACATATATGCCTGAGGCATATCAAGAATTTTATCATCATGAGAACAGTTACATTCAGGATGGATTAAAATATCCGCCTCAGGATATTCATTGTGTTTTTCCATTACCATCTCAGTGGTTACTCTCTCATGAACACAACAATCTCCTTCCCATAATTCCATATCCCTTCCTGTGACCTTCTTAATATAGCCACCAAGATTTTTATCTGGGCAGAACAATATCTTTTTATCTTTTGGAATACTGTCAACAACTTTTAATGCATTTGATGAAGTACAGCAGTAATCCGATTCTGCCTTAATATCAGCAGTAGTATTTACATATGTTACAACTATAGCCCCGGGGTTGTCAGATTTCCATTTTATTAACTCCTCAGGAGTAATGCTTTCTGCCAGAGAACAGCCTGCGTTAAGAGCAGGTATAAGAACTTTCTTATTTGGTGAAACAACCGATGCAGTCTCTGCCATGAAATGAACACCGCAAAAAACAATGATATCTGCATCCGTCTCTGCCGCTTTTCTTGCAAGACCTAATGAATCGCCTAAATAATCAGCTACATCCTGAATCTCCGGATGGGTATAATAATGTGCAAGAATAATTGCGTTCTTCTCCTTTTTTAATCTCTCGATTTTTTCTATCAAATCTTTCATCACTCTCCTAAAATGTCAGTTATTAATCGATTTATTTAGATTCAATGTTCATACTAATGTCCATTGCCGTAACAGAATGAGTAAGTGAACCTACACTTATAAAATCAACACCTGTCTTTGCAACCTCCTTAACTCTGGCAACAGTCATGTTACCCGAAGCCTCAGTGAATGCTCTCTTATCAATAAGTTCAACTGCCTTAGTCATTGTGCTGTTATCCATATTGTCAAGCATTATAATATCAGCACCTGCCTCTACAGCTTCTTTAACTTCTTCTAAGTTAGTTGTCTCTACTTCTATTTTTATATCTCTGCTTATAGTTCCCCTTACCTGTTTAACCGCATTGGAGATGCCTCCTGCAACCTTTATATGATTATCCTTGATCATTGCCAGATCGTAAAGACCAATCCGGTGATTTGTTCCTCCACCGGCTTTTACTGCATATTTGTCAAGTAATCTTAGACAGGGAACAGTCTTTCTTGTGTCAAGAAGTTGAGTGTTACTACCTTTCAATTCTTTGCAAAAACTCGTGGGTTTGAGTGGCTATACCCGACATTCTTTGTAAAAAGTTAAGGGCTAATCTTTCTCCTGTAAGAAGTGTTCTGAAAGATCCTGATATTGTTACAATAACATCACCCTTTTTTACAAAATCCCCATCATTAACTATATTCTCCCATTCTATAGGCAAACCAAACTTCTCGAATACCATTTTGGCAACAGGAAGACCAGCAATTACTCCATCTGCCTTAGCCGTCATAGTCGCTGTGGCAGTCGATTCTTCCGGAATAAGAGAATTTGTTGTTATATCACCTTCACCAATGTCTTCTTTTAAGGCAATATCAATAATAGTGTTTAAAATATCTTTATCCAATAATTCCATTTCAGATATATTATTTCTCAACAGCCAAAAATACCGTTTCTTTGTTTATTTGTTGTATTGTATGGACCTCCAGATCTTTATGAGATTCAGGATAATCCTCTCTAATATGCGCTCCACGACTCTCTTTACGTAGCAGTGCCGCTTTAATTATTAATTGACAAACGCAAATTAAGTTATTTAGCTTTAAACTAAAAAGTTCATTCTCAGAAAAAGTGAAACTATTTTTCAATTTTTTCTATTTCTGCATGTGCATAATTCAATGATTTCTCAGTTTTTACAATGCCTGCATAAGAGTTCATTATATCCGAAATCTTATTTTTTATATCCAGAAATTTTTCTTTTTTTGAATTGTCTTCAAAGTAATTTTTTTCTGCAAAATCAGTGCTTATAGATTGTTGCGTTTCAATAGATTTGTCGATAGACCTCTTACCATATACAAGGCATTCAAGTAGAGAATTACTTGCAAGTCTGTTTGCTCCCATTATGCCTGTTGAGGCCAGTTCTCCGCAAACAAAAAGATTATCTATATCAGTTTGCCCGTTTACATCTGTTTTTATTCCCCCGCACATATAATGAGCGGCAGGGGCAACAGGGATGGACTTTGTCATGTCAACCCCGCTATCTTTACACATTTGGTATATTGCGGGGAATCTGTTTTTTATTTTTTCTCCATCAAGATGGTCTAAAGTAAGATTTACATATTCAGTATTGTGTTTTTGCATCTGTTCGAATATAGCCTTTGCAACCACGTCTCTTGGTGCCAGTTCTGCTAATTCGTGTTTGCCAAGCATGAATCGTTCACCCAACTTATTTTTTAAATAAGCTCCTTCGCCTCTTACTGCCTCGCTTATAAGGAAGGTATGACCTTCCGGAGTATAGAATGAACTGGGATGGAACTGAATGAATTCAATGTCGGCTATTTTTGCCCCTGCATTCCATCCAAGGGATATCCCATCGCCTACTGTTGTTTCTGGATTTGTTGTTCTTTTATATATGGCAGACGTTCCTCCCATGGCGAGAACTGTAGTATTAGCGTAAAACAACACTTCTTTTTTTATGGAAGAATCCCACGCTCTTATTCCTGAACATATGTTGTTTTTGCACAATAGTTCAAGAACCATGGTGTTCTCAAATATATCAATATCAGGAGTATTTTTTACCTTGTCAATCATAAATTCAGATACAAACCTGCCTGTTGAATCTCCTCCTGCGTGTAAAACTCTTCTTTTGTTATGACCCCCTTCAAAGAGCCAGAGCCAATTCACCGCCATCCTTATCAAACTGCATACCCTCGGCTATCAGTTCTTTAATTCTTTCAGGACCTTCGTTTACAAGTATGTTTACAGGAGTTTTATCACATAATCCTCTCCCTGCTTTGATAGTATCATTAAAATGAAGGGATGGGAAGTCCTCTTTATCTGTTACGGCTGCTATTCCTCCTTGTGCATGGTAGGAATTGCTTTCATCAAGATTGGATTTTGTCAGCAATGCAAAACTTTTCCGAATTTAGCCGCATACCAGGCAGCATATAAACCAGCTAAACCGCTCCCCGCTATTATGTAATCGTATTTATGATACATTTTTAAATAATATAAATTTTTGCGAAAATAGGACTTTTTTCTTTATTGATGACACTTATACAGCCTTTTTTCTTAAATAGTGCAAATATCATAATTCAGACTGAAATATTTATTTATCTTTATGGGCACTTTATTAAAAACAAACTTTTAAAATAATAACGATATGTTTTCAAAGGACGTTTATATCAACAGGAGAAATAAACTTCGTGAAAAAATAAGTAATGGAATAGTTCTTATTCTTGGTAATAATGAGTCTTCAATGAATTATCCTGATAATACATATAAATACCGTCAGGATAGTAATTTCTTGTATTTCTTTGGTTTAGATCACCCGGGATTTGCCGGGGTAATGGATGTTGATAATAATGTCGATTATATTTTTGGTAACGATGTAGATATTGACGATATCATATGGATGGGACCACAGCCTTCTGTTAAGGATATGGCTGCAAAGGTTGGTGTAGAAAATACAAACCCTTTTGCTAAGCTTCATGATTTAATTACAGAGGCTATTTCAAAAGGAAGAAAAATTCATTTCTTGCCTCCTTACCGTTACGATAACATTATCTTACTTGAGAAGCTTACAGGTATCCACAATTTCGTAATTAAGAATTATGTCTCAATGGAGCTTGTTCATGCAGTGATTTCTCTTAGATCGATAAAAGAAGATTGCGAAATTGCAGAAATAGATAAAGCATGTAACATAGGTTACGAAATGCATGTTGCATCAATGCAAGCTTGTAAGCCTGGAATTATAGAACAACAAATAGCAGGTAAAATAGAAGGTATAGCTCTTTCTTATGGTGGTCAGGTTTCTTTCCCTGTTATTCTTTCACAGAACGGAGAAACACTCCACAATCACTACCATGGAAATTATATTGAAGGAAGGTAAATTCATGCTTACCGATGCAGGTGCTGAAACACC
>CAXXRT010000054.1:0-67235 GCA_963666945.2 Marinifilaceae bacterium
AAAAATTTTTCATTCAAAGGGGTATAAGATAATAATGAATTATGTTTATGGATGGGGAGCCTGTCTTGTGATTGTTGGTGCATTATTTAAGATTATGCACTTTAGAGGAGCAGGAATAGTACTTTCTGTCGGAATGATAGTAGAGGCAGTTATATTCTTTCTTTCAGCTTTTGAACCTCAGCCGGAACACTATAATTGGTCTAAAGTTTTTCCTGAATTGTCTGATGATTTGAGTGAAGGTGGAGTTGTTGGTATTAGTGGACCAAATAAGGGAGTGAATTCTCAGCTTATAGATGGTGAAGATGCACAAAGAATAAAAGAAGGAATTTCCAGACTGACAGAGACTGTAGAAGGCATATCTGATATTTCAAATGCTGTTGCAGCTACTGACAAATATGCTAATTCAATTACTGCTGCATCTGCAGCTATGGATACTCTAAAGGATAAGAGTAGTGTGGCTGCCCAAAATCTTGAGTTGTCTGTAGAGAATATTCAGGAAGGTTATAAAATTGTTTCTGATAATTTGATTGAAACTGGAAATAGATTTAATGAAAAAATCTCAAATAAAATAAATGAGTTGACTCAAAAGATTGAAAGTTCAGGTAATGAGTTTGAGCGATTAGGTTCCTTAGTTGGGGATTATGCCGGTTTTGTTAAGCAGTTTGAGGGTAACTATAGAGGTGCTGCATCAAATTTAGCTGAAAATATGGGTGCTCTTAATGTTTTGTATGAAATGCAGCTGAAGGGTACAAATGAGTATATAAAAATAAATAAGTTTAGTGGCATTCAGAATAATATTAATGAGATGGCCGATAATATTTCCTTGACTTTGGATAATACTCGTTTGCATAAGAACGAATCAGAGGCATTGGGTAAAAATATCTCCAGTCTTAATACTGTATATGGAAATATGTTGAGTGTATTAAATAATGGTAATAAGTAGATAAAATTAAGATATGGGAGCTAAAAACTGTCCGGAAACGCCTCGGCAGAGGATGATTGGCATGATGTATCTTGTGCTTACTGCGTTACTGGCACTTAATGTATCAAGTGATGTTTTGAATGCATTTACAAAAGTACAGGCTGGATTATCGAATACTCTTGTTAATTTCACCAGAAAAAACACAGAACTCTATCGTGATTTTGATGCTGCTTATATTAATAACCCTAAGAAGGTTGAATCTCTTAGGAGTAGTGCCTATGAGGTTAAGAAAGAGTCTGAAGAATTATTTGTTTATATAAATGAGCTAAAACAGGAATTGGTTTACAGGGCTGATGGAGAAGATGCAGATATAAATAATATTGAATCAAAAGATAATTTGGATATTGCTGGGGAATTAATGCTTACAGGGGGAAAGGGTAAGATTTTAAAAGAAAGGATTGACAATTTCAGGGAAAATCTTCTAAAGATAGTTTGTGATGATAATCCTGTATTATGCAAGTCTATAAAAGCAAATCTGAATACAAGCAATCCTCCGGTTAAGGATGGTGAATTTAAGAGTTGGGAAGAGGATAATTTTGAAAACATACCTCTGATAGCAGTAGTTACTTTGTTGACAAAGATGCAGACAGATGTTAGAAATGCGGAGTCAGATATTATTTCGTATTTATACAGTAATATTGATGCCGAATCCTTCAAGTTTAATAAACTAAATGGACATGTCATTCCTGAATCCCGTTATATATTGAAAGGGGAAGAATATAAGGCGAAGATAATTTTAGCGGCAACCGATACAACTCAACATCCTGAAGTGATTATAAATGGCAGGAAATGTAATTATAATGGTGATGCAGCTTTGTATTCCAGGGTAGAGAATAATGTTGGTCCGCAGAATTGGAAGGGAATTATAAAGTTTAAAACTCCTTCCGGGCAAATAAATGAATATCATGTTGAGGATAATTATATTGTTGCAGAACCCAATGTTGTTGTTTCTCCATTGAAGATGAATGTATTTTATATTGGAGTTGATAATCCTGTTAGTATTTCTGTTCCAGGAATTGCTTCAGATAATATAGTGCCTTCGATTTCCAATGGTACCATAATTAAAAGTGGTAAAGACTATATTGTCCGTCCCAAAAAAGCAGGTGCGTGTAGTATTGTGGTGAGTGCGAACAGGGATAATGGTTGTAAAGTGAAATTGCAGACTCTTGAATTTAGGGTAAAGACAGTACCAGATCCCATACCAGGTGTTATGGGTAAAACTGGAGGGAAAATCAATAAAAACGTATTGCTTGCCGCAAGTGGTGTTGTCGCTTCAATGGATAATTTTGATTTTGATATGCAGTTTAAGGTAACTGGGTTTAGTATATTTGCAGTAATAAATGGGTATGTTAGTGAGTGTGCTACGAAGGGGCATAAATTTTCGAACGAACAGAAATCCTTGATTAAGAGCTTAAGAAGGGGCCAGAGACTTGTTATTGAGGATATTACTGCTGTTGGTCCTGATGGAATAATTAGAAAGCTTCCATCTTTAACGTTTAAAATAGATTAATGTAAAATTTTCGACATATGAGAAAATTAGTTGTGTTATCATTGTTTTTAGTAATTGCTTGTTCTTTGAGCGCACAGAATATTACTGGTTATGGTAAAGTTTTCAAAAGAAATAACATTGGGGAGCGTAAGCCTATTCCTTATCCTAAGATCAGGGAAGCAGATGTTATATGGGCAAAATTGCTATGGAGAGAAATAAGTTTAAGAGAAAAGATAAATTTATCTTTTTATTATCCTGAGAATCCAATGGATGGGAGATATAGTCTTATTGATTTAATGTTGAAGGGGATTAAAGATAATGATATTTGTGCTTTCGATACAGAAGATGATGAATTTAAGGTACCGATAGAATTGGACCAGATAACAGCTAAATTTGGTGCTGGCACCGATACTATTTCAAAAAGAGATCCATTGACCGGGGAAATAGAAAAAGTTGTAATAGATAAAGATATAAATTCAACAGAGGTAAAATGTTATCTTGTAAAGGAATTGTGGTTTTTTGATAAACAGACTTCTACGATGCAAGTCAGGATCCTGGGATTATGTCCGGTAAGAGAATTTACTAAGGGGGATGATGAAATGGTTTATCAAAAGAAATTGTTTTGGGTAAATTATGATGAGTGCAGAAAATTGTTCGCTAAATATGAGGTTTATAATAATTTTAATGATGCCTTGAGGCTGTCTTTCGATGATATATTTATTAAAAGGATGTTTAGTTCTATTATTAAGAAGGAATCTAATGTATATAATAATAGGGATATAACTACTTATGCAGAAGGGTTTGATGCGATGTTGGAATCAGAGCGAATAAAGAATGAGATATTTAATTGGGAACAAGATTTGTGGCAGTATTAAAATATTTTAAGAGGGGATTATTTATGATGTCCCCCAAAGTTTGATGTTTAATAATTTATAGGCATATAGAATGAGTCCGGTATTGCATTGGACTCATTCCATTTAATTTTATTCTTTGAATTTTAGTTTTTCTGCGAATTGTTTTATTCTTGATTCTTCATCTCTGTTGCAAATTAATAGTATGTCATCGTATTCTGCTACTATATAGTTATTGAGACCTTCCACAATAACAGTTTTATTTTTGGGTACGTGAATAATTGAATCCTTAGTGTTAATTAGCTCATTTCTTCCTGTATTAACTACGTTGTTGTTGATGTCTTTAATACTTTGCTCATGAAAAGATTTCCAGGATCCAAGGTCTGACCATCCGAAATTTGCACTAAGTACACATACGTTGTTGGCTTTTTCCATTATGCCGTAGTCAATAGAAATTCCATGTGATTCTGCATATACTTCGTGAATATATTCAAGCTCAAGGTTAGTGTTAAGATATTTTAATCCGTTCTCAAATAGTGCAGTTAGATTTGGTAAATATAACTTGAATGCGTTTAGTATGGTGTTTACATTCCAGAGGAAGATTCCGGAATTCCACAGGAAATCACCTGATTTGTAAAAAATTTCAGCTAATTCGGGATCAGGTTTTTCTGTAAATGTTTTAACTTTTTTAATATTGAAATATCCAGGATAATTAGAGTTTATTTGAATATATCCATATCCGGGTTCAGGTCTGTGAGGTACAATTCCTAAAGTAAGAATATTTCCTGTTTTCTCAACAAAATCTAAACCTGTTACCAGATAATCGGCAAAAAGTTTCTCGTCTAAAATAATATGATCAGAAGGAGCTACAATAATGTTGGCATTTTCGCATCTGCTTTTGATTTTATAAGCTGCATACGCAATGCATGGTGCAGTATTCCTTCTGAAAGGCTCAGTTAGAATGTTATTATCAGGTATTTCTGGTATTTGCTCTTTAACTAGGTTGTAGAAATTTTGCCCTGTGACAACAAGTATATTTTCTATCGGACATACTTGTTTAAGTCTATAGAATGTTTGCTGTAGGAGGGTTTTTCCAGTGCCAAGAATATCTATAAATTGTTTTGGTCTTTTAGAATTGCTTAATGGCCAGAATCTTGTTCCAATACCCCCGGCCATTATAACTGCGTAGTCGTTTGTATGCATTATAACTACTTTTTGTTAATTTAAATTTATTTTGTTTGATCATCTAAAATAGTAAAATAGACTAATATTAATGTACATTTTGAATAAATATTTATATTTTTACTATAAAATTAGACTATGCAATATTTGAATACTTTAGGAAAGTTTGCAATATTTATCTTTAAAGTTTTTGCTAAGCCTGAAAGGAGGAAACTTATAGTTAAAGAGATTGTCACTGAAATTAATAAACTTGGAATTAATTCTATTTCTTTAGTAATAATAATTTCTTTTTTTATTGGGTCTGTGATAACATTGCAAACTGCTTACAATATGGAATCGCCTCTGTTGCCCAGATATCTTATAGGGTATTTAACCAGAGAATCGATGTTGTTGGAGTTTTCATCAACGATTGTAAGTTTGATATTAGCTGGTAAGATCGGTTCTAATATAGCCTCTGAAATTGGTTCAATGAGAATTACCGAGCAGATAGATGCTCTTGAGTTAATGGGGGTGAATTCTGCCTCGTTTCTTGTTTTTCCTAAAGTAATTGCGGCTATGTTGATTAATCCTATTTTATATATACTTAGCGCATTTGTAGGAATGTTGGGTGGAATTATAGCTGGATATTTTAGTGGGGTTGTAAATATTGAAGATTTTATTCAGGGTTTACATTATGATTTCAACGCGTATTATATTACGTATTCTATTATAAAGACCATCTTTTTTGGTTTTGTTATTACTGCAATACCATCTTTTTATGGTTATTATGTAAGTGGCGGGGCTTTGGAAGTTGGGAAGTCCAGTACCAGAGCTGTTGTGCATAGTAGTATCTTTGTGCTGCTTATTAATCTAATTTTAACTCACTTACTTCTTAATTAAGGTTTATGATAAGAGTAGAGCATGTTAATAAGGCATTTGGAAATAATGAAGTTCTTAAGGATATTTCTGTTGAATTTCATAAAGGGAAGACTAATCTAATAATTGGCAGAAGTGGATCGGGTAAAACAGTTCTTTTAAAATCGATTATTGGACTATTCGCTGTGGATTCAGGAAATATTTGGTATGGAGATAGCGATATAACAAAATTAAACTTTAAACAAGTCAAGAATCTAAGAAAAGAGGTTGGAATGGTTTTTCAGGGAGGAGCATTGTTTGATTCTTATTCCGTAGAAGAAAATGTGATGTTTCCTTTAGATATGTTTTCTGATATGAGTTTAATAGAAAAGAAAGAAAGAGTAAGATTTTGTCTTGAAAAGGTCGATCTTAAAAATGTGGAGATGCTTTATCCTCCTGAGATTAGTGGTGGTATGAAAAAAAGAGTGGCAATAGCAAGGGCAATTGCTCTTAATCCGAGGTATTTATTTTGTGATGAACCTAATTCCGGGCTTGATCCTGTTACTGCAATTAAAATAGACAATCTTATTATGCAGCTCACTAAAGATTTTAATATGACAACTATTATTAATACTCATGATATGAACTCTGTGATGGAGATAGGAGAAAAGATTTTATTTATTAACGAGGGTAAAAATTGTTGGGAAGGAACTAAAGAAACTATTTTCGATAGCGAGAATGAGATTTTAAATAATTTTGTTTTTGCTTCAGAATTGTGTAAGACTATAAAAAGAGATAAAGACATTTAAGTATTTATTTTATCTTTGTTTCTTAATTAAAGTTGTAAATATGAGATATTATATATTAATTTTTGTAATAATATTAATCGCGTCTTGTGGGAGAAAGGTAAAGGCTCCTTTAAATCGGGAAGAATTCACTAATCTGCTTATCGATGTTCATTTTATCGATGGAATATTGGGGGTAGAGGGATACAGTAAAGCTCGCGGTAGTCTTGAGTATCAGAAATATTATAATAGTATATTTAATAAGTATGGGATTACTTCTGCTGATTTTGATAGTTGTATAGTTATTTATTCGCAGAATCTTATAGAATATGAGAAGATTTATCAGGTGGTTGTTGATTCTTTGAACCAATTTAAAAGTGGTTATGACCTGGAGTTACAGGAAAAGTTGAAAAGAGATACATCGAATTTATGGAGTTGTGAAAAGTCATATTCATTTCCCTCTGATTCTGCTAATATTGTTGAGTGTGATGTGCCTTTTAATGAGTCAGGTATGTATTCTTTGAGTCTGAGAGTTAAATTTAAGGAAGGGGATAAGGGTGTTAATAATAGGATTACTGGATTTTTTGTAAAAAAGAATAGGGTTGGTTATGATACAATTATTCCTTTTGATACGATAAAATTGCGAGCTGATACTGTGTGGAGATATTACAGCATGCATAAATTCGCTGATGATACTACCTATATTCGTTTGCATTTTAAGATTCTTGATTGCGATAATGTAGATTCTATTATAAACCGGAATGCTGACATTAAATCAATAAAACTTGTTAATCCAATGTTTGAAGGCCATATGCGTAGAATTGAAGATTTTCAGAGGCGATGAGAAAGTTGACGGCTAATTATATTTATTCCTGTAATTCAGGTTTTCTTAAATATGGAATAATTATTTTAGATGATAAAAATTCTGTTATAGAAATAATTAATACTAATGGAATAATGAAGGAGATCGAGGGGTTGGAATTTTATTCCGGGCTTCTTGTTTCTGGAAGAATTGAAAGATTGGAGTTATCCGGGCAAAGTAGATCTGAGGAGTTGTCAATTGAGATGTTGTTAGATCCTTTACTACGAGATAAGCCCTCAGTTGGAGTTACTTTAATAGAAGATGCGGATTTAATTAATTTTAAAATCAAAACTTCTGCAAGACTTAGGATTATTGCCTAGGAATTTTTGAATTAAGTGTAAAGATTTATTTATAAATGTTATTATTTTTGATTTAAATAAAGTTCAATTATAGGAACTTTTAAAACCTACTTACACAGATTTTTGGATAGTCCCTTATATTTATAACTTTAATATATTCAAGGTATGCCTTAGAATTGATGAAGCATACCTTCTCTAAAACCTCATTACTCAAAGAATTTTAGACTTTAGATTTTCCTTTACATCTGCATATTCTTGTTTTATTGATTTTTCTATATTAGATAAGTTTATAGGCTCTCCTTTCATTTCAAGTTTTTGTTTTATTGTAATTGCCTTTGGTGTAACTATCCAAAGTATCATGTAGATTATTACAGCAATTCCAAAGGATGCAAAAGCAAGTATTATAAATAATATCCTTGCAAGTATTATTGGCAATCCAAAATATGCAGCTAATCCTGATGCAACACCCCCAAATATTCTGCTGTCCTGATCTCTATACAGTTTTTTGGCCACTTTATAACTTATTTGTGGTTCTTCATCTTCAAATATATCTTCAGGGTTACCTAGTATGATTATAATATTTGTAATTTCTTCTATAGTTACGACTGCATGAGTTCCTGATATCTTTTCATTGAGTAGTTCAGCTATTCTGCTTTCTATGTCGTTTATTATTTCTTTTCCTTCTTCTGAGTCCCTATAGTGTTTTTTTAGGGATTCAATATATGAGTTGAGTTTTTCGTAGGCATCTTCATCAAGGTGAAAAACAAAACCGCCGATGTTTACATCTAAAGTACGTTTCATATTTTTTTGTTTTAGGGTTTATGATATTAAGATTTTATAGAATTAACTGCTTCGATAAGTTTCTTCCATGATGAGTCCAGTTCCGATAAAAAAATGTTCCCGGTATCTGTTAGAGTATAATATTTTCGAGGAGGGCCTTGTGTTGATTCCTCCCAGCGGTATGCGAGATAGCCTGCATTTTTTAGCCTTGTAAGAAGGGGGTATAGAGTGCCTTCTACTACAATCATTTGTGAGTCTTTCATACGACTGATTATTTCAGAGGCATAGGCATCCTGATTCGACAATATTAAAAGAATGCAATACTCAAGTACTCCTTTTCGCATTTGGGCTTTTGTGTTTTCAGCATTCATAATGGTATTTGTTTGAATTATTGTGTTTCTATTGCAAATATATGGAATATATACTACTATGCAAAACATAGTAGTATGTTTTTATAAGAAATGTAGCTTTTTAATGGATTATTGTGTATTTAATGAATAGTGATGGAATGTTTATGGTTTTTTGAGGCAGGTATGAATAAAAAAATCCCGGAACCTAATGGAGCCGGGATCTTTTTATTTATGTTGTGTATTATATTTCATTCACAACTTCCACGCTGTTTATACCTTTTTCTATAGCTTGAAGGTTTAGTGGAATTAATTTGTGGTGACGTTCGGGTAATGATTTCTCAAGACCTTTTCTTACATTTTCAATTTTTACAAGAGGCTTAACCTTAAGGTATCCACCGAGAATGATCATGTTGAAAGTCTTTGGATTTCCCATATCCGAAGCAATGCTTGTTCCTTCTATTTTGTAGATGTTTATATCTTTGCGAGAAGGATGCTTAGTTATACCGTTGGGATCATATAAAAGAGTGCCACCTGGTTTAACTGCATGTTCAAACTTATCCATAGACTGTTGGTTAAGAATAACAGCAGTATCATATTGTGTAAGTATAGGTGAACTTATTCTATCATCGCTAAGGATTACTGTAACGTTTGCAGTTCCACCACGCATTTCAGGACCGTAAGAAGGCATCCAAGAAACTTCCTGGTCTTGCATGATTCCTGAATAAGCAAGAATCTTACCCATAGAAAGAACTCCTTGTCCTCCAAATCCGGCGATTATTATTTCTTCTGTCATAACTTCTCTGTTGTTAGTTTAATTAAATCTTTAATGATGTTTGAGTTTATTCGTCTTTCATATCTCCTAAAGGATATTTAGGGAACATATTCTCAACCATCCATTCGTTTGATTTTACAGGAGAAAGTTTCCATCCTGAGTTACATGTACCAACAACTTCAACAAATGAAGTTCCTTTGTTTTTGCCAGCATTTTCAAAAGCTTTTCTGATAGCTTTTTTAGCTTTTCTAACGTGGTTAGCAGTGTGAGCTGCTTGTCTAGTCACATAGCAGGTACCAGGAAGCTGTGCGATAAGCTCAGTAATTTTCATTGTGTGTCCATTAAGAGCTACATCTCTACCGTAAGGAGTAGTTGCAGTTATCTGTCCTTCTAGAGTAGTTGGAGCCATTTGTCCACCAGTCATTCCGTAGATAGCGTTGTTGATAAAAATTACAACAATGTTTTCTCCACGATTACAAGCGTGCATGATTTCAGCACAACCAATAGAGGCAAGGTCACCATCTCCCTGATATGTAAATACATATTTCTCAGGGTGAAGTCTGCTTACTGCTGTAGCAAGAGCAGGAGCTCTACCGTGAGCAGCTTCTTGCCAGTCAATATCAAGGTAGTTGTATGCAAGCACAGAACACCCTACAGGAGAAATACCAATAGTTTGATCCTGTATTTCCATTTCTTCAATAACTTCTGCAACAAGCTTGTGAACTACCCCGTGAGTACAACCTGGGCAGTAGTGCATGATGTTATCTGTAAGAACCGGAGTCTTTTTATAAATCAGGTTCTCTTCTTTTATTATATCTTTTAAATCTTCTGCCATGATCTTATGCTCCTATAATTTTTTGTTCAAGGGCTTCAACAACTTCTTCAGGACTATGAATTACTCCGCCGTAACGTCCAAAATGCTCTACTGGCACTTTACCGTTGACAGCAAGACGAATATCTTCTACCATTTGTCCTGCACTCATTTCTACAGATAAAATTCCTTTTACCTGTCCTAGCATTTCTTGAATTGCTTTAGTTGGGTAAGGGAAAAGAGTAATAGGACGGAGTAAACCTACTTTAATTCCTTTTTCTCTTGCAATCTGCATTGATTTTTGGCAAATACGGGCACTTGATCCGTAAGCTATGAAAAGATAGTCTGCATCGTCGCAATCTATTTTTTCAAACATTACATCATTTTCTTGCATTGCTTTGTATTTTGCCTGAAGTTTGTGATTGAATTGCTCTTGAGAAGTAGCTTCAAGGTCAAGAGAAGTAGCAATTACTCTTTCTTTACCTTTTTCTTTTCCAGTTGTAGCCCATTCTCCGTGCATTTCTTTAATCTGCTCGTTAGTCCATCTTGGCTTGAATTCTTTCAATTCAACTTTTTCCATCATCTGTCCGATGATACCATCAGAAAGAATCATACATGGGTTTCGGTATTTGAATGCAAGATCAAAACCTAATTCCATAAAATCATTCATTTCCTGAACTGATGCAGGTGCAAGTACTATTAAGTGATAATCTCCGTGACCACCACCTTTTACTGCTTGAAAATAATCTGACTGGGCAGGTTGAATGGTACCAAGACCTGGTCCTCCCCTAACAACGTTGAGAACGACACAAGGTAACTCTGCTCCAGCTAAATATGTTAGACCTTCCTGCTTAAGGCTGATGCCTGGGCTGGAAGAAGAAGTCATAACTTTTTTCCCACATGCAGCACCACCATAAACCATGTTTATAGCAGCAACTTCACTTTCAGCCTGAAGAACAACCATTCCGGTTTCCTCCCAAGGCTTACGGGCCATAAGTGTTTCCATTACTTCGGACTGAGGTGTGATAGGATAACCGAAGTACCCGTCGCATCCGCAACGAATAGCGGCTTCGGCAATAACCTCATTCCCTTTCATTAATCTTACTTCTGCCATTTTTTTATAATTTTTTGAAGTTTAATTTTTATTCTGCCTTAGCTCTATACACAGTAATACAACTGTCTGGGCATACTAACCCGCAACTCGAACAACCAATACAAGCTTCAGGATGGGCCATGTGTGCATAGCGGTATCCTTTCCCGTTTACTTCATTGGCTAGTTGAATTACGTTTGTAGGACATGCAACAACACAAAGTTCGCATCCCTTACATTTTTCTACGTCAACAACGATAGCGCCTCTAACTTTTGCCATAGCTTTATTAGATTATGAATTATAAATAATACTTTAATAATTGCTTAGAAATTCTAAGTAAATTTCGCGATAAAGTTATGAATTAATATTTAAATTGGGTATGTTTTTTTAAAAAAATCCCTCATTTGAGGGATTTTAGAGTATTTATTAAAGCTTGTTTTCCGAATCTATAATAGCTGCACTATATAGACAAATGCCGTACTATTCCCTTTTTTTAATACAAGACTCTATCTTTTCTTTATAGTTGTTGTCTGTATAGTCATAAACATCGGAATATCCATTTCCAATTTGGATTTGTCATTTTATTACAGTGGATTCAGGTTTAATAAATAGAATAGTGTTTTTTGCATTCAAATGCTGTCTTGTAAGTAACATATCCTTTTTGTGTAGAAAACGTGGTGGCGGTAATTTTTGTTAAAATTTTAGCGAAAATCATACTAAAGTGAAACTTTTTCTAAATTCATAGATAATACATATAGTAGTTGAAATAATATTCTTAAGTGAAAATTACTTATAAAAAGGATATATGGGGGAAAGGTTGATTTGTCAATATTTCTGATATGTCGATAGAATTGTTCCTGTTGAGATTCTTAATTCATGAATTTCAATAGGTAGGGGAATTAAGGAAACAAAAATTCACTTGGATTTGGATAAAGATGTATAGTATATGTATTGCATTGAGGAATATTTGTCTTGATATTCATGTGTTCAGTTGATTTGTTTTCCTGTTTTTTGTGGAAAATAGTGATAGAGGTATTGTAAAAAGCGGATTTTTACAGAATGTACTGATTTTTAGTATTTTTTAGCCAAAAAAAAGTCTGATGGGTTTGTTTTTTTAATTATTAACGATATCTTTGCAGGCCGAAATTGTATAATTGTATTTAATTTAAAAGTAATTGTATGCCTACTATTCAACAGTTAGTTAGGAAAGGAAGAACCAGAAAGGTGGAGAAAAGTAAAGCTCCAGCGCTGGATGCATGTCCTCAGAGAAGAGGGGTATGTGTACGTGTTTACACAACTACTCCAAAGAAGCCAAACTCGGCTATGAGGAAAGTTGCGAGGGTTAGGTTGACAAACGGAAAAGAAGTGAATGCTTATATTCCAGGAGAAGGTCATAACTTGCAAGAGCACTCGATTGTTCTTATTCGTGGGGGTAGGGTTAAAGACCTTCCAGGGGTAAGATATCACTTGGTTCGTGGTGCATTAGATGCTTCTGGTGTAGAAGGACGTACTCAGAGACGTTCTAAGTATGGTACGAAAAGACCTAAGGCTAAGAAGTAATTTAGTAAGAGTTAAAATTAATGTAGTTAACCGGAGTTAAGTTTATGTTTTGTTCCATGTTGGTTGAGTAAATAATCGTGAGATTGTTGAAGCAAGTACTATGGACAGCTAAATAACTGAATAACTCGTAAACAAAGAGAAGATGAGGAAGTCAAAACCTAAGAAGAGAATTTTGCTGCCGGACCCAAAATTTAATGATGTTTTGGTGACAAGATTCGTAAATGACCTTATGGTTGATGGTAAAAAAACTCTGGCTTTTAATATTTTTTACAACGCTTTGGAAATCGTTGATGAAAAATTAGCCAAGAAGGAAGAAAAGGGTGCTTTAGAAATTTGGAAAAAAGCGCTAGAAAATGTTACTCCAAGCGTTGAGGTTAAATCTCGTCGTGTTGGAGGTGCTACATTCCAGGTTCCTATGGAAATCAGACCTTCAAGAAAGATCTCTATTTCTATTAAAAATATGATTTTGTTTGCTCGTAAGAGATCCGGTCGTTCAATGGCTGAGAAATTATCTGCTGAAATCATGTCTGCCTATAAGGAAGAGGGAGGGGCATTTAAGAAGAAAGAGGATACACATAGAATGGCAGAGGCCAACAGGGCATTTGCTCATTTTAGATTTTAATAAGAGAGAGACATGGCAAAGAGAGATTTAAGATTTACTAGAAATATCGGTATCATGGCGCATATCGATGCTGGTAAGACAACGACTACTGAGCGTATTTTATTTTATACTGGTGTTAATCACAAGATAGGTGAGACACATGATGGTTCAGCAACAATGGACTGGATGGAGCAGGAGCAGGAAAGAGGTATTACAATTACATCTGCTGCGACTACATGTTTCTGGAATTTTGAAGATAATCAGTATAAAGTAAACATTATTGACACTCCGGGACACGTTGACTTTACTGTTGAAGTAGAGCGTTCTCTAAGGGTATTGGATGGAGCTGTAGCTCTTTTCTGTGCCGTTGGTGGTGTTGAGGCACAATCAGAAACTGTATGGCGCCAGGCTAACAAATATGGTGTACCAAGAATCGCTTTCGTAAACAAGATGGACCGTTCGGGTGCAGATTTCTACAAAGCAGTTCGTGAAATTGAAGAAAAACTTGGTTCTAATCCAGTACCTCTTCAGATTCCTATAGGTGTTGAAGAATCTTTTCAAGGGGTTGTTGACCTAATTGAAATGAAGGCTGTAGTATGGCATGATGATGCTGATCTTGGTTCGACATATACTTTGGAGGATATTCCTGCTGACCTTATTGATGAGGCAGAAGAGTGGAGAGGGAAACTTATTGAGGCAGTTGCTGTACAGGATGAAGCTTTATTAGATAGATATTTTGAAGATCCTGATTCTATTACAGTCGACCAGGTGAAGGAGGCTATCCGTAAGGCTACAATCGCTATGGATATTGTTCCTGTTCTTTGTGGATCTGCATTTAAGAATAAAGGTGTTCAGAGACTTTTGGATGCTACAATATCATTCCTTCCATCTCCATTGGATAAGGGCCAGCTTATTGGTAATGAGCCAGGAGATGAGGAGACTGAAATTTTGGTTAATCCTGATTCTGATGAACCTCTTGTTGCTTTAGCATTTAAAATTGCAACAGATCCATTCGTTGGTCGTCTATGTTTTACCAGAATATATTCAGGTAAAATAGAAGCAGGTTCCTATATATACAATGCAAGGACTGGTAGAAAAGAGAGAATTTCTCGTCTTTATCAGATGCATTCAAATAAACAGCAGCCAAAAGACGTAATTGAGGCTGGTGATATTTGTGCTTGTGTTGGTTTTAAAGATATTAGAACAGGTGATACTCTTTGTGAGGTAGGTCGTCCTGTTGAGCTTGAATCTATGACATTCCCAGAACCAGTAATCGGTATTGCTATTGAGCCTCTTACTCAGAAAGATACTGATAAACTTGGAATGGCATTAGGAAAACTAGCAGAAGAAGATCCTACTTTTAGAGTTAAAACTGATGAAGATTCAGGTCAGACTGTTATTAGTGGTATGGGTGAGCTTCATCTTGATATCATTCTTGATCGTTTGAAACGTGAGTTTAAGGTAGAATGTAATCAGGGTGCGCCTCAGGTTGCTTATAAGGAAGCTATCACTAAGATGGTTGAACAAAGAGAAGTGTTTAAAAAGCAGTCTGGTGGTCGTGGTAAATTTGCTGATATTCAGTTCCGTATTGGCCCTGTTGATGCAAGTTTCGAAGGGACAGGATTACAGTTTGTTGATGAAATTAAAGGTGGAAATATTCCCAAAGAATTTATTCCTTCTGTTCAAAAAGGGTTTACTGAGGCTTTGGCTAATGGTGTGTTAGCTGGCTTTAATGTTGACTCAGTAAAAGTTGTATTGTTTGACGGTTCGTTTCACCCAGTTGACTCTGACCAACTTTCATTTGAGATGGCTGCAAAAATGGGATTCAAGAGTGCATGTGCTAAAGCCTCGCCTGTATTACTTGAACCTATCATGAAGTTGGAAGTAGTTACCCCAGAAGAGTATATGGGTGACATTATCGGAGACCTTAACCGTAGAAGGGGACAGATCGAAGGTATGGAATCAAAACATGGTGCTCGCGTTGTTAATGCATTAGTTCCACTTTCTGAGCAATTCGGATATGTGACTGTATTAAGAACACTATCTTCAGGTAGAGCTACTTCATCTATGGAATTTGAGAAATATGCTGAAGTACCTAAGGGAATAGCCAAAGAGGTAGTAGAGAAAATGAATGGAAGAGTAGATTTATTATAATATAAGTTAAATTATCATGAGCCAAAAGATTAGAATTAAACTTAAATCTTACGATCATAACTTAGTAGATAAATCTGCTGAGAAGATTGTGAAGACTGTAAAGGCTACCGGAGCAGTTGTTAGTGGTCCTATACCATTGCCAACTAATAAAAGGATTTTTACTGTAAACCGTTCTACTTTTGTGAACAAAAAGAGTAGAGAACAGTTTCAGTTATCATCTTTTAAGAGACTAATCGATATTTATAGCTCTACAGCTAATACTATCGATGCTCTTATGAAGTTGGAGCTGCCTAGTGGTGTTGAAGTTGAGATTAAAGTTTGATGAGCGACGAAAACCTATGTCGCAATTAAAGTAAAATTTAAAAAAAGAGAAAAATGCCAGGTTTAATTGGAAAAAAAGTCGGAATGACTTCCGTGTTCAGTGCCGAGGGAAAAAATATTCCATGCACTGTTATTGAGGCTGGTCCATGTGTGGTAACTCAGATTAAAACATTGGAAAATGATGGTTACCAAGCTGTTCAGTTGGGTTTTGAAGATAAAAAAGAAAAACACACAACTAAGCCGCTAAATGGACACTTTAAAAAGGCAGGCACTGCTCCTAAGAAGAAACTTGTAGAGTTTTCAGGTTATGAGGAGGATTACAATTTAGGAGATGAAATTAATGTAGAACTTTTCAACGGAGCACGTTTTGTTGATGTTTCTGGATTATCTAAAGGAAAAGGATTCCAGGGTGTTGTTAAAAGACATGGTTTCCGTGGTGTAGGTGATGCAACCCATGGTCAGCACAACCGTTTACGTGCACCAGGTTCTATCGGAGCATGTTCTACTCCTTCAAGGGTTTTTAAAGGTTTAAGAATGGCTGGAAGAACAGGTGGAGACACTGTTACTGTTCAGAATCTTGAAATTTTAAAAGTGATACCTGAAAACAATTTATTATTAGTTAAGGGCTCTGTACCAGGAGCAAAAGGTTCATACTTAATTATTGAGAAGTAATGGAGTTAAGTGTATTTAATATCGCAGGACAGGAAACAGGCCGCAAAGTTGAGCTAAACGAAGCCATCTTTGGAGTTGAGCCTAATGAACATGCTATTTACCTTGACGTTAAACAGTACTTGGCAAATCAGCGTCAGGGTACTCATAAAGCGAAAGAAAGAGGTGAAATAGCAGGGAGTACTGCTAAACTGAAAAAGCAAAAAGGTACTGGTACAGCCAGGGCTGGTAGTATTAAGTCACCATTGTTTAGAGGAGGAGGCCGAGTATTCGGACCAAGACCAAGAAATTATGGTTTTAAACTAAATAAAAAGCTTAAACAGTTGGCTCGTAAGTCTGCTTTGAGTATTAAAGCTCAGAACAATGGCTTAACAGTTGTTGAGGACTTTAATCTGGAAGCTCCTAAAACTAGAAGTTTAGTAGAGATTGTAAATAATCTTAAGATTGAAGGAAGTAGAAGGTTACTTTTAGTTTTAAACGAGGCTAATGAAAATATATATTTGTCGTCTCGTAACCTACAAAATGTGGATGTAGTTCGTGTTAATGATCTTTCTACATACACTATTATGAAAGCTTCGGCAATTTTGTTTGTTGAGAGCTCAGTTGAGGGGTTAAACGAGATATTCAAGCTAAATTAATTTTAGAAAGATGGAAATAATTGTAAAGCCCATAGTAACTGAGAAGATGACTGATCTAGGCGAGAAACTTAATCGCTTTGCATTTGTTGTTAACAAAGATGCTAACAAAATAGAGATCAAAAAAGCAGTTGAGGAAATGTATGATGTTAATGTTCTTTCTGTAAATACTATGAATTACCAGGGTAAGGCTAAAAGTCGTTACACAAAGGCTGGTATGATTAGTGGGAGAACTAATTCATTCAAGAAGGCAATTGTTACATTAAATGAAGGTGATAGTATTGATTTTTTTAGCAATATTTAAGTAAAATGGCTGTAAGAAAATTAAACCCTGTAACTCCTGGTCAGAGACATAAGGTTGTTAATACCTTTGATCAGGTAACTACAGACAAACCTGAAAAATCATTGTTAAGACCTAAGAGTAAGTCTGGTGGACGTAATAACACCGGAAAAATGACAATGAGATATATAGGTGGAGGTCACAAAAAGCGATACAGAGTTATCGACTTTAAGAGGGAAAAAGACAATATACCTGCAAGAGTTACTACTATTGAGTACGATCCAAACCGTACTGCACGTATTGCTCTATTGGTATATGCTGATGGTGAAAAACGTTATATCCTTGCTCCTAACGGATTACAAGTTGGACAAACTCTTATGAGTGGAGAGACTGTAGCTCCTGAGCTTGGAAACTCGTTGCCATTAGAAAAAATTCCTTTAGGAACTATTGTACACAATATTGAGTTAAGACCTGGACAAGGTGGAGTAATGGCACGTAGTGCCGGAGCTTATGCTCAGTTAGTGTCTAGAGACGGGAAGTACGCGTTTATTAAGTTACCTTCTGGTGAAGTGCGTATGATACTTAAAACATGTAAGGCTACTGTAGGTACAGTTTCTAACTCTGATCACGGACTTGAACGTTCTGGTAAAGCAGGTCGTACACGTTGGATGGGTAGAAGACCTAGAGTAAGAGGTGTAGTTATGAACCCAGTTGATCACCCAATGGGTGGAGGTGAAGGAAAGAATTCCGGAGGACATCCACGTTCAAGAACTGGTGTATTGGCAAAAGGTTATAAGACAAGAGCACCTAAGAAAGCCTCAAGTAAGTATATTGTTGAAAGAAGGAAAAAATAACTTAATAGATAGAGTATGAGTCGTTCGTTAAAAAAAGGCCCTTTTATTGACTTCAAGCTTGAGAAAAAAGTTATAGCTATGAGCGAGTCGGGCAAAAAGTCTGTGATTAAAACATGGGCTCGCCGTTCTATTATTTCTCCTGACTTTGTAGGTCATACTTTTGCTGTGCATAACGGTAATAAGTTTATACCTGTTTATGTTACTGAAAACATGGTAGGGCATAAGCTTGGTGAATTTGCGCCAACACGCACATTTAGAGGTCATGCAGATAAGAAAAAGAAGAAGTAATGCATGACAAGTATAAACTATAATGAAGAAGTAGTAAAATGGGTGCAAGAAAAAGATTAAGAGCTAATCAGATAAAAGAGGACAAGAAAAAGAAATCATTCGCAATATTGCGTAATTGTCCTACATCCCCTCGAAAAATGAGGCTTATTGCCGATATGGTAAGGGGAATGGATGTGAACAAAGCTTTGGACGCATTAAGATTTTGTCCAAAAGAGGCTTCTAACCGTATGGAAAAATTGTTGCTCTCTGCTATTGCTAACTGGCAATTGAAGAATGAAGGAGAGAGACTTGAAGATAGTGGTCTTTATATAAAAGAAGTATATGTTGATTCGGCAAGAATGCTGAAGAGACTTAGGCCAGCTCCTCAAGGTAGGGCACATAGAATCCGTAAGAGATCAAATCATGTTACATTAACCTTAGGTAGTAAAACTGCTGGGGATAATATTACTAAAGAATAATTTGTATGGGACAGAAAGTTAATCCTATAGGAAACAGGTTAGGAATCACCAGAGGGTGGGATTCTAACTGGTTCGGCGGAAAAAACTACGGTGATAAGCTTGTTGAGGACTATCAAATAAGAAAATATCTTAATGCACGTTTAGCTAAAGCTAGCATATCAAAGATTATCATCGATAGAACCCTTAAGTTGATTACAATAACTATAAGTACTGCTCGTCCAGGTATTATTATCGGTAAAGGTGGTCAAGAGGTTGATAAACTTAAGGAAGAGTTAAAAAAGATTACTGATAAGGAAGTTCAAATTAATATATTTGAGATTAAACGTCCTGAATTAGACGCTGTTATTGTTGCTAATAATATTGCTCGTCAGATTGAAGGGCGTGTTGCTTATCGTAGAGCTGTTAAAATGGCCATTGCTTCTACTATTAGGATGGGAGCAGAAGGTATCAAAGTATTGGTATCTGGTCGTCTTAATGGAGCTGAGATGGCAAGATCTGAAATGTATAAAGAAGGAAGAACTCCCCTTCATACATTAAGAGCCGATATCGATTACTGTCATGCAGAAGCACTAACTACCTATGGTATGATAGGTGTGAAAGTATGGATTTGCAAAGGTGAAGTTTTTGGAAAGCGTGATTTATCAGCAAGCTTCGCTGCAAAAGAGAGTAAATCGAAAAAAGGAACTAAGAGAAGAAGAAAATAGTCTTTTGATTTTAAAGTAAAGTACTATGTTACAACCTAAGAGGACAAAATTTAGAAGACAACAGAAGGGAAGAATGAAGGGGGATGCCCAAAGAGGTAATCAACTTGCATTTGGATCTTTTGGGATCAAGGCACTGGAATCAAAGTGGATTACCGGTCGTCAGATAGAAGCTGCTCGTGTTGCTGTTACCAGATATATGCAAAGACAAGGTCAGATATGGATTCGTGTCTTTCCTGATAAGCCAATAACTAAGAAGCCTGCAGAAGTTAGGATGGGTAAAGGTAAAGGTTCGCCAGAAGGATTTGTTGCTCCTGTTACCCCGGGTCGAATTCTTTTTGAAGCGGAAGGTGTACCTTACGAAATAGCTAAGGAAGCTTTGCGTTTGGCTGCCCAAAAACTTCCAGTTACAACTAAGTTTGTGGTAAGACGTGATTATGTTGAAAATTCAAATGATTAATTATGAAGAATTCAGAAATTAAAGAACTAACCACTAACGAGTTAATGGAAAGAGTTGAAGCCGAAAGAGCAGCCTTAACTCGTATGAAGATTAATCATGCGGTTTCTCCATTGGAAAACCCTATGCAGATCAGAGCAATAAGAAGAAATGTTTCTAGATTGTTGACTGAATTGCGCAAGAGAGAATTAACTGAAAAGTAGTAAAGAGCAATGGAAAACAAGAGAAATTTAAGAAAAGAGCGAATCGGGGTAGTGGTTAGCAATAAAATGGAAAAAACTATTACTGTTGCTGTTCACACTAAAGAAAAACACCGTATCTACGGTAAATTCGTGAACAAAACCAAAAAATTCGCTGCCCATGATGAAAACAATGCTTGTAACATCGGGGACACAGTAAAAATAATGGAAACCCGTCCATTGAGCAAAAATAAATGCTGGAGATTAGTTGAAATCATTGAAAGAGCGAAGTAACCATGATACAACAAGAAAGTAGACTGGCAGTTGCAGATAACAGTGGCGCAAAAGAAGTTTTATGTATTCGAGTACTTGGTGGTACTAAGAAAAGATATGCTTCCATAGGTGACAAAATAGTTGTTACCGTAAAAAACGCCCTGCCTGGCAGTGATATGAAAAAAGGTACTGTTAGTAAAGCAGTAGTTGTTCGTACCAAAAAGGAGATCAGACGTGCGGACGGATCTTATATCCGTTTTGACGAGAATGCATGTGTATTGTTAAATACTGCTGGAGAAATCCGTGGAACACGTATTTTTGGCCCAGTTGCCAGAGAATTGCGTGAAAACTTTACAAAAATTGTATCTCTGGCTCCAGAGGTATTGTAATCTTTAAAATTACCGAGTAATGAGAAAGTTTCATATAAAGAAAGGCGATACCGTAGTGGTTAATGCTGGTGAGGATAAAGGTAAGCAAGGTAAAGTGCTAGAGGTAATTAGAGAAAAGGAGAGAGCTATTGTTGAAGGAATCAACATGATGAGCAAACATACTAAGCCTAATGCTGCAAACCCTCAGGGTGGAATCGTTAAGACAGAGGCTCCTATTCATGTTTCAAACCTTAATGTAGTTGATCCTACTTCAGGGAAAGGAACCAGGATAGGTCGCAAACTTAATGATGAGAATAAATTAGTTAGATATTCAAAAAAATCAGGGGAGGAGATTAAGTAATGACTTATATACCTACGCTTAAGACCAAATATACAGAGGAAGTATTACCAGCTTTGATGAAAGAGTTCGGTTACAAATCATGTATGCAGGCTCCCAGGTTGGAAAAGATTATTATTAACCAGGGATTAGGACAAGCTATTGCAGATAAGAAGCTTGTTGAATTCTCTATTAACGAGCTTACTGCTATAACAGGGCAGAGAGCAGTTCCATGTAAATCAACAAAAGACGTATCTAACTTCAAGTTACGTAAAGATATGGTTATTGGTACCAAAGTTACTTTACGTAAAAAAAGAATGTACGAATTTCTTGAAAGATTTATAAATTCTTCTTTACCTCGAATTAGAGATTTTAAAGGTATTAACTCTAAACTTGATGGAAAAGGAAATTATACTTTAGGTATAGAGGAGCAGATCATATTTCCAGAGATTGTGCTTGACAATGTGCACAAGATTATGGGTATGAATATTACATTTGTTACTTCGGCCGATACCGACGAAGAAGCATTTGCTCTACTTAAAGCATTTGGTTTACCGTTTAAAAACTTAAAAAAGTAAGAGATGGCAAAAGAATCAATGAAAGCCCGTGAAGTAAAGCGTGCAAAATTGGTAGAAAAGTACGCAGCTAAACGTGCTCAGCTTAAGGCTGAGGGCGATTATGAAGGCTTACAAAAGTTGCCTCGTAACGCTTCTCCTATTAGAATGCACAATCGTTGTAAACTGACAGGAAGACCAAGAGGTTACATGAGACAATTTGGTATAAGCAGGATATGTTTTAGAGAAATGGCTTCAGCAGGTTTGATACCTGGTGTTAAAAAAGCTAGTTGGTAAAATTTTTAAAAAGCTAGAAAATGACAGATCCAATAGCAGATTACCTTACTCGTCTTAGAAATGCCGTTAGTGCTAGGCATAAGGTAGTTGAAATTCCGGGCTCGAATATTAAGAGAGAGATGACAAAGATCCTTAAAGAGAAAGGGTACATCTTGAATTATAAATTTATTGATGACGGATTACAGGGAGTGATCAAAATTGCTCTTAAGTATGATGCAGAGACTAGGACTCCTGCGATCAAAGGACTTAAGAGAGTTTCTAAGCCTGGTATGAGACAATACACAGGAGTTGAAGATATACCACGTGTTCTGAATGGACTAGGAGTTGCTATTTTGTCTACATCTCAAGGTGTGTTGACAGATAAAGAGGCTCGTCAGAAAAATATAGGTGGTGAAGTTTTATGTTACGTATATTAATGTAGGAGGAAAAGGAAATGTCAAGAATTGGAAAATTACCGATAGATCTACCTGCAGGAATTAACGTATCTGTATCTTCAGAAAATGTTGTAACAGTTAAGGGCCCAAAAGGAGAATTAACGCAAGCTGTTAATCCTGATATTTCAGTTAAGGTAGAGGATAATAAGATTATCGTTGAGCGTCCGTCTGATGAAAAGAACCACAAAGCCATGCACGGTCTTTACCGTTCGTTAATTAACAACATGGTTGTTGGTGTTTCTGAAGGATTTACAATTAAGCAGGAGCTTGTAGGTGTAGGTTATAGAGCAACTAACAAAGGACAACTTTTAGAGCTGGCTGTTGGTTATTCTCACCCTATTATATTCGAGATTCCTAGTGAGGTTAAAGTTGAAGCAGTAACTGAAAAGCGTGCTAATCCAATCATTACATTGGAGAGTTGCGATAAGCAATTAGTGGGTCAGATTGCAGCTAAGATTAGATCGTTCAGAAAACCTGAACCATATAAGGGTAAAGGTATTAAGTTTGTTGGAGAACAGCTTAGAAGAAAAGCTGGTAAATCAGCAGGGAAGTAATTGATAAAATAAGTTAATTATGGCTTTATCTAAAAAAGACAGACGCATAAGGATTAAAAATAGAATCCGTAATGTAATTTCGGGTACAGCAGAGAGGCCTCGTATGACCGTTTTCAGGTCAAATAAGCAAATCTCTGTTCAAATCATTGATGATGTAGCCGGGAAGACTCTAGTAGCTGTTTCTTCTCTAAGCAAGGCTTTTGCCGAGAAAAAGGTTACTAAAACTGAACAAGCAGCATTAGTTGGAACAGCGATTGCTGAGGGTGCAAAGGCTGCAGGTATCGAAACTGTAGTATTTGACAGAAATGGTTATTTGTATCATGGCAGAGTAAAATCATTAGCTGATGCTGCTCGTAATGCTGGCCTTAAATTTTAATAGCTATGGCAGAGATGAAGAAAGTAAAAAATACAAGTGATCTTGAATTAAAAGATAGATTGGTAGCGATAAACAGAGTTACGAAAGTTACTAAGGGTGGAAGAACATTTAGTTTTTCTGCAATAGTAGTAGTAGGTAACGAGAATGGTATTGTAGGATGGGGACTTGGTAAAGCAGGTGAAGTTACTACTGCTATTTCTAAAGCTGTTGAGACTGCTAAGAAGAATCTTGTAAAAGTACCAGTTATTAAAGGTACAATTCCTCATGAGCAAGAAGCTAAATTTGGTGGAGCTAGAGTTCTTATCAAACCTGCTTCTCATGGTACCGGAGTAAAGGCTGGTGGTGCTATGCGTGCAGTACTTGAGAGCGTAGGTGTTACTGATGTACTTGCTAAATCTAAAGGTTCATCTAATCCTCACAATCTTGTTAAAGCTACAATAGAAGCTTTAACTGAACTGAGAGACGCTTACACTGTGGCCGCTCACAGAGGTGTATCTCTAGACAAAGTGTTTAACGGATAATACTTAAATAAGATGGCTAAGATAAAAGTTACTCAGTTGAGAAGTAAAATAGGAAGTAGCGCACGCCAAAAGAAAACTATTGAAGCACTAGGATTGAAAAAAATCAATTATAGTGTTGTGCACGAAGCTACTCCTCAGATAAAAGGTATGGTAGAGAAAGTAAAACATCTTGTTTCTATCGAGGAAGTAAAATAATTGTTAAATTGTTATACCGCGAATTATGGATTTAAGTAGCTTAAAACCGGCAGAAGGTTCTATACACAAGGAGAAAAGAATTGGCCGTGGCCAAGGTTCTGGTAAAGGGGGAACTTCAACCAGAGGACACAAAGGAGCTAAATCTAGATCTGGTTACTCAAAAAAGATTGGTTTTGAGGGTGGTCAGATGCCGTTGCAGCGTAGAGTACCTAAATACGGTTTTAAAAATATTAATAGAAAAGAATATAAGGCTATTAACGTTGGAATTCTTCAGGCATTAGCTGAAAGAGATAATCTTACAGTTATTGATAGGGAGGCTTTAATGAGTGCTGGTCTTATTTCTAAAAATGATTTAGTTAAGATCTTGGGCGACGGAAATTTGAGCGTTAAGCTTGAAGTTAAAGCACATGCTTTTTCAAAGTCTGCTCAAGCTGCAATTGAGTCTGCAGAAGGTACTGTAGTTAAATTGTAAGTTTGATGATATTTAAGATTCATTTTAGTTGTTTTCCAATAATTTTATTATTTTTGGAAACAACTAAAAATGAATCAAAGTAAAAAAGCATAATATCTATGAAATTAGTCGACACATTAAAAAACATCTGGAAAATTGAAGACCTAAAGGCTAGAATTTTGACTACCCTTGGTCTTATTTTGGTTTATAGATTAGGTACTGAAATAGTATTACCTGGTGTAGATCCTGCTCAATTGCAGGCCTTGCAGGAACAAACTTCCAAAGGAGTATTGGGCTTGCTTGATATGTTCTCAGGTGGTGCATTTTCACGTGCATCTATATTTGCGTTAGGTATCATGCCTTATATCTCTGCATCTATTGTTGTTCAATTATTGGGAATAGCTGTTCCTTATTTTCAGAAATTACAAAAGGAGGGTGAGAGTGGTAGACGTAAAATCAACCAGATTACAAGGTATTTGACAGTTATTATCCTTATTTTACAAGGGTCGGCTTATTTAACAAACTTGCATGCTCAGTTACCTGATCAGGCATTTGTATTGAAAGGTACATTCTTTACTTTTTCTTCAATTGCTATTCTTGCAGCGGGTTCAATGTTTATTATGTGGCTTGGAGAAAGAATTACTGACAAAGGAATTGGAAATGGTATTTCAATCATAATCATGATAGGTATCATTGCTCGTCTACCATTTGCATTTTTTGCAGAGCTTGGTTCCAGAGTAAATGAAAAAGGAGGCGGAGGTCTCGTTGCCTTGGTTGTTGAGTTAGTTATACTATTCCTTATTTTTGCTGCAACAATATTGCTGATTCAGGGAACAAGAAAAGTTCCGGTACAGTACGCTAAGCGTATTGTTGGTAATAAGCAATATGGAGGAGTTCGTCAGTATATTCCATTAAAAATTAATGCTGCTGGTGTTATGCCAATCATTTTCGCTCAGGCGATAATGTTTCTTCCGATGGCTTTTGTGAATTATTCAGATTCAGATACAGCTACCGGTATTGCAGCTATATTTTCTAACCATACTGGTTTTTGGTATAATTTCACTTTCTTTATGATGATTGTATTGTTTACTTATTTTTATACAGCGATTACAATTAATCCAATGCAGATGGCAGAGGATATGAAAAGAAATGGTGGATTTGTTCCTGGAATTAAGCCTGGAAAGAAAACAATGGAGTTTCTTGATACAATAATGTCACGTATTACTTTGCCGGGATCTATTTTTCTTGGTTTAGTAGCGATATTACCTGCCTTTGCAATGATGGCTGGTGTTAATACTCAGTTTGCTTACTTTTATGGAGGAACATCACTGCTGATTTTAGTTGGTGTAGTCCTTGATACATTACAGCAAATTGAATCTCACTTGCTAATGCGTCATTACGATGGTTTGATGAAATCAGGTAGAATATCTGGTAAATCTGCAGGTGGTCCTGCTGCATATTAAAATATTTTTATTTTCTTTGCAGCATGATTTACATTAAAACACATGAAGAAATTGAGTTACTTCGAGAAAGTAACATGATGGTAGGACGTACTTTGGGTGAGATGGCCAAGGTTATCAAGCCCGGTGTTACTACTTTGGAGTTGGATAAGATTGCAGAAGAATTTATACGAGATAATGGAGGAGAACCAGGTTTTCTTGGTTACGATGGATTTCCGAATACCCTGTGTATTTCTGTAAATGAGCAGGTTGTTCACGGAATTCCATCTTCTTATTCAATAAAGGATGGTGATGTAGTAAGTATTGATTGTGGGGTATTGAAGAATGGCTTTTATGGAGATAGTGCTTATACCTTTGCAGTAGGAGATGTTGACCCTAAAGTTCGAAAACTGTTGGAGGTCACCAAAGAATCTCTTTACAAGGGTATAGAAATGGCTTCAGAAGGGAATCGCATTGGAGATATTGGTTATGCCGTTCAACAACATGCTGAGTCAAATGGTTTCTCTGTGGTAAGAGAACTAGTAGGTCATGGAGTTGGTAGAGATATGCACGAAGAACCTCAAGTTCCTAATTATGGTCGTAGAGGACATGGTGTGAAGTTGAAAGAAGGAATGGTCATTGCAATAGAGCCAATGATCAATATTGGGAAGCGTGGAGTTTTTCAGGCTGAAGACGGATGGACAATTATCACAAAAGATCGTTTGCCTTCGGCTCATTTTGAGCATACTATTGCAGTTGGTAAGGGTCAGGCTGATATATTATCAAGTTTTGAATACATTGAAGTTGTATTAAATAAAAGCAAGTAATTTATGGCAAAACAGCCTTCAATAGAGCAAGATGGTGTAATCACCGAGGCATTGTCAAATGCAATGTTTAGAGTTGAGTTGGAGAACGGTCATGTGATTACAGCTCACATTTCTGGTAAAATGCGTATGCACTATATCAAGATTTTACCTGGAGATAAGGTTAAGGTAGAAATGTCTCCTTATGACCTAACCAAAGGTAGGATTACGTTTAGATACAAAAACTAATAAATAGGATAAAATGAAGGTAAGAGCATCTGTTAAAAAGCGTACTGCCGATTGTAAAATTGTCAGGAGAAAGGGACGTATTTACGTTATTAACAAGAAGAATCCTAAGTTTAAACAACGTCAGGGATAATTAGTAACTAAAATTAAATAGTTTAGGTTTATGGCAAGAATCGTTGGAGTTGATTTACCCTCAAATAAAAGAGGGGAAATCGCATTAACCTATATTTTTGGTATAGGTAGAAGTAGTGCCAGAGATATCTTAGAAGAGGCTGGCATCGATTATAATACCAAGGTAAAAGATTGGAATGACGATCAATTAACTGCTGTTAGAAAAATCATTAACAGTGAAGAGTATAAGGTTGAAGGTGAACTTCGATCTGTAATTCAGTTAAACATCAAGCGATTGATGGACATTGGTTGTTACCGAGGTATTAGACACCGTGTAGGACTTCCTGTAAGAGGTCAAAGTACTAAAAATAATGCACGTACTAGAAAAGGTAAGAAAAAGACCGTTGCAAATAAAAAGAAAGCAGGTAAATAATTGAGATTTTAAGTTATGGCAAAGAAATCAGCTTCAACCAGAAAACGGGTAGTAAAAATCGAACCTGTTGGACAAGCACACATTCATTCTTCGTTTAACAACATCATCATTTCGTTGACAAACAACAGCGGTCAGGTAATTTCCTGGTCCTCTGCTGGAAAGATGGGTTTTAGAGGATCTAAGAAGAATACTCCTTATGCTGCGCAGACAGCTGCTACAGATTGTGCTAAAGTAGCCTTTGATCTTGGATTAAGAAAGGTTAAAGTTTTTGTAAAGGGACCAGGTAACGGTCGTGAATCTGCTATAAGAGCTATCCATTCTTCAGGAATAGAAGTTAGTGAAATAGTAGATGTAACTCCACTACCACATAACGGATGTCGTCCTCCAAAGAGACGTCGTGTTTAATGTTGTGTTATAAGAATTATTAATAGTTAAATAGATTGGTTTTTTATCAGTTAGCTATCCTCTCAAGTAACGCGGCTGAGAAACTAATAAAGAACTAAGCAGTATAAGGAAAATTAAAAATTAGAAGAAATGGCTAGATATACTGGACCAAAATCGAAAATTGCAAGAAAATTTGGCGAGCCTATTTTCGGACCGGATAAAGCATTTGAACACAAAAATTATCCTCCCGGACAGCACGGGAACAGCCGCCGCAGAAAGAAAACATCTGAATATGGTATTCAGTTGAAAGAAAAGCAAAAAGCTAAATATACTTACGGTGTATTAGAGAAACAATTCCGTAGAGTATTTGACAAAGCTGAGAGAAGTAAAGGTATTACAGGTGAGGTGCTAGTACAATTGTTGGAATGTCGTTTAGATAACGTAGTGTATCGTTTAGGATTAGCATCTTCAAGACCTGCAGCCAGACAGCTGGTAAGTCATAAGCATATTGTAGTAAACGGTAAAGTTTGTAATATACCTTCTTACTCAGTACGTCCTGGAGAAATTATTGGCGTTCGTGAGAAATCTAAATCTCTTGAAGTGATTACTGAGTCTTTATCAACATCTAGGTTCTCTAAATCTTCATGGCTAGAGTGGGATAATGCTTCTATGAGCGGAAAATTCCTTAATGTACCTGAAAGAACTGAGATTCCTGAGAACATTAAAGAACAGTTAATTGTAGAATTATATTCTAAGTAATAAATAATATTTTATGGCAATATTAGCTTTCCAGAAACCGGACAAAGTTATCATGCTAGAATCTGATGCAAGGAACGGAAAATTTGAATTTCGTCCATTGGAGCCTGGTTATGGTATCACAATTGGTAATGCTCTAAGGCGAATACTTTTATCTTCACTTGAAGGTTTTGCTATTACCTCAATAAAAATACAAGGTGTAGATCATGAATTTGCCACTATTCCGGGGGTTATCGAAGATGTAACAGAGATAATCCTGAATCTGAAGCAAGTTCGGTTTAAACAAAAAGTTGAAGAAGTTGAGAATGAAAAGCTAACTGTTCTTGTTTCTGGTCAGGAATCCTTCACAGCTGGAGATATAAACAGGTTTTTAACCGGTTTTGAAGTATTAAATCCTGAATTAGTTATTTGCAATATGGATTCCAGCGTGAATCTACAGATAGAATTGTCAATTAACAAAGGCAGGGGATACGTTCCGGCAAATGAAAATATGCCTATGGAGGCAGAGATTGGTTTAATTCCGATCGATGCAATTTACACTCCAATTAAGAATGTAAAATATTCTGTTGAGAACTATCGTGTTGAGCAGAAAACAGATTATGAAAAACTTGTTTTCGATATTCAGACAGATGGTTCAATTCATCCGAAAGATGCTCTTAAAGAAGCAGCTAAGATTCTTATTTATCACTTTATGTTGTTTTCTGATGAAAAGATTACTCTTGATTCTGATGACAAATACGGTAATGAAGAGTTCGATGAAGAAGTATTGCACATGCGTCAACTTCTTAAGACTAAATTAGTTGATATGGATTTGTCGGTACGTGCGCTTAATTGCTTGAAAGCTGCTGATGTTGAGACTCTTGGAGAGTTAGTTCAGTTTAATCGTAACGATCTTCTTAAATTCAGAAATTTTGGTAAGAAATCATTAACTGAGTTAGAAGCTCTTCTTGAGAACAATAATCTTAATTTCGGTATGGATATTTCGAAGTATAAATTAGACAAGGAATAGGATAAGATGAGACACAGGAAAAAATTTAATCATTTAGGAAGAAAAAGTGCTCATAGAAAAGCGATGTTAGCAAATATGGCTTGTTCTTTGATCGAACATAAAAGAATTAAGACAACCACTGCTAAAGCTAAAGCACTTAAGATGTATATCGAACCCTTGATTACAAAATCAAAGAATGACACTACTCATTCTAGAAGGGTAGTTTTCGGATACCTTAAGCAAAAAGAAGCTATTACAGAACTTTTCAGAGAGATTTCTCAGAAGGTTATCAACCGTCCAGGTGGATATACCAGAATACTAAAATTAGGAAATCGTATTGGTGATAACGCAGAAATGTGTATGATCGAATTGGTTGACTATAACGAAACATATACAGAAACTAAATCTGAAGCTAAAAAAACTTCTCGTAGAAGGAGAGGTGGGAAAAAAACTACAGAAGAAACTCCGGTTGAAGTAGAAGAAACAAAAGCTGAAGAAGTAGTTGAAACTTCAAAAGAGGAAAAAACAGAGGAATAATCTTTGTTTACCAGATATTGAGGGTATTTGAGAAATCAAATACCCTTTTTGTATTTTTATATTTGCCGTAACAATTATTTAAGATAATCGTAGAAGCGAACCATGCAGACGTTTGCGTCGATTTTTATTTATTTATTGCATAATATTAGTTTAAGTATTAACTAAAATATTGTAATTTCGGCAAAGCAAAAGAGATTATTAAATTAACATTTTTAAATAATATATTATGGTACATATAGTCGGTGTCCACGGAAGACAGATTCTTGATTCAAGAGGTAATCCAACTGTAGAAGTTGAAGTAACACTTGAGTGTGGAGTAGTTGGCAGAGCAGGTGTTCCTTCAGGAGCTTCAACAGGAGAAAATGAGGCATTAGAATTACGTGATGGGGATAAATCAGTTTATTTGGGTAAAGGTGTTCTTAAGGCTGTTGAAAATGTTAATACTATTATTGCGGAAGCTTTAATAGGAATGGATTCTACCGATCAGGTTGCTATTGATAAAAAGCTATTGGATCTTGATGGAACAAAGACAAAAAGTAAGTTAGGGGCAAACGCAATGTTAGGAGTTTCACTTGCTGTTGCCAAGGCTGCTGCCGAGGCTCTTGAAATGCCATTGTACAGATATATTGGTGGAGTAAATGCAAAAACTCTTCCGGTTCCAATGATGAATATTATTAACGGAGGTTCACACTCTGACGCACCCATAGCATTTCAGGAGTTCATGATTCGTCCTGTTGGTGCACCCACTTTCAGTGAAGCATTAAGAATGGGAGCAGAGGTATTTCACAGTCTTAAGAAAGTACTTCACGAAAGAGGTCTTAGTACTGCTGTTGGGGACGAAGGAGGTTTTGCTCCTGCGTTAGAAGGAACAGAGGATGCTTTGGAAAGTATAATTAAAGCTATAGAGCTAGCAGGATATAAAGCAGGAGAAGATGTAATGATCGGTCTTGACTGTGCTGCTTCTGAATTCTATAAAGATGGAGTATATGATTATACTATCTTTGAAGGAGAAAACGGAGCAAGGAGAAATTCAGAGGAGCAGGCTGCGTATCTTGAAGAACTAATAAATAAATATCCTATCGATTCTATAGAGGATGGAATGGATGAAGGAGACTGGGAAGGATGGAGAGTTCTTACCGAAAAAATAGGAGATAGATGTCAGTTAGTTGGTGACGATTTATTTGTTACCAATGTTGAGTATCTTTCAAGAGGAATAAAGGAGAACTGTGCTAATTCTATCCTTATTAAAGTAAATCAGATAGGAACATTAACTGAAACATTAGATGCAATTGAGATGGCTCACAGAGCCGGATATACATCAGTTACTTCGCATCGTTCAGGAGAAACAGAGGATGCTACAATTGCTGATATTGCAGTAGCTACAAATAGCGGACAGATTAAGACAGGATCATTAAGTCGTTCTGACCGTATGGCTAAGTACAACCAATTACTTCGTATTGAAGAGGAATTAGGTTCTACAGCTATTTTCAATGGAAAAACTTTTAGGAAATAATTGTTTCCGGGATATAATAAAAAAGAGGAATCATTTAAATGATCCCTCTTTTTTTTGATCGGATAGAGAAATTACCTCTTTTTTTACCTAATTGTTTTATATCGATTAACCTTTTTCGTGATAACTTTTACATGGTAAAGAATATATTTTATTAACAATTACCCATTCCTCTTTTTCTTTAATAAGTGATAAATACTCTACATAGCATTCCCTGTCTTTATTTTTGAGTAATAATTTTACAATGGCAGTATTTCCTGTTATGTCAACCATTTTAATATCGCAACAGTAATTTCTGCAGTCGAATGTTTTAGGATACTTTTCTATTTGTTTAATCCTGTTTATACAATCTTTTTTTGTCACTCTGGTCATTTGCCCGTCAAAAAGGCCCCTGCATTCAAAGTCCTTGTGGATATACTTTTTGACAGCCTCAATATTATTACCGTTGTTTAACCCATCAATATAAGCTTGCTTCACAATATTTTTTATTGTTTTAGCTTCCATTGCGGGATTAGAATCAGGATTAGCAAAAGAAAAAGTTGTAAATAGGCATACTGTTAAAGTAATTAAAATTGTTTTCATAATACCTGTGTTTTTAAATTGTTATTTGGTTTAATACATATGTCTACTTTGAATGCAATAGCTGTGCCAAAGTTATTAACATATTCTTAATCAGTAGTGTTAAGCATATGAGGTGTAGGAAGATTGTGTACGGAAGTAGTATAATCATGTGCATCCGTGTACATAAATATTTTATTTTCTTAAATAACTGTTAATTTACCTTTGGAGGAGTATTTTTTTCCAATACTTTAATATATTTGTTCACGATGAAGAGTATAATAAATAAAATACTGGTACTATTTTCAGCAGTGATGTTTTTAATAGCATCTGTTGGAGTGAACGTATTCAGTCACTTTTGTTCCCATTGTCATGTCTCTTATTACAGCGTGGATGTCACCCCTATAGAAGAAGAATGTCAATGCGAGCATGATTGTACTTGTTGTTGTCATTGTCATAAATCAGCGGAGTCAGAACATAACGGTTGTGGTCACAGCCACAAGCACAAATGCGGAATGCACAGTCACGAGCACGAGTTCTACCATATTGACGACTCTTATAACACACCGGAAAAGACATATACAAACAATATAATATTAATAGCCTTTCTATTCAAATATCTTGGTAGTTTTGATACCACCGGGGATACATGCCCCAGATACCCCATAAATAAAGAGAGGCCCTTCGAGCCAGATCTGATACGGCTATACTGCACCATGCTATGTTGATCCCCAACACCATTATCATAAAATAGGTGATATAAACTACAGGTGTGCAGAAAAACAGATAAATTTTTTTATAATTAGTATTAGTAATATGAGAATAGTATTGTCATTACTTTTCTTATGCTCTATGTTGTCTGTTAAGTCACAGAGTATAAGTGGAAAAGTATTTGAAAGAAACGGGGATAATGGAAAAACCCCTTTACCCGGAGCCAATTTATACTGGTTAAATACCACAAAAGGTACCACATCTACAGAAGATGGGAGTTTCGAGTTAGAAAAAGTTAAGGGGAATAATAAGCTAGTAGTAAGCTATATAGGCTATAAGAGTGATACTCTAAATATAGAGAAAGGTAAGGATTATATTGAGATTGTTATGCGTTCAGGGCAAGATCTTGAGGAAGTCCTGATAGTACAGCGCAAGCGAACCTCATATATGGACACAAACAAGCCCATAGTCAGTCAGGTCGTAACCGGAGAGGAGCTATGTAAAGCCGCATGTTGTAATCTTGGCGAAAGCTTTGAAACCAATGCCTCTGTTGACGTATCGTATGCCGACGCCGCTACCGGGGCAAAGCAGATTCAGATGCTAGGATTGACCGGTCAGTATATACAGATGATGACCGAGAATATGGCCAATTTCAGGGGAATTGGCATCTAAGTTTGGATTAAACTATATACCGGGAGCTTGGATGGACGCAATTTCCATTTCCAAGGGTACAGGATCTGTAATTAACGGATATGAATCAGTGGCCGGACAGATTAGCGTTGACTACAAAAAGCCAGAAAGGAGCGAGAAATTCTTTATCAATGGATATGGAAACGGAACAGGGAAGATGGAACTAAATTCCAACTTCGCCATAAATCTTGGAGACCATTGGAAGACCATGTTCTTATTACACGGAAGCAGGCTAGATAAGAAGCACGATGATAACTCAGATGGATTCCTTGACATGCCCCTTGTTGATCAGATAAATCTGATTAACAGGTATAGATTTAAAAACGATGACTGGAACATACAGTTCGGTGTTAAGATACTAGACGAGAAAAGATTAGGCGGGCCAGGTAGCTTTCAATCAAGATAAATCAAGAGAAGAGCAGGAAGATCTATATGGAATTAAACTAGATACAAGAAGATATGAAGGATTCTTAAAAATAGGGTACTTGATGCCAGAATACGAAAACACATCTATGGCACTGCTGGTTAATATTTCAGATCACGAGCAGGACTCCATATTACGGTAAAAGAGATTACTACGGAAGACAAAAATCAGCTGAAGTCAACTATATTTTCCAGTCAATATTCGAGGTATAATCCAGACCAGAAATTCTCAACAGGATTTAGTTATATGTACGATAAGTACGATGAAAACCTCGATCAGATAGGCTTTGGAAGAGAAGAAAGAGTATTTGGAGGATTTTTCCAGTACACAGGAATATTTGGAGATATGTTTACAGCTATGGCAGGAGTAAGATTTGATCACCATAACCTATATGGGTCGTTCTTTACCCCAAGACTACATTTAAAATTCAGCCCAGATGAGAACACATCTGTCAGAGCATCAGCAGGAATGGGATACCGTTCGGCTAATGTTATAGCAGAAAACAATATTTATCTTGGAAGTTCAAGAGAGGTATGGGTAAACGGAAATAAATTTACAGATGCCATTCAGATGGAACGATCTGGATATGGAAGAAGCCTGGAACTATGGAATAAACGTTAACCGTAAGATCGATATTTTGGGGCGCACTTTAAATATTAACGCAGAATATTACAGAACTGACTTTAACAAGCAGGTTATTATCGATCTTGATACAGATCCAACAGTCCATGAATTTTATGAATCTTGACGGAAAGTCATATTCAAATTCCTACCAGATAGAACTGAAGTACGAGATTTTAAGGCACCTTGAAACAACCGCAGCATACAGATACAACGATGTAAAACAGACAATAAACGGAGAACTTCAGGAGCCTGCACTGCGCAGCAGGTATAAAGGATTGTTGAATTTCTCATATACAACAAATATGAAGATATGGCAGTTTGACTATACCTTCCAGTTTAATGGCCCGGGACTGTATGCCTAACTCAGATATGCTTCCTGAGCAATACAGAACAAAAGACGAATTCGATTCATATACAGTCATGAATGCCCAAGTGACCAAGTGGTTTAGAAGATGGAGTGTTTATGTCGGTTGTGAAAACATAGGAGACTTCAAGCAGGATAATCCTATTGTAGCAGCAGACAGACCATTTAGTGAGAATTTCGATACATCAAAAGTATGGGGGCCAATTCACGGACGTAAATTTTACTTCGGATTCCGCTTTGCAATCGACAGAGATTAAATACATTAGAAATATTTTAGCAATGAATTAAACAAAAATTAATTATGAAGACAAAAAATCTATTACTAACCTTATTAATGAGTGTAGTATTTGTATTAGGAGCAACAAATACTTATGCAGATAACAAAAAAGATAATAAAGACAAGAAAACTGTTGTTATTAAAGCAGATATTCACTGTAAGTCGTGTAAGGCAAAATTGGAAAAGAATATTCCATTCGAAAAAGGTGTTCGCGATCTTAAAGTAGATATGAAGGCAAAAACAATAACAGTAACTTACCGTGCAGATAAAAACAATAAGGCTAACCTTATAAAGGCAATTGAGAAATGTGGAGTAAAGGTTTTGGAAGGAAGAAGCCTGCTCTGGAAAGTGCGGGAGCAAATTGTTGTAAAGTCACAGGCGATAAATCAAAATGCTGTAAGAAGGGTCATAGTCACGATCACGAGAAATGCGACAAAGACCACTCAAAAGAGCATAAATGTACAGGTGATTGCAAATCATGCAAGCACAAAAGTTACACAAAAGCAGGTACAGATGTAAAATGCGATGGCAAATGCGACAAAAAAGACTGCAAGAAAGATTGTAAAAAAGAAGAGAAACACAACTGTAGCGGATGCTCAGGATGTTCTCATTAAGATATTAGCATATAATTATCTCAAAGGGGTGGCTATTGTCATCCCTTTTTTATTTTAGTCAATAAATATGTTTAGCTTATCGTTATATAGTTGTGATTTATAAAACATCTTTTGTTAATGAAATCAACTATTATAAATTCGTGTGTTTTTTGTTTAAAAGAGATTTATGAGATTATTACCGCTTATTACATTGTTGTTTGTTTTTGCATTTAGCAGTTTGTTTGGACAGTCAAGAGATACTACAATAAAATGTCCCAATGGAGGGACTTTTAATATCGTAAATATATACGATGAGATAACTTGTAATTTTGGTAAATATGATAATGGTTATAATGACGATTATTATAGCAGGGTTAAGCCATTAAATATGAGTGTACGTGTTTACAATGATAATAAGACAAAGTGGCAGAATGTTGGACGCAATAAACTAAGTGATGTATTAAATGGATTTCATTGGACATCAAATAAATATGTAAGATTTAAAACTAGTGGATTAGATGATTCTATTATTAAATTTTTCTTGGAGGATCAAAGACGCAACGGAACAATATTAAAAGAATATGATATCACTTTCCACATCCACGATATAATACAAATAGGCAATATAGATATTTCTCCAAGAACCTCAGGGAATTCAGATGTGACCATAAACACAATTAAACAAGGATCGGGGGCGGTCAACCTTGAGTATTCCCTCGACGGAAATTCTTATGGTTCTTCAAATCAATTTAGCAACCTTAGTCCCGGGAGTTATACCGTTTATGTCAGAGATAAGCTAACCGGTTACACCGTCACCAATACTTTCAATGTGCAGGCTCCGGCCCCAGAGGAGCCAGATATAACTGGAGTAATAAGTCATTGCGACTGTTCCGGAAATAATGGCTCAATAGATATTTCAATGGAAGGTTATGAAACCTTCATAAAATTCGATGGAACCACCGACGTTAAAATAGGAGGCTTTGATTATGTAGGAAAAACTAATTTTACCATAGAGGGGCGCATAAGGGTTAGTGAGGAAAATTATTCTTTTAGTACTAGGAAATTTATATCCTTATTTGGAGAGGATAATACCGTTGAGTTTGGATTCATTAATGGGAAACTTTCCTGTTATATAGCCACAGAAGGTTGGGCACAAACTTTTGAGGGGACAAAGCAATACCCAAACGACGGACAGTGGCATCATGTGGCCGTGAGGGGAGACGGAAGCAAGATAGAGCTTTTGGTAGATGGTGATGTTAAAGATACTTTTTCCAAATCATACTCCAAGCTTAAGGTCGATAGCGGAGGAGCAAAAGATATCCTGGTTGGTGACGGAGTCTGGGGTCAGTCAAACGAAGCCTTTAAAGGAGACATAGCAAGGCTGGCCTTTTGGGAAAAATACTTAATGTAATGATGAAATGGACGCACTCCAGCTTATGGGTTCGAAATGGCTTTCAGGGGAAGAAGATGGTTTAATTGCCGGTTATAATATAAACAGGAAAGAAGGGGATAGACTCATTGCAGTTGCCCCTGCAGGAGCAACAAACTACGATGGAGAACTGTCAGCTCCAATAGAACAGTGGCAATCGTGGGTTGAAGAATATAGCTGGACAGGCCCCAATGGCTATAAATCTGAGGGCGTTCAGGATATCTCTCATTTAAAACCAGGAGATTATACAGTTACCGTCAATTACGGATACAGCGGAGTCGTAACTACCCCAATTATTAAAACTTTCGAAGTAGAACTGCAAAACAATCTTACCGTTGACTTGACCGACCCGACAGTAGAGACAGAAGGTTGTGAAGGGGATATCATAAATCTTTCTTCAGCTATAGGAGGAGGGGTAGCGGAAAAAAACTATATATGGGTAATAACGTCAGGTTCCGATACAAAAGAGATAACAGGCCAATCCGATTCATTCACATTGCCATTGCTGGAGTCATTAGAATTCAATGGGAACAGAAAAGTCCGTCTAAAAGTCCAATCCGGCGTTTGTGTTGAAGAGAGCAAAGACAAAACCCTGAATATCCACAAAAAGATAAAAACAAAGCCTATTACCCATAAAAAGGAAAAGAAGAAGTAGTAATATGATTTTTTTCATATGGTGCAGGCTATATAATTATTTGATTTAGGAATAAAAAGACAGTTTCTATTAATTAATATTATTTTTTAATAATTTTTCTGTATTTTTAAAAAAGACATATAAAATATGTGTATAATTTGTTTCTATGTTATGTGTAATATAGTATAATTATAGGTAGATGATTATGTAGAAACAATAAAGATTATTAAATTATGAGATTATTACTGGTTACTATTATGTTATTAGTTATTCTAGGTGGAGAACTGAAAGCTCAGGATAAAATAATCGACTGTACTAATTTGACTGAATGTAATATTATAGCCGGAGAAACGGTAAAATGTCAGTTTGCTTTTGATGGAAGGGTCAAAAATTTCACATGTTCTCCGGCGGATCTGCAAATATTGGAAAAGAACACAGGAAATTCATCACCTAAAGAAGTTACTATTCAATTTGGTGATCCCGGATTTTATCCCGTAGAGTTTAGGTTCGAAAGAAATGGAAATAAGGTTTTTAAATATAATGTCACGTTTAAAGTAGGGTTACCAAATTCTGTTATTGCAGCCGAAATAGCACACTCTGACTGTACGGGTGAAAGTGGAGCCATTGATTTATCTATTGATAATATAAATAGCAATATAGAGATAGAATCCTTTTCATGGACAGGTCCAAATGGTTATTCAAAAGAAGGCTCAGAGGATATTATTAATTTAAAGTCTGGTTTATATACGGTCACAGTAAAATATGATTATGCCGGATATTTTACTTCTTCTATAAATAAAACTTTCGAGGTCAAACAATTGAACGATCTCGAGGTTAATATTTTAGACACCGAAGGAACTGCTTGCTCAGGAGATCTTCTATATCTTTCAACAGAGACAAAAGGTGGAATAGACGATAAAACATATTCATGGATTATTACAGAGGGGGCAGATACAAACACTATAATCGGTGCCTCTACTTCTTTCGAAGTTCCTATGGATTTTACAGGTAATAAGAAAGTCAGACTTAAAGTCCAGTCGGGTGTTTGTGTCAAAGAAAGTAAGCCAATAAATGTTAATATTCACAAAAAGATAAAAACAAATACTATCACCCATAAAAAGGAAAAGAAAGAATAATACTCTATTATCTTTCCAAACAAGATAAAATATTAGTTGTTGCTCAATAAAATCCGATCTTTAATCATAAATTAAATATAAATTGTTGTAAAATATCCCGTAGTTTATATTTTTGCCCCACGATTATCTGGTATATGTCTAAATATCAGGGAAACAATTAGAGTAAAGTAATTATGAAATTTTTGTCAGCGACAATTATAGTATTGGTATGTACTATAGGGAATGTTATGGCTCGCAAACAGGAAGTTGTTCTTCAAAATGGTGAGACCTATAATGTTACTATTAAAGATACGGTTAAATATAAAGTATACCTTACCAGAGGCAATAAATCAAATTCCTATTGCTACGTTTGGCCATCGATCTGGAATTTTTCAGATGGCGATAATGATAAATACTATTATAATTCTGAAGGATATTGGGAAAACTTTAATAGTTATTCCAAAAGAGTATTGTTGGATGAAAGAGGTAAGTTAAATTTTTATGATGAAGTTGAGATTAGGTGGGTTGACAAAGGTAGTGTAAGTATTAATTATAATGTTGACTACTATAGATATAATAGCAATCTCAGGGGAACAGTTAATGGTGCTGTGAATTTTAATATCTACGATTATGTCGAAATAGGATCTCATGAAATTAATTATACATCGTTAGACATGGCTAATGTTACTATTAATTTAAGCCATTTGGGATCTAATGATTTGGAATATAGTATAAATGGTGGAGATACCTTTCAAAATTCCAAAGAGTTTCTGAATGTTTCAGCGGGCCAATACACATTACAAGTAAGGGATAAGAAGACAGGATATACGCACCAGAAATCCATTACAATTAGGGCTATACCTCCTTTTGAATTAATAGCAGAAATTAGTAGTACAGATTGCACAGGGTCAAGCGGTTCCATAAATCTTTCATTAAAAGGAGGCAGCAGGTATTTGATTTTCAATGGAAATGCAAATATTGATTTTCAGAACCAGCTGTTTGTGGGCGAAAGAGAATTTACTGTAGAAGGATTATTTAGGATTCCAACTGATGCCGATTATGCTTATATGGAAAGGCAACAATACACGGGACTATTCGGGCAGGACAATTGTATAGAGATAGGATTAAGGTCCGGTTATCCCGCCTTTTACATTTATACAAGTAGTGGGGCTCGTTCAGCAACATCTTCTACCAAACTTCCAAATGACGGGCAATGGCATCATCTGGCATTAAGATCAAATTGCAGCAATATTGAATTATTGCTCGACGGAGTTGTCTGTGCCACTGATAACCGGAGTTATTCCACACTTCAGTCCGACGACGGATCACAGGGAAAGCCAGTCTCAATAGGAGCAAAAGTATGGAGAGATAGCGGAGATGAATTTAAAGGTCACATTTCAAACCTTAGTTTCTGGAGAAAATACCTGAGCAATAGCGAAATCAACAACTATAAAACCAACGACCCCGATGGAAGTGAATCAGAATTGTTGGCAGCATATAACATGAATATCAGAGACAAAGAAAGATTAATCCCAGTAAAAGGAGAAGAAGGCGATCTTAATGGCTGTTTATGGTCAGACAATTGTAGTTACATATGGGAAGATTCCTCTGGAGCACAGGTGTCTGTAGAGGAAGACATTACAAATCTTCAGGAAGATGATTACACTGTTACTGTAAATTATACGGGATTAATCACAAGTAACCTTACCACCACCTATAAGGTAGCCCTGATAAACACCTTAAAAGTACAGGTGACTGCCCCGGATCATCACCTGTGCGAAGGCGATGAATTGATAATTACCTCAAATACTACTGGAGGCACAGGCAATTATAAATATCAATGGGAGTCTTTCGATGGAAATGCCTGGATACCTATGACAGGCTCAGTATCGTCTTCCTATATACAGAATCAGACTTTCGGAAATAAAAACTACCGTTTACAGGTAAATTCTGGAGTCTGTGACACAACCAGCGTGCATATAAATTTAGATGTTTACAAAAAGATAAGAACAGGAAGAATCAGGCATGTAAAGAACTAAAGGACAGCAATCTTTCCCCTAAAAGGAAGCAATACCACCTAATTAAATCCGTACCATCTACGGTGCTAGCCCATACTTTCTGGTATGTTTCCCTATACCAGAGGCCGAAAATAACCAGTTTGAATCCGCTAAGTATCCAGAAAGAGGAGACTTGGTACGGCCTTGTTGCGGCTTTGGTACGGAGATAGTATAACGAAGAATCCAAATATTGGAGTGTAAAAGTCATTTTATAAGAGAACAGATATTTAGAGAATCTGGCACAAATCGGCGATAGAATGTATTGTTGGATGCTCATTCTTCAGCCATTCCGGAGAATTATCCACGTGAATAGCCTGCATATTTATATTTCTTGCACCCTTAATGTCAGTATTGAAATCATCACCAACCATTATCGATTCAGGAATTACAGCCTTTGCCTTAGAAAGAGCAAGTTCGAAAATTTCTTTGTTAGGCTTGCTACACCCGGCCTCTTCAGAACAAGTTAATGTCTCTATAATATCGCTGAGTCCGCAGTTCATAACTTTTTGGGTTTGAACCCTTATAAATCCGTTGGTTATAATGTGGCAGGCGTATCCTTTCGAATTCAGATGTTTCAGGGTATCAACAGTTTTTGGAAACAGTTTTGTCTGGCAGGCGCTTACCTCCAGGTATGCCTCCCCCAGATCTTCAGCCAGCGCTCTGTCGTTTATGCCTTTTTCCTTTAGGGTGTAATAGAATCGTTTAACTATCAGTTCTTCCTTGGATATGTTACCCTGATTATAAGCGATCCACATTTTTTGGTTATGGTGTTTATATATATGGTGAAAGATAATAAAATCGTGAAACTCTGTTCTTAATCCGAACTCATTAAACAGCTGTAGAAGACTAGATTCACTATTGGCTTTAAAATCCCATAGAGTATTGTCAAGATCAAAAAAGATGTGTTTGATGTTCGATTTATTTATTATCATGGTGCAAAGATATAAATTAGTTTTACATGATGTTTAAAATACAATGCGGTGTCGTTGTATTTTAACAAAACATTTGATTGAAAATGCCTTTTGGACACAATATTTGTTTTGAGATAATGTGCATAATAGTACATAATAATTAGAAAAATGTTAAAATATGTTGCATAAATATTCTGTCTCATTCCCTCTTGTATATTGTCTTTAGTAACTGAATTAACAAGGTTTTAATGGATTTCATCAACAATGCGATATCCCCAGAAATAGTTAGTGTAAAATATTAGACGTTTATCTATGATAACAAGCTGTTCACCAAAACCAACTTGACTTTTCATAATTATAATCGTTATTTTGTTCTCAGATATAGAAGTGGATTGTTTAATTTGGATTGGTTGATAAATGGATTATTTAGCTTTAACACATTGCCTAAAAGCCATACGTGTCTCTAAATTTAAGAGACGCGGTTTGTCATTTAATTGTAACACTACTTCATCGCATACTTCAGAATTTAAAAACAATTTCATTTTGTTTGGTTTCAAATTTCTGGTATTGGTTTTTCTGTTTGGATTTGTTCCCATTATCGCCTCAGGGCAATCTGTAAAACCTTCACCAGTGATAGAACTTGATGCTGACCAGCTGGGTTCTCCTGCAAAGCCTGAGGTGGTTGGATTTAAGTCAGTAATGACCTTTTCTGTTAGTGCTATTGTTGATGGTGTTGGTGCAGAAATGGATAATACTTTTGAATGGAAGGTTGTTGGAGGTAAAATCACAGGAGGTAATAATCCTAGTCAAAAGGTTGATTACGAGGGGGAAAAGTATGAATGGGGAGAAATAACTTTAACAGGATGGAATGGCACAGAACAAAAGTCAGAGATTGAGATAACCTGGCAGGAACAAACCAGAGCGCATGCATTTATAGCTGTGAAACAATGTAGCAAAGTGAATGGATGTACAGATGCATGGAGTATTTACTATATACATATACTTCAAGGGTTAGCTAGTTATCATATCGAACTGACTGATATTACCGATGTTTGTCCCAAAGACAATATGATGGCTACAGTTAAAATTACCGGTGGTGATAAGTGGAGCTTTGTATTGATGAGAGGAGAAGAAGGAGATTTAAATTCCGATCCGGTATCTTATGTGGATGAGATAACCCCGGGTTCACCAGGTGTTACTTATAATTCTTCGCTTGGTTATTATACATATACAGTACCATTAGCTACAACAGAAGTAGATTCAGGTAAACTTTTCAAGATATCAATTAAGAACTTTTTGATTACGCTACCTGAGAGTAGTGGAGGAAATACTACTGCAGGAACTATAGATAACCCTGATGGGCTTTCTGTGGAAGTCTATCAACCCCCAAATACATCACCAATTGAGCATAATTAAAAAATATATAGAAATTAAAAAAAAAGTAAAAAATATAAAATCAAATGTTATGGGAAAAAACACTGTTAAATTTATAATCGTATTGATAATGACCACATTATCGATGGGAGCTTTTGCGCAGGTGGATAAAACAACTCCACAAGGTGTTGGAAATGAAATTCTTGTAGGATCTACTTTTAAGTATAGGGTGGATCTAAATGTTGATAATACTTACCAATGGAATGTATACAAAGATGGTTCTTCTACTGCTGAATCAGATAAAACTAATGTTGATATTAAACAACCAACTTCAAATTTGACTGATATTGAGTGGAAGACGCCAGGTACTTATGTTTTGGAAATGGTAGAGACTTCAGCTGCAGGTTGTTCGGCCAATCCCGTATCCTTTACAGTAGTTGTAAAAGCTAATGATGCAGAAATTGCATGGACTGAATTCCCGGCAGTTGATTGTGCTACAACCACATATACCTTTAAGTTGCAACTGACAGGCGCCAAATATCCAGCTACACTTAAATATACTCTTGTTGATGAGTCAGGAGGAAATCACGGAGGAGACGTAACAAGTGATGATAGTGGTTTATTTGTTATTTCTGTTACTGATTTTGTTGTTAATAAAGGACAATTATCATATTCAACTCCAATAGAAATTACTGAAGTTAAAGATAAATACGGTGTAGTACCTTTAAATTTTACCGTTGCAAACGAAGATTTTCTTGAGGTTAGACCTTTAGTTATTAATAGGTATCCGAATACAAGCGGAATAAAGCATGATTAATACAATACTGTAATAAAATTATAGATATGAAAAGATTATATAAAATATTATTCGTTTTTGCCATGACTCTTATTAGTTATGGAGCATTTGCACAAACGCAAACAGTAAAGGTTGGTTCTGTGCGAAAGTATATTCTAAGTGAGTTGAATAAAGATAAAAGTAGTTATGAGTGGCATGTTGAAAAATTTAATGGAACAGATTGGAATGATGCTGTTCTAGGTACTGATTACGAATTATGGAAAGATTATTTTATAAAAGATGGGGCTACAGCAATCGGATCTTTTGTTGACGGGCAGTATCAGATATTTGTAAAATGGAAATTGGCTGGGACAAATTATAGGGTTAGGGTCACTGAGAGGGATGCAATTACTCATTGTTTTGATTCTAATAATGTGAAGGAGCAATTGGTCGAGGTTGTTGAAAATGATTTTACTGTTACAGTTAGTTGGGATGGTAAAACTACGTCAGCAGGAGAGTCCTGTGCAAATGATGGGACTAATATTATAACCTACACTATAGGAAAAGTATTAGGAAAAGCAGGGGATGTGTGGAAGTTTAAATATGAGGTAAGGGATGGTGAGCCTGGAGATGTTGATACTAAAGCATGGGTTGAAGGTTCAACTGATGTAAATGGAGAGGGGTTTGTTGATGTCGATGCTTCAAAAACGGAATACAAGCTAAATTTATCTTATACTATTCCAAAGGGATCAGGTGATTATAAAATTCAAATTAGAATATCGGAAGCCAGAGATGGATATAATACTTTGGCAAAAGATTCGCCACAAACTGAAGCGACAATTCATAAAATTCCTGATACTGCTGTTGGTGGTATTAAATTAGATTAGATTTTAAAATTACAGATATGAACAGATTAAAAAAATTATTAATGGTTTTTGCTTTGGCTACAATTAGCTATGGAGCAATTGCGCAGGCTGATATTACTCAGGAGGTGTTAAAAAATTCAGTTCGTAAGTACTCTCTTGGAACAGTGAATGTTGGGACAAGTAAGTATGTGTGGACAGTTACTACTGATTTAGCGGGAACTATTCCTGCTGATGATGCGGATTATGATGTATATACAGGTTACGAGGATGCTACTCCTGTAGTTATTGGAACACCAACAGCTGGTCAGTATTGTATTTATATAAAATGGCTTGGTGATGCAGGAAAGAAATACTATGTAACAGTTACAGAAGAGGATGGATCAACCAAATGTTTTGATGCAAGTGCAAACAGACAAATTGTGGAGGTTACAATTAAGGATAATGATTTTATAGCAGACCTTACATGGGAGGATAGTGACTTAGCTAACCCTATTTGTGCTGAATTTACAGCAGATGTTGATACTAAGAAAACGGCTATAAATTTTAAATTAACAGTTAGTGGACAAAGAACTACTGCAGAATGGAAGTATAAATATAAGTATATTTTAAAATATGAAGATGTTGAGCCTACTGATACTGATTGGGATCCTGTTGCGGCTATACCTAATGCTCCAACACCTGCATTTTCTATAGGTGGAAACATAACTTTTGCGGATATTCAGATAGCAGAAGCCATACAACAAGGGGCAGGAAAGGCATATCTTTGGGTAAAAGCCGTTGAGGTTCGAGATGGATATGGAACACCTGCGAATGTTGATAAATCTGACTTTACTGCTAAGGCTATAATAAATCAGATTCCTGTTAAACAATCAATTGTGCTTGAATAAAATAATTGAGGAATAATATAGTATAAATGAAGTTAGCAACAGCATATAGGTTTATCTTTTCAGTAGTTATTCTACTGGTGTCGGGATTTATGTCCTCGGCACAGGATAATGTTGTTGTTAATTCTAAACACAAACTAAGTGTTCCTAATTATATTCCAGGTCATACTTATAAGTGGAAAATTTTTGATTCAGATAATAAGCAGTTAAAATTCAGTAAGGATGGAGATGTCTTCGTTATTGATGAAACTGGAATATATTCTGAAATAGATGATATAACAAAAGGAATTTTTGTAAGATGGTCTGTAGGTGCAGATAAAACTTATACAGTCAATTTTACAGAATTCAATGCTGCCGGTTGTAATAATTCAAGTGAGAAATTGGTTTCTATAATTGAAACGCCATTAAAAGTTTTATTTAGAGAAGAAGCCAAATATAAGGTAAATGATATTAATGCAATAAATCTTTTTACAAGCCTTGATTTTAGTTCTGCTGGAGGAATTGATTTAGCAAAGAGTTATCCATTTAAAGTAATACTGAAATATAAATATAACAACGGAGAGGTTAAAACATTGACAAAACTAATTGGAGAGGGAGATAATAACCTAGTTGTCGATTATGCATCCGACTTAGAAGGTTTTGAGGAAACACTGGATAAAGATCACTATTATGAATTCTGGATTGAAGCTGTTACAGATTTCTTTGGTTCAGAAGTTAAAATTATAGGCACAAATAAATTTGTGTGGGGCGCTTACAAGAAGCCCCCAATAACAAAAATAAATAACAAATAAATAACGTAGAACGTAAATGTTTTAAATTATGAAATCAATTAAATTAATATTAATTACAATCATTGGCTTGTTTCTGACAGCTAATGTATTTGGGCAGGTACAAGTAGTTGTTCCAGATCCTGATAATACTGATGCAACAACAACATATAAAAAACTACATATTGTTGCTAAGGGAAGTAAATATACTTATTCTGTAGATAAGCATTATACATTAACATTAGATCAAATAATTCTTAATACTTTATTGGAAGATGGTAATGTTAATAGATATGCTTGGGAAGTTTTAAAATTGGAAGGTGCTGATGAGTCGAAAGATCCAATTGAATATGCTAATGCAATTTCATTAGCAGCAGGTTCTGAGATTATTCCTACAAGTACTTTTGTTGATCCTAACCTTCAATATAATATTCATCCAATAGAATGGAAAAAAGAGTTGGAATCAGGAGATTATTACTTGATTAGAGTAATTGAATATCCAAATCATAATACCGAATCTTTAGAGAAAGATGAAGAAGCAGGAGTTGTTAGTGAGATCGTAGTTAGAATAGGTGATGATCTTCAAATATATATGGTAGATGATGATGCCAATAATATAAATAAAAATTTTTATGCATGTAATGGAGAAGGGATTGATATTAGTAATATCGATGATGCAGATAAAGCCGGTAAAATGAAGATTAAGGTCAACGGTAGACCAGGAATAACTGCAAATGGGGATGAAATTGATGGATGGAAAGTAACATTTAAGGTTACTAGATATAATAAAGGTGCTGCAGAAGCTCCCCAAAATGTTACTGTTAATCATGATGCAGTTGTTCAAGGGGAAGATGGATATTATGACTTGGAGTTTGGATTAAAAGATATGGATGGTGATATATCATTTAATTTAGAAGATCCTGATAGTGATATATACTATGCTGTTGAATTAGTAGAAGCAATTGATGGTGATAAAAATCCTGTTGCACCAGAGGCCGGATTAGCTGGAGATACAAAGAAAATCAAGAGAATTTACGGTATCTATGCTAAACCTAAGGTTACTAAGATTAATTTCAAATAATCTAGTGGTTTAAAATTAAAGAAGAAAATTATTGAGAATTAGATAGATAAATGAAGGTTTTAAAGTTGACATACACGCTGATGCTGCTGATGGTGGTTCTGGGTCTTAGGGCTCAGGAGACTGCTGTTGTACCTGTTCAAGTGGTGGCTGTGGGTACGGATATGGCCTATAGCGTGGATGTTGATGATGCCTCTAAGATTGCGAACTATTACTGGACCTTGACGAATTCGGAGGGGACTGCTGTTAGGGAGCATACGGGGGATAAGCCTTCACAGGTTATTAGTTATAAAAATGTGCCAACCGGCATGTATGTTCTTTCGGTTTATGCTACTAGCGATCCAGGTGGTTGTCCTTCTGATGTTATTCAGATTAATGTTGAGGTTATTGCCCAACCTCTGGTTATGATAGTGTCGGGGGATAAGGCGGGGTTCTGTTCTTTCTCAAGGAAGAGCGAGAATATAGAGGAGTTTATATTCGATGTGGCTATTGAGGGATATTTTGGCGGATGGACTTTAAAATATACAATCTTGGATCCTGATGGTAATGCTGTCGATATTGGTGGCGGAAGTCAACAATCTGTTCATATCAACGACTCCAAAACTGATAAGGTGGTTATTTCTCTGGGTGATAAGTTTGTTAATAATAAGGCGGAAGAGGCTTTTTATACTGTTGTTATTGATGAGGCTATACTCGATGGGGAGGGTTCTACTCCAGAGATTGTGGCTGATAAGAAAATGGTTAAGATAGGTGTTCTTCCTGCTGTTAAGATTGGAACTATTAGTTCTGATAAGATTGATAATTGATTTTAAGAATTTACGTTATATTGATGAAACTACGTTTGTTACATAGAATTTTGTTTGTCGTGGCGCTGATCACCCTGGGGTGGTCTGCTGCCATGGCACAGGATTCTTATGATGGTTACGATGTGGTTGCCATCCGTGGTGTTAAGCGTGTATATTCTTTGCCTGAAAATAAAAATGTGACTTTCTTTTGGTCTGTTGTTGATAGCGATGGTTATCCTATAGTGAAACAGCCTGTGGGGAGTTCAAATATTATTGAGTATTCTTTTGATGAGGAGGGTGATTATTCTTTAAGGGTGTATGCCAAGGATAATGATAGTGAGTGTCTTTCGGATGAGGTGGGTTATAAAATAAAGGTTCTGGAGGCCGGGTTCGAGGTGGAACTTGGTCAGGATAGGATGATATGTCCTGGCGATACTGTTGATGTATTTGCTCAGGTTAAAGAGAAGCATTTGGGTGGTAAATATGAGGATCTGACTTTCGAGTGGGTGGGTTCAGATCAGAAAACGCAGTCTATAAAAGTTTGGCAAAGTGGTACTTATGAGGTTAAGGTTACCGATAAGTATGGTAATTCTGTCTACGATGCTGTAAATATAGACTTGTATCCTGCTCCTGTGGTTGATCTTGGTGAAGATCTTATTATTGTGAAAGGTGAATCGGTGATTCTTTATACCAACGATAATTTTGCACAATATTTATGGTCTACCGGTGAGACTATTGATGAAATTGAAGTTAATGATCATGGTAAATATTGGCTGACGGCTACTGATATTAATAAGTGTTCGGCTACTGATACCGTGAATATATATTACGAGGGGGAGGCTACTCTTTCTGGCTTGGTTGCTTCTTTGCCAACTGGATTCTCTCCTAATAACGATGGTGTAAACGATAAGTTGTTTGTCAGGGGCTCGTTGTCGAGAGTTAAGAAACTGTCGTTTATTGTGTATAGAAAAGATGGTGTGAAGATGTTTGAGACAACGAATATAAACGAAGGTTGGGATGGTAATTATAAAGGGGTTAAACAGGATGTTGACGGATATGTATTTTTCTTGAAGGTTGTGTTTGATAACGACGAGGTGTTGACTAAGAGGGGGGCGGTTTCGCTATTGAAATAAGTTTATGAATTTTGAATGGTTGTAATAGCTGTTGTATTTAGTTATTGCCAGACTCAATAAATGATATGATTAATGAAGAAATTATTGTTCCTTATATTGGGTGTTTGTTTTATGGGGGTGCAGCTAAGGGGGCAGGAGGTTCATAACTCCCAGTTCTATTCCCTGCCTTTATTTCTGAATCCTGCAAATACGGGGAATTCGGTATATAATGTGAGGGCGGGTATAGATTATAGGAATCAGTGGAGTACTGTTTCTGTTCCTTTTTCTTCTGAGTCGGTTTATGCCGATGTTAAGCTTCCTTGTTATTTTATTGAGGGCAGCTGGTTTGGCCTGGGGATAATGTTATTGAATGATGTTGCGGGAGAGGGGTTGAAAAGTACATACGGTGGATTGTCCTTTGCCTTTCATAAAAGTGTTTCCAGGGGGAACGACCTTATATTGAGTACGGGGGTTACTGCAGAAATTGTGAATAGGTCGGTCGATTATCAGAAATTGGTTTTCGACGATCAGTGGGACGGTACTATATTTAATCCGGGTTATCAGTCGGGCGACTACCTTGGGGCTGCTTCTCTTTGGTATTTGGATATGGCTATGGGAACAAAACTGAGCTATTACCAGAAGATGGATATTTACTCGGTTGGTTTCAGCGTTAGTCATATAATGCAGCCTTCGGAGAGTTTCTATGAAATAACCAATAACCTGGCAAGAAAATATACTCTGCATGGTGGTGTGGAGAAATGGTTCGATAGGGGTAACTGGATGCTTAATCCTTACTTTGTTCTGGATATGCAGTCGTTTAAAACATCAGCCTTGATAGGGATGAACTTTTATAATCCTTTTGACTATTACAGGACAAAAAGTTTTATTGCCGGTTTGTGGTTTAGGACTACCAAAGAGGCTATTCCTACGGTTGGGCTTGAGTTTGATAATATAAGGGTTATAGCTAGTTACGATATTCCTTTTGCAAATAATACCTATAAGAGCAGGGGGGGATTTGAACTTTCTGTTACCTATACTGTGGGATATACCAATCCTATAGAGCAGTTGTGTAAGTATAAGTATCTGAAGCCAAGGAAGAAAAGAAGGGGTGCTATCCCTTGTCCTAAATTTAAGACTGGCCAGTAATAGTTCTGCAGGTACAGAAAGCTAAGATGCTCCCTGTACTACAACTACTATTTCTCCTTTTACGGTCTTGCTTTTGAAATGCTGTATAAGGCTGTCTAAGGTGCCTCTTGCATTTTCTTCGTGTATTTTGGTCAGTTCCCTGCTTACCGAGGCGTTTCTGTCTCCTCCAAGGTGTTCTGCCAGTTGTTCGAGTGTTTTTACCAGTCTGTAAGGAGATTCGTAAAATACCATTGTTCGTTCTTCTGTTTCAAGAGAGGTGAGTTTCTTCTGTCTTCCTTTCTTTGGGGGCAGGAATCCTTCGAAAGCAAACCTGTCGCATGGAAGACCTGAGTTTACAAGTGCGGGAACAAATGCTGTTGCCCCGGGAAGGCATTCTACTTCTATGTCTGCCTCCACGCATGTTCTTACAAGAAGGAATCCCGGGTCCGATATCCCTGGGGTACCTGCATCGCTTATAAGGGCTACGTCTTCACCCGCCTCTATCTTTTCCTTAATTTTATCAGCGGTCTTGTGTTCGTTGAATTTGTGGTGAGATAAAAGTGGTTTAGAGATCTCGTAATGCCTTAATAGTTTGCTCGATGTTCTTGTGTCCTCGGCAAGAATAAGATCCACTTCCTTTAATATTCGCAGCGATCTTAGGGTTATATCTTCTAAATTACCTATTGGCGTAGGTATTATATATAGCTTAGACATTTTAATTAAATTTTCTCGTTAATATTTCGGTGAAATGTATTACTGTTTCTTCTTCTTCATTCCAGTTGAACGAAGATATTATCTTTTTTGCATTTTCAAAGGAAGAAGCGGCATTTAGTTTGTTTATTGTGTCTTTGTATAAAGAGGTATTGTTATCGAATAGTTCTCTTGTGAACTGAAATTTGTCGTTTATATTAATAAGCTCGTTTATATCTTTAGAAGGGGACAATGTTTTTTCTATTACTTTGTCTTCTTTTTTAGCTGTAATACCGATTTCCGGTTGTTTTTTTTCTTCCTTATATATGGGAGAGTGGATACTTTCTTCTTTTTTCTGTGTTTTATCGGCAGCAGAATAATTGATTGCGGCCGGTTCAGGAATATCCGGATTACTTATCTTGCCCTGTAAAAGATGTAATTCTTTTAATAAAGTTTCTGTTTTTGCTGTCGCAATATCTATTTCCAGGGAATTTGGGGTATCGGTTTTGAAATTATCGGTTATCTGTTTTAGTTCTTCCACTCCCTTTTGAATAATGTCTAATACTAAATTAATGTGCATATATCAGAAATTTTAATTTTTAAGAAAGAATGTTGTTTTTTGCCTAACTAGGTAATACAAAGGTAGTTTATTTTATTGTTTAAAATATGGGAGAAAAGAATTAATAAAAAAATGCGCGTTTTTTTTTGAAAATATTTGGAGCAAATAAAAAATGCTGTATATTTGCACCGCGAAAGAACAAAATAGGGGTTGAGAGAGGGAGAAGAGAGAGTTTCTTTAACATTTTGATGGTCCGTTCGTCTAGGGGTTAGGACGCCAGGTTTTCATCCTGGTAACAGGGGTTCGATTCCCCTACGGACTACAAAAAAAGTTCTTAAAAATACAAAGAATGATTTTTTACTGAGAAGAAAAATTATATCTTTGTCGAAAGATTATGGTCCGTTCGTCTAGGGGTTAGGACGCCAGGTTTTCATCCTGGTAACAGGGGTTCGATTCCCCTACGGACTACTTAAAGTTTAATTATTTAGAATTAAAAGAGATGGCAAATCATCAATCAGCAAAAAAGAGAATAAGACAGAGCGAGGCAAAAAGATTGCACAATAAATATTATGCAAAAACTGCTAGAAATGCGGTAAGAAACTTGCGTGCTACTTCAGAGAAAGAGGCTGCTTTGGAATTGTTACCAAAAGTTGCTGCTATGTTGGATAAGTTGGCTAAAATTAACGTTATTCACAAGAATAAGGCTGCTAACTTGAAATCTAAGCTTGCAAACCACGTAAATAAACTGTAGTTTATTTCTCGAAAATATAATGTTTAGGGTACCCCTTGTAGGTGTACCCTTTTCGTTTTGTCTTTACTTTCCCTTCTTCTTTTCCTTTCTTCACTTTTTTGCTACTTCCCTTTTGTATATTCCCTTTTCCTGAATGGAGACAGGATTACGGATCAGTCGACATTTTTGTGGTTTCTTTGGTTCCGGTCCTAAATTTTATGTGTTCTGTACAGCAAGAATTTTTCTATAAATAATACTTTACTCTTTTAATGGTGAAGTTATTTAATTATGTAATTATTTAATAGTATATTATTTAATTCCATAAAATATGTATAATTTAGTAATTAATATTAAGATAATTACTATTGGTGATTTTTTTTATATGCTTGGTGCCAGAATGATTATTTGTTGGCCAAAGTGTTGGAATGATTATTTGTAGGCCAAAGTGTTGGAATGATTGTTTGTGGAACATCTGTTTGTTGTTTTAGGTTATTGTCTCAGGGAAAGCGAATTTTTAAATTTTATATATATTAAAAATGGATTATAAGAGTATAAAAATTTCGGAAATGTCGGTTAACGACAGGCCCAGGGAGAAATTGCTTTCAAGGGGAATATCCAGCCTTACAAATGCAGAGATACTGGCTATTTTACTTGGTTCGGGAACAAAAGAAGAATCGGTTCTTGATCTTTCCTCGCGTATTCTCAAGGATAATAATAACAGCTTTGAGGAATTGGGTAAACGCTCGGTCCGTGAGCTGGTGAACAAATATAAGGGAGTGGGACCGGCCAAGGCTATTATCTTGAATGCAGCAACGGAACTGGCAAGGCGTAGCAGGTTTGAGAAGGTATGTGAGGTGAAAAAAATAAGGTGCAGTGAGGATGTTTTTAATTATTTCGAGCCTTTGGTGTCCTTTGTCAACCACGAGGAGTTTTGGGTGTTGTATCTTAATAGGGCCAATGGGATTCTTTCCCACGAATGCCTCAGTAAGGGAGGCATATCCGGGACAGTTATAGACAGGAGGATTTTATTCAGTCATGCTCTGGAGCGCAAGGCCACTTCGCTGATAGTATGTCACAACCATCCTTCCGGTAATATCCGGCCAAGCGATTCAGATATGGCAATAACAAAAAAAATATCCAATGCCGGAAAGATTATGGATATAGATCTTTTAGACCATATAATAATAGGAGGTGGTACTTATTTTAGTTTCGCAGATAATTCCCTGATGAGTTAATTCTGTTTTTGCCATCTACCAATAAATATGTAACTTTGGCATGTTTTTGAGGAGGTGATTGTCAGCCTTTAAGCGTAAACTGATTTATTGGTGTCAGTTTGTCGTTTTTTTATGTCTGGCAGGCAAATTGTAAGAAGAGAAAACGTTTGTAGAAAAAATTGAAAAATATGTCAGAAAAAGATATTAAAAAAGAACAGATAGAAGAGCAGGAACTTAAAAAAGAGAATGCTGAATCTGCAGAAACGCAAAAGGAAGTAAAGGAAGGCTCAGAAAAGGCGGGAAAGATGCTGCCAGGGAGGTAGAAGTCAAGGAGGATAAAGCCAAAGAGGAAGAAGTCAAGGAGGATGAAAGAAGAAAAAGAAATCTAAGAAACATTCTAAGGACGATCAGGTAGAAGAGTTGGGGAATAAGCTCCAGGAAATGAACGATAAGTATTTGAGACTTTCAGCGGAGTTTGATAACTATAGAAAGCGTACTTTAAAAGAAAAAATGGAGTTGACTAAGTCGGCCGGAGAGCAGATTCTTGTTAATATTCTCCCGGTGATGGATAATTTTGAGCGTGCAATGAAATCTGTTGAGGATGCCAAGGATATAGAGGCAGTAAAGGAAGGAATAATGCACATATATAAAAACTTTGCCGAGTTTTTAAAACAGAACGGTGTTGCCGAGATAGATTCTTCAAATGCCGTTTTTGATACTGATTTGCATGAGGCATTGACAAAAATCCCGGCTCCTTCAGAGGAACTAAAGGGGAAAGTAGTTGACTGCATAGAAAAGGGATATAAATTGAATGATAAGGTAATTCGCTACGCAAAAGTAGTTGTTGGCGAATAGATTTAATATACGGGTATGTCGGATAAAAGAGATTATTACGAGGTTCTGGGAGTTGACAGGAATGCCTCTCAGGCAGAGATAAAAAAGGCTTATAGGAAGAAGGCCATTCAGTTTCACCCGGATAAGAACCCGGATGATAAGGAAGCTGAGGAAAAGTTTAAAGAAGCTGCTGAGGCCTATGAAGTTCTTAGTGATGAGCAGAAAAAGCAGAGGTACGATCAGTTCGGACATGCCGGAATGGGCGGAGGTGCCGGAGGTTTCGGTGGCGGTGGTATGAGCATGGAGGATATATTCTCTCATTTTGGAGACATATTTGGGGGTGGTAGTTTCTTTAGCGGCTTTGGCGGCGGAGGCAGAAGCTCAAGAAGAGTCAACAGGGGAAGTAACTTGCGCGTGAAGGTTAAGCTTAGCCTCCAGGAGATTGCTACCGGTGTTGAAAAGAAATTAAAAGTCAAGAAATACGTGTCGTGCTCTTCCTGCAGGGGAACAGGTGCAAAAGATGGCAGTTCTTACTCTACTTGTTCTACTTGTAACGGTACCGGTCAGGTGACAAGAATACAAAACACTATTCTTGGAGCTATGCAGACTACCTCTACATGCAGTACATGTAACGGGGAAGGGAAGATAATAAATCATAAGTGTAGCGTTTGTGGTGGCGAGGGTATTGTTCTTGATGAGGAAATAATCACTATAAATATTCCTGCCGGAGTGGCAGACGGAATGCAGCTTTCTGTTAGCGGCAGGGGTAATGCTGCCCGTAGAGGAGGTGTTAATGGTGATCTTATAGTTCTAATCCAGGAAGAAGAGCATCCTGATCTTGTCAGGGATGGTGACGATTTGTTGTATAATCTTTTTATAAGTTTTCCCGACGCGGTTCTTGGTGTTCCAGTGGAGATCCCAACCATAGAGGGAAAGGTGAAAGTAAAGATAGATGCAGGTACTCAGGCAGGCAAGATTCTTCGTCTGCGTGGCAAGGGTATACCCGATGTTAACGGTTATGGAAGGGGCGATCTTCTTGTGAAAATTAATGTATGGATTCCTAAGGAAGTAAACAAGGAAGAAAGAAAAGTTCTTGAGAAGCTTAGGGAATCGGAGTCGTTTGAACCCAGACCCAGCAAACAGGAAAGAGGCTTTTTCAGGAAGGTTCGCAACTTTTTTGAATAGTCTTTTGTAAGCTTTAAAACAAATAATATGCAATTAATTCTTAACAGTCTTAACGAGGCAACTGTTTTGTTGAAAAACTTTATTGCCGATAAGGGGAATATTGAAAAGATAAAGCAGGCGGGCGATCTTATGTCTGAGGCAATTAACACGGGCAAAACTATATTTTCCTGTGGTAATGGTGGCTCTTTGTGCGATGCTATGCATTTTGCGGAAGAACTAACCGGGCGTTTCAGAAATAACAGACGACCTCTTCCTGCTGTGGCCATAAGCGATCCTTCTCATATTACCTGTGTTGGTAACGATTTTGGTTTTGATTATATTTTTTCAAAATATGTAGAGGCAAATGGAGTTGGGGGAGATGTGTTGCTTGTTATAAGTACTTCCGGTAATTCTGTGAATATTGTTGAAGCCGTCAGGGCCGCCAGGCAAAAAGGGATGAAGGTTGTTGCCCTTACCGGTAAAAAGGGCGGAATTGTTGGTCCTTTGTCAGACGTTGAGATAAGGGTGCCCTGGGAAAGGTATTCGACAGAATACAGGAAATACATATTAAGATTATTCATATTCTGATAGAATATATAGAAAGTAAGCTATAAAAAACGAGTTATAGAAGATCTTCAAGGGTGTCTGTTCAATACAGGCACCTTTTTTTGTGGAAAGAGAGTTGTTGATACCTTAAGTTGTTAGTTTACATTATATATCCGATTATATCAAAAGCTTGTATTGTTTCTTTGATATTAGCATAAAATAATATATTTTTATAAGAATCAATAAAAATATAAGATATGCTTGTCAAGACATATGGTAGCGCACTATTGGGAATAGAGGCCACAACTATAACTATAGAGGTGAATATTCTTCAGGGGATAAAGTTCATAATGGTGGGACTTCCGGACAGTGCCGTCAAGGAGAGTCAGCAGAGGATTGATTCGGCGCTTCGTCAGTACGGAATGAAGATTCCGGGAAAAAGAATCATCATTAATATGGCTCCTGCATATATTCGCAAGGAGGGATCTTCCTACGACCTTCCTCTTGCTATGGGAATACTTGCGGCAAATGAGCAGCTTAAAGCCGATAAACTATCTTCTTATATGCTTATGGGTGAATTATCCCTTGATGGCAGTCTTTTGCCAATTAAGGGAGTCTTGCCAATAGCAATAAATGCCAGGGAATCGGGATTTAAGGGTTTTATATTGCCCGCATCTAATGCAGCCGAGGCCGCAGTTGTTGAAGGACTGGAGGTGTATGGGATGGAAAATATAAAGGAGGTTATTGACTTCCTTAACGGGGAGAGCAGTCCTGAATGTACTATTCCCGAGGTATGTCTTAATTATGTAAACGGTGATGGTATTATAGATTTTGACTTTGCAGATGTAAAGGGACAGGAGAATGTGAAACGCGGTCTTGAAATAGCAGCTGCCGGTGGTCACAACGTGATAATGATAGGTCCTCCGGTTCCGGAAAGACAATGCTGGCAAAGAGGTTGCCCGGAATACTTCCCCCTCTTTCCATGAATGAGGCGCTGGAGACAACAAAGATACATTCGGTTGCCGGTAATATAGTAAATAGTACTTCTCTTTTGTGGCAGCGCCCTTTCAGGTCGCCCCACCATACAATATCGGATGTAGCCTTGGTAGGGGGTGGAGCGTATCCCCAGCCGGGAGAGATATCCCTTGCCCATAATGGTGTTCTTTTCCTTGATGAGTTACCTGAATTTAAGCGATCAGCCCTGGAGGTGATGAGGCAGCCTCTGGAGGACCGGGAGATAACTATATCCAGGTCTAAGTTAGTGGTCAATTATCCCGCCAATATTATGCTTATAGCCTCAATGAACCCATGTCCATGCGGATATTACAACCACCCGGAAAGGGAGTGTACATGCCCGCCGGGGGCTGTTCAGAAGTATCTTTCCAGAATATCAGGCCCCTTGCTTGACAGGATAGATCTTCATATAGAGGTTGTCCCGGTCAAATTCGAGAAGATGTCTGAGGACAGGCCGGCAGAAAGCAGTGCCGCCGTGAGGGAAAGGGTGGTAAAGGCCAGGGACATACAGCAGGAAAGATTCAAGCATATGAATGGAATATATGCAAACAGTCAGATGACTCCCTCCATAATGAAAAGGCATTGCATGATAAGGGATGATGCAAAGAAATTGCTCAAGATGGCAATGGATAAGACAGGTCTGTCGGCCCGGGCCTACAACAGAATTCTGAAAGTAGCCAGAACTATCGCAGATTTGGATGGTAAAGAGGAGATTGAAACAAACCATATAGCTGAGGCAATTCAGTACAGGAGTCTTGACAGGGAGGCCTGGGGAGTATAATTTTATTTGATATTTAAGGTGGAGGTATAATAAGTGAGCTTATTGCTGGGAAAATATTAAAAAATGTTAAATTTGCATATAGGGAAATGTTTTAAGAATTTTATTATGCGAGTTTATTTTATTGTTTTTGTTTTATTGTCTTTGTCTTCATTATTACATGCGGCTAACGACGGCTTTCCTATTATGTACGGTTTTGAACCTCACGACTACGAAGGAGGGAGTCGTATATATTCTATCGTAAGCAATAAGAGTGGCTTGCTTTATGCCGGAGACAAGAATGGAGTATTGGAATTCGATGGAGAGACCTGGAGAAAGATTCACTGTGGTTATCCTGTTACTTCATTGGTCGTTGCAAGCGATAGCTCCGTTTACATTGCCGGCAGTGGTGGTATAGGTGTTTTGGAAGCCGATTCTGTGAATTTTATTAGGTTTAAGTCTTTAAATCATTATATCTCATCGGAAAATAGTTCAAAAAACTTCCGCATGAGCAAGGTATATAATATAAATGGTAAGATAGTTTTTGTCCTTGACAACAGAATAATAATAGATGCAGAAGAACGTTTAAAGTCAATAGAGCTGCCCTATAATTTTTGTTATTCGCAGATAATCGATGGGGAATTATATCTTTATTCACTTAATGAAGGTTTATTTAGACTTAATGATGAAAAGCTGGAACCTGTTATTAGAAATGAAAAAATACTAAACAGGGATATTCGTGGTCTCTTCAGTTTTAGAGGGGTAATATTTCTTGTTGATAATAACCAGGGCGTAATAAGACCGGTAAACGATGAAATGCAGGTTGTTGATAATAGTATCAGTAAATTTGTATCTGATAACTATGTATATGGAACAAGTCAGTTGAATGATTCTTTATATTTGCTTAAGACATATTATAAGGGACTGATTTTATTTAATAGCAGAGGTAAAATAAATAGAAATTTCAAGTATTCCAATGGCTTGGTAAATAATACGGTTTTCAGTACCTGTGTCGATAATTATAACAACTTATGGATAGGAACTGCTGCAGGAATCTCCACTTGTAGAATGAATTTGCCATTTACCGTTTACGATACTCCCAAAGGGATAGGGACAGGCTATTTTTCCATGGTTTTTAAGGATAATATTTATCTTGCCACAAGTCTCGGGCTTTACAGAAAAGACAGAGATGACAAGGGTAATGTTTCGTTTTATAAGATTTTCGAAGGTCATGTATGGGGACTTAAGGTGATAGGCAATAAGCTTTATTTTGGACATCCTTCAGGATTGTATTCCTGGGATAACAGAACTATCGAGAGAGTTGCCCGGATACAGGGAGGCTGGAAATTGGAGAAAATAAAGGACAGAGAAGAATATATTACAAATTCAACATATGGTCTTTATTTATTAAAAAAGGATGGGGCAGGGAATCTAAAACCAAAGGGTCTTGTTGAGGGGTTCCGGTCGAAAGTAAATAATTTTGAGTTCGATTCTTTTAATAATATATGGATAGAGGGGGATAATTCAATATGCAGGCTAACTGTTTCCCTTGATTCAAATAAAGTTGAAGATGTAAGTTATTACGATAGGGTTTCCCAGAACAATAAGCTAAGACGGCTGGTAAGGGTGAATAATAAGTTACGGTTTATTGCAGATAGTGGGGTATATTTATATAATTCCGTTAGTGGAAAGTTTAATAGAGATAGTCTTTTTAAGGATTTGTATACGTCGAATCTTTTCCCTACAAACATTATTCAGGATGATTACAGCAGGCTGTGGGTATTTGTTAATGGCAAGTTATCCGTTTATAAAATTAATAAAAACAGAATCCAGGAAATTTATACAGGCACATTTGGTTTTGTTGAAAACTTATTTCCCGCAGGCTATGAGAACGTGTTTTGTATAAATGATAATCTTTCCCTAATAGGTATTGAAGAGGGGTTCCTGTGTTTTAATTCAGATAACTCCATGCTTAAAATTTATTCTTCTGCTATAATAAGGAATATTCAGCTTAAATCAGATGCAGGAGTTATTAAGAATATATGGGGAGATGAAAATAAAATAGAGAAGGCCCAGTATATTAATATTTCCAGGAAGATAGAATATGACTATAATTCTATCAAGTTTTATTATTCTGCCGGATCCGGTAATTATATGGGCGTAAGATATCAGACATTTCTTATAGGTTATGACAGGGAATGGTCTGATTGGAGCAATGAGAATATGAGGGAATACACCAATTTACCTGCGGGAAAATACAGGTTTGTTATACGATCGTTGAATAAAGTAAATGAATTCAGCAATATATCTTTCTGCGATTTTGTTGTTTCACCTCCATGGTATCTGACAGCATTTGCAATATATTGGTATGTAATATTGTTCCTTACATTCTTGTTTGTTTTCTACAGGCTTATTAAGATAAGGATTAAGAAGGCACATTTAAAAGAGGTAGAGAGGCAGGAAGAGCTGCTTTATAGAAAAGAACAGGAAAGAATACAGGAAAACCTAAGAAAGGAGAAGGAGATAATTAAACTCAGGAATGAAAAACTAAGAAGCGATAATCTTTACAAGTCGAGAGAGCTCGCCAATACCACTATGAGTATTATTAAAAAGAATCAGTTTTTGACTGATATGAAGGTGGAATTGGAAAAAATACGGTCTTTATCTGAGCAGAATAAAGTGGTCACCTCCGATATTAAAACTTTGGTAAGAAGGATAAATAGGGATATTGATAATAAGGAGAACTGGGCTGTTTTCGAGGAATATTTCGATAGTGTTCACGAGAACTTTTTTGCCAGGTTAAAGAAAAAGTTTCCTGACCTGAGTTCCAAGGACCTCAGGCTTTGTGCTTATATTAAGATGAACCTGTCGACCAAGGAGATTGCTCCTTTAATTAATATTACTGTAAGAGGAGTTGAGATAAGTCGTTACAGGCTGCGTAAGAAGCTTAATATAGACAGAAACGAAAGTCTTAATGATTTTCTTATAAAGATGTAATATAAGAGAAAACCGCCCAAAACTTAATTCGGACGGTTTCTTTTTTAACTGTTGTTGATTAACCTGTGATTGTAAATGAAATTAAAACTTAAATATCTTACCGTCTTTATCAAGATAGATAACTTCTCCGAATTTTTCTAATTTACCTTTTATTTCTCTTACGTTTCCATTTACAGAAATAACACATTCGAATGGTTTTATATATTTCTCAGCCATAGTCCTTATATCCTTTTTACTGACATTATAAATACGGGGAATTCTTGTTTGTAAATAATTGTCCGGTAAGTTATAATCGTCTTTAACCATTGAAAAAGATATGTATGGCGTTGTGGCTATTCCTGACATAGCGCGGGATTCTTTACCTATCAGGCTACCTTTGGCTATTTTAAGATCTTTATCGGAGACATCCATGTTCTTGATTCTTAACATCTCAAGAAGTATGTTCTCTATAACTATCTCGGATTTGCCCTGTTTAAAGCTACCCCATACAGCCCCGGTGCCGCCTGATGCATTTGGACTTACCGATGAGCCAACAAAATAACACAGGCCTTTGTCTTCCCTTAAATTCCTGTATACGTAAGACATTTGACTGCCTCCAAATATCTCATTTAAAACTTCCAGTTCTATGTGTTTGTTAAAATAGGTGGGGGCGTCGTTTAGTCCCCAGTTGAAAGATATTCTTTCCTGAGAAGAATTCGGTGCGTCAATAACAAGAATTTTTCTTTTAGCGAGAATTTGTTTGTTTAGTTTTGTTTGGTGTGATGAGGGTAGTTTTTTCCCTTTTTCCCAGTTTTCGAAATATCTGTTTATAAGGTCTTTACTCTCTTCTTTTGTGAAGTCTCCGAAAATCAGGATAGAAGTATTAGAGGTTACTATTCTTCTTTTTAGATAGTTATAACAATCACCTATATTGATATTATCATAATTCAGTTGTTTTTCCTTTATTTCCTTTTTTTGGGAGGTTTTGCCATACAAAAGGGAGTCGATGTAGTCGTTTTTATTAAACTTACTATCTTTTCCCGAATTTTTTTTCTTTTTGTTCTCTTTTTTCTTTTTCCCGGAAAATTCCTTGATGTTATCTTCTGTAATTATAATATTAGTCAATAAGTCGGAACAAATAGGTAATAATTTATCAATATCCCTTTTTAAACCTCTTATAAATCCTCCGTTAAGAGTTATCCCTTTATCCGCACCATAAAATTTAAATGTAGATTCAATTTCTTTATTTGTATACTTTTTGGTGGATGGATTTTTATAAAATGCCGAATTGACAATTTCTCTTATTTCAGGAAATTCATCTTCATTTATTGCAGGTTGTTCAATATTAATATTAATTGTGAATTTGGGATATCCGGTCTTTTGTACCAGATATATTTTAAGCCCGTTATCCAGCTTAATAGTTTCCATTTTCCCCACATTGATAGGGGTAGGGGTATCCGATTCAGGTGCTTTTGTCCTGTCAACCTGAGAAAAAACACAGGCTGTATTTAAGAGCAATATTATATATATTATAAAGATTCTCATAGTATTAATTTTTTTCAGGAAGGTATATTATTATTGTTCTGTTATCTTGGGTGAAATATTTTCTGGCAACCCTTTGTATGTCTTCAGCTGTTACATCTGTGAACCTGTTAATATAGTTGTTCAATTCTGAAGCATTTCCCTGTATATGGTAAAAGTTGGTTATTTGGTCGGCTATTGTTCTGTTATCAAAGAATATCTCAACAAGTTCGTTTTCATATCTATTTTTAACCTCTTGTAGTTTTTTGGGATCAACCTTTTGTTTTTTTATAAGATCAAGTTGTTTTTGAATATCCGAGATTACTTTTTTTATGTTTTTATTTTCCTTTAGTTTTACGTTTATTTTCAAAAAGCCAACTTTTTCCCAGATCTCCGCACTTGATGTTATGTTTTCCACATTTTTATCTTTGTCCAATATATTGTTCTTCAGGTATGAGTCTGAAGAAGAGTCAAAATATAACAAGGTGGAAATAATATTCAATACCTTTGAGTCCTTATCTGTTTCAGGGGTTGCATTATATGCAATAAGGATAGCCGGATTCTTAAGATCCTTTTTGGTTATCTCAATAACTTTTTCTTTGCCTGTATCAGGTTTTAGAAATTTAGTGGGTTGGACAACCTTTTTGCCTTTAGGGATATCCTTGAAATAGTAGTTTATCCATTTCTTTGATTCTTTTATGTCAATATTTCCCGAAAGCACAAGGCACGCATTGCATGGAGAGTAGTAATTACTTGTAAAATTGCGTATGTCCTCTACTGAAGTTGCCTTAAGGTCTTCCAGTTTTCCAATCATGGAATGTCCGTAAGAAACAGGATTGTATAATCCGGACATTATCTCGTTATAAGAATTACTTAACGGGCCTTTGTAATATCTCATGTTCCTTTCCTGTATAACAATCTCCCTTTCTGTGTCCAGACCTTCCTGGGTTACCACAGGGTGAAGCATTCTTTCAGATTCTGCCCAAAGAGCCAGCTTGTATTCGTGTGCCGGCATTAGTTCGTAAAAATACGTGACGTCGTAATGGGTATAGGCATTGCAATAACCACCTGCATCCATTATAATTTTTTCAAATTTTCCCTGAGGAATATTCTTTGTTCCGTGAAATTGGACATGTTCAATAAAGTGTGCAATACCGGAACGGTCAGTAGGTTCGTTTTTTGAACCGACGTGATATTTAACACCGACCACAACATTAGGAACACTTTTATCCTGATGTAATATAACATGTAATCCATTATCCAGATCGTATTCAGTGAAATCCAGCTTCAACCTACTTTGTCCGAATATAATGGAAGGAATTATTAAAGAAATAATTAATAAAAACTTTTTCATTTTTTCAATTTTTAAGTCATTAATAACAGAGTGCGAATCATTACATTCTGTTATTAATGGTTAATCTTTTAGACTATATAAACAATAATTAATAGGTTGTAGTCATATTCTCACTTACAATAATATTGAAATCACCTGTGTTGTTCTCTTTTTTTAATTCAAGTACATTATCTTGCTTAGCTACAGATATGGTCACAAAATCTATATCTGGATTGTAATATTTAAGGTAGTAGCAGATGCTTTGGTGGTTTTGTGAATGGTACACCCCATTATAATGTATCATGTATTTACCTTTCTTCCAGAATTTAAGTATGTTGTAAGCCATGGTAGCATCTTTAATAGCCTGCGCTTTAACAAGATTAGAACCCTTGTAGTTCATCATTGGGACTTTTGATTTATTAACAACATCCTTATCAGGGCCAAAGATAGAACCCATTGCCTTATAGGCTGGCTGATTCAGGTCGAAATGAATAGGCATAGGAGGTAAAAATTTATATGCTTCTTCAGGAAGACTATCAAGGTAATTTGGACCCTTCTTATAAATTATGTTGGCATATCTTCTGGGAATATTGGAACATACGAATTTAAGATTGTTGCGTAAGGCAATACCGACAAGAGGCTTGTAGTCCCTAAAGTTTGGCCAGTTTCTGGCACCTTCGGTATAAGCTTTTTTATCAATAAGGCCATGTAATGTAAATTCGTCCATTATTAGCTGCTGGTCTGTTTCCCACATTTCTCCCCCTAAAATAAGGTCTGAACCTTTTTGTTCGAATAATCTCAGTGTTATTGTTTTTTCCATCCAATGAGAGATAGGATCGTCATGCAGTTCTCCAAAAAGACAGATCTCGTGTTCTCCGAGCTTATCCATCATTTCATTAAAGGTAACCCTTTTACCTTGGGAATTGTAAATTACATATGCCGGGAAATCGTTTTTGTAATTTTTTACTTTGTTTTTTTTTGTCTTGTGCAAATGATGTATTTACAACTAAAAAAACATCAGTGCGATCATTGATAGTAATTTCATTTTCTTAGTTTTTAAAAGAACAGGCTAATGCAGGTTTTAATGAACTCCTTATCCATATCTTTTGTGATATAGGAATAGTTATTAAATAACTTTACATCAGTCGGTTTGTTATACAAATATTCAACGTTTATTTCTGCTTTTATTTTCTTCAGATTCTTGAAAAAAGATAATTTTCCTCCCGCTTTATAGTAGTCGCATGTGTTGTAAGCAATCTCGTTATATGCAAGGTTTGTCGTATAAGGTTTGGTTGCAGCTGAGGCAATACTGTGGGTATAGTCGAGATTATACCTGTATGAAGCTTCAATATCAAGAGTGATTTTATCTTTTTTGGAAACAGGGATACATATGCCTGTAACAAATTTTGCATTTAAGTTTGTATATTCAATCTTTTGTGCATAAGTCATATCTTTTTTGCTAATGCTTACAAGATTGACATTTATTATATTTTTGTAGAATAGTTTTCGCTTTAATCTTAGCAGTGCGGAATTATAATCGATGCTTGTTTCGTTATAAATATATGTTTTGCGGTATGACTGATTCATTTTATAGCCATCACCGGTAATTAATATCGCATTAACGTAGTTATGAAACTCATATTCAGCATTTGTAATTATATACGATGTTTTTAGTTTGTTTGTCAGGTAGTTGTATTTATATAGTTCTTGTTTTCTGTTGCTGTTTACAGAGCTTATCTTATATTTCCAAAGCTCTTTCCCATTATATATTGAATATAAAAAAGACAGTTTATTTTTTTTGCCTGAGAAGTAGCTTAAATATAGTCCAGGGTTTTTATCTGTTATATAAAATATGTCGGACAGGCTTACGTTATCAAAGTCCCCCAGACCATTTACGGCATAAAGGTTGTATTCCTCTCCGTTTGTTTTAAATTCGTTTTTAAATTCTGTAGAACTTTTTTTATAAAAATAGGCCAAGCCTAAAGAGAAGTGTGCGAATTTATTGAGATTGTAATTAATGGCACCCATAAATTCAGTGGTCAGGTTGTATTGGTTATTGCGTGTATCCCGCATTCTAAAGAATAAGTCCCCATTGTAGTTTGCGGAGAATCCGAGTGAGAATTTATTGTTTAGTTTCTTTGTAAAGGCTCCTTTTAATCTGTAGTGTTTAGTATTCCATTCCCCCTGGCGCATTGTTATTAACCTGAATGGGGTACCTGTACTGTTTTTTTTCAAAAAACAAGTTCCATCTGGCTTTCTCGTGCGAACTCATGCCAAAAGAAAAATTACCGTAGAATCTCCATCCCTTGTCCATAAAAGATTGAACAGATTCGGTAGTAAAGAAGAATTGCTCATCTTTATTAAAATTGTCAACAGTTTTAAAATCACCTTCATTCCTGTTTCCTTTTAAAGACATATAGGAGAAGTCTCCCCTATTCCATTGCCATAGGTTGGTTGGTATTGTTTGGTATATGTTTAGTTGATTTTCTATAAAAAAATCCCTGTTAATGTCTTCAGTAAGTGCTGAATTTTTAATTAAAGTACTATTCTGCGCCTTAACTATGTTAGTGAAAGCTGTTACTGTAATTAATATGAGCAATAATTTTTTCATGATATAAAATTTGGATAAGGTTATCCCTTAAAGGGATAACCTTGTTATAACGATTATTCTCCGAATCCTCTTGGTGTTGGTAAATCTATTGCATCAAAGTCGTTTGTACTATTATTTGTATCCTGAAGGATTTTTCTTCCATCAGCTGTTGTTTTAGCAACTTTTCTTCTTACGCTTTTACTTGTATAGGAATTACCTTCTACAAAGTTGAATCCAGCATCAATAGAAGAAGGAAGGCGTTTAAATGCAGCAGCTTCCGAATTAAAAAGCATATCTATTCCATCAACAATATCTTCTACTCTGATCTTCAAATAATATATA
>CAXXRT010000055.1:0-145615 GCA_963666945.2 Marinifilaceae bacterium
CTACAGCGATACGTCTATTTATATGAGTGCAGATTCTTATGCATTTAATGATACCACTGCTTTATATATGGAAGATATGAACAATTATCTTTCCGTTGCAGGGAATACAATAATTAAGGGGGATTGCAATATACCTGCACTTGGTGTGAGAAAGGGATATATTGAAAGTACCGGGTATTATAAGGATACAGTTGTTTATGGAAAGATGAGTAGGAGTGGGCGTGATCTACCTGTATTAAGTGAAGATATTAATCAACGGTTTAAAAATTTGTGGAATTTTAAAAGATCGGTTGGTATTCCTGTAGATAGTCTTTATAATTCGTTTTCTGGTGATGAGGTGGTTATTCATAGTCGTGATCCTATTAATTTATCGGGCTAAGCTTGAAGGGGAAGGTAAAAATATTATCGGATAAGTCGGTGATTATAGATTCAACGACCAAGATTGAAAATTGCGTTGTATGTGCCCCGGTTGTTAGTATTGGTAATGGCTTTGAAGGTAACTTACAGGTTTTTGCTAACAGATATATTTCTCTGGGAAATAACGTTCGTTTAAAGTATCCATCTTATCTGTATATGAACTCAAAGATAAAGACTGAAATAGTAGTTGGTAGAAATTCTGAGGTTTATGGGGGGTGATTAATGTTGGAAATGAGGAGTCGGTGATGAAGGCAGAAAAGGAATCTATTTTGTATGGCAGGGTTTATTGTGATTGTAAGGCACAGCTACAGGAAAGATTTATGGGAGTGTATATGTGAAGAAGTTGATATATTACAATCAGTGGGCAAAGTATGAGGATGTACTTTTCCATTCTGTTATTGATAAAACTAAGGTATGGACAAAAACGCCATTGGTGTATTTGTTTGGAGAAAGTAAAAAAAGGGTATTGGTGCAATGGCTGGATTAAAGAATATAAAACTAAAAGGGACAACTTTGCCGGAGGCACTGATTGCACTTACTATAGTTACGGTTGTTATGGCTGTGGCATATAGTGTGATTGCCGGGCAGGGAGAAACAGTGAATCCTGCGGATAAATTCAAGGCCATGGTTGAGATTAATAACAGGATAAATTCAGAGGTAAGCATTGAAGAATATTGCGATACTTTGGCATTTGAGAATATAAAGCTGATAGAAACGAATAGGAAGTTTAGAGGGAATAGTAAGTTGTTTTGTTTTAGTGTGAAGGCTATTTCGGAGCGAGGAGTTGTTTTTTATGAACGTTCGGTTGTTAGGAGGGGTGAAAGATGAATAGGAGAATTAATATAAAAGTAAGGGCATTTACAACGGTGGAGTTAATGATTTCGCTGTTAATAACATCTATTGTTATTAGTATAATGGCCTCGTTATACCTAAATATTAGTTCTTCGAGCAGGATTATTGATAATGCAAATAAGGATTATTCAGAAATTACCCAGTTTTATTCAGCGTTACAGGCGGATATAAATAGTTCAGATAAGATAGAAATAGATAAAGAAGGCTCTTTAAATATTCATTCTCGTAAAGGCAATATATTCTACTTAGGATCTCCCGATTTTGTTTTACGCAGACATTTTGCGGGAATTGATACTCTTGATGTGTGTTTAAAGGGGTTTTATCTTTTTGAAGGGAAAAAATCTTTAGAGGTAAGAACTCTTGTTAAGGGAGGCAGAGAGTATAATTTTGTTTTTAATCTTCCTAAGGAGGAGCCATCTTTTTATATAAACACCAATCTTTATAAATCAGGTAGATATGTTGGACTTAAATAAGATAGAAAGCAGAAAGGCAGAGAAAAAGCCTAAGGATACTAAGGGTTTTGGCAATATCCTGGATAAGGAAATAAAGTTTGGGTCAAAAAAATTATCTGATAAAAAGAAGGAGAATTTTTACGGGGAGCTGTCAATGCTTTTGGGGTCCGGAATAGATATACGTACGGCTTTTTCCATTATACTGGAGCAGCAAAAGAAGGGGAAAGACAGGGAGCTGTTTGAGAGATTGGTGAAAGGTATTGTTGATGGGAAGAGTCTTTCGGAAAGTATTGAGAGGGAGAATATTTTTAGTAAATATGAGATTTTTAGTATAAAGATTGGTGAGGAGACGGGAAAGTTGGTGAGGGTACTTGAAGATCTTGCCGGGTATTACACTGATAAGGTAAAGCAGAGGCGAAAGCTGATAAGTGCCTTTAGTTATCCTGCTATGGTTATGGCAACGGCAATACTTGTGATAAATTTCATGCTGAACTTTATAGTCCCTATGTTTGAGGGAATATTTTCTCGTTTCAATCAGGATCTGCCTATGTTGACAAGGTGGGTGGTTAATATTTCTAAGGGATTTAATAATAACTCCGGGCTATTGTTGTTTGCAATTGTTGCAGCTATTACGTTTTTGTTTTTTATTAGGAAGAAATCGTTTTACAAACGATTTAGTTCAAGGTTGATGCTTAAGATACCAATTATCGGAGAGATGTTGAAAGCAGTGTATCTTGGGCGTTTTTGTCAGTCTATGGCCTTGTTGACAGGTTCAGGGGTGCCACTGCTAAGGGCAGTTAGGTTGACTCAGCAAATGATAAGTTTTTATCCTTTACAAAAAGCTTTGTCAGAGATAGAAAATGATATACTTCACGGTGAGATGCTTTATAAAAGCATGGAGAAATTTCCCTTATTTGAGGGAAGGTTAGTCGCCATGACTAAACTTGGTGAAGAGGTGAATCAGTTAGAAAAAATATACACCCAACTTCATAAACAATATGTTGAAGAACTTTCCCACAAAACAAGCATATTGAATAATACTCTTGAGCCATTGCTTATAATTGTTATCGGTGGAATGGTGGCAATTATTTTGATAGCGATGTATCTGTCTATGTTCAAGTTGGGGGGTACTATGTTTTAATGATATTTAATAAAATAATTTAATATGTTTTGTTTAATTTAAAATAATTTTTAAATTTGTATAGTCTGATTTTAAAGAGAAGGTTCGGGTAATACAATACCTAAACTTATACATTATGGACTATAGAATTTATTTAAGTGTCTGTCTATTTTTATTCGGATTTCAATATTTGAGTGAAGGACAAGAAATAATTCCGCCATCGCCGGAATCAGCGGGATTAATAAGAAGTATCAATCTTCCGGTTAACCACTATACAGGAACGGCAGTTGCTCAAATACCACTAACTACTGTAGTTTCAAAAGACATTAAAGTTCCCATTACATTTAGTTATCAAGCTTCAGGTAATAAAGTTCAAGATATTGCTCCATGGACAGGGTTAGGCTGGAATCTTTCTGCAGGAGGGAAGGTGACAAGATTGGTCAGAGGTAAACCTGATGAACAAGGGTATTGCAATCCAGCAGGGTGTGGAAACATTGGAGAAACAACTTCATGGACAATTCCTGTTTTTGACGAAAGATATGAAAATGGATTTGATGGAGATCCAGATATGTTTTATTTCCAATTACCGGGAGATTCTGGAACATTTGTTTGTAATTATGATGGAAAGGCATATTCTGTACCTTATCAGAATATTGATATAGAATGGAAAGATAAAACATATTGGATAATTACAGATGAAAGAGGATACAAATATTATTTTGGAGAAACTTATTTAAGTAGAGAATCTACTCATTCAGAGCGTATAAGTATAATAACAGAACCTCTTCCTTCAAGTACTCCACAGTATGTTAAGACAAATATTTTTGATAAAGTATTGCCATCAGGATGGGATCAGTCCATTGGTGATTCTGAAAGTATTGAATATGTTTCGACTTGGCATCTTAATAAAATTATTGCACCCAATGGTAACATGGTTACTTTTAATTATTGTTTTGGATGTGATTTAGAGTATAAAATGTATAATTATGAAAGAAACACATATATTTATGATGTTAAAAAAGATCTATATGAATCATGGTATTCTCAAGGAGATGGAGTTTATCGTTTTGATTTTTATAAAGATATTTCCACAAATATAAAAGTAAAAAGTCCTAAATATTTGAAGGAAATTATTTATGAGCAGGGCAGGGTTGAATTTACTTCATCTGGTGAAAGATTAGATTTGATTAACGGCAGAAAGCTTGATCTAATAAAAGTATATGATGTTAATAATATTTTACTAAAAACTTATGAGTTTTCATATGGGTATTTTACTAGTGATGATGGATCAGAGAAAAGGTTGAAACTTAATAATATTATACATAAGGCTGGATTAAAGAATCAGTTAGTAGCTAGCTTTAAATATTGTACAGAAGCAAACCTGCCAAATAGAAATTCTAAAGACTACGATTATGCTGGGTATTATAATAGGGCAAATAATTCTACCCAATATGGGGGCACAGAATTAAAGACCTTTATCAGTTCAATATATCATGATGAACGAGGCTGTTATAAAATTTCAGGAGCCAATAGGAATCCAGATTTACTGGGAGCAAAGGCAAATGTTCTTACCGAAATTCATTACAATACAGGAGGATATAGGGAGTTTGTTTATGAACTTAAATATGCAGGTTTAAGAATAAAGAAAATAAAAGATTATTTAGAAGAAGGAAATTTAAGCAATGAGATAGAATACCTATATACAAATGATGAAGGAGAATCAAGTATGGAGCATAATAGTTATCCATATGAGTGTACACAAATATTAGCGAAGGAACTAAAAGATGACGTGCTTGTAATTGGGCATAATTGGAGATATGTTTTAAAAATTAATTCCCAGCCTTATAATTCTTTTTATGAAGTGACAGGAGTACCATTTGGTTATTCACAAGTGATTGAGAAATATTCAAATAATGGTTATAAGAAATACAAATTTTCTAATTACAGTAAGTTTCCTGATTCAACTCCTAGATTGCTTGTTCTAAGAGAGGATGGAAATAGAACAATAACTAATAATTTTAAAGGGGTAACTAAATGTCAACAGTTTTGGAAAAGAGGATTACCTGTAAGTATTTCTACTTATGATGAGGATAATAATTTGTTAGTAAAAGATAGTTTTGAATATGAAACAAATGCTGCAAGTAAAAAAGCAATATGGGGGGGGCAACAAATATACGGATTAGATTCGTTAGAAAGTAGATATTGTAGTCTTTACGCAATTTCATCTCAGCCAGTTTATTTAAAAAGAAAGATAATTACAGGAGCAAAAGTAATTCCTTCTATCCAAGAATATCTGTATAATGAAACTTATATGGTACCTACAAAAATTACGACTACAGATGTAGAGAATAATATCTGGACTGAGGAGTTGGCATATCCGTTCAGTTATACTACAACTAATGTGACCGAAGATAATACAGAAGGATGGGCAATTAAGACTATGATGGATAGACATATCCATAACGTTCCTATAGAGCGAGTTGTTAAAAAGAACGAAAAGTTGATGGGTGCACAACTGTCTACCTATAAAATAATAAATCGTACACCAGAAAATAATATTGTGGTAGGTGATGGAAGTTTTAAACTATTTACGACTAAACCAATTTCTTCAGGTTTTGATAATTATTCAATATCAAGTACAAGTACTCAAAAGGATGCCCGATATGAGTTGATGAGTAAAAATGACAATTATGATACGAAAGGGAATCCTGTTCAATTGCATAAAAATAATTGTGTAGATGTGTCTTATGTTTATAATGAAACTTTACCTATTGCTGAAGTTGTTAATGCTAAAAGATCTGTACCACATAGAGAAGGTTTCGATGCTTATGAGTATGCTGATTTTACCCAAGGCGCTATTTCAAGTACAACTAAATTTTTTTCATTGCAATTTGACCAGTCAATTAAACTATCTCTAGAGAATATTGTTTATAATGCATTGGATCCTATTAATGAAAGAGAGGTTTTAATCGAAGTTAAAAATTTAAATGGAGTAAGTGTGTGGACCGACTATCTATCCTTAAATAGTAAATCGCTTGTTTCTCCTGTTTTGAAAGAAGGATGTTATTCTTTAGATATTATGTCATTAGGTCGTTTGTCATTTTTATTACAAATGTCTTATAAGGGATTTAGGTTGATTTTTAATCGGACAAATGAGGTATTCTATACAAGTTTTGAGGATGTCAATGATGCGATATTTTTAAGTTCAGCAAAGACAGGATCTAAGGCCTGTAAAAAACAATTCAGTATTGAAACAAGAGATTTTATTCCCGGAGTATATTTGCTAAGTTACTGGAAAAGTACTGATGGTAAGAATTGGGAATATTTTTCTCAAAATATAAATATCAGTTCTTCTACAAATTCTTATTCAGTAGGTAGTACCAGTTACTATATTGATGAGTTACGATTATTACCTAAAGATGCTCGAATCACGACTTTTACTTATAAAGAAAATGTAGGAAAAACTTCCGAAACAGACAATAATGGCATAACAAAATATTATGAATATGATCAGTTTGGAAGATTGTTGAGAGTGCTGGATAATAGCCGGAATGTCAGGAAAGAATATGATTATAAATATGCAAATTAAATATTAGAATTATGAAAAAGTATATATTAAAACATATAATAATATTCCTGAGTATATTTTTAATATTGACATTAAATATAAAGTCTCAAACATTACAAAATATAGTAGACTGTTATCCTGATTATTTTGAAGTTCCTGTTTGCGGAGGGGTTTATGAGACAACCTTTACTGCAATGAGGGGTTTCGATAGTTATGAATTGGAAAGTTATATATATAATAGTTCAAACTTTGATAATTGGAATGGAGATTTAACTCTTCAATTGATTGATGTTAACTCTTCAGGGGGAGTAATTCAAATAACAGCAAAAGCAAATAATTCCTCGTCTGAAAGAATAAGTGTAATACAAATAGGAAGGGCTTCTTTTTCAGTAAAGCAGTTAGCTGGTAAAGTTATTAAAATATACAATGTTTTTGGAGGTGGAATAGTGTATGGAACAACAGGAGTTAGTGTTCGATTGAGTGGGTCAGAATTAGGAGTGACTTACAGGCTAAAGCTGGGAAATACAGTTAAGGCATCGTTGACAGGAACAGGTGGTGCCATTTCTTTTAACAATGTAGCAGGTGAAGGCGTTTATTCTATTGAGGCGTATTTATCGGGAAATACCATGATGATGAGTGGTACAGCTACCGTGACGGTAAAGAGAGAAAATTGTGTGACAGAAGTAATACCGGTATCAGCAGTAAAATCTACTATAAAAGATGTAAATGGGAATTATAGTAGTTCTACTCAGTTGATAAATAAAACTTTTTACGACGGACTAGGAAGAGTAAAACAAAATGTATCAGTGAGTGCAAGCCCCAATGGTAAAGATATTGTAGTTCCTGTAAAATATGACCAGTATGGAAAGAACTCCAAACAGTATTTCCCTTATATAGTTGATGGAGGTGGGGGATATAGGGATAATGATTTAGCAGAACAGGATGCTTTTTATACAAATTTATATGGTTCTAATCATTATGCCTTTTCAGAAAGAAAATTTGATAATTCTCCATTAAATATGGTGAAAGAGCAAAGTGTTCCAGGTGAAAATTTTAGAATGGACTTGGGACATACGATGTGTACAGATAATTATCTTAATGCAGGAGGAAGGATAAAAAAGTTTACTATTGGTACACAAAGTATAAATTGTGTTGAGAATTACGCTACAGGAAAATTACTAGTGAAAAAGGTAATTGATCAGGATGAAAAGGAAAGTTTTGAATATGTTGATTGTTATGGAAATTTAATTGCTAAGGAAGCAAAATTAAGTTCAACAGAAAGCCTGTTTACTTACTATGTTTATGATGATTTCGGATTGTTAAGATATATTATTCCCCCAAAGTTAGAGAAAAATATTGTTGTAGGAAGAACATATTCCTACTCAGAAATTAAGACTTTATGCTATTATAATGAGTATGATAAATATCATAGGTTAATTAAACAGTATTTGCCAGGAGTGGATGATTGTTCAGTTGTTCTATATGATAAAAAAGGCAGGCCAGTCTTAACACAAGATGGAGAGCTTAAGAATAGTAACGGTGGGGAAAAATGGATGTTCGTAAAGTATGACATTTATGACAGACCAATAATGACAGGTGTTTGTGGAGGAACAGAGGATGTTCATGTTGGGGGACTTGAATCACAGACTGTGTTTTATGAAAGCAGAGGCGGAAATATTCATGGGTATACTAATAACTCTTATCCTAATGTTTCAGATGTTAATTCATATTTAAAGATTAGTTATTACGATGATTATATTTTCCCAGGAGCAGGAAATTATACGTTTAATGCAACGGGGGAAGCTTTGGATGTAAATAAATTTGATAGAGTGACAGGAAATGTGACAGCTGAAAAGGTAAAGGTTTTGGGAATATCTACTAACCTATGGCTGACGACTGTTAATTATTATAACGATAAATATCAGGTTATACAGAACGTTTCCGACTTGTATCCATCAGGAACGGAAATAAGATCAGCAAAATATGATTTTACAGGAAATGTTATCCAGGCAAGGATTAAGCAGAGTGTAAATGGCCTTAAAACAAAAGTTGATAAGTATCTTGTATACGATAGTCATGGCAGATTAAAGAAAGTTAGTCAGAAGATAGATGGGGATAATGTCAATAATACCGTTAATTTAGTTGAGTTTGAATATGATGAACTAGGAAGAGTTCACCACAAGAAAATACATAATCAGGCAGAAACAATGGTTTATGCTTATGATGTAGCAGGTAGATTAAATTCATTTACATCTTCAAAATTTAGTTATAATATAGGATACGATCAAACAGGAGGATTAACAGAAGCTAAACCTTTTTATGGTGGTAATATTTCATATATGAGCTGGCAAAATGGTAGCACTTCTAAAAAGGCATATGTGTATGATTATGATGGTTTAAACCAGTTAAAGAAAGCTGATTTTAGAGAAAAGTCGGGAACATCATGGACAGATCCAGCAAAATATGATGTAAGTAATCTTAGCTATGATGAGAACGGAAATATAGAGAGTTTAGTAAGAAAGAATAGCAGTGGGGGAGTCTTGCACAATCTTTCTTATGCATATAGTGGTAATAAGGTTGCCAGTGTTAGTAATAATGGTTCTCAGTCGTCTACATATGGCTATAATGAAAATGGAAACATGACTTTTGATGGCCGTAAGGGGATTACAATTACATATAATATTTTAAATCTTCCGGAGAGAATAAGTAAGGGTAGCCAAAGTATTTCGTATATTTACAGTGCTGATGGACAAAAATTGGCAATGCAGTATGGAAGTTCTTTGATATATTACCGTGGAGGTTTAATATATAATGGCAATGATCTTGATAAAATTATCCATGAGGAAGGTCTTGTAGTGAAATCCAGTGGAGGCTATAACTACTACTACGCTCTGAAAGATCATTTGGGAAGTACAAGAGTTCTTTGTAAGGCAAGTGGAAGCACACTTACAACAGAGCAAACTACTGAGTATTATCCATTTGGATTGGCATTTAGTTATAATTCAGTAGATAAGAATCGTTATTTGTTCAGTGGAAAGGAATACCAGAATGAAGTTATAGGAGGAACAAAACTGGAACTGTATGATTTTGGTAGCAGATATTACGATACTGAACTGGGAAGATGGTCTGCAGTAGATCCGGCTATGCAGTTGGTGAGTCCTTATGGGTACTGTATGAATAATCCTATGATTTATGTGGATCCGGATGGGGAATCGTTTTTTACATTTTTGATAGAATTAGTGGCTAATATTTTTTTGAATACAGCAGAAAAGATGGTTAATCATGAAATGTCATTTGAAAATGCTTTAATGAATTCTCTGCAATCTCCACAGATGCTATATAGTCCTAGTATGGGTTTTTCACCGGAAGCTTTTTCAACACGGGGTATGGAGGCGATGGAAGTTGAGGCGGGGATGAAGAAAAGTATACAGAAACTGGAGAAAAATTTGAGTAATATTATGGGTATTCCAGACTGGCTTACTAGTAGTAATAATGAATTAATAGCAGCAATTCTAAATGGGATAAAAAATGCTGGGAGTGACGGTACATATAAATGGAGTCCTTATGATTTGATAAATAATTTTCCACAAGGCACTCCTTCAGGAGGAGCAGATTTAATGGGTAAGTTTTTAATTAACGGTAGTGAAGTTAGTATTCATATGATATTTGGTATATGGGGTAATGAAGGGGCGATTAGATATATTAAATATCAACCTGCTAACATTAATGGTCGTGGGACTTTTGATGCAAAGGTGAATTCCAGAGGTAATATTTATTACAAAACTGGGACTTGGGATAGATGGAATTATACGCCAATAAATGCGACCAGACAAATTCCTATTCTTTTTATTTATATTAAAGATCCAAAGGGAGATTCTTCAAAAACTAAATTGTTAGAAAAATTTTTAGGATACTAAAAAATAATATGATGAAAAAAAAGTTTGTGTTATTAATGTCGATATTATTTGTTATTGTATTGTTCTTTTTGTTGATATTAAGGCAAAAAAAACAATATGAAGAGATGTTTAATCGAATAAATCAACGGAAAGTGGGAGGGTATTATGATATATATTATATGCAATTTTTTGATGATAATTTTGAATGTCCTCAAAATACTAATGAGATAATAGATAGTTCTTTTTCAAAGGAAGATATTAAATTTTTATTTGAAGATCCGTTATCGAGAAAAAAAGAATTAATAAAATATATTCCTATACACAACAGGAATAATTTGAATAGAGAAGGTTTTGTTTTGTTAAGTTCAGGTATTGATGGGAAATTTAATCATCGCAATTTATTGAAAGATACCTTGTATATTGATAATTTTTATGAAAAACTAAATCTTTATAATAATAATTTTAATAGGAAAAATATTATTGAATCAGATACTGTTCCTTTTAATTGTTGGCAATTACTATTTGGAAGTAAAGATTATTTAATACAGTACTATAATTGTGTAGAAAATTTTAAGCATAAAGCTCGTGGTATTCATCCGATTGAGAAATTAGAAAGGATTTTTGGAGAAAAACGTATTCGAAGGAATGTTTTTGGTTTTAAAGGAATATGTTCCAAGAATTTATATGATGAATTGGAGAAGGAACAAATTATTAATTTTAATCTTAAGAATTTTACTGTCCGTTGCAATTTTTATAATAAAGAAGATGCTGAGATATTTGCAGGGGATTCAGTTGCAATAATTGGAAGATTAAAATTCCATGATCTGGATAAGAAGATATTATATTTTGATAGATGTATAAAAGTAGATCTTGATTATAATCCATGGAAACAATATTTGGAAAAATAATAGATGTTTTGTAATGAAATAAATTGAATTATTCATGAGGAAGGTCTTATAGTGAAATCCAGTGGAGGCTATAACTACTACTACGCTCTGAAAGATCATTTGGGAAGTACAAGAGTTCTTTGTAAGGCAGGTGGAAGCACACTTACAACAGAGCAAACTACTGAGTATTATCCATTTGGATTGGCATTTAGCTATAACTCAGTAGATAAGAATTCTTATTTATTCAGTGGGAAGGAATACCAGAATGAAGTTATAGGAGGAACAAAACTGGAACTGTATGATTTTGGTAGCAGATATTACGATACTGAACTGGGAAGGTGGTTTGCACTAGATCCTGCTATGCAGTTGGTGAGTCCTTATGGGTACTGTATGAATAATCCTATGATTTATGTGGATCCGGATGGGGAATCGTTTTTTACATTTTTGATAGAATTAGTGGCTAATATTTTTTTGAATACAGCAGAAAAGATGGTTAATCATGAAATGTCATTTGAAAATGCTTTAATGAATTCTCTGCAATCTCCACAGATAGTTTATGCTCCTAGCATTGGATATATTTCAACGCGGGGTATAGAATCCCTTAAAGTTGAGTTGGGTATGCAAAAGGTTGTGTCGAATTTAGAACAAAAGGTGACAAATATAAAATCTTCAGAAAAGGAAAGAAGTAATTATTTTAAGGCACTGAATGGGATTATGTTTAATGATGGCAAAGTTTATTATAAAAAGGATTTTGTAATAAGTTTTAAAGATGATGCATTAGCTAACGCTAGATATCTTGGATATAGAAATGGAAAGCATCATATCAATTTTGATATTGGTGAGTTTGAGGAAACAATACCCAATATAAGAGTTTTGACAATACATGAAGCTTATGGGCATGGAGTGAAAGGATATGGTTCCGCGACAGATAATCATCATTTAGTATATTTTATAGAAATTAATAGCAAATATTGGGAAGCTACAACACCAACATATAAAAGAATAACTACAAAATATATGTGGGAATATTATTATAGAGAAGTTGGATATAAAAGAATGCCCGAGCCATATCAATCTATTTACGATAAATTTCACAAGTAATGAAAAAGAGTATATTTATTTTTTTTATTTTTTTTATTTTTTTATATATAGATTTGTTTGGAAGTAGCTGGAAAGTTATATCTAAATCGCGGAATTATGAGATTTCGGATGTTGTATGTTTAGGCGAAATAATTTCAGTAGAAAAGAGGGATGTTTTAGTTAAAAGAATTGAAATTTTTAAAGGGACTATAAAAGATACAATAATTACAAAAATTGATAATTATTCTTTTATTCCTAGGCAAGGTGAGGTTTGGTTGTTATATGCAAAAAAACTTAATGAAAAAGAAATCTATGTGAGTAATAACAGTTGGTCAAGAAGTTTTGATAATCCTTTTGCAATACATTCAAAAGAATTTCCGAAACCTCCTCCACAAAACATAAGCGAGGTAGAGTATGAGGTTATAAAGAAGTTAAATAAAAGTGCTGGATTATCAGAGCTAAGGTATGATATTTTAAGTTTGAGACAATTGAAAAATAGTCTTGAATTTAATGAGTATAAAGAAAATAATATTCTACTATCAAATAAAATAACGAAAGTTTATAATTTATTTCTAATTCTTATTAGTGCTTTTGTTGTTTTAGTAATAGGCTATATTCCTTATAAAATAAGAAACTTTTTGAAGAAATAATAATTAGTTTGGATGATAAGTGTGTGAACGGAATATAATAATGTATTATTACTTATTTTATTTCTGTGACACTTTAGATTTAGAATATAATAGAGCCTTCATAAGTTTGGTTTTGCAGGTTTTTTTACGATGATTATATTTTCCCAGGAGCAGGAAATTATATGTTTAATGCAACGGGGGAAGCTTTGGATGTAAATAAATTTGACCGAGTCACAGGGAATGTTATACAGGCGAGGATTAAGCAGAGTGTAAATGGTCTTACAACAAAAGTTGATAAGTTTCTTATCTACGATACTCAGGGCAGATTGAAGAAAGTCAGTCAGAAGATAGATGGGGATAATGTCAATAATACCGTTGATTTAGTTGAGTTTGAATATGATGAACTAGGAAGAGTTCACCACAAGAAAATACATAATCAGGCAGAGAAAATGGTTTATGCTTACGATGTAGCAGGTAGACTTAATTCATTTACATCTTCAAAATTCAGTTATAATATAGGGTACGATCAAATGGGAGGATTAACAGAAGCTAAACCTTTTTATGGTGGTAATATTTCATATATGAGCTGGCAAAATGGTAGCACTTCTAAAAAGGCATTTCGATTACATATAATATATTAAATCTTCCGGAGAGAATAAGTAAGGGTAGCCAAAGTATTTCGTATATTTACAGTGCTGATGGACAGAAATTGGCAATGCAGAATGGAAGTTCTTTGATATATTACCGTGGAGGTTTAATATATAATGGCAATGATCTTGATAAAATTATCCATGAGGAAGGTCTTGTAGTGAAATCCAGTGGAGGCTATAACTACTACTACGCTCTGAAAGATCATTTGGGAAGTACAAGAGTTCTTTGTAAGGCAAGTGGAAGCACACTTACAACTGAGCAAACAACGGAGTATTATCCGTTTGGATTGGCATTTAGCTATAACTCAGTAGATAAGAATTCTTATTTATTCAGTGGGAAGGAATACCAGAATGAAGTTATAGGAGGAACAAAACTGGAACTGTATGATTTTGGTAGCAGATATTACGATACTGAACTGGGAAGATGGTCTGCAGTAGATCCGGCTATGCAGTTGGTGAGTCCTTATGGGTACTGTATGAATAATCCTATGATTTATGTGGATCCGGATGGGGAATGCTTTTGGGCTTTTTTATTGGTGTTTTTGGGAAATATTGCAATAAATACGGCAGATAAGATGATTAATCACGATATGCCTTTCAAGGATGCTTTTATGAATTCTCTTCAACTTCCAGAGATAAATGTTGGTATTGGTGATTGGAAACCATTTACTCAGGGTATGTATGCACAAAGCGTAGAAAAGGGTATGACGGAGTTTAATAAGAGATATTACAAGTCTATAAATTGCCTAAGGGATGATTTTGCCAGGTCGGAAGGGGTATTTAGTGGAATACAAGGTTTTGGTCTAAGTTTTGAAATTGCATTCCCTGACTGGGTTATGGGTGATTTGAGTGATTATAATGGAGTTGGTATCGATGTAGGTATTATCGAAGATGGTAAAGGTATGGGATTATATGCAACCACTAAACATACAAAAGAATCAGGATTTGCTTTTACTGGACAGGTAGAAGTTTTTCGAAATCGGAAAAGTTCAGCTTATTCTAATCAAGTGTATATGGAAGATATGCGAGGAAAAGGGTATGAAACTAGTTTAGGAATAGGACCTGTAGGAGGTAGTTATTCTCAAAGCAATACAAGTTATTATGGTAAAAGATCTTTGTATCAAATTTATTCAATATCACTTGGAACGGGACTTGACATAGGTTTCGTAAATTGGAATACTAACACACACATATATATAGATTATGGTAAAGTTTAAATCAATGTTTAAAATTTGGTTTGTTATTTGTATTGTTGGTATTATTATTATATTGAAATGGTTTGATACGATAACACCTACTAGTCAGGATGAAATAGAAAATGTTATTACTTCTTATCGAAATGAATATTACTCAGGTGTAATTATTAAAAAATTTATTGATAGGGAAGAACATAATTTTAAAAAAATAATCTTGAAAGAGAATAATCTTGAAAGAACTCTTTTGTTTGATATGGAGGTTGGAGGAATATATGAATTTTTTACTGTAGGAGATACACTCATAAAAAATAAGGGTAGTCTTAAAGTTCGTGTAATTCGTAAAGATATTGATACACTTATAAATTTGCAATTTGTAAAATACTAAAAAATAGTATTAAAGAATAGTTTAATATAATTGTCAGGCAGAAAGGTTTAGAGTTTTTTTAAAAGTCTACTAGTCTATGACCTTGTTGACAGGTTCGGGCGTTCCACTGCTTATGTCAGTAGGGTTAACCCAGCAAATGATTAGTTTTTATTCTTTACAGAAAGCCTTGTAAGTGATAGAAAATGATATATTTCACTGCGAGATGCTTTATAAAAGCATGGAGAAATTTCCTTTGTTCGAGGGGAGATTAGTTGTCCTTACTAAACTTGGTGAAGAGGTGAATCAGTTAGAAAAAATATACTCCCAACTTCATAAACAATATGTTGAAGAACTTTCCCACAAAACAATCATATTGAATAATACTCTTGAACCATTGCTTATAATTGTTATCGGTGGAATGGTGGCAATTATTTTGATAGCTATGTATCTGCCTATGTTTGAGTTGGGGGGTACTATGTTTTAGTAGGAAACATATTAACGAGATCTAAGCGTTGCATACAAACTGGTTCCTAAAATAATTAATCCTCCTAGTATTACTCTTGCTTCGGGGATTTCGTTTAAAATAATTATTGCAAATATAATTCCATAGACTGGTTCAAGACTTGCTATAATGCTGGCTGTTTGGGCTTTGATTGCTGTTAGTCCTTTTATGAATAAGGTGTGCGCAAGTGCTGTAAATACTACTCCAAGTAAGATTAGTAGTAATATATCATTGGTTTGGAAGGTGGGTTTAATCAGGAATAAAAATGGTAATAATGCTATTGTTGCTATTGCATCCTGATAAAAAGCGATTACCAGTGATGAATATTGTTTTACGTATTTACGGTTTAAAATTGAAAGGATAGAGAATGTGAATCCTGAGGTTGTTCCCCACAATACTCCTTGTGTGACATTGTTTTCGAGTTTGAATTCTGGTATGACTAAGGATATTCCTCCAAATGTAATAAGGGCTATTATTATATCGTGCAATCTTAATTTCTCTTTAAAGAAATATGGTTCAAAAAATGTTGTGAATACTGGGAATGTTGAAAACGATAGTAAGCCAATTGCTACTGTTGATACCTGTATTGCCTGAAAAAAGGTTACCCAATGAAGTGCTAATACAAGACCTAGTATTGCTAAGTATAAGTAATCTCTTTTTTTATTTAATCTTATACTTTGTTTTAGATATAACAAAATGATGATTAGAAAGATGGATGCAAATAAAACCCTGCCAAGTACTATTATTGTCGATGGTAAATTAATGAGTTTTCCAAATAGTCCGGCTAGTCCAAATAATAAGACTGCTGTGTGTATCTGGAATAGGTTTTTAGTATTGCCTGACATTGATTTTTTTGTTGTGTTTATTGGGACAAATGTATATAAAATACTTTTTTAGTTTTTCTCATGTGTAACTTTATTTGAGTATTTAGATATAATAGTATTAAAAGATGTGCTATGTGTATGTGTTTGTTCTTAGCAACTAAAATTATAAACATATGAACCGGTTAGTTTTATTGTTGTTGGTGGCGGCTTCTATATTTTCCTGTAAAAGTAAGCCTGTTTGTAACGATTGGTTTGAACTGAATTTGAAAAACAAGCCTAAGAGTATAGTTGAGGTAGAGATGTTCTCTCTTATGGAAATGTATTCTAAGGATAAGAAAATGTCTTTGGATTCGTCGTTAAGTATATGGACATCAAAGCAAGAGATATCTTTTAATAAGAAGGGACGAATAAACGAAAAGACTGTAAGGGAAAGAGGGGAGAAGGCTGAAACAACCTATCTTTATAAATACGAGAAAAAGAATAAAATAAAGTATGTTGTTGAGGTTACTGAGAATTCGGCTGACAGGGCTCTGCAGTGGGAAGAATTTATTGTCAGGGATCCCAAAACGTGCTCTTCTATGCGTATAGTGAATTATCCTGTTATTGATACTACTTACTTTAAAAGGGATGATTCGAACAGGGTGGTTGAGGAAATGAAGCTTCTCTATGGTGCAGGATCGAAATCTGTTGTAAAGCATTCTTATGAGCTGAATGATAATGGGGATAAGATTGTGGAGATTGTTTCCAAAAAGCTGGAGTTTGAAGATGGTACTGTTTCTCAGAGTGTTGATACTATGAGTTTTGATTATATTTATGACTTTGCAAATAACTGGATAGTTAGAATTCAAAAGGAGAAGGATAAAATAATACTTATAACTCAAAGGACCATTGTGTATTGAAAAATGGGTTTTTATGAAATAATAATAAAACATGTTAACTTGTTTTTACGTATTGTTAAAAAAACACCATATCAAATATAGGGTGATTTTAAAATAATAAACACAATAAAAGGAACGGTTTAACGATAAATTAAGTGCGAAAGATATTAATGTGTTATAATTTATAAATAAATTAAAATGAGACAGAAAGAATACTATTTGGAAATAATATGCAGGGGGCCTCCTATGTGTGTTGCTATACCTTAGCTTTTGAGTAAATAGTTGGTTTTATAATATGCTTTCTTACATGTGATTTAATTTTCCTGCGTGTATAATTTTCCTTGTTTTTTTCATATCTTTGATTATGTATTTATTTTAATAATAGATATACTTATTTGTGCTCTTGTAGTTAATTTATGAGAGGTGAAGTTTAACTATTGGTTTATTAAAAATCCTAATTCTAAAATTTAACCATATGTTTAGATTAAATTTTTTGGTGGTAATTCTGTTTTTAAGTGTTGTAAATTGTTTTTCGCAATCGCATCAGTTGACTTTTAATCTGGAAAAGGGGAGGCTTTATAAGCTTAAACAGTCAGTAGAACAGACTACTTCTCAAAATATATTAGGGAATGTTCAGCAGGTGGAGACAACTATATCTTCTGTAATGTCTTTTGATGTTAAGGAAAATACGAATGAATTTCTACTGATAGATGTTTCTATTACTGAGATGTTATTTAAAATGAAATCTCCTGTGTTTTCTATGGAGTATGATTCAAAAAAGGATGTTAATGAGGGTGATCTTTTGGGTAAAATTTACTCTAAGGTGATGGGTAAGAAATATTCTGTGTTGGTTAGTAAAAATGGGGAGGTTATGCAGGTTGAAGGACTTGATGGACTGATAAATTCTATAATAGAGGAGAGTAATGTGCCTGACGATGCTGCTAAAGCTCAACTGAATGAGAGTGTGAAAAAGATGTTTGGGGAGGCTGTTGTTAAAGGTAATATGGAAATGTTGACTTATCTTTTCCCAAAGCAAAATGTGAGAATTGGGGATAAGTGGAGTAATAAGGTTTCTCTTGAGGCGGAAATGCCTGTTGATTTTATTAATACATGGGAATTAAAAAATATTGATTCGGGGGTGGCAACAATCTCCGGGGTGACAACTATACGTTCAAAGGATACTGAGGATTGGAAAATGGTTAATGGAATACCGACTAAGTATGAAATTACCGGTAACCAGTCTTGTTTGATTAACCTTGATGAAAAAACGGGTTGGATTATTTCTTCTGATGTTGAGTCGCGAATGAAGGGTAAGATTGTGATGGATAAAAGTGAAAAAATGCCTCAGAAAATGGAGATCCCTATTGAAATTATAACTAAAACTAAATATCTGTCTGTAAATTAAAGCATATGCGTATTCTTGGTAATATTATTTGGTTGGTCTTTGGTGGTATCTTTATTTTTATTGAATATCTTATTTCCAGTGTTTTGCTGATGATTACTATTATCGGTATCCCTTTTGGATTACAAACATTAAAACTTGCTTTTCTTGCTTTATGGCCTTTTGGCAAAGAGGTGCGTAGTGTTGATACTGGTACTGGATGCCTTTCGTTAATAATGAATATTTTATGGATATTACTTGGAGGAATCTGGATATGTATTTCACACGTTTTTTGGGGTGTATTGCTGGGTATAACAATAATTGGTATTCCTTTTGCAAAACAACATTTTAAACTTGCTGGTTTGGCACTAACTCCTTTTGGTAAGGAGATAGTGCATAAGAAATATTTTTAGTCAGGGTTTTGCATTGGGATGTCTAAAACTAATAGTTCACAGTCGTTTATGGCTTTGATTTTTATTTTGTCTGTTCCCGATATTCCTATTCCATCTCTTTTGTTTAGGTTTAATCCCTCAACATTTGTGTCCCCTTCTATAATAAAGATGTATATTCCGTTGTCCTTTTTCTTTATTGTATATTCTGTTTCTATGCCTTTATCTAGTTTGCCAATGCTTATCCATGCATCCTGATGAATATGAAGACCATTGTTTCCGGGGAAAGGGGATATTATTTCCTGCAAAAGGTTTATTCTGTCTTCTGGATTAAAAGCTTTTTGTTGGTACTCAGGTTTAATGTCCTTCTGTTTTGGGTATATCCATATCTGTAAGAAATTAATAGGGTTGACAGTGTCGTCGTTGTATTCTGAATGGGTAATGCCTGAACCTGCACTCATTACTTGTATGTCTCCTGGTCTTATTATGGATATATGTCCCAGGTTGTCTTTGTGGGTCAATATGCCTTCTAGTGGGATGGATATGATTTCCATATTCTCATGTGTGTGATTATCGAATCCACTAGATGCTTTTACTATGTCGTCATTTAGTACTCTGAGTACTCCAAAATGTATTCTTTCCGGGTTGTAATATGAGGCAAAACTAAAGGTGTGGAAAGATTTTAGCCATCCATGTTCGGCTATGCCCCTGGTATCTGCTCTGTGTATAATTATTTTTTCCATAATTTACTGTTTCTATTATATACTTAAATTGTAAAATATTTGTTATAGAATCTATGTTATAATATGATTTATATGGCAGGACTATACAAACATTTTGGTCTTAAATACGTAAAAATGATTGTGATAATAATTATTATGAGTTGGCTTGTGTCTCTCATAGTGCTGGTAAGACTAAAACTATTATTAACGAAATCTTTTTTGATGGAGTCAAAATTAAATCAGGCATTGGTTAGTGGGATGATTGCAACAACTATTATGACTTTGATAATGTATATTTTTTCTTTATTGGGATTACCAGAAGTTCATCCTCCCTTTATGCTCTCTGATATGATGAGTATTTCTATTGTTTTGGGGTGGATACTACATTTTTTTATTGGAATTGTTTTTGCCTTGTTGTATATTTTTGCTTTTAAATTGGTAGTAAAGAAAATTAAATCTAAGTTTTATAAGGGGGCGTTGTTTGGAATTACTTTGTTTGTTGTTGCTCAGATAGCTGTTGTCGTTATGGCTGCAATTTTTAAGAGTGTGTCTGTTAAATGTGATTTCCCTGAGGGAGAAGCCGTCATTGCCGAGCATGTTGCTGCTATATTAAAAAATGGCTGCGATGTTGTAAGACAGGGGGGAACAAAGGCAATTATTGTGACTCTGGTATTGAGTTTGATTAGTCATATTTGTTATGGTGTTGCATTAGTGTATTCTATGTTTAAGCCTAAGGAAAAGTAGTAAATTATAAAAAGTATTATACAGGAGCTGCGTGTTTTTACACAGCTCTTTTTTATGTGTCCTATTTGTATTTTTGGTTTTCTATAGTACTTTTGGAATTATAAATGTTAATTATAATTAAGGTATGTCGAAGTTGATAATGGTTAGTTCCTGCCTTGCAGGTATTAATTGCAGATACGATGGGGGAAACAATAGGGTTACGGAAATAGCAGAGATGGTAGCTGAGGGTAAGGCTATTCCTGTTTGTCCTGAGGTTTTTGGTGGATTGTCTATTCCAAGGGGTTGTTGTGAGATAGTGTTAAATGAGAATGGGGAAAGGAGAATACAGACAAAAGATGGTGGTGATTATACTGCTGAGTTTGTTGAGGGGGCAAGAAAATCATTGGAGATAGCGAAGGTTCTTGATATAGATACTGCTATTTTACAACAAAGGAGCCCTTCTTGTGGGTATGGGAAAATATATGATGGGACTTTTAGCGGTAAGTTGACTGAAGGAAATGGCTTTGCTGCTGATTTGTTTTCTGCCAATGGAATAAGTGTATACAATGATGAAAATTATAACGAGATATTTGAATAATTTTTTTTGGAGTTTTTAATATTTATAAGGATTGTAAGATAGTGAGTTATGGGTAAAAAATATATTTTTGAATTAAAGTTTAAGGTAAGGGATTATGAGTGTGATTTGCAGGGTATTGTTAATAATTCAGTTTATCAGAATTATCTTGAGCATACTCGTCATGAGTTTTTAAAAACTATTGGTCTTGATTTTGCCCAGCTTTTCAGGGATGGTATCAAGGCGGTGGTTGCAAGAGTTGAGATTGCCTATAAAAATTCTTTACAATCGGGAGATGAATTTGTTAGTAGATTGAATGTTGAAAGAGATGGGGTTAAGCATGTTTTTTATCAGGATATTTATAGATTACCGGATGAGGTTCTTTGTATTAAAGGGAAAATCACATCTGTGAATGTTGTTAATGGCAGACTTTCTATGCCTGATGTTATTGAGGATGCGATACAAAAGGCAAAGAAAGAATAATTCTAAATTAGGATATTATTTGTCATAATTGAACATAGAAATAAGTTCTCACCTACATTATTATTATTTTTGGAACGGAAAAATTTTAGCTAATCAAAAATAATAAGATGAAAAAACTGTTATTTGTTTTCGTGCTGGTAGTGGCAGGGCTTGCTGTTGATGCCCAAAACCTACAGGTTCATTATGATATGGGTAAACATAGAAATTATGTTACTACAACTCTTGAGATGTTTAAACCAGACAAATGGGGTAATACTTTCTTTTTTGTTGACTTCGATTACGATGCTAATAATGTTAAGGGAGTGAGTCTTTCTTATATGGAGATTGCTCGTTGTTTGAAATTCTGGGATGGCCCTTTCTCTGCTCATGTTGAGTATAACGGTGGTTTTGGTCAATTTATGCAGGGTGGAGCTTACCAGATTAACGATGCTTGGTTGGCCGGGGTTGACTATTCATGGAATGCTAAAGATTTCAGTAAAGGATTTTCTTTAAAAGCTTTATATAAAAGAATAAGGGGTAACTACAGTAAGTCTTTCCAGACTACTGCCGTGTGGTATGCTCACTTTTGGGATAAGAGAATAACTTTTTCTGGGTTTGCTGATTTCTGGAGAGAAAAAACCAATTACGGTAAGTTTGTCTTCCTATCAGAACCTCAGATTTGGTTTAATCTGACAGATAAATTTTCTGTTGGTACAGAGATCGAGTTGAGTCAGGATTTTGGTGGTATGGAAGGTTTTCAGGTTAAGCCAACTGCTGCTCTTAAGTGGAACTTCTAAAAGATAAAAGATGACATCTATATTTGAAAAGTTTTTTAAACTAAAGGAAAACAAAACTAACGTCAGGACTGAGGTTATTGCCGGTATTACGACATTTATGACAATGGCATATATACTTGCTGTGAATCCGGATATTCTTAGTGCGGCGGGTATGGACAAAAATGCATTGTTCTCTGCTACGGCTATTTCTGCTGTTATTGGTACTTTGGTTATGGCTTTGGTTGCCAAATTGCCTTTTGCTCTTGCTCCGGGAATGGGTCTTAATGCATTCTTTGCGTTTTCTGTTGTTCTTGGTATGGGGTATTCGTGGCAGTTTGCTTTGACTGCGGTATTACTTGAAGGTCTTATATTTATTGTTCTTACTGCCTTTAATATAAGGGAGATGATAGTAAATTCAATTCCCAAGAACCTGAAATTTGCTATTTCTGCAGGTATTGGTCTGTTTATTGCTTTTATCGGTCTTAAAAATGCTGGTGTAATTGTTAATAACGATGCTACCCTTGTAAGTCTTGTAAGTGAAATGAGCACAAACACTGTAAGTATCGCTCTTATAGGTATTCTGGTTACTGGTGTGTTGCTTGCATTGAAAGTGAAGGGTGCTTTACTTATCGGTATATTTGTATCAACAATAGTGGGTATTCCTATGGGGGTTACCAAGATGCCAGAACATATTGTGTCCGCTCCTCCTTCGCTGGAGCCAATTATGTTTAAATTTGATTTTTCGAATATCTTCTCTAAGGATATGTTGATAGTGTTGTTTACTTTCCTTTTTGTTGATATGTTCGATACTGTGGGTACCCTTGTTGGTGTAACATCAAAGGCTGGTATGTTGACAGAAGATGGTAAGGTGCCTCGTGTTAAGAGTGCTCTTTTTGCTGATGCTATTGGTACTACTTGTGGTGCTCTTCTGGGGACTTCAACTGTAACAACTTATGTGGAAAGTGCCTCTGGTGTTGCTGAAGGTGGTAGAACAGGGCTTACTGCTTTGACTACGGCGGGAATGTTTTTCCTTGCTTTGTTCTTTTCTCCATTGTTTTTGATGATTCCTGCGGCAGCAACGGCTCCGGCATTGTTTATCGTAGGTCTGTTTATGCTTTCTCCTGTTAAGAATATCGATCTTGATGATATAACAGAGGCTTTGCCTGCATTCTTCACTATAATTATGATGCCACTGACATATAGTATTGCTGATGGTATTATTTTTGGTATGCTTTCTTATGTGTTGTTGAAGTTATTGACTTGGAATACAAAGGATATTTCTTTAATGATGTATGGTTTGGCTGTATTGTTTCTAATTAAGTTTTTCCCATTTTATATTGCTATGGCTATAACAACATTTATGTTGGTAGTGCTGATAGCTGAAAGACTATGGGTGCGTTATAAGAATAATAATGACTAGTTCGGGAGTTTATTTCCTAATATAATTTGAAAGGTGCGGATTTCCGCACCTTTTTTTTGCTTAAACATGATATATCTTCTAACATTATAATAACCTAATTTAATATTTATCCGTACAATTTATTACAATGAATATTTTATTTATTGGAGAGTGTCAGGAAAATTTGTTTAAATACTTAAATATTCGATTATTATGATGTTTAAAAAAATTCTTATATCGGTAGATGATAGCGATTGTTCCTATCAGGCTGCTAAAGTGGGATTTGATCTTGCCCGTGAATTAGATGCCGAAGTTTTGCTTCTTTATGTTATCGATGAAAAATATCTTATAGCTAATCCTGAGTTTAGAACCAGTTATGTGGATATTTATAATTTGCATCTTGAACAGGCTGAAAATATAACCAAGCAGTTGGTGAATGATCTTAGTGATGGGTATGCAAAGATAACTATTGAAACTCCACGTAGTAATCCGCAAACATCCATTATTGAATGGGCTAATACTTGGGAAGCTGAACTTATTGTTATTGGTACTCATGGTAAATCTGAATTGGCTAAGATTTTTATGGGAAGTACCAGCCAATATGTTATAAGGCATTCTGCTGTTCCTTGTCTGGTTGTCAGGGAAAACTAATATCTTAACATCATAGTATAAGGGCTGGTTTGTTTTTAGTATCTGGCCACATGTCCAGGGTTGATTTATATTTGCTATATTTGGGAAAATATATATAAATGACCTATGGACTTTTTTTGTGCAAAAACTAAATTGGTTGATATAATTCTTGCTGATTATCAATTGTTGCCGATACTAAACCGAATGGGGGTTAAGTTTGGTTTTGGGGATAAGACAGTTGAAGATGTTTGTAGTGAAGAGGGGATTGATGTTAATTTCTTTGTTGCCTTGATAAACTTGTGTTACGATGGTAAGCATTTTTCGGAAAATGAATTATTGGATTTTCCTTTGCCTTATTTAATCGATTATTTTAGGAAATCTCATGACTATTACAGGAGTTTTGTTGTGTCTAAGAATCATGGTTTGTTGGTAGAATTGATTGGCAATGACTATAAAAACATCAACTGTATTGATTATATTCATAAGGTTTATGAAGATGAAACAAGAAGTTTTCTGGAACATCTGGATTATGAGGAGAATGTGGTTTTTCCTCGTTTGATGGCGTTATCTGATGATTTTGCTGATAAAGAACATTGTGATGAAAATAATTTATATCAGGAAATAGAACTGTTTCATGAAAATCATGTTGATAAATTATATGATATGGTCACTATACTTGTGAAATATATAAAACCAGAGAAAGATGATAATTGCAGCAATGAATTGCTGTTTTCTATTTTTGAATTTATAAAAGATTTAAAAATACATACAAAGATAGAGAATAGTGTTTTGTTGAAGTATATAAAAGAATAAACTATAAAGTTGAAATGATTAAGAATATTATAATAATAAACGAGTCAGAAATAATTAAACGGGGAATTAGCTCTATTATCAGGAATCATTTTAATATTAATATTACATGTGTTAGTAATATTAATGAACTTAAGAGATTTAAAAAAAATACTAGTAATTTCTTTCTTGTTTTGTTGCCTAAAGACTCCTCCATTATTGAGGAATTTAGAAGAGAAATGGATGATTCGAATATAATAGATGTTATTTGGTTGTGTGAACAGTATGTTAATAAGACTAATGTTGATGATAGAACTTTATGTCTGGATGCTACACAAAATCAGATAGTGAATATGATCTCTAATATTATGAATAATAATGATATAGAAGAAGATAAGGTGGTCGATGTTTCTTCTTTGTCAGAAAGGGAGGTTGACGTATTGAAACTTGTAGCAAAGGGGTATTCAAATAAAGAAATTGGGGAAAAATTGTATATAAGCTTCCATACTGTGATTTCTCACAGAAAAAATATTACTAAGAAGTTAGGCATAAAATCTATTTCTGGATTGACAGTATATGCTATATTAAATAAACTGATAGAACCGTAAACAAAAATATCGCTATTATTTGGGGTTGTGTGGTGTTTGTATTTTAATTACATTTGCATTAAATGTGTTTTAGTTTAAGATAGGTAGGCAATTTTATGGAAAATTTTAGGTTTTCTGTGGAGTTGCCTCTTTTTTTATGAATTTATTGACCTGAATTCGGATTCCTCTAACTTTATTTATTAAATAAAATTAATTACCTTTGAGGCTATGGATATGAACAAGTATCTTATAGTAGTATTTTATATTGTTGCCGGATGTGCGGTTGCTGTACCTTTGGAGGATACCGGATTTTCTGATGTGTCTTCTGATATATGGGCAGAATTTAACGATCTTGCAAATAATAGTACTATTGTCAATACTCAGAATTTTCCCAGGAATTCAAAGGCTGCAGTGGCTGCTGTTCTTTTGAAGTCTGAGAATGGTAAAATTCTTGTCTCATCCTTATTTGCTCTTAATAACGATAAGTCTTATAGTGATTCTTATTTATTTGAAAATGGTGCTAATGGCCTGAAAGATAAGTTGTTGTTTATTGAGAATATTAATACTTCCTATATAAATATCCGGGCTCCCGGAGTTTGTTGATTTTCTTTTTTACTGGTTTGATTGTTGTACTTCTTTGTCAAACGAGAAGTATTAATTGATATTGATAAATTTAAAACATTATATAACGTTATGGGTTCAATAGATGGATTACTAAAGAAACTGTTTGGTAGTAAGGCTGACAGGGATATGCGCGAGTTGTTGCCTATTGTTGAAAAGGTTAGGGTTGAATATGAAACTCTAAAAAATCTTAGCAATGATGAATTAAGGGCTGAGACAGAAAAGTTAAGAAATATAATTAAAGAATATATAAAAGAAGATCAGGATAAGGTTGATTCTATTAGGAGAAAGATAGATAATGAAAATCCTGATATAGAGGAGAAGGAAGAACTTTATAAAGAAATAGATAAACTTGAGGAGACTATAAATACAAAACTGGAAGAAGTTTTGAATGATATTATGCCTCGTTGTTTTGCTATTGTTAAAGATACCGCAAGACGTTTCTTTGAAAATGAAGAAATAGTGGTTTCTGCATCTCAGTTTGACAGGGATCTTGCTGCAACTAAAGATTTTGTGGAAATAGATGGTGATAAGGCTGTTTATTTTAATTCGTGGCTTGCAGGTGGAAATGAGATAAAATGGGATATGATTCACTACGATGTACAGCTTATAGGTGGTGCTGTGTTGCATAGTGGAAAGATTGCAGAGATGGCTACAGGTGAAGGTAAAACACTGGTTGCGACTCTTCCTGTTTTTCTTAATGCTCTTGCAGGTAGGGGCGTTCATGTTGTTACGGTGAATGATTATTTGGCAAAACGTGACTCGGAATGGATGGGGCCTATCTTTGAATTTCATGGTCTTTCTGTTGATTGTATTGATAAGTATCAACCAAATTCTTCTGAGAGAAGAAGGGCATATCAGTGTGATATTACCTATGGTACTAATAACGAGTTTGGTTTTGATTACTTAAGAGATAATATGGCTATTAATCCGGAGGATCTTGTTCAGCGTAAACATCATTTTGCGATTGTGGATGAGGTTGACTCGGTATTGGTTGATGATGCAAGAACACCTTTGATTATTTCCGGCCCTGTGCCAAGAGGTGATCATCAGATGTTTGATGAATATAAGCCAAGAATTGAAAAATTGGTTAGGGCTCAGAAAGAAATGGTACAAAAACTCTTTACAGAGTCTAAACAACTTCTTAAAAGTGAAGATAAGAAGAAAAGAGATGAAGGTGCTTTATTGCTTTTGCGTGTATTTAAGGGTTTTCCAAAGTATAAACCTCTTATTAAGTTTTTAAGTGAACAGGGAAATAAGGCTGTAATGCTTAAGACTGAGAATTTCTATATGCAGGAGAATAATAAGAATATGCATATTGTTACTGATCCTTTGTACTTTGTTATTGATGAAAAACAAAATTCAATAGAACTTACTGATAAGGGGCATGAAATGTTGACTATGTCGACTGAGGACCCTTATTTCTTTGTTCTTCCGGATATTGGTGAAGAAATTGCTGTTATTGAAAAAGCAGGACTTAGCGATGAGGATAAACTTGCTAAAAAAGATGAGCTTATTCAGAATTATTCAGTTAAATCGGAGAGGGTTCATACAGTTAACCAGCTTTTAAAGGCTTACTCTTTGTTTGAGAAAGATATAGAGTATGTGGTGATGGATAACAAGGTTAAGATTGTTGATGAACAGACTGGTCGTATAATGGAGGGACGTCGTTACTCTGATGGTCTTCATCAGGCAATAGAAGCGAAGGAAAATGTAAAGGTTGAGGCTGCTACTCAGACTTTCGCGACTGTTACACTTCAGAACTACTTTAGAATGTACCATAAGCTTTCTGGTATGACCGGTACTGCGGAGACTGAAGCTGGTGAGTTCTGGGATATTTATAAACTGGATGTTGTGGTTATTCCCACTAACAGAAAGATTTCCCGTGTGGATGCAAACGATTATGTATATAAGACTAAGAGAGAGAAATATCAGGCTGTTATTGAAGAAATAGTTGAGCTTGTTAAGGAGGGAAGACCTGTATTGGTTGGTACAACTTCTGTTGAAGTGTCTGAGTTGTTGAGTCGTATGTTAAAGCTAAGAGGTATTAATCACAATGTGTTGAATGCCAAATTACACCAGAGGGAGGCTGATATTGTAGCTCAGGCTGGTTTTGCCAGTACGGTGACTATTGCAACTAACATGGCTGGCCGTGGTACTGATATTAAGCTAAGTAAGGAGGTTAAAGATGCCGGTGGTCTTGCTATTATTGGTACAGAAAGACACGATTCTCGTAGGGTTGACCGCCAGTTAAGAGGTCGTGCTGGTCGTCAGGGTGATCCGGGTTCTTCTCAGTTCTTTGTTTCCTTGGAGGATGATCTGATGAGGTTGTTTAGTTCTGATAGAATTGTTAAAGTAATGGATAGGCTTGGACTTGAAGAGGGTGAAGTTATTCAGCATTCTATGATTACTAAATCAATTGAAAGGGCTCAGAAGAAGGTAGAGGAAAATAACTTTGGTATTCGTAAGAGATTGCTTGAATATGATGATGTGATGAACTCTCAGAGAGAGGTGATTTATAAAAAACGTCGTCATGCTCTTTATGGTGAAAGAATTGGTGTTGATATTGCTAATTCTATGTATGATGTTTGCGAGTCTCTGATTAATGAATATCAGAGTGCAGGAGACCATGAGGGTTTTAGCATTGAGCTGTTAAGGGTTCTCTCTGTTGAAAGTCCTTTTACTGAAGAGGAATTTATGAAGGGGAATCCAGCTGAGATGGTTGAAGTTGTTTATGAATTGGTTCGTAATGCATATAAACGTAAGATTGAGCAAATTTCTAATCAGGCTTACCCTGTAGTAAAACATGTATTTGAGACAAAGGGGCAAACATATAAGAATATTGTTGTTCCTATTACCGATGGACAAAAGGTGTATAATGTGGTTACTAATCTTGAGAAAGCTTATAACACAATGGGTGAAGAGCTGGTACACTCTTACGAAAAGTCAATCTCTTTGGCTCATATTGATGATTCATGGAAGGAGCACCTAAGGGAGATGGACGATTTGAAACAGTCTGTACAGAATGCGGCTTATGAGCAGAAGGATCCTTTGTTGATATATAAATTTGAATCTTTCAACTTGTTTAAATCTATGGTTGAAAAGATAAATAAGGAAGTAGTATCTACTTTGATGAAAGGGTATATTCCTTTGGAAAACCCGGAAGAAGTTAAAGAGGCTGAACGAAAGCATACTGATCTTTCAGGAATGCAGACAAGTAGAAGAAATGATGAGCTGAACGGAAGGGATAGGCAGGATAGAGAGAAAAAAACAGAGCCAGTTAGGGTTGCTCCTAAAGTAGGTCGTAATGAACCTTGTCCTTGTGGTAGTGGTAAGAAGTATAAACATTGTCATGGAAGGCAAGAGTTAGAAAATTAAAATATATAAATATGCTTGCTTATATAAATTGGAACCCTGATCCCGAGATCTTTAATCTTTTCGGGATCAGCGTAAGATGGTACGGATTACTTTTTGCAACAGCTTTTTTGTTGGGTTATAAGTTGACGGAAAAAATGTTTAAACATGAAAAACTTCCTTTGCCATGGCTTGATAAATTGTTTTTATACGTTATAATTGCGACTGTGGCAGGAGCTAGGCTGGGACATTGCCTTTTTTATGATTTTGCCTATTTTAAAGATCATATTTTAGAGATTTTCCTACCAGTAAGATTTGAGCCAGAGTTTAAATTTATAGGTTTCCAGGGATTGGCTAGTCATGGTGCTGCTATTGGTATTATTACTGCTCTTTGGTATTATTCCAAGAAGATTTCGAAGAAATCAATATTCTGGATTCTTGACAGGGTGGTTTTACCTATTGCCCTGGCTGGGTTTTTTATAAGAATGGGAAATCTAATGAATTCAGAAATTATAGGGTTGAAAACAGAATTGCCTTGGGGCTTTAAATTTCTAAGGGCTTCTGTTGCTGACCCCGAGATGCCTCGTCATCCTTCTCAATTATATGAGGCTCTGTGCTACTTAATGTCTTTCGGTGTTCTTATGTACATGTACTGGAGAACTAATATAAAAGAAAAACAAGGGGTACTGTTTGGAAGTTTCTTGGTTCTTGTATTTGTAGCCCGATTCTTTATTGAGTTTGTGAAAGAAAATCAGGAAGCATTTGAAGATTCCATGACACTGAATATGGGACAGATTCTTTCTATTCCATTTATTGTAATAGGTGTTGGGGTAATTATTTATCGTATGCGTAAAGTTTAAAGAAAATATACCAGTTATTTGTTTAGGGGTTGGACTTTTGTCTGACCTCTTTTTTTGTAATGTTTGTTCTCGTATATGTCTTTATGAATAAATGATATTTCTGTCATTATATTTCATAATGTAAAGGTCTTCAGGTGTTTTATCTGGGCTTTTGGGTATTTAGTCTAAATTATTTCATGCGAATTCTCCACTCTTTGGGGTAGTAATTGTTTATTCTGTTTTTTAGTTTTTTTCCCCAGCCAATAGGTGTGTTTTTATATGTAAATAGTAACCATCCTTCCGGTCCTTCAGTATTGAAATCTTCTTTTCTTAGAAATTTTAAAGCAGTGTTAAGATCCAGATCTATTGTATTAATGGAATCAGTGTTAATAATAGAAGAAAGGGCCAGTGAATGAAGTGGCTTGTATTTTTTATTATTTATCTCTGCTATTTCGCAACCTGCGTATAAGACGTAAAGATTAGAGTAAAGATTTAGTATGTTCTCCGTTTGCTGTTTGGGAAATGCTTTAAGGGTTTCGTTGTGCTTTATGAAGTTGTAGTTATCGGGATTGTTTATCAGGGGTGATATTAGATTTATATCTTCTTTGCCTGCATTTAGTTTTTGGTTTTTTTTGTTTTTGCAATTAGATTTTTCGGTGTGTTCACCTTCCTTTTGGAAAACAGACATATAAAACCCTTCTCCATTTGTTTTGTGAGGATAGAATTGATAACCGTATATGTCATTGCAGACCTCGGTAATATTCCATTCTTGAGGAATATTTAGTTTTAGGGGAGTTGCTCCCATCTCTTTGGCTATCCATTTACTGTTTTCTTGGTTTTCTTCTTTATTGTAGGTGCAGGTACTGTAAATTATTATTCCTCCTGGTTTAATGGATTTCCATACATCTGATATAATCCTTTTTTGTCTTTGAGTACATAGTTCGGTATTTTCAACCGACCATTCTTTCATTGCATTGTGATCTTTTCTAAATAGTCCTTCTCCGGAGCAAGGTGCGTCTATAAGAACTATATCGAAGAAGTTTTTAAGTTTCTTAAAATCTTTGGGATCGTTATTGGTAACAACAGTATTAATACTTCCCCATTTTATGATATTTTCCTTAAGGATATTTGCCCTGCTTTTTATTACTTCGTTGGCAACTAATAAATCATCATTTTTCAGATGGGAAGATAATAGTGTTGATTTGCCCCCGGGGGCAGCACAAAGATCAAGTACTTTTTTGTTAGTACTATCTTCAATGAGTTGGGTAAAAACCTGTTCAATAAACATTGAGGCTGCCTCTTGTACATAGTATGCCCCTGCGTGGAAAAGTGGATCGAGAGTAAATATTGGTCTTTCTTTTAGATAATAACCTTTAGTACACCAAGGAACTTGTTGTTGTTGTTGTTGTTGTTCTGTGGTTTCTTTTAATGGGTTTAATCTTATGCTTACAGGGGAATTACCTTCCAGACTATTTTTAAAGCTGTTGAATTCTTTCCCAAGATAAATCTTCATTCTTTCCGCAAAATCCTTTGGTAATTCCATGTTTTGATCTTTAAATAATTATTCCGGACAAATTTATAATTATTTTTATTATTAAGAATCTGTTTTTTTAATGTATGAGGGCCTCTTTCTGGTATAATTTTAATATTAAAGTATTTATTTGTGTTTGTGTTATTATCTTTACACAAAATTTAGAGTTATGGCAGAATTATTGGAAAACTATTCTTTGAAGAAACATAATACATTTGGACTGGATGTTAAGTGCAGGTACTTTTTTAAATTTGATAGAGAATGTCAGTTGACTGATTTTATCTCTGATAATCAACTTCTTGGTAGTGATGTGCTTGTTTTGGGGGGAGGTAGTAATCTTTTGTTTGTCGAAGATTTTAAAGGTTTGGTAATATATCCGGATATTAAAGGTATTGATGTTGTTGATGAAAATGAAAAGAATGTTCTTTTAAGAGTAGGGGCAGGGGTTGACTGGGATGATTTTGTTGCTTATACTGTTGATAAGGGCTGGGGTGGTGTTGAGAATTTATCCTTAATTCCCGGGAATATTGGGGCTTCTCCTGTCCAGAATATAGGAGCTTATGGGGTGGAGGCAGCAGATAGTATATATTCTGTAGAAGCAATAAATATAGAGACTGGTGAGAAAGTAGAGTTTTCAAATGCACAGTGCGAGTTTGGATATAGGAGTAGTGTGTTTAAAACCGAGTATAAAGATATTTTTGTTGTGACATATGTGAATTTTGTGCTTAGTAAACAGTTTGCTCCTATCCTTAATTATGGTAGCATAAGGAATGAGGTTTGTAAATTGGGTACAGTTTCTATAGAGAATGTAAGGAAAGCTGTAATTGCAATCAGGGAGAGTAAACTTCCTGATCCAGAGGTTTTGGGAAATGCTGGTAGTTTCTTTAAGAATCCGGTGGTTGATGAGAAAATTGTTGATAAGCTGAGAGAAAAGTATGAAGGTATGCCTGAGTATGCTGCCCCTGGTGGTGGCATTAAGCTCGCTGCAGGTTGGCTGATTGATAAATGTGGATGGAAAGGATTTAGAAGAGGTGATGCTGGTGTTCATAAAGATCAGGCTTTAGTGCTTGTGAATTATGGAAATGCTACCGGAATTGATATTATTTCTCTTGCTAATGATATTAAAAAATCTGTATTCCTTGAGTTCGGTGTGATTCTTGATATGGAGGTAAGGGTCATATAATTACAGACTTAAGTCTTAACATGGTTTTAATCTGATTGCTTTAATTTTAAATTCTTCATATATTTAAGGAACGTTTGAACTACTGAACTTAAATTTATAATTATGAAATAAATACGGACCACCGATTGCAATTTGTCTTGTCTATACTGATTATGGAAATAAGCTTGTAGGGTCTATTGCTGAGGCATTGGAGAGGTGTGGACTAAAAGATGGAATAGCTATTTCAACCCACCAACACTTGATAGATGGTGATGTAGTCACTCATTCCGAAGGTTATTTGCTTCATGGAATGGGTTGATGGAACAATTATAGATGTATTGAGAAAAAATAAAACTTTAATATACACAAAAAGAGAGTTGGTAGCAATACCAACTCTCTTTTTGTACTTTTATTGTTCTATTATCATACTAATAATATCGGTCAAATTCATTCCTGCAGCTTTTATTTGCTTTGGGATAAAGCTATTAGAGGTCATTCCCGGAGTTGTGTTGACTTCTAGTACATATATCATATCATTTTTGATAATAAAATCCACACGTATTATGCCTTTGCAGCGAAGTATGTCGTAAATTTTTGAAGAAAGATCCTGGATACGTTGAGTTAATTCTTTTGAAATCCTTGCCGGTGTTATTTCTTCTGCCATAGTTGGATCATATTTGGCCTCAAAATCAAAGAATTCATTTTTAGGTAATACTTCTGTTACCGGTAAAATAATTTCTTTTTCAGCTGTTTTAATAACTCCACATGTAAATTCAAGTCCGTCTACGAATTTTTCAACTATCACTTGCTCGCAATATGTAAAAGAATTTTCAATAGCATCTTTTAGGTCTGATTCTTTCTTTACTTTGGTTATTCCAAAGCTGGAACCGTCTGCGTTGGGCTTAACAAAGCAGGGAATGCCAGTGGTTTTTATAATGTTTTCTAAAGAATAGTTCTTGTTTGTCAGCAATACTGAGTCAGATACGGTAATCCCCGAATTGTTTAAGGTAATTATTGCAAGTATACTTATCGAATGTCATTGATGAAGCCAGGGTATTACAAGTTGAATGAGGTATGCCAAGCATCTCAAGATACCCTTGCAATAATCCGTTTTCTCCGGGTGTGCCATGGATTGTAATATATGCAAAGTCGAACTTTGTTTTTTCATCTGTTGGCTTAAATGAAAAATCATTTTTATCAACGGGATATACATCGTTGTTATAATGAACATGCCATCCATTTTTACTCACAACGACAAGATATCTATTGTATCTGGAGCTGTCAATAGCAGAGTATAGGTTTTGAGCAGAATTTATAGATACTTCATATTCTGAAGAATATCCCCCTGCAACAACAGCTATATTTTTTTTTGTCTTCATTTTTATTCTTCTTCTCTATTTGAGGTGTAATTTCTCCATTTGTCTATAAGTGTTTCCATATCGTTAGGAATATCTGAATTAAAAGCTATGTATTTTTCTGTCTCAGGATGAATGAATCCAAGTGTTTTTGCGTGTAGTGCCTGTCTTGGGCATATCTTAAAACAGTTTTGTACAAATTGCTTGTATTTCGTAAAGGTTGTACCTTTAAGTATTCTGTCTCCGCCATATTCCGGATCATTAAACAGTGGATGTCCAATATGTTTAAAGTGAGCCCTGATCTGGTGTGTCCGTCCTGTCTCCAATATACATTCCACAACAGTTACGTATCCTAGTCTTTCAAGAACTTTATAATGAGTTACGGCATGTTTTCCGTATTCTCCCGCAGGGAAAACATCCATTATTTTTCTGTTTTTAAGATTTCTTCCGATGTTTCCAATAATTGTCCCTGTGTCGTTTTCCAGACTACCCCAACAAACGGCAATATATTTTCTATCGGATGTTTTATGGAAAAATTGAAGAGCCAGTTTGTTCTTTGCTTCTTCTGTTTTGGCAATAACTAAGATTCCGGAAGTGTTTTTGTCAATTCTGTGCACAAGCCCCGGTCTGGGATCGTTACTTTCAAACAATGGGTTATCTTTTAGGTGCCATGCCAAAGCATTAATAAGCGTTCCTGTATAGTGTCCGTATGATGGATGTACTACCATCCCCGGCTTTTTATTTATAATGAGAAATGAGTTATCCTCATAAATTATATCAAGAGGAATATCTTCTGCTATAATTTCTATTTCTCTTTTGGGGTAAGATAGTTCAACAGTGATAACATCGTTAGGTTTTACCTTGTAATTCGATTTAACAGATTTTCCATTAGCTTTAATGTATCCTGCGGTAGCAGCATCCTGAATTTTATTTCTTGAAGCATTTTGCATTCTGTCTACAAGGAATTTATCAATTCTTAACAACGTTTGTCCCGGGTCTGCAGTAAATCTAAAATGCTCAAATAATAAATTGTTATCATTCCCTTCATTTTCTTCATTAAGGTCTTCATTTAAATCTTCAAACCACTCTTCTTTTTCTATATTTACCTTATCATTCATCTGTTTATCATTTTTGTATAATTGAATCAGCAATATTTTATTTGCAGATTCAGGAGATATTTTTATTGCTTGTTTTTACATGAATTTATTATAAATTAAATTCATGTCCGGCCTATCTGTTAATTACTTCTATTGTTTTGTACTTCTTTTAATAATAGTATCAGCTAATTCAATTCTTTCTTTATCAATAGTCATCCAAAGAGTTATTTTACTACCTGCCTCTATTCTTATGTTTTTTTGATATTCAGGCGATTGTTTCATACTGTGGCTTTGAGTCTGTCATTCTCATCTTTTATGGAATTATCGTAGTAAACTTTGCCAACATTCAGAAACGAATACATTATCTCTTCTTTGGCTTTATCAATATTTTTTCCAAGGCAAAGGGGAATAATGACTTTGTTGAAGTTTCCTCTACCAAGAACAAGATCAATAACAGAACCTTTTTCAATTAATGCCCCTGGTGAAATTGTGTCGTTTTTATATTTTAATTCTAATACAAGATTCTTATATTTTGAATCTATATAACTTATTTTCCCTGGTTTAAAGCCAAGACTATTCAATGTATTAAGCGTTTGACGAAATGCAGAGTTTTTTAAATCGGGAAAAGGAATGCTCTCAGGATTTGAAGAGCAGATGGTCAGCATTATTAACCTGTTTTCTTTTATGTTGTGACCAGCTTTAGGATGCTGGTCTATAACAGAACCAGGCTTAATGTTTTTCACGTATAAAGAGTCTATAATCTGTATTCTGATGTTTTGAGATTCTGCTATTTGTTTGCACTTTTCCTTATTTATTCCTTTAAAGTCCGGAACTTTTAAATATTCATCGTGATGGGTATAGGAGTCAAGGCTTAACATCACAACATATATAATTACGCCTACAATGATTATTGCTGCTGTCAGGTTTATAAAAAATGTTCTGCTTTTAAGGAACTTAAATATTTTCATATACTTATTTCTATTTATTGTCAATTATGAAATGAAGTTGTTTTACTATTTAATTTAATCTTTGTAAATTCATAAACACTCCATTTAGTAAATATTATAAAAAGATCGTCTTAATATCAAACAACAAATATAAGAGAATTCTAATATATATGAAACAAAAATTACTAACCACTGTTATGGTTTTTAGGTTATGAAATTTAAATTTTTGTAAGTATAAAGAGCCTGTAAATATTAAGGCTGTTAGTTAATATTATACAACGGCAAAAAAAATACAGGTAATTGCTATTTCCCCTTTATCCACATATTGTTTCCTGTATTTGTTCATAGCTTTTTCTGATTAGATATATTTTATACGGCAAAGTTAGAGTATGTATCGTATTAGCCTTGATTCTGATGATATTTATGAGGTGTTTCCAGAGCTTGTTTGGTAAATATAAAGTAGTATAAAATATATGCAGAGAAATGTCTTTTCAATATTTATTGATGTGTATATCTTATATAGCAAAAAAGCTCCATCGTATGAAGGAGCTTATAGAGTCTTTTATATAAAGCAGCAAATTATGCTTTATGTTTTCTTTCGCTTGATACAGAAAGTTTTTTTCTTCCTTTGGCACGACGTCTTGCTAGTACAGCTCTACCATTAGCTGAAGACATTCTTTCTCTGAACCCGTGCTTATTTCTTCTTTTTCTGTTTGATGGTTGAAACGTCCTTTTCATTTTATCTGAACTTTTATCTAATTTATACTTTTATTTCCGTATTTTTCGGACTGCAAAAATATATAAATTTTTTAACCTTCCAAAGACAAATTAAAAAAATCATGATTATAACTGCATATAGATAATTTTTTTTGTCTCAAAATATTCTTCTTCAAAGAATTCCTGAATATCAAATACGGATATTTGTTTTTTAAAGTTGTGAATTTCTCCTTCAAAATCTCCACCTTTCAAATACAGGATACCATTTGGTAATGAATTGATATCTTTATGGTGAACTTTGTTTCTTACCAGTGCAACGAATTTAGGAAATGCCGTAACCGCCCTGCTTATAATAAAATCGTACTGTCCTTTTAGTTTTTCAACTCTTGTTTGTTCAGCCTTTACATTAGTCAATCCAAGGGACTGACTAATTTCCTGAACTACTTTTATTTTTTTACCTATAGAGTCAACCATATGGAATTCAGTTTCCGGAAACATTATAGCTAGTGGTATTCCAGGAAATCCCCCTCCGCAACCAACATCAACAATTTTAGTTCCAGGTCTGAATTTTATCAATTTTGCTAAAGATAAGGAATGTAATACATGGTGAATATACAATTCATCTATATCCTTGCGGGAAATGACATTTATTTGTTCGTTCCAGTGTTTATATAACTCATCCAGTTTGGCAAACTGTTCTTTTTGCCTTTCTGTGAGCTTTGGAAAATATTTTTCTATAATATCCATTCAAAAAGATTATTTTTTTACCCTGCAAATGTAAGAAGTAATGTTCAAAATATAAAGACTTATCCGCTAAAACAGAGTTATTTACTTTTTTACAATAAATATGCAGTTTAGAGCATAAATATTTAATTTAAGTGCATAATTATTAATTACTTAAAAAAAGCATGGTATAATATAAAAATTACCGTTTTTTAGTTCATAGTTCGTAATATTTTTATTTCTTTTGCCATCCGAAAACAATATTTGATCTAATCGATTCAAAATAGAAAGACATATGACTAAGTTTGTAGAGGTAAACGTAAAATCGGAAATAGGGGAATTAGAAGGAGTTATTCTTCATACTCCAGGTAGTGAGGTGGAGAATATGAATCCGGAGTATGCTGAAAAGGCATTGTATAGTGATATACTCAACCTTTCGATAGCGCGTAACGAATACCGTCAGTTAAGAGAAGTACTATCGCTTATTACAAATACATATCAGGTTAAAGATCTTTTTGCCGGAATTTTAGAGGATGATAAAGCTAAAGAAGAGGTAATTAACCGCATAACCAAGCTGGAACCTCAGATTCTTGAAAAGGGAAATACTTACAGGCTTAAAGATCATTTACTTGATCAGCCTGCTAATGAGTTAGCAACAATGCTAATGGAAGGGGTGCCAATTCTTAGGGATAATCTTACCAAATTTTTAAGTAAAGACAGATATGATATGCCACCTTTGCATAACTTCTTCTTTACCCGCGATGCGTCTATGACATTAAACAATGAGGTGTTAATAGGCCGTATGGCAAATAGGGTAAGGGATCGTGAAGCTTTAATTATGCAGTCAATATTCGATTTTACTCCTGAGTTTAATACTAAAACCGTTGATCCTGCTGGCTGTGCCAATTTCAGTAGTAAGTGTACTATCGAAGGGGGAGACGTTCTTATTGCCCGTGATGATTTATTTATCATAGGTAATGGTTGTCGTACTTCATCTCAGGGAATCGACTTTATTCTTGCAACTCTCCTTGCTCAAAAAGAAGAAAGAGTTCGTCACATTATTGTTCAGGAATTGCCATCAAGCCCGGAATCTTTTATTCATCTTGATATGGTATTTACTCTTCTTGATAAGAATAAATGTATGGTCTTTGAACCTCTTATCTTGAAGCCAAATAAATATCAGACAGTACATATCGCTATCCAAAACGGAAAGGTTATATCTATTGAAAGGGAAAACAATATTCTTACTGCCATGGCAAAACAAGGAATGGAACTAGAGCCTGTTTTGTGTGGTGGAAATAAAGATATGTGGATACAGGAAAGAGAGCAATGGCATAGTGGGGCAAACTTCTTTGCCGTTGGTCCCGGTAAAGTTCTGGGATATGCCCGTAACGTATATACTATGGAGGCGATGAATAATGCCGGCTTTGAAATTATACGTGCTAAAGATGTGATAAGAGGTAACGTTGATATTAAAGATTACGAAAAATTTGTGGTCACTATTGAGGGTTCGGAATTACCTCGTGGAGGTGGTGGTGCAAGATGTATGACCATGCCCATAAGACGTAAGTCTGTTGATTGGGGATTATAATAGAACTGCCTGATAATATATCAGATACATTAAAATAAGGAAGCCGGGATATTTTTTTATCCCGGTTTTTTTTTGTACATTAATTATCGAAAATTTAAATAATGCTTACCAATACTTATATTCATGAAATTACTCGAATACGAAGCTTTTAAAGTATTAGAAGAGTATCAGGTTCCTGTTGTTAAAGGAGAGGTGGCAGATAATGTGGAAGATGTATTAAAAATAGCAGATGGAATAGGATACCCCTTGGTTATAAAGGCCCAGGTACACACAGGAGGAAGAGGGAAGGCTGGTGGTGTAAAGATGCTAAACAATAGAAAAGATGCCCAAGAGTACGCCTCTAAACTTATCGGTAGCCGGTTAGTTACGGCACAGACCGATGAAAAAGGACTTCTGGTTGAAAAAGTACTTGTTGCTCCTGCTTTTTCAATATACAAGGAGTATTACGTATCGATCACCATAGACAGAGACAATGCATGTCTCGTCTTTGTTGTCAGTACAGAAGGAGGAATGGATATAGAAAAAACAGCAGAAGAAAATCCTGAAAAAATTCAAACCTTTCCTGTTTACTATTCTTATGGACTTTTCGATTATCAACTTAGAGCAATGGCTTATGCAATAGATCCTTCGAGAGAATATCATAAAGATATTATTTTATTTTTAAAGAATCTGTATTCCGCTTTTGTGCATACAAATGCTCAGCTTATAGAGATTAATCCATTAGCGATTAACTTTAGAGGAGAGTTAATTGCCATTGATGTTAAAATGAATATAGATAAAGAGGAAGAGGAAGGATTGAGTTATATCAGATTAAATGGAAATATAGGCTGTATGGTAAATGGTGCAGGTCTTGCCATGGCAACAATGGATCTTATTAAATCAAAGGGAGGAGAACCTGCCAATTTTTTGGATATAGGAGGTGGTGCAAATGAGCAAAGAATAAGTGAAGGTTTTGATCTGATCCAACAAGACAAGAAAGTCAAAGCAATACTGGTCAATATATTCGGTGGTATAGTGCGGTGCGATATGGTGGCAAAAGGAATTATTGATTCATGTAAAAAAAAGATGCCTAAAGTCAATATTGTTGTTCGCCTGCAGGGAACAAATGCGAAAGAGGGAATGCAATTGTTAAAAGATTCGGGACTAGACATAATAGTCGCAGAAGAGTTTGATGAGGCTGTAGTAAAAGCATTAGAATCTATAAACAGGAATTAAAACAAACTACAATGGCGATATTAATTGATAATAATACCAGGCTTGTTGTTCAGGGAATAACAGGAAAAGAAGGAAGCTTCCATACTCACCATATGATTGAATATGGTACAAACATTGTCGCAGGTGTAAGTCCGGGACATGGTGAAGAGATCTTTAATGGCAGTATCCCGGTCTTTAATACTATGGCAAAGGCAGTGGAAGAAACTTATCCCAATACATCTGTTATATTTGTTCCACCTCGTTTTGCTGCAGATGCAATTATAGAATCTGTGGATGCAGGCATTGCTTTAATTGTGTGCATAACAGAAGGTGTTCCCGTAAGAGATATGTTAAGGGTAAAAGATTATATGCGTAATAATACGCGTTCACGTTTAATAGGTCCCAATAGCCCGGGAATGTTATCTCCTGGTTTCTCAAAAGTTGGCATTATGCCAGGTAATATTGGAAAAAGAGGTAATATTGGTATTGTTTCCCGTTCCGGCACACTTACATACGAGGCTGCGGCACAAATAAATCAGAATGGATTTGGAATATCCTCGGCAGTAGGTATTGGGGGAGATCCTATAATAGGAACCTCTCACAGAGAGATTATTGGCATGTTTGAAGCTGATGATGAAACTGATGCCATTGTCATGATAGGAGAGATTGGCGGCACTGCAGAGGAGGATGCAGCTGCTTTTATTGAAGAGCACGTTACCAAGCCGGTGGTTGCATATATTGCAGGAATCGCTGCCCCTGCAGGGACAAGAATGGGGCATGCCGGGGCTATTATTAGCGGAGGGAAAGGTAGGGCTGAAGATAAAATTGAGGCTCTTAAAAAGGCAGGGGTTGCTATTGCTTATTCTCCTGCAGATATAGGGAATAAAGTTAAAGAAGTGATGTTTGTTTTATAACAATATGTTGGTATTCTTATATAATATATCTGGAATTTGTTTTGATAATAATCTTATGTTTTGTATATTAGTGTAACTTAAACAAATTATAACTTAATATATGATAGTAAAAAAAGGTTCTGTTCCCTCAGGAATAAAGGGGGATATACTTATTGAGCAAATTCCCGAATTAACTTTCGACGGAGGAGAATTGTTTTTAACTATTTCCGAAATCACTAACCAGGCAATATTTATTTGCGATAAAGAATGGAATATTTTATTTGTAAATAGTCGGTTTACAGATATCCTCAATTACGAAAAATCAGATGTATTAAACAGGTCATTATTCGATTTAATGTTGAATTATAACAATGGCTCCAAGAAAGAATTTATAGAGCTGCAGAATGGTGAGATTTCTGGATTTGAAATATTAGGAACTGTATACAAGAGCGATTATTCAGAAATTAAAGTCAATTTGTCTATCTCTGTTATAAATAGATTGAACTCAGCAGGATACTGTTTTTTGGGAATAATGGAAGATGTCTCCGATATGTTCAGATTGCAAGAAGAGATAATAAACATGAATAAAATGGAGACTGTAGGGCAAATTTCAGGGGGTATAGTACACGATTTCAATAATAATCTAATGGGTATAATGTGTTGCGCCGAGATTATAAGAAATCAAATTAAAGACAGTAATGCTTCTGAGTACGCCGATAAGATGGTAAAAATGGTAGCAAGAGCCTCGGACCTTAACATTAGTATGCTTAATTTTATTAAAAAAGGGAGCAGTATTTTAAAACCTTGCAATCTTCATAGTATTTTAGAAGAAACCTTAAGTATGCTCCAGCCCAGCTTTAGGAGCAAATTATTACTATACATATGCCACCCGAAGCCAAAAAGTTTATTATAGAATGCGATCCGGTGTTTATAGAAAACACTATCATAAATCTTTGTATTAATGCCAGAGATGCAATGTATAGAGGTGGGGAAATAAGTATTTCAACCACCAATGTTAAAATTAAAGAGGGGGATAAAGATCCGGATACAGGTTTCTCTCAACCTGGTGAATACGTGTCTATAAAAATATCCGATCATGGGGTAGGTATCAAGGAAGAATTACTTGAAAAGATTTTTGAACCGTATTTTACCACGAAAACCTTTGATAAAGGCACAGGTTTGGGGCTTTATATCGTAAAGAGGGTAATGAATATGCATGGTGGTTATATTTATGTGAATAGTAAAGAATTTTTGGGCACTACTTTTTCTATATTCCTTCCCCTGTTCTTTGGCAAGTATGATGAGAAATCTGATAAAAAATCAGAAAAGATTATAAATGGAAAAGGTACCATAATGTTGGTCGATGATGAGGAACTTATCAGGGAAGTAATGGAACAGTTGTTGATAGATCTGGGCTATAAAGTTGTCTCTTTTGGGGGTTGCTCTGATGCAATATCATATTATAAAAATCATAATAATAGCATAGATGCTGTTTTGTTGGATATGGTAATGCCTTTGATGACAGGGGTAGAGGTCTTTGAGATTTTAAAATTTATTAATCCTGATATTAAGGCGGCACTACTTACAGGATTTGCTTTTAAAGAAGACGCGGATGCACGGTTAAAACAGGGCTTTAAAACCATTTTAAATAAACCAATTAATAAACAGGCTCTTTCGGTAAAGATTTCAGAACTTATTAATAGCTAAGGTGGCTAACTTTCAGCTCTAATTATTTATATTAAGGGTAAATCGGGCTATATTTGTGTAATGAAGAAGTTAAACCTAATAATAAGCCTGTTATTTACCCTTGCTTTGTATGGTCAGGAAAAGAATGTACCAATACGAGTGATGTTTTATAATGTTGAGAATCTTTTTCATCCACAGGACGATAAAGGGGCCATGGATGGGGAATATACCCCTTTAGGAAATAAGCACTGGACATATAAAAAATACAATAAAAAGATAAACTCAATACTTAAAGTCTTTTCAACATTGGGAGAGTGGAATATGCCTTGCCTGATAGGCTTGGCGGAAATCGAAAATGCAGAAAAGTACTTAAGGATATAATCTTCAAAAAAGGAATGAGAGATTACTCTTTTGTCCACAGGGAGTCTCCGGATATCAGGGGTATAGATGTTGCTCTTGTTATATCGTAATTCCAGAGTTTAAATTAATATCACAAAAGTTTTTTAACCTTCATTTTTCTTTTAATCCTAAAGTAAAAAGCAGGGAGATTCTTTATGTCAAAGGTATTGTAAAGGAATGCAGATACTTTACATGTCTTTGTAAACCACTGGCCATCAAGAAGGAATGGAAGTAAGGTGTCTGAAAAAAAGAGATTTGTAGCAGCAAATATTTTTACGGGGCTAAAATAGATTCAATATGTACAAGAAATAAAAGTGCCAATATATTTATAATGGGAGACTTTAACGATGAGCCCATGAATGTGGCTGTGCGTAATGTTTTAAAAGCCGGTCCTTACAGGCATTCAAATAATGATCTTGTAAATATGGCATATCCTTTAAGTCAAAGGGGTAAGGGAACATATAAATATAAAAACAAATGGAATATTGCTCGATCAGATTATTGTATCGCCTTCGCTTTTAAAATCCCGTAAAGGTCTTTTCTGCAAACCCGGAACAATGAAAATATTTATGCACCCTTATATACTGGAAGACGATAAAACATATTATGGCGTAAAACCATTCAGAACATACCGGGGACCAATATATCAAGGAGGGCGTTAGCGATCACCTTCCTGTTTATCTCGATCTTTATTTGAGGTAGTACATACCTTTAATCCCATCTCTTTTCCTTTTTCAAGCATATAGTGGTATGCCTCTTCATAGTTGTTAGCTATAACACCGTCAAGAATAGCATTTTTAATGGCAATTTTTATATCACCAATCTCTCTGCATTGTTTAAGGCCAAAAGTCTCCATTATTACCTCACCCCTGACAGGTGGCTGAAAGTTTCTTACATGGTCTTTTTCTTCAACATCTTTCAGCTTTTTCCCCTTACTAACTGAAAATTACGCATATATTTCTTGACCTTGATCTCATTCTTGGAGGTTATGTCTGCCTCGCAAAGCATCATTAAATCATCAATGTCATCACCTGCATCGAAAAGTAATCTTCTTACGGCAGAATCGGTTACTATTTCTTCACTTAGAACAATTGGGCGCATATGAAGAGTAACCATCTTCTGTACATATTTCATCTTTTCGTTTAAAGGTAATTTCAAGCGTTTAAAGATACGCGGTATCATTTTTTCCCCAATAAAATTATGGGCATGAAAGGTCCATCCCTGACCTTTTACAAATTTCTTTGTCTGAGGTTTTGCAATATCGTGAAGAAGAGCAGCCCATCTTAACCATAGGTTATCGGTATTTAAAGATAGACGGTCTACAACCTCAAGAGTATGCAGGAAATTGTCTTTATGAGCGATACCCTCAACAATGTCAATCCCCTTAAGTTCTGCTACCTCAGGGAATATCTTTTTAAGTAACCCCGATTTGTCAAGTAACTTAAACCCGATAGATGGCTTTGGAGAAAGCATTATCTTGTTAAGCTCCTCAACAATACGTTCTTTAGAGACAATATCAATTCTATGAATATTAGCAGCAATAGCTTCAAACGTCTCTTTCTCAATATTAAAATCCAGCTGAGTGGCAAAACGAATAGCACGCATCATTCTCAGGGGATCGTCAGAAAAAGTAATAACAGGATCAAGGGGTGTCTTAATAGTCTTGCTGTTAAGATGCTCAATTCCTCCAAAGGGATCTAAGAGTTTTCCGAAATTCTTTTCATGAAGACTGAGCGCCATGGCGTTAATTGTGAAGTCTCTTCTTTTCTGGTCGTCATCAAGAGTTCCGTCTTCCACTATTGGCTTGCGTGAATCCCTGTTGTACGACTCTTTCCTTGCACCAACGAATTCAACCTCAATGCCTTTGTATTTAAACATGGCAACACCAAAGTTCTTGAATACAGATATTTTTAACCTTCCAATTTTTTTAGCAACCTTTTGGGCTAAATCAATCCCGCTGCCAACGACTACAACATCGATGTCTTTATTTGGTCTTTTTAGGAAAATATCCCTGACGAAACCGCCCACAACATATGCCTCAAGGTCTTCCTGAGTTACTACTTCGGAGATATATTTAAAAATTGGATGAGTAAGGTGTTGCTTCACGTTATATATATTGTATTTGATAAATATTAACTAAACTCAGGCAAAATTACAATTATTTGCGTATACAGGAAATATAGCCCATTTTTTTTCGTATATTTATAATAAGCATTATAACCTAAAATTATTTGACTATGATAGAACATTTGACATTTGACACATTCAAATCCAAGGTATTCGATTTTGAGAAGCACGACGACTGGCAATATAGCGGACAGCGTCCTGCTCTTGTAGATTTCTATGCGTCCTGGTGTGGCCCTTGTAAAACTATTGCACCTATACTGGAAGAACTGCATATTGAATATCATGGGAAAATAGATATCTATAAGGTAAATACGGAAGAAGAACAAGAACTGTCTCAGATATTTGGTGTGCGCAGCATTCCAACCCTGTTGTTTATACCTAAGAGCGGTAAGCCTCAGGTTGCTCATGGTGCATTGCCACGTACAGAAATACAACGCGCTTTTAGAGAAATATTGGGTGTTGAATAAAAATATTAGCCTGTTTACATCAGGTATTACTATCGTTTGTTATTGTTCTCGAATTTAGGTTTAAATAATCTGTCTAGCACAGATTATATTAGTTAGTTAAGAATAGTGATATGTTGATGGCAACAGGCTTTTTTAATTTTCTTTAATCTCGTTAAGTAAATCCTTTAAAGTATTGTAAGTATTCTTCTTAAAATTGTCTTTATTCGAAAAATCCATCCATACAGCCTCTAAAATATCTTCCGATTTTTGAGGTGTAAGATTTTCATGTCCTTCATATGTCATCTTATACCAGTAGGTCTTTTTTAGAATTTTCTTTTCTTCTAATTGATAAGTATGAAATGTAGGTTCTAGTTCCTTTACTATTTCAGGGCTACTAATGCCACATTCTTCTTCAACTTCCCTTATTGCGGCAGTCTTGATATCTTCGTTGGGTTCAACATGACCTTTAGGCAAGTCCCATAAACCAAATCTTTTAATTGCCAGAAAACTCTTGTCTTTAGTGACAAGACCTCCTGCAGCAGTTATATTTACAAAAGCATTGCTAAAGCAGGAAAACAGTACTGAAATATCATGATGAATTACTGTAACCTTCTCTGTCTTTTCGTCATTTTCAAAATTGCGAATAAGTTTATGTAATTTTTTCTCAGAAGAAAATAAATAAGAATCACTATTTTTCTCTAAAAGAGAGTGATCATCGCTCAACAAAAATACCCGATCTTTAAAAAATACTTTATACATTTGCATCTGCTAAACAGAGTATTAATAAGTTTTTAAAATTCAATATTATGAAATCTACAGCAAAACAAGTAGCTGAATATCTATTACAAATTAAAGCAATTAAACTTGAACCTGCAAATCCATTTACCTGGGCATCAGGATGGAAGTCACCAATTTACTGCGATAACAGAAAGACTTTATCGTATCCTGAGGTTCGTACTTTCATCAGAGATAAATTTGCTGAAACTATTAAAGAAGTTTATGGCGATTGCGATGTTATTGCTGGTGTAGCTACTGGGGCGATTGCACAGGGAGCATTGGTTGCTGAGGTACTTAATAAGCCATTTGTTTACATTCGTTCTTCTGCTAAGTCTCATGGTCTTGAAAATAAGATAGAGGGAGAGATTAAAGCAGGACAGAAAGTAGTTGTTGTAGAAGATCTTATATCAACAGGAGGCTCAAGTCTTAATGCAGTAGAAGCTCTACGTGCAGCAGGATGTGAGGTTCTTGGAATGGTAGCGATCTTTACTTATGGATTTCAGACTGCTGTTGATAACTTTGCTAATGCCGATTGCAAACTTGCTACTTTAAGTGACTACAATATTATGATAGAGCTTGCAGTAGAGAGTGGGTACATAAGGGAAGAAGATGTTGAGAATTTGAAAGAATGGAGAAAAGACCCTTCAAACTGGGGAAAATAATTTTATATCAGGAGGATTGAGGCGATGAGTACAACAAAGATAGTTAGTAGCGTTAAGCAGATTAATAATTCAACAGATAAGGTATATGGTTTTTTGTCTGATTTCAACAAAATAGGTACCCTTATTGATGCCGCACGCAATATGGGGGCAGCTCAAGGTATGGATTTTGGAGACAAGATAGAGAATGTTGAGACAACAGAGGATACTTGTCATTTTACAGTCAAAGGATTTGGAGATGCCGGCCTTAGAATAGTAGAGCGTGAAGAAAACAAAACCATAAAGCTTACAGGCGACGGGAAAGTGCCATTTCAGTTTAATATGTGGATACAGCTGATAAATAAAGGACCTTACGATACACGCCTAAGGTTGACTTTTCATGCAGAGCTAAACATGATGATGAAAATGATGCTTAAGAAAAAGCTGGAAAATGGAATAGAGCAAATGGCTGACGGCCTGACTAAAATTCCTTACATATAGAAAAATTTTTATCTACTATATTAAAATTACTTAAGCGGATTCCTTTTATTCTTTCGAAATTATATAAGCAGAAAGAAAACAGGGATCCGTTTTTTTGTTATTCCATTATATTGATTATGTGAATTCTAAGACTTTGTTAAAATAAAAATAATACTGTCCTGAAAATAAAATAGGTGTCAAATCAATAAAATTAAACTAATACATTATTTAATTTTAAATGGAAAATAGTCCCCACGTCCTTTTTCGATTCCACAGATATTTCTCCATTTAATAGTTTTGATATTTCTCTACAGGTAGCAAGTCCTAAGCCAATGCCTCCGAATTTTCTTGTTTTTGAATTATCGGCCTGTCTGAATTTTTCGAATATTATATCCTGCAAATCATCATCTATACCACTACCTGTATCCCTTACCGAGAATATTAGATCCTTTTTTTGTACGAAATATGAGAATTCAACTTCACCTTTATCGGTGAATTTAATTGCATTTGTCATTAGGTGTGATATTAATTCCTTTAATTTAGCTCTGTCGGTATTTATTTTTATTTCTGGTCCAATTAGTATGCTATTGCAGATGCAATTGATATTAAGTTTGTCCCTTGCTATCAGCTCAGATTTAAAATAAAGTATCAATTCTTTTGTGAAATCATTAAAGCAAAACACTTCTTTTTGAAGTTTATATTCGCCGGCCTGTAATAGTGTAAGGCTGAATATTGATTCAATAATATCGAGTAATTGATTGCCGTTTTTATTGATTAGCTTAACCATTTGTAGTATTTCAGTATTATCCATTTCTGAATCAATAAGATTACTTAACCCAATAACCGTATTAAGGGGAGTTCTAAGTTCATGACTCATGGTGGCCATAAACGATGATTTTAAACGATTTATTTCTTCTGCCTTTTGTTTCGCCTTAATAAGCTCCAGATTTTGTTTTTTATATTTTCTGTTGAGAATAGCAAATCTGTTATTTTGTATTTGTAAGTTTTTTAATGCTTCTTTTTGTTCTGTGATATCAAGGAATATTACAACTCCAGAGGTTACTTCGTTTTTATCATTAAAAATGGGGGCTGCATTTGCCCATATATATTTTTCATTATTTTTATCGAATTTTAATATTAATTCATCACTTACATTCTTTCCTGTTCTTATTGCTTTTATATGCGGTAATTCCTCGTGTTTATAAGGTGTTTTATCGGAATGAAGTACATTGTCCTTAAAAATATTATTATATAGATTTATTGTTTCATGTATGCTGTTTTTTCTTCCACCGCCTAATAATTTTCCAACTTTATTGATATATCTTATTTTTCCACTTGGTGCCTCGGTTAGAGCTATACCTGCATGACTATTTTCCATCGTAGCCTTTAATACCGATTTATTGTTTTTGTATATTCTGTAAAGTTCTTTATAAGTTAATTCAAGTATCTTTTCTTCGCTTAATCCCTTTATACTGATACCAGTGCTTGATTCCTTCTGAATAATAAGTCTTGCCTTTGAAATAAAGTTCTTAATAGGTCTGGAAATAGTATTGGTTAGATATGCTGCAAATATTATACTGATAATAAATATTGATATAATTACCGATCCCAAGAGGCGTATAAGAGAATCTTTATTGTTTTTTATTTCGGAAAAAAACACGTCAGCTTTATTTTTTGCAAAATCAAGAACTACATTATTCTTTTGTAGAGCATTGTTTTTACATATTGGAAATTTATTAGTTGCAATTTCTCGAAGTTCATTATATTTTTTCTCCTTTTTTAAAATTAATGCTTTGTATGCCAGATTCTGACATTCTTTATAAGCATTTCTTATGTCAACAACAGAATTAATGTCTCCCAGATATTTTGAATAAACAATATCATAAGATATTTCAAAAAGGGTTTCGTAAGTCTTTATAAGTCCGGAATATTCTTCAAAATCTTCATCACTATCTATAAGACGTAAATTTTCAACAGTAATATGAAGATTGTGGATGATTGAATTAATATCTCTTACCGAGTTATTAACTGTAAAGGGATGTTCGTAAATTAAGTTGGAATGATAACTTATGTAACTTAAAGTCATAAAGGAAGTTATTCCCGAAATTAAAGATAAAAGTAAAATAATGCTAAATCCCAGGATAATACGTGTCCTGAACCGTAGTCTTTTAATATTAAAAACCATGTTTCCCTATTGTTAAATGTCGCTGATTAAATTGAAAGAATTTATTTAGTGAATTCTGTCATTTTATGTAAAAAAATAGAATGCACAATAAATTTGTTTCTTACAACTTTAAATATAATCATTTGTATTGTTAATTCAAGTGATGAGAATTAATTAATTCACTGTTTATTTTATAATTTATTGTCTCAAAATTTTAAATGTGTAGCTTTGCACTCTCCATTTGAATAAATTATGAAGGGGTATGAATAGAATTAGCTGATTAAAAGAATAAGTGAAATGAGTTGGTTGTATCTTATATTAGCAGGGATTTTTGAAATAGGATGGCCTTTAGGAATTAAATTATCACAGACTATGCCATCAAAAATATTAGGAGTAGTATTAGCTGTAATTTCTATGGTAGCCAGTATGTGGTTTTTATGGATTGCTCAGAAAACTATTCCAATAGGAACGGCCTATGTCGTTTGGACTGGCATAGGAGCGGTAGGAACATTAATTTTGGGAATAACTCTTTTTGGTGATTCAGCAAGTCTGTTAAGATTGTGTTCAGCTCTTTTAATAATAATAGGCGTGGTTGGTCTAAAATTGGCAAACTAATTACTCTGCATAACAATTGTTTTACTATTTTCGTTAAACAATTTGTAGATTATTGCATCTCAGTCAAAATGTTCATCTGAAAATAATTTAATATGGGATTAAAGCTATATATATCAGCATTATTTTTGATATTTTGCACAACTGCACTTTTTGCTCAAAATGGAGTTATTAAAGGTAGAGTATACAATAGCATTAACAACGAGCCTATACCCTTTGCAAATGTTGTAATAGAGGGCACTAAGATGGGGGCATCTTCAGATACAGAAGGTAATTACAGAATAGAAAATTTAAAGCCTGGAATATATACTGTTATTTGCAGTTTTGTGGGTTTCGAAAAAGCTGTTTTGTATGAGGTAAGAGTTAGTCCTGCCAAACCGACAATATTGGATATACCAATGGTTGAAGAGGCGGAAGTACTTGGAGAGGTGGTTGTTCGTTCCGCACGTTTCAATAAAACAGAAGAGAGTCCCGTTAGTCTTCGTACCATTAGTGCAACAGAAATATACCGTAGTCCGGGCGGTAACAGGGATATTTCCAAGGTTATTCAGGTACTTCCTGGTGTAGCCTCAACTGTATCATTTCGTAACGATATTATTGTCAGGGGAGGAGCACCAAACGAAAATCGTTTTTTTATCGACGGCATTGAGGTTCCCAATATTAATCACTTTGCCACTCAGGGATCGTCCGGAGGACCTGTTGGAATGATTAACGTAAACTTTCTTCGTGAGACCGATTTCTATGCAGGAGCCTTTCCCGCAAACCGTGGCAACGCACTTAGTTCGGTTATTGATTTCCGTCAGATAAGTGGTAACGATGAGAAACTAACAGGGAATTTTATGCTGGGATCCAGCGACCTTGGTATTACCCTCGATGGACCATCAGGAAAGAATTCCAGTTTTATCTTTTCTGCCCGTAGATCTTATCTTCAATTTCTGTTTAAGTTTTTGAAGCTTCCTTTTTTGCCGACATACAACGATTTTCAGTATAAACACGACTTTAGGATAAACGAAAAGAATAAGCTGACAATCATCGGTCTTGGTGCATACGACGATCTAAGACTTAACGAATCGGTAAACGAGGATATTTCCGATTCTACAGATATCAGAAGGAATAATTATCTTCTTGGTAATCTTCCAGTTAATAAGCAATGGAATTATACCTTGGGGGCCAAATGGACCCATTTTTCCGGTCACAGTTACCAGACCATAGTGCTTAGTCGCAACCATCTTAAAAACTCAGCCACTAAATATCAGGATAATATAGAAGATCCCGACAAGTTGCTGATAGATTATACCTCCCAGGAGATAGAGAATAAATTACGTTTCGAGAATACAAGTCGGAGTGAAGGTTGGAAGTGGAACTATGGAGTGGGGTATGAAAGGGTTCGCTATACAAACTCAACATATAACAAGAAAGAACTAAACGGTGCAGTCACAGTTATTGATTTCGATTCAGAATTGGAATTCAATAAGTTCTCACTGTTTTCACAGGTCAGTAAATCAGTTTTAAACGATAGACTAACCCTTTCGTTAGGCTTAAGGACAGACTTTAACGATTATTCCAACGATATGGCTAATCCTCTCGATCAGTTGTCCCCACGCTTTTCAGCATCGTATATTATTAGTCCTAAGTTTAACGCCAATTTCAATGTGGGACGATATTTTCAGCTTCCTGCCTATACTGTAATGGGTTACAGGGATAGTGACAACAATCTTGTAAACAAGAAAAACAATATTACCTATGTGTGTTCAAACCATTTAGTCAGCGGACTGGAATTTAATCCAAGTCAGTATGCTAAAATCACCCTAGAGGGATTCTATAAGACCTATTCAAATTATCCATATCTTATTGATGAGGAAATCTCTCTGGCCAATCTTGGCGGGGATTTTGGGGTGATAGGAAACGATGCGGTTACTTCCACATCGAAAGGAAGAAGTTATGGTGTTGAGCTATTGATGCAACAAAAATTAATCAGTTCAGTATATGGCATTCTGTCATATACATGGGTAAGAAGTGAATTTCAGGACAAGACGGGCAGTTATATACCATCGGCATGGGATAACAAGCATATCCTTAATATTACCGCAGGATACAGGGCGAAACGCAATTGGGAGTTCGGAATGAAATTCCGTTTGCTGGGAGGTGCCCCATATACTCCTTACGACAGACAACTTTCAGCATTAAAAGAGGTTTGGGATGTTACACGTCAGGGTATATACGACTGGGATAAGCTGAATACCAAAAGAAATTCTGTTTCCCATGGTCTTGATATCAGGGTTGACAAAAAATGGTTCTTCAAACGCTGGACTCTTGATATGTATCTTGATATTCAAAATATATATAACTCTAAGATCGAAACCCAGCCATATCTCGATGTAGTAAGAGATGCCTCAGGAAATTTTGTGGAAGATCCGCAGAATCCCAATGCCTATAAGATTTACGATATTGAGAATACTAGTGGAACAGTTTTGCCATCTATTGGATTGATGATTGAGTTTTAGCGTGTTTTTTAATCTGATAGATAATACCTGACATATATTTATTTATATTGTTAAGTAGGGTTAGGTTTTTCCTGTTTTTATGTTTTGTTTTCTTTATGTCTGAGAGGTATTTGTGCCTAATCTATGCCAGGTTTTTTGTGTGTTTTCTGTGTGTTTTCTGTGTGTCTCGTGTGTGTTATTAACATACAAAACACATAATAGACACATATTAATGTCTTTGAAAATTTGTTTTTGGTATTTATTTGTTATAACTTTAGTGATGTTAAATTATTGTAAATAAATATAAAGAAAATGGCTATTATTAAAGGAGGTGCTATATCGGGTAAATTTGGAAAACTAGTTGGGGCAAAATGGAAAGATTTAGATATCATTAGAACAGTACCCCGTAAGCGCAAGGCTGGAGAATGGAGTGAAAAGCAAATAGCACATCGTAAGTGTTTTGCTGCAGCGAATGCATTTGCAAGAAATTCGAGAGAATCGTTAATTAAACCTATTTGGAATCGTGCAGCGACAGGGCATTTTAGCGGGTATAACATATTTATGAAAGCCAATAAGCCTGCCTTTGAACCTGCAGGAGAACTTATCGATCCCCGTATGCTTAAAATGACTACAGGGAAATTGCCTTTACCATTTAATATAGCGGCGACATATGAGTGCGGCGAAAAAGTTTCAATCGACGTATCATGGGAAAATGCTGATGCGCTGGATTTTGTACACGATACAGATAAACTGATGATAATACTTTTTAGAAACTTGCATTTTACTGCTCCCATAGATACCGGTTTTACCAGAATTCAAGCTAAAGCACATATAGAACTTTCTCCTGATTACAGAAATAGGGAATGCATATATATTTTCTTTCAAAACCAGAAAGGAGATGAATTTTCTGATAGTTTTGGGGTATTAACGCAGTAATTATATGATAAAGAGTGTATATACGTTTAGTTTCTTTTGTATAGGTTTTATGTATTTGTGTAATCTTGTGTTTATAGTTGTTAATTCTTATAGGATAAATAATAATGGAACAGAGGTTAGATATTTTCCGAAGTTTGTTTTCATTAAAAAATAAAATAATATACCTTTACTTAATATAAAATACAAAATGGAAACAATTAGATTATTAACATGCGATAATAACCGTGAGGCTTCTATCATTAAAGGTCATCTCGAGAATGAAGGTATAGGGTGTTTTTTAACGAATGAGAATTTTTCAACATTGATGCCTCATTTTTTTGGTATTCTTGGCGCAGGAGTTCAGATTCTTGTTGATAAAACTGATTATCAGAAAGCTGTAAAGTTACTTGATTTAGATCAGCCTGATCAACATGAGTTAGTTTGTCCTAATTGTAAATCAACAAATATAGGATTTGGCTTGGGTAGAAGAAAGTCCGGGAAAATAACAACTATTTTGTTATCACTTCTTGCAGGAGTTCCATTTAATAATATTAACAATCGCTATTATTGCCGGGATTGTAATACTGATTTTAAAATATATCAATTTAATAGGAAACATTAATTAGGAATCAATTTACAGACAATTCGTTAGTTGATTTTTTTCGTATTTACTGTTTTATTTGTTTAAGTCGGGGTTAATAATCACTGTAGTCTTTAGTATTATAGCTTTTATTGGAATAAATATTGTGTTTATTAGTCCCGGTAATCGCGATGTTTCAGATATAAAGCTAACAGAAATCACCTATTTTGTTGATAAAGGTTGTATGGTTTTATGCTTTGATTATACTGGCTGTTATGCGAGTGATGGTAGCTTATCTGAAAGTGGTTTTAGAAGTTATATATTTATCGCCATAATATGTAATTGGAAGTTAAAAGGATTACTGAAGCTAAAAAAGAGTAATATTAATATAACTTAATTAATTAAATAGTGGTATATTTATATATCATACTAAATTAATATAGTATCATTCATAATATATTATGAAGTCTTTTAGAAATCTAACCAAGAAATTAAAATGAGTATAAAAGGTGTGATTATTAGTTACTTGCTTACTTTCATAGTTTTTTTGATAATAGATATGTTGTGGCTAGGCGTTATTGCTAAAAACATGTACCAAAAGTATCTAGGTGGTTTTTTAACAGATGATGTTAATTGGATTGCTGCTATAATCTTTTATTTTATTTACGTTATAGGGATTTTAATCTTCGCAATTTACCCATCAGTAAGTAAGGGCTCAATTTATAATGCAGTTTTGATGGGGGCATTATTTGGTTTTTTTACATATGCTACCTATGATTTAACAAATTTAGCTACACTTAAGGGCTGGCCTTTGCCTATTGTTTTTATTGATATTATCTGGGGTACGTTTCTTTCTGCTGTAGTTAGTTTTTCTGGTTTTTATATCGTAAAATGGTTAAACTAATATTGAATGTATTAAATAGAAGTGTCTCGTATCAATGGAAAATTCCTTTATTATGTTTTTATTGCTCGGGGAAATGAGATACTAAAAAATCAAATAGAAATAAATAGAATTATTGTTTTTCGGTAAATGATAAGTGCACCTGTGTAAACCCCGCAACTACTATCCTTTCTGTAATAGACAATATTAAACCTCATAAATCATATAAAACTACTTTAAATAGTATTGCAGATGCCTCTCTAGTTGGAGCCAGAGCTAATCAACGCTCATGTCTTGTTAATTGTGAAATGATAAAGGAGGTAAATAAATACTTCGGGGGTCGTTATATACTTGTTCTTGAGGATGGTAACCTGACAAAAATAACTACTGGCAGAAAATATGCCGATGTTGTTAAGAATATTCTTTCGTTTTAGGTGAGTGGTAAAATGTGTACAACTTTTAATATGGCAAATCGTAAATCTATTAATATATAATAAAGCTTTGCGAAATGAAAAAAGTATTATTTACCTCAATTGCTATATTAATTAGTTTTATTGTATTTGCTCAAACTAATTTATATGAAAATCCTGATTTTGACAAGATCTCAAAGGAGCATAAGATTATTGGGATTATGCCTTTTAAAGCTTCTGTGACTTTAAGGCCCAGGCAAATGAAGGATATAACTTCTGAGCAGTTGGCCAGGATGGAGAAGGCAGAAGGCATGGAGATCCAATCGGCAATGTATTCCTGGTTTATGAAAAGAGAAAAACGGCGTACATTGACCGTTAAGGTTCAGGGTCCTATGGTGACTAATGCCAGATTGAAAAAAGCGGGTGTTACCCTTGAGAATTTTGAAGAATTTACTCCTGCTGAATTGGCTAAAATACTTGAAGTTGATGCTGTTATTATGGGAACATTTGAAACCAATAAGCCAATGTCTGAAGGGGCTTCAATTGCTTTGGGTTTAGTTGCAGGTTTCTGGGGAAGTACTAATAAGGCTACCATCAATCTTTTTATTTATAATGCAAAAGATGGAGAACTATTAGTGAATTACAACAAAGGTGTTTCGGGATCACTGGGTAGTTCAAGTGAGGATTTGGTTAATGTACTTATGAGAAAGGCTTCAAGGAGAATTGCATACACAAAGAAAAAGTAATTTTTATTGCTATTATTAAAGTTATGATATTGACATTTTTATCTTTGTATAATTATTTTTGTTATACGGATATAATACCATTATTAATAAATCAAGAAAATGTATATAGTATCATTGACTTATAAAGTATCATTGGAAAAGATTGAAGAGTTCTTGCCAAAGCATGTAGAGTATTTAAAAAAACAATATAGTTTGGGAAATTTTATTGCCTCTGGTCGTAAAGTACCAAGAACGGGAGGGGTAATATTATCGAATGTGTCTGATGAGACCAAATTGATGGAGGTGTTGGATAAAGATCCTTTTAAGCAAAATAATCTTGCTGATTACGATGTAATAGAGTTTGTGCCTAGTATGGTTTGTGATGAACTAAAATTTTTGATAGGAGAATAAAGACAGCAGCTTAAGCATGATAGATTATTTAAGGAAATAGAAAGGAGTCTTTGCTGATTAAGAAGTTAAAAAAATTATAAATACTAGAATATTAATTAATTATATTGTGACAAAAAGAAAGATAATATGGTTGGTTATATTAGTGATTTTATGGAGTAGTTATGGGATATGGGAGTACCATGTTACTCAATGGGCTAAAACAGTACAGACACCTGTTATTCGTGTTGATTTAGTGTTAATAATTCCTATTTTAATTGCATTTACAGTTTTTACATTGTATAAGTTATTTAGAAAATAGATGCAAATGAGAAATGTCTAGGTTTTTACTTATTAATTTCAATTAATGGTTTGGCATTGGATTTGCGCCATTTATTCGAGTTTCTTAGACTAAATTCGCAGCCACAGTATACATGGTTGTAAAAGTGAATTATTTCCGTTTTTTAAATAATATGTTAAACAGAATCAATATAATTATTGCTCCCACAGTACATGTTAGTATTACTCCAATCCACCCTGTGCCAAGATTAATACCAAGTTTTCCAAAAATCCAGTAGCCGAAATAACCACCAATAAGCCCCACTATTATATTACCAATAATATTTAGGCCACTGCCTCTGTAAATCATACTGGCCACCCAACCAGCTATTGCGCCAATAATAAGAGTAACTATAATTTCCATTTTTTTAGTTTTAAATCATTTATTAAATATTAATTTATCACTATTTTACTGATTTTTGTAGTAAAAGTTACGGTATAGTTTGCGATTTTACTTAATTTTATAATAGGTTAGAGTTTGGATTTTCAATTACTTATTAATATCTATTAACGGTTTACCTTTGTTTTTGCGCCATTTGTTGGAATCTCTCAGGCTGAATTCGCAGCCGCAGTATAGTTGGTTGTAGAAATCGTATTCTTTGGTTATCTGGTTTCTGCGTTCGCTTAGTCCTTGTTTGCGCCAGTTTTGTTCCCAGAAAATAACGTCGGGGTATTGTGAAGTAGCATAACGCCCTGCTTCAAATATTTGTTCAAGACTTTTCCATCGTGAAGAGGCTAGGGTAGTGGTGATTACCTTAAAGTTGTTTTCGTGAGCATATCTGGCTGTTGCAAGCATTCGTTGTTTAAAGCAATTAAGACAGCGCTCTCCTCTTTCTGGCTCATCTTCCATACCTTTCATACACTCTAGCCAATATTCATGATTGTAGTCGGCGTCTATAAAATCAAGGCCAAGAGATTCGGCATACCTAATATTTTCAGCTTTTCTAATTTCGTATTCTTTTTTTGGAAAAATATTGGGGTTGTGATAAAATATGGTTGGACGTATGTTGTTATCCAACAGGCATTCTATTATAGCGGTTGAACATGGGGCACAACAAGAATGAAGCAATATTTTTGTTGCTCCTCCAGGGACTTGTAGTTGTACTTTTCTCTTCATGTTCTCTAAAATTAATGTTTTAATAAATATATAAAGAAGCCTGAGATAGTTAATTTATACTTTGTTTTATTATTCAAATGCTCAGAATAATTACTGCCTTATAAGTTTATGATCTCTGATGTTAACGTTTATGAGATTTTCAGGTAATAATTCCTGTTTGTTTGCCCTAACAGGGCAGATATCTATACCTCCTCTGCGGGTGAATAAGCATGCGACCATAAGTTCTTTAGGTTGTAGAAAGTCCCACAGTCTTTTGTATATCATCTCACATACTTCTTCGTGAAAATGGTATTCGTTTCTGAAGGATACCAGATATTGGAGTAGTGATAGCTGGTCTATAGTTTTTTCTGCTTTAATATGTATATATACCGATCCCCAGTCTGGCTGATGGGTAATCTTGCAATTACTGCGCAGAAGGTTAGTTGCTACTTTTATTGTTGATGACTCTTCTTTTTCTATTTTCAATAGCTCGGGAGATTCCTTATAGTGATCGAAATTTATGTTTTCGGCTTCTTTATTTCCATCAAGAAGAGTGTAATCTGAAAAATCTAAGGCTTCTTCTTGCTGTGTTTCAAAATAACAGACATTTACTTCGGTTTTCAATGCTGAAGATAAATCGTTTTTTATTGTGTCCAGAACTTCCTTTAGTCCGTCTTCTTTGGTGTTTCCAAACCTACTCATATTGAAAGAGTTGAGGTATAGTTTTAAGGATTTACTTTCAACAAGGAACAGATTGTCGGAGCCATAGGTTATTTTTAACATACCGGTAACCGGAAGACCATTTTTTGTCATGAACCCCAGTTCGTAGGAGTGCCATATATCGCAGCCAGTAAATATCTCTGGTTTCTCTTTGATATTGTATAATTTCCTATTCTCGTAACGTGGAATAGCCAGTATTAAAGATGGATCGTAATGCTGTGGAAACGATACTCTTTTGCCTAGATATTTTGATTCTATAGGTTCCATTATTTTCTGTTTTATCTGGCACAAAGGTATAAAATATAAGTTTTACAGCCATTTTTTCTTTTTGAAATACATTATCATTATTATAATCACGCCTATCATTATTCCCAATATTATAAAATAACCGTATTTCCAGTGCAGCTCCGGTATGTTGTCGAAATTCATACCATAGATGCCTGCAATAAATGTCAGTGGAATAAAGATTGTAGCTATAATGGTCAATACCTGCATCACCTGATTCATTTTGTTGCTTAGTCCTGAGTGGTAGAGATCCATGATATTTGCTATTGTATCTCGCTGAGTTTCTATGTTTTCATTTAGTTGAATGATGTGTTCATATACATCGTTAAGGTAACGTGTTGTTCCTTCAGAAATAAGGATGTTTGGATCTTTTTGAATATAGCTTATGACTTCCCGAAGTGGGTTTATATATTTCTTGGCTTTAATTAGTTGTTTTTTGAGATTCTGAATTTCTTGTAATAATTGTGAATCTGTTGAAAGAAGGACCTTTTCCTCTAGTATTTCTGTCTCTTCGCTGATATGTTCTGTTATAAAGAAATAGTTATCCACTACAGTGTCTATTAGTCGGTAAAGCAGGTAATCGTTTTTCTTCTCACGCATATTACCTTTTTTTGTTCGTATTCTTTCTCTTAATGCATTAAAGATATCTCCTTCCTGTTCCTGAAAGCTTAAAAGCCAGTTTTTACCGAGGATTAAGCTTACTTGTTCTGATGTTATGGTGTTTTTATCTTTGTCAAGATCAAGCATTTTTAGGGAAAGAAATATATAATCATCAAATTCCTCAACTTTAGGTCTGTGGCTTGTGTTAAGAACATCCTCCAATAATAGAGGATGCAGGTTGAATATTTTTCCAATAGTTGATATGGTTTCAGTGTCGTGAAGTCCGTCTATATTTATCCAGCTTACAGTATCTTTTTCAATAAAAGGAATACATTCTTCAGGACTTTCTAGAGTCTTTTCAGTTAAGTTGAATAGGTCGTAATCAATAATTGAAATCCTAACGTTTTCTGCTTTCTGTTTTCCTATATGTATCAAAGAGCCAGGAGGTAAACCAGCTTTTTGGGATATGGAATTTTTTTTGTTTTTCATTTTTTCCTATGATTTGGCATTTGGTGGAAGATCTTTTTTATAGACAATGGTTCTGTAAGGGAATGGTATTTCAATCCCTTCTGCATCGAATCGTTTTTTTATGGCCCTGTTTATGTCACTGTGCATCTGGAAACCAACAGATGGGTCGTCGGTCCACACATATGCCCGCATATTAACACTCGATTCTCCAAAGCCAATAACTCTAACTGCAACCTGGGGTGTTCCGTCTTTTTTTTGTTTTGTTGTCCTGTTGTCAATACAAAATGGATGTTTCACGGATTCTTCCTGCATTATTTTAATGGCAAGATCAATATCACTGTCGTAGCTTATACCTACTTCTATCCATTTGCATATCTTTTTGTCGTGTATACTGTCGTTGGTTATTACCTCCGAGCCCATGGTTGAATTAGGTATTATTATGCGCTTGTTTTTAAAGTCGTTGATAATGGTGTGTCTCAGGGTTATATCCTCGACAACACCGTATTCCATATTGCCTACTTTAATCATGTCTCCAACCCTGAAAGGTTTGAATATTACTATAAATATTCCGTTTATAATATTTGCAAATGCCTGCTGAGATGCAAATCCAACAATGGCTACCAGAATACCTGCACTGGCAAAAAGAGTAACTGTTAGGGTTTTTAATCTGGGTATTAAGGATATAATAGCTCCAATTGCTATAAGCCAGATAATTGTTGAAACAGCATTCTTAAGGAATTTATATCCTGTCGGGTCTGCATTTAGTTTTTTTGATGCAGTAAGGAAGGTTTTGTTTATCATCCATCTTACTACGCGCGTAGCAACAATTGCTCCTATAAGGAATAGTGAAATAAGAATAATGGTATTCCAGTCTGTATGAATGTTGTTGAATATTTTCATCTTTTACGATAATTTATTTCTTTTTTAGCAGGAAAGTTTCTGTTGACTTTTGTACAAAATATTGGTTCGGCGATTTTCTAAATCCTAATCCTATTTTGATCTTTTTATTTTTACATATATATGTTTGATGTGTGTTTTTTCGACTTCTCTTTCATCCACTTTAAAATATTTGTCCAAGGATTTTATTAAAGGAGTTAGTTTTGGGAAACCGTAGTTTCTTGGATCGAAATCTGGTTTCTTTTTGATAATTAAATTTCCTACATCTGCCAGAAAGGCCCATCCTGTATCATCGGCTAAATCCTCAACAGATGCTTTTATTAATTGAATAAAACTATTGTCGATTTTATCGAATTCCGTTGATGTTCCCTGAGTATGGGGAGTTGTGGTTTCGGTGGCTTTTATAATCTCTTTTGCACCAATTATTTCTATGTAGATAAATTTATCGCAGGCCACAATAAAGGGTTTTGGTGTTTTCTTTTCACCTATGCCAATGACCAGCATTCCTGATTCTCTTAATCTTATAGCTAAACGGGTGAAATCGCTATCGCTTGATACAAGGCAAAAGCCGTCGACTTTTTGACTGTGCAGGATATCCATTGCGTCAATAATCATCGCAGAATCTGTTGCGTTTTTACCCGTTGTGTAACTATATTGCTGAATAGGGGTAATGGCGTGTTCCAATAGTGCAGGTTTCCATCCCGAGACAGTTGGTTTAGTCCAATCTCCATATATTCTTTTTATACTTGGAACTCCGAGTTTTGCAATCTCATCAAGCATTCCTTTTATATTAGAATAAGGTATATTGTCTGCATCTATGAGTACTGCAAGGTTTAAATCTTTTTTTCCTCTCATTATATGTATTGTATTTATAGTTGATTATACGGAGTGTAGATACCGTATGGTTTTATTGTTTTAATTTAGTAATAGATTTCTATATATAAAAATTATTTTTTTGATATTTAGATTCTGAAGTTATCTTTTTATTGTAAAGAATCTTTTCCTTGCTAAAGATAAACCCTTATCAGCTGGTTATAATGTGTTGTTTTGTTTTTTTCATTTTAAATAGTAATTTAGCTGATAAATAATTTTAAAAGACTGGAAATGAGTAAAAATGTTGTAGTGCTTGGAGCGAGTGATAAGGTAGACAGATATTCTAATAAGGCGGTTAAATTTTTAGTAGAGAAAGGTTATAATGTTATCCCCGTTCATCCTCGTGTTAAGGTTATAGACAATATTGAAGTGTTGAAAAACATTGATGAATTAACAACTGATATTGATACAGTTACATTGTATGTGAATCCCACATTGCTAGAGAATTATGTGGATTCTTTACTGAATAAAAATATAAGAAGGGTGATATTTAACCCGGGTACGGAGTCTGAAAGTGTAAAAGAAAAACTAGAAGCTAAAGGTATCGAGACAATTGAGGCTTGTACCTTAGTTATGCTTAGGACCGGGCAGTTCTAATACATGATATATTGGTTTTAATACTCTGATTTTTTTGTAATTAATTCTATATGTAGTCCTGATACCAATATCTCTTTTTTATTTTTTATTACGTTTTTTTGATTCTTCAAGCTTTTTCATATATTCTTTTGCTGCTTTTTTAACTTTAGGAGCAAGAATAAGTGCAGCGATCATGGTGGGGAAGGCCATAAGGGCATACATGCTATCGATTAGATTTACAATTACTCCTAGAGAAGAAACAGAGCCCAGTACTATGGCTATCAAGAAGAAATAGTTGTACCAATGTTTTCTTTCTGCTCCAATTAAATAGCTGAGGCATTTACTTCCGTAGTATGGGAAAGCAAAGAGGGTAGTTAGGGAAAAAATTGCTACACATATAATAAGTATATATTTCCCTACATAAGGAATGCCCATTTCAAAGGCATGTAGTGTTAATGTTACTCCGTTGGCTTCACTGGTTTGCCAAACACCTGTTACTATTATCGTGAAAGCGGTCATTGAACACACTATTATTGTATCGATTATTGGACCAAGCATTGCAACAAGTCCTTCTCTTATGGGCTCGTTTGTTTGGGCTGCACCATGAGCCATTGGGGCTGTTCCAATACCTGCTTCATTGGAGAATGCTGCTCTTTTAGCTCCTATTAATATTATAGTTCCGAGTGCTCCTCCAAGAACTGCCTTGCCTGTGAATGCATCAGAAATAATCAGAGCGAAAGTCTCAGGTATGTTTTCGTGATATGTGATAAGAATTGTAATTACAGCAACGGCATATAGCAGCACCATTACAGGTACTAATTTTCCTGCTACTTTACCTATACGTTTAATTCCTCCAAATATTACTATGCCAACAAGAATACTAATGAATATACCGATGACAAGACTGGAAGTTATGCCTGCATCCTCAATCATTACGTCAGTGATGATTTTTGTCAGTTGGTTTGCCTGAAAGATAGGTGAAACTCCGATAAGACCTGCAATAGAAAAGAATACAGCTAATGGTTTCCATCTTTTCCCTAGTCCTTGCTCTATAACATACATCGGCCCTCCCTGTAATTCTCCCTTTGAATCTTTTCCTCTGTACATTATTGCCAGACTACAGGTGAAGAATTTGGTTAGAAACACCCAGAAAGGCACTAACCCACATCCAGAAAATGGCTCCGGGTCCTCCTGTTGTTATTGCTATTGCTACTCCGCTAATATTGCCAAGACCAACGGTTGCGGCAATAGCTGTTGATAAAGCTTCGTAATGATTTATTTCGCCTGCCTCATTGTGTTCGTCGTAATCGCCTCTAATGATCTTAATTGAGTGCCAGATATGTCTGAAGGGAATAAACTCTGAATATATAAGAAAAAATAAACCTCCCCCACTGAGTAATATTAATAAAGGAGTCCCCCATGTGTAACTACTGAAATCTCTTATGAATTGTCCTATTGACTCCATAACAGTGATTTTTTATTATAGTATTTAAGATTAACGTATTTGAGCTTATTAAGATATAATTAATCTTAAGCTTTTTTATAATTTAGAATGAATAAAAATCGTATTTAAACTCTAAATTGTATGGATTTTAAATATGCTTTCTGGACAGATTATTAAAGTTTATGTGAAATAAAAAAAACCTGACTATAAATAGTCAGGTTTTTTCTGGGTGGTGCGGATGAAGGGACTCGAACCCCCACGCCTCGCGGCACTAGATCCTAAGTCTAGCGTGTCTACCAATTTCACCACATCCGCGCAATTTTGTTTCTCTTTTGTTTCGTTATTGCGGATGCAAATGTAGTGAATAATTTAGAATCTGCAAGGGTTTTGGCAATATTTCAATATTTTTTTTTTGCTTTAATATTATATGTATTTGTATATCAGGAGAAAATAATTTGTGTCTTTTTTTTAGTTTTTTTTCGATGAAACTGATAATATAGGTTTTACTACGTTTAGTTAATAATATTAGTAAATCTTCTTTTCCAATAATGGTGGGATTAAAGATTTTAATGAAATTGAAACTTAATTTTGTATTGTTAAGTATATTCAATAAATTTATATATAGCTAAATGACTTATATTGAAACCTATAAATTTTTAACTTATGAAGAAAAATGTAATGCTAATACTGATTAATCACAGACATGATGCTGCAGAAACAGTTCAGAAAATATTGACAGGATGGGGATGTTTTATAAAAACTCGATTGGGATTGCATGAGGGTGTTCTTGATAATTGTTCAGAATCGGGATTGATTTTTCTTGAATTAAAGGGTGATCAGGATAAACATGATGAGCTGGAGAGAAAATTAAATCTTGTAAAAGGGGTAGATGCTAAACAAATGGCCTTAGAATTGAAGGATTAATGTATATAAAAAATAGTCAAGGCTTTTATATTGAGGGTTTTGTCTTTTAATCTTTATGTAATAATTTAAATAATCTTTAACTATATTTTAAGTAATAGATAATATTTTAGGCAATTCTTTATTAAGTAATATTGCCTAAAATGTTATATCATTTTTTTTAAAAGAAAATTCAATTTTGTCGCTATTTCTTGGCAACAATAAGCTTGGTATTGCCGTAATACTACATAAGTGTTTAAAAATGTTAAAACTGTATATGCGGCATGGATAATTTTATTTTCTATATTCCTACTAAAGTTTATTTTGGTAAAGGTGAGATTTGCAATCTGGGGAATGCAATAAAGGAAGCGGGATCTTCTCGTGTACTTTTTGTTTATGGAGAGGGAAGTATAAAAAGGAATGGTATTTATAAACAGGTTGTCGGTCAGTTAGAGTTAAATAATATTGATTTTATTGAGCTTGCCGGGATAAGACCTAATCCGGGGGTGGAAAGTGTTATGGAGGGGGTAAGATTGTGCAGGGAGAATAATATAGATTTGGTTCTGGCGGTGGGTGGTGGTTCTACGGCTGATGCTTCCAAAGCTATTGCTGCAGCGGCAAGTTATGATGGGGATGTAATGGATTTGTTAAAATACAAGGTTGAAGTCCAAAATACATTGAAAATAGGTGTGGTTATGACTTTTGCCGGTACCGGTTCGGAGATGGATTGTGGTTGCGTGATAAGTGCAGGGGAGGCAAAGAAGAAACATATTCTGGTTCATGAATCTCTATTCCCTTCTTTTTCTATTTTGGATCCTGAATATACTTTTAGCGTATCAAGGGAGCAAACGGCTGCCGGTGTGGCTGATGTGTTATCTCATCTTATGGAGCAATATTTTCATCCTGAATCGGGGACAGATGTCCAGGACGGTATGAATGAGGGGATTATGAAGGCTGTTATTAAACATGGTCCTATTGCTGTTAATGAGCCAGAAAATTATGAGTCCAGAGCTATAATCTTTTGGGCCAGCAGTATGGCTTTGGCTGGATTTCAATTTCGATTGGGAAAATCCCCTTTCAAATACCCGGTACACTATTTAGGTCATGAATTATCGAGTAAGTAATGGTATGACACATGGTCTTTCACTTGCCTTGCTTACTCCTGCCTGGATGAAGCATACACTGGATAATGCAAGTAGATATTTACCAATTTTTGCAAGATTTGCCCGTAATGTTTTTAAAGTTGACAGGGTTGAGGATATAAGGGCTGCCCATATGGGAATTGAAGAGTTGCTTAAGTTTTATAAACAGCTGGGATTGCCTGCTTCTTTACAAGAGGTTGGAGTAAAGTCAGTTGATTTGGAATTTATGGCTGAGAAGGCAACTGAATTTGGTCCTGTGGGTATTTTATCAGAGATTAATAAAGATGAAGCATATGATATTTTTAAAAGAGCATTTCAGCCTTTCCTGGGGAGGGAAGATAAATTTTCAGTAAAATAATAAAAATATATAGCTATGAAAGACAACATTAAAGTTTTGGGAGTGGGAGGGATTTATTTTAAATGTAAAAATCCTGATAAAATTAATGAATGGTATAGAGAACATTTTGGGTTCCAGACTGACGATTACGGGACAATGTTTGAAGCAAGGGATGTGGAAAATCCTGATAGGAATTTGTATCTGCAATGGGCTCCATTTTCGCATGATTCGGGTTATTTTGAACCTTCGAAAAAAGAGTTTATGATTAATTATATTGTTGATGACATTGAGGGTTTTGTTGCTGATCTAAAGAGAAAAGGGGTAGTTGTGTTGGATGAAATTGAGGAGTGTGATTACGGAAAGTTTGTTCATATACTGGATCCCGAAAACAATAAAGTGGAGTTATGGGAACCAAAAAGAGAAAAAATTGAAGAGGTGAAATAAGTTAAGAGTGTTTGAAGCTATATTTGGGTTTGTGTTAATTAAATAAAAAAAGCAGGTAATTATTTAATACCTGCTTTTTTGAATTATCATTTATATGCTTAAGCGACTCTAAGATTTTTGGCATTTAGGTTTTCCAGCTTCTCTTCCGCATATTTTTTAGTAACAGTAAATGTTTTCCTGTTTGTAGAAGGAATTTCAAACATTGCATCCGTCATTATTGTCTCACATATAGAACGCAATCCTCTGGCCCCAAGTTTAAATTCGATTGCTTTATCAACAATATAATCTAGTGTATCGTTATTGAATTTTAACTTGATATTATCCATATCAAATAACTTAGTATATTGTTTGATAATGGAGTTTTTAGGTTCGGTAAGAATGCTTCTCAGTACTATCTTATCAAGTGGTTCAAGATAAGTTAGAACAGGAAGACGACCAATGATTTCAGGTATTAAACCAAAAGATTTTAGATCTTGTGGAGCAATATATTGAAGCATGTTTTTGTGGTCTAAATGTTCTTTTTCTTTACTTGCATTGAAGCCTACAACCTGAGTGTTTAATCTCTGGGATATTTTCCTTTCAATTCCGTCGAAGGCACCTCCACATATGAATAAGATATTTTTTGTGTTGACAGGAATCATTTTCTGATCAGGATGCTTACGTCCCCCCTGTGGTGGAACATTAACAACCGAACCTTCCAATAGTTTCAGTAATCCTTGCTGGACACCTTCTCCTGAAACGTCCCGGGTGATTGAAGGATTGTCACTTTTTCTGGCAATCTTATCAATTTCATCGATGAAAACTATACCTTTTTCAGCTGCCTCAACATTATAGTCTGAGGCCTGAAGCAATCTTGTTAATATAGATTCAATATCCTCCCCAACATAACCTGCTTCAGTTAAGACTGTAGCATCTACAATTGTAAAGGGAACATGAAGCATTTTAGCAATGGTTTGAGCAAGTAATGTTTTACCCGTTCCTGTCTCTCCAACAAGTATAATGTTGGATTTTTGAATTTCTATATCTTCATCATCTTTGTGCTGTAATAAACGTTTGTAGTGATTATATACGGCAACTGACAAATATTTTTTTGCTGCATCTTGTCCAATTACATATTGGTCAAGAAATTCTTTTATTTCCTTTGGTTTAAGGAGAGTGATATCCCCAAGATTAAGATCTTCTTTACTATGGAGATCCTCCTGTATGATATCATATGCCTGTATGGCACAAAGATCACAAATAAACCCGTCAATACCAGCGATTAGCAATGTGGACTCATTTCTTGTTCTTCCACAAAACGAACACCTATCCATACCCTTCAATTTTATTTTGTTAATACTTCGTCTATCATACCATATTCTTTTGCCTCTGTTGCTGTCATCCAGTAGTCTCTGTCTGAATCTTTCTCTATTTTTTCATATGGGTTACCGGAATGATCTGCAATAATATGATATAATTCTCCTTTTAATTTTAATATTTCTCTGGCAGTTATTTCAATATCTGATGCCTGTCCTTGTGCTCCACCAAGTGGTTGGTGAATCATTATTCTTGAATGCTTAAGGGCAGAGCGTTTACCTTTAGTTCCTGCAGTAAGCAATACAGCTCCCATGGATGCCGCCATACCAGTACAGATTGTTGCAATATCACAGTTTATGTATTGCATTGTATCATAGATACCTAATCCCGCATGTACCGATCCTCCTGGTGTATTGAAATATATTTGAATATCTTTACCTGGATCTGCTGATTCAAGGAACAGAAGTTGTGCCATTATAATATTTGCAACATAATCATCGATAGGAACACCTAAAAAAATGATTCTGTCCATCATCAGTCTTGAAAATACGTCCATTGATGCTACATTTAACTGTCTCTCTTCAATAATTGTAGGAGAAATGTATGCATTGTTGGAAATAGATGTGAATTGATCAAGTATCATGCTGCTAATACCACGTTCTTTTATGGCATATTTTCTGAATTCGTCCTTTGGTATCATATGTATTTTGATTTTATTTTTTAAAAATAGTATTTTTTTATGGAATTTATACTATAAAGATATAAATCTCATAGTTTCCTTTTTGCTGTTTTTCCTGAAATAGCATGCAAAGTTAGTAAATTATAAAGATTTCGAAAAATGTTGATTTTCTTTTTACTACATTTATTTACTATATTTGTCAGGCTAAAAAATATGTGATAAAAATGGGAAAGAAGTTTTATATAGAGACCTATGGCTGCCAGATGAATGTTGCAGATAGTGAGGTTGTTGCTGCCATATTGGAGCATAGTGGCTATGCCCTTGTAAAGGATAGAGAAGAGGCGGATATATTGTTGGTTAATACCTGTTCTGTACGTGAGAATGCAGAGCAAAGAGTGAGGGGGAGAGTACAGGGATTTTCACAGCTTAAGAAAAAGAATCCGGAGCTTTTGGTTGGTATAATGGGTTGTATGGCTGAACGATTGGGTGAGAAATTGTTTGAGCAGGAGAAAAATGTGAATATTGTTGTTGGTCCTGATGCATATATGGATCTTCCTCTTTTGATAGATAAAGCCGGTAAGGGTGAAAAAGCTATTAATACTGATCTTTCATTGACTGAGACATATAAGGATATTTGTCCTACCAGAATTGAAGAAACAGCCATATCAGGGTTTGTTTCAATAATCAGGGGATGTGATAATTTCTGTACATATTGCATTGTGCCCTATACTCGTGGAAGGGAAAGAAGCAGAAGTGTTGAATCAATAATCAGGGAAGTCAAGGATTTATTCTCGAAAGGATATAGGGAGGTAACCCTTCTTGGTCAGAATGTGAATTCTTATAATTTTAAGGAAGGGGATTCTGTAGTTGATTTTCCGGTGCTTTTGGAAAGGGTAGCAGAATCAGTACCTGATATGAGAATAAGGTTTGCGACTTCACATCCTAAGGATATGAGTGATGCGACTTTGAAGACTATTGCAAAATACCATAATATATGTAAACATATACATCTTCCTGTTCAGTCGGGTAGTAATGCCGTATTGAAGAATATGAACAGAAAGTATACAAGGGAATGGTATCTTGACAGAAATAGCTGCAATCAAGAAGTATATCCCTGAATGTGGACTATCTACTGATGTTTTTGTTGGTTTTCATAATGAGAGTGATGATGATTTCAGAGAGACACTTAGCCTTATGAGGGAAGTTCGATTTGATCTTGCTTATATGTTTAAGTATTCTGAAAGACCTGGCACAATGGCCTCTAAGAGACTTCCTGATAATATTAGTGAAGAGGTAAAGGGAGAGAGGCTTAGTGAGATGATTGAGATGCAAAGCAAGTTCTCTTTAGAAAGTAATAAGTCTGATATAGGCAGGGTGTTTGAGGTACTTGTGGAAGGTGTTTCTAAGAAGTCTGATGACCAGATGTATGGACGAAGCTCTCAGAATAAAGTAATTGTATTTCCTCGAAAAGATTATAAAGTAGGCGATTACGTTGATATAAGAGTTATAGATTGTACTTCTGCTACCCTTATAGGTGAGAGTTTGTAATAATATATTAAATATTCGCATATGAGCACAATGATTAACGAATTCAGAGAATACAGAGAAAGGATGAATGAAAGGATTCTTGCCTCTGATAATAAGGTTATAAAAAGAATATTCAATATTGATACCAATTGTTATATGGATGGGGCTCTTTCAGCGAGAGTAAAGGAAATGCTGGGACTGGCAACATCTATGGTGTTAAGATGTGATGATTGCATTAAGTATCACCTTGAGAAATGTTTCGAACTTGGTGTTAGTAAGGAAGAGATATTTGAGGTTTTTTCGGTGGCTGATGTTGTGGGGGGTACAATTGTGATACCGCATATGCGAAGAGGTCTGGAATATTGGGAAGAACTTGAAAAAAATAAAAGCGGTGAGTCTTAATTCACCGCTTTTTTCCAAGCTATTATAGTGTCGATTAAAGTTTTAGCTTTTTAAATACTTCCCATAATACAATCCCCGCAGTAACAGAAATGTTGAATGAGTGTTTTGTTCCAAACTGGGGTATTTCTATAAATCCGTCGGAGATATTTACAATATTCTGTTGTACTCCCTTTACTTCGTTGCCAAAGACAAAGGCATATTTCTCTTCTTTATCTGGAGTGAACTCTTCTAATGAAATACTGTTTTCAACTTGTTCTATGGAATAAACTTTATAGTTTTTTTCTTTTAATGTATTAACAGCATCCTCTGTTTTTTCAAAGTATTCCCATATAACAGAGTCTTCTGCTCCTAATGCAGTCTTGTGAATATCTCTGTGTGGGGGTTTTGCACAAATCCCGCATAAGTATATCCCTTCTATTAGAAAAGCGTCGGAAGTACGAAAGACTGAACCTATGTTGTTAAGACTCCTTATATTGTCTAATACAACAATTATAGGAGTCTTTTTACTTTCTTTATATTCTTCAGAGGATAATCTGTTTAGTTCAGAATTTTTAAGTTTTCTGCTCATTATCCAAATAGTTTTATAATATCGTTAGCGTTAGCAAGTATAAGTAGTCCTAATAATAAAAACATTCCTCCTATTTGTGCGTATTCCATGAATTTGTCTCCTGGTTTTCTTCCTGAAACAATTTCGTATAGAAGGAATAATACATGACCTCCGTCTAATGCCGGAATAGGTAGAACGTTCATTATTGCCAGAATAATAGACAGGAATGCTGTAAGATTCCAGAAAGCTTGCCAGTCCCATATTCCAGGGAAAATGTTTCCAATGGAGATAAATCCTCCTAAAGATTTATAAGCTTTTGTTTCGGCAGAAAATAATAGTTTAAATTGTTTTAAATATGAGGTCAGTTTATCTATGCCCATATTAATTCCTGCTGGTATTGATTCTGCAAAAGAATATTTCTTTGTTTCGAATTCAAAAACGTTTACACTTGGAAGATTTCTGACGCCTAACAAAGCGCTACTGCCTAGTTGTATATTATAGGTAATGGTGTCGTTGTTTCTTATAGTTTTTACATCAATATGCTTATTCTTATTCGCCTCTAGATAAGTTTTAAATTGATCGTAATATTCGAATTTATTGTTATTTATAGCGATAATTTCATCACCTTCTATTGCCCCTGCATTTTTTAGAATAGATTCTTTGCTAAATGCACTTATCTTAAATGGTCTAAAAGGCATTCTAGGTGTTAGGGGTAATATGTAATTAAATCCTTTGGATGATTGTTCCAATAAAGCCGGAATAAAATAAGAAGGAACTCTTATATCTAATTTCTCCCCTTCTCTTAGAACCTGTATGGTCTTTGGAGAGTTAAGTAATATGTCTGGAATAATGTCTGAAAAACGTTCAACTTCTTTATTGTCTAAGGCATATATTATATCTCCATTTTGAATGCCAATGCTTTGTACCAGAGAATCGCAAACCACACCGTATTTGGCATTCTTGGCAGGTAAGTATTGTTCTCCCCATGCAAACAGTACCATGGTATAGATGAAAAATGCAAGAACAAAATTTACCAGTACACCACCAAGCATAATTAATAATCTTTGCCATGCTGGCTTTGATCTGAATTCGTATGGTTTAGGTGGAAGTTTCATCTGTTCTTTGTCTAAAGATTCGTCTATCATCCCTGATATCTTCACATATCCACCAAGGGGAATCCACCCCATCCCGTATTCTGTCTCACCTTTTTTATATTTGAACAGAGAAAAACCAGGGTTGAAAAATATATAAAATTTTTCTACTCTTGTCTTAAATATTTTTGCAAAAACAAAATGCCCTAATTCGTGAAGCATTACCAAAATAGATAAGCTTAAAAGGAATTGACATATTTTTACCAGTACTTCCATAATTGTATTTTAAAATTTAGCTTCCAAATATAATCAATTATATGAGAGAAGCCGCAAATTTTCTTGTTTCTCTGTCTGTCTCTATATAGTCGTTTAGGTCAGGTTTTTTTATAAAAGAAACTTTTTTAATGCAATCTTCGATAATATCTGTCATTCCTAAAAAGCTTGTTTTGTGTGTTAAAAAAGCTTTGACGGCAACCTCATTTGCTGCATTTAATATACAGGGCATATTACCTTCCTTTTTCATCGCTTCAAAAGCAAGGCTAAGATTTCGGAATGTGTTGATGTCCGGTTTTTCAAAAGTTAGTTCAGGATAATCCCAGAAACTAAATCTTGGGAAATTTGTTTTTAGTCTGTCCGGGTATGTTAAAGCAAATTGTATTGGGAGTTTCATGTCAGGAAGTCCCATTTGTGCCTTAATGCATCCATCTTCAAATTGTACCATAGAGTGTATTATGGATTGTGGGTGAACTACAATTTCAATTTGTTCTGGAGTAAGATCGAAAAGCCATTTGGCCTCAATTGCTTCAAAGCCTTTGTTCATTAATGAGGCCGAGTCTATTGTTATTTTTGCGCCCATATCCCAGTTAGGGTGTTTGAGGGCTTGTTCCGGACTGACTGTTTTTAAATAATCTATGTCTTTCCCACGAAAAGGGCCACCGGATGCAGTCAATAATATTTTTTCTATATTATTACCCATCTCACCCATTAGACATTGAAAGATTGCCGAGTGTTCGGAATCTACAGGGTAAATGTTGACTTTGTTTTTCTGTTGAAGTGATTTTATGAGTTCTCCTGCAACAACCAGGGTCTCTTTATTTGCCAGTGCAATGTTTTTGCCGGCCTCAATGGCTTTAATGGTTGGTATTAATCCGGAATATCCAACCATAGCAGTAACAACTGTATCTATGGTTGAAAATTGTACCACTTCTTCTATTGCCTTGTTTCCGGCAAAGACTTTAATGTCTTCGTTAACAAGAGCTCTATTGACTTCTTCGTATTTGTCCTCGTTGGCTATTACTACCGTGTCGGGTTTGAATTTTAAGGCTTGTTCTATTAAAAGTTTTGAATTTTCGTTGGCAGTAATAATTTCTACGCTAAATTTATCAGGATTTGATTCAACCACCTCTAGTGTTTGTGTTCCTATTGATCCGGTTGAGCCTAAGATTGCTATGTGCTTTCTCATTATTTAAATTTGATATATGATTCGGGGTTTAGTGGTTTTCCACCTTTCCATAGTTCGAAATGAAGGTGGGTACTGGATGATAATTCACCAGTGTTACCTATTATTGCGATAGCCTCGCCGGCCTTAACATGTTGTCCTGTTTTCTTTAAAAGTTCAACATTGTGCTTGTATATTGAAATAAGATTATTAGCATGCTGAACTTGTATTACGTGACCTGTCTTTATAGTCCATCCGGTAAAAATTATGGTTCCATCCAATACGGCAGATATCTTGCTGTTTGGCTTTGCAACAATATCAATACCATAATGTTGATGCGTTGCATCGAAACTCTGGGATATTAGTCCTATGACGGGAGGGAATAATTTTATGTTTTCGTGTTTGGGTTTATTGTGATCTGAAATCAGAAGATTAAAGCGTTCTTCGTCTTCTATCTTTTTTCTGAATTCTTGTTCTTTTTCAGATGTTTCGAATTTTATATCGTAGCTTCTTTGGGAAATGGTGTCGTTTGGTAACTCAATTTCTGTATTTTCCTCTTCTGTTCCGTTGATGATATTTTGTATGCTTACAAAAAAACGGTCTCTTTTTTCTAATTCTGTTTTAAGTGAATCGACTGTAATGGAGTTTTTAACAATATTATTTCTTAAGTTACGATCGAATCCCGGTATAATTTGTTTTATATCTGTAAACACAATCAATAAAGTAATAATGATACTTATGACAATTATTAGGCCTAAAATGCTACTAACTAAATTTAGTTTCGAAATCCTTATAGATAAAAGTTCTTCGAAAGTATTCTCGTTATAAATTGAGAGCTTGTATTTTTTGTGGAGCTTTTTAATAATCTTTTTCTCTGTCATGTTTTGTTGTTTGTCCTCAGTCTTAAAAACTATTTGATTATTTGTGATGATTAAATTATAAGACAAAGGTAAAAAAAAAATGTTGCTATGAAATATTTTAAATATGCATTTGTAAATGTCTGGTGTGTTGCGTATTATTTGATATTGCAAGGTTTTTTGGGTTTTTTATTGGTAAAAAGTTTGTTGGGGATGAAAATTGTGTTAGCTTTGCAACCGCAAAAGAAAGAAAGATACGTTCTATAAAAATATATAATTGCGGGATGGAGCAGTGGCAGCTCGTTGGGCTCATAACCCAAAGGTCGTAGGTTCGAATCCTGCTCCCGCTACATTTTTTGTTACGTATTCTGAAATTGACATTTTGAAATAAAGATATATATTGCGGGATGGAGCAGTGGCAGCTCGTTGGGCTCATAACCCAAAGGTCGTAGGTTCGAATCCTGCTCCCGCTACCAATTTTATTCTTTGTTTTATTAATTTGAAGATTTGATCTAAAAATATATTATTGCGGGATGGAGCAGTGGCAGCTCGTTGGGCTCATAACCCAAAGGTCGTAGGTTCGAATCCTGCTCCCGCTACTAAGAGTCGGTTTTTTAACTGGCTCTTTTTTTATTTTATTTAAAATTATAGGATAATTTAGTGTTTGTCTATTTTATTTCATGATATGTCAAAACTTTTCTATTTAGATCTAATTATTTAATCTCATTACCGATTTTTCTCGTATCAGTTTTTAGGATTTATATTTTTAATGACTTTAAACTTTGTCTTTATGAAAATTGATGATTTGATATTCTGTGATATTGATGATAATCTAAAGTCTTTTGTTAAGCAGGTTGTTGTTGCTATATTAATAATATTGGTTTTGTCGTTTGTTGCTTAATAAGGATTGTTCCTTTCAGTTATATGATTTAAGGGGTAAGTATTAGCTCTGATAATATCTCTTTAGAATGTTGTTTTATGTGTGTTGAGTTCTTATCTTTGTTTTCTATATAAGAAAGAAATATGGGTAAGAAACAATATAATAAAGTGCAGCAAAATGCTATAAGTGAGTATGGTAAGGTTCCTCCTCAGGCTATTGAATTGGAAGAGGTTGTATTGGGAGCCTTGATGCTGGAAAAAGATGCATATATAACAGTTGGTGATATTATTTGTCCTGATGCATTTTATAAAGATTCACATAAAAAGATCTTTAAAGCAATTCAGCGACTGGCGATGGACGAGGAGCCAATTGATATTCTTACTGTATCTGAGGAATTAAAGAAACAGGGTGCTTTAGATGAGGTTGGGGGGTATGTTTATATCAGTCAACTGACCAATAGAGTTGCTTCTGCTGCCCATATAGAATTTCATGCCAGAATAATTGCCCAGAAACATATACAGAGAGAGCTTATAAGGGTTAGTAGTGAAATACTGACTATGGCTTACGATGAGAGTATTGACGTTGCCGATTTGATGGATAAGGCTCAACAGGATGTTTTTGATGTCGCCGAAGGGAATATCAGGAAAGAGATTTCCCCAATCAGCAAGGTTATTGATGAGGCCATAAAAGGTATTGAGACTGCTGCTGCAAGAGCGGATGGTTTAAGTGGGGTCCCCTCCGGTTTTACAGCTTTGGATAGGGTTACCTCTGGCTGGCAGCCTTCAGATTTGGTTATTATTGCAGCTCGTCCTTCGATGGGTAAAACAGCTTTTGTACTGTCTATGGCCAGAAATATGGCGGTTACGCACAAACAAGCAATAGCGGTATTCTCACTTGAGATGTCTTCGGTTCAGCTTGTCAACAGGCTTATTTCAAGTGAGACGGAATTGGGATCTGAAAAGATTAGGAACGGGAAGTTGCAGGATTTTGAATGGCAGCAATTACATAGAAAAATCAAATCTTTGGTTGAGGCTCCAATTTATATAGATGATACTCCGGCTTTATCTATATTTGAGTTGCGTGCCAAATGTAGGAGATTGAAAGCAAAATACGATATTAAGTTATTGATAATTGACTACCTTCAGTTGATGACAGCGGGAAGTGATATGAGAGGGAACAGGGAGCAGGAGGTGAGTCTTATTTCGCGACAGTTAAAGATTATAGCCAAAGAATTAAATATACCTGTTCTCGCTCTTTCCCAGTTGAACAGGGGGGTGGAACAAAGGACAGGTGATGCTAAAAAACCTATGCTTTCTGATTTGAGGGAATCCGGGTCTATTGAGCAGGATGCGGATATGGTGCTTTTTATTCACCGTCCGGAGCGATATGGAATAACACAGGATAGTGAGGGTAACGATTTGAGGGGAATAGCTGATATTATTATTGCCAAACACCGTAATGGTGCTGTGGGTGAGATTCAGCTTAGATTCAGGAATGAGTTGGCGCAGTTCTGTGATCTTGAGCAGGTTTCTCCTTTTTATACCAATGAAACGGGTGGTGATACTAAGATATTTAGTTCTAAAATGAATACTGGAGAAGCAGAAACAGTTGTTGCAGGAGAAGTTGGGCTGGGGCAAGGAATCCCCACAGCAGATGATTTTGACTCTGCTCCGCCTTTTTAAAATATTGGAAATACTAATAAATATATCTTTATGAAAGGAATAATTCTAGCTGGTGGTTCGGGAACAAGACTATATCCGATAACAAAAGGAATTTCGAAACAGCTTCTTCCTGTTTATGACAAACCGATGATATATTACCCTCTCTCGGTTCTTATGCTTGCCGGAATAAAAGAAATATTGATAATCTCAACTCCAACGGATTTGCCTCATTTTAAAAAAATGTTGGGGGATGGAGAAGATATAGGATTAAAATTGGAATATGCAGAACAGCCTTCTCCGGATGGTTTGGCTCAGGCTTTTATTATTGGTGAAGATTTTATTGGTGGGGATGATGTTTGTATGGTGTTGGGTGATAATATTTTTTATGGGCAGGGAATGACTTCGTTGCTTAAAGATGCAAGAAATAATGTAGAAAGGGATGGGATAGCCACTGTGTTTGGATACTATGTTAATGATCCCAAAAGATATGGTGTTGCTGAGTTTGATGAAAAAGGTAATGTTATTTCGATAGAAGAGAAACCTCAGAATCCCAAGTCTAATTATGCTGTTGTTGGTCTTTATTTTTATCCTAATTCTGTTGTAAATGTAGCTAAGACAATAACTCCCTCAGATAGGGGAGAACTGGAAATTACCACAGTAAATCAGCAATATCTTAAAAATAAGAGTCTTAGAGTTGAATTAATGGGTAGGGGATATGCATGGTTGGATACAGGAACACATGAATCTCTTCTTGATGCAGGAATGTTTATAGAAACTATTGAAAAGAGGCAGGGACTTAAGGTTGCATGTCTTGAGGAAATAGCCTTTCAGAGAGGGTATATAGATAAGAACAAACTTATGGAGTTGGGTAAGGCTATGGACAAGAATGACTATGGACAGTATATAATTAAAATAGCTGAGGGAAAATAAGTTAATATTGATTTTATGGCAAAAAGAAATATATTGATTACAGGAGGTGCGGGTTTTATCGGTTCGCATGTAGTAAGATTGTTTGTTAGTAAATATCCAGAATATAATATTATTAATTTCGACAAGCTTACTTATGCTGGTAATCTTGAAAATCTAAGAGACATAGAAGGAGCTTCTAATTATAAGTTTGTAAAGGGAGATATATGTGATAAAGATGTTGTAGAAAAAGTTTTTTCAGAAGAAGAAATAGATGCAGTTATACACCTGGCTGCAGAATCTCATGTTGACCGTTCTATTGAAAATCCTTTTGAATTTGCCAATACAAATATAATAGGGACACTTACTTTATTGCATGTGGCTAAGAATTATTGGGGTAATAGTATAGCAGATAAGTTGTTTTACCATGTTTCAACTGATGAAGTTTATGGATCTTTGGGTGAAGAGGGATTATTTACTGAGGATACATCTTATGACCCCAAATCTCCTTATTCAGCGGCTAAAGCCAGTTCTGATCATTTTGTTAGGGCATTTAATAATACTTATGGAATGCCTGTTGTTATTACAAATTGTTCAAATAATTATGGTCCTAATCAGTTTCCCGAAAAGTTGATTCCTCTTGTTATAAACAATATACTTAATAATAAGCCTCTTCCCGTTTATGGAAAGGGAGAGAACGTGAGAGATTGGTTGTATGTTGTGGATCATGCAAATGCAATTGATGTTGTGTTTCATAAAGGTAAGTCAGGGGAAACATATAATATCGGAGGCCTTAATGAATGGAAAAATATTGATTTGATAAAAGTTATATGTAGGGTTATGGATAAAAAGCTTGGAAGATCCGAAGGGAGTTCTGAAAAGTTGATAACCTTTGTAAAGGATCGTGCGGGTCATGATCTTAGATATGCAATTGATGCCACAAAAATAACAAATGAACTAGGTTGGAGACCTTTGCTTGATTTTGAGAAGGGCATAGAGTTAACGGTTGAATGGTATCTTAAAAACCAGGGATGGATGGATCGTGTGACCAGTGGTGAGTATCAGGAATATTATAAAGAGATGTATAAAGATAGGTAAGATAGTTCTTAACGAAATAAAAGCAGGAAATATTTTACTATCCTGCTTTTTTTATGCTTTTATTTTTTCATTGCTCTGTCAATATCCCTTTTAGCGTCTTTGCGTTTAAGATCTTCTCTTTTATCGTAAGTTTTTTTACCTTTTGCAAGAGCTACAACTAATTTTGCAAAGCCTTTTTCATTAAGGAAAAGACGAACAGGGATTATCGTTAGTCCACTTTCTTTGGTTTTGCGTTCAAGTTTATCAAGTTCTTTTCTGTTAAGGAGAAGTTTTCTTTCTCTTTTTTCTATATGATTAAAATAACTTCCAAATTTGTATTCTGAGATATGCATGCCTTTTATCCATAGCTCATGGTTTACAAAATAGCAATAAGAATCCACAAGGCTGGCTTTACCTGCACGTATAGATTTTATTTCTGTACCAGTTAATACAATGCCGGCGGTAAATTTTTCGATAAATTCAAAATCGAAAGTGGCACGTTTGTTTTTTATGTTTATACTTTGTTGCATAGTAATTTAATCGGTATCTAAAAAGTAATATATCACTAAACTTCTGCTACAGGAATTATAAAAACAATTGTAAGAAGTTTTTCTAATATAAGTGGTAATAGAATTATTAGTAATGATATAATTAAAGTATAACCGGTTTTATTGTTTTTTGTTGTTTTTATAATCGGATTAGTACCAGTCCAAATTGTCCATACAGCAATGAATTGTGTTATAACCAGGAAATTGGATATAATGGAGTGAGAACCAAAAAATCCTGCAATTCCGTGAAAAAGACAAAAGACGGAAGATCCGTATATCATCATTTTGTAGCAATCGATTTCGGATACGTCGGTATTGGATGATATCATCTCATTAAGAATTCTTGAACCTGCATACATTCCTGTTATCATAGAAATGAAAGTCACAAGAAAACACTTAAAACCAGTAATAAATCCGTCTTCCATAAATCTACCGATAAATACAAAGGTGCTACATATTGCAATAAAGGGAAATGCAAAATCATAAAACAAATCTTTTGTATTAGATTCTTCACTCTTGATTTTACTCCATTCCTTTGAAGGATTAACAACCAATGTTTTTACTCTCAGGAAAATTCCTTTTATGTCTATGTTTTTTCTCATTGTAACACAAAAATATAATTTTTATAGGAAATTAGTTAAATTTACGGAGAAAACAGAATAAAAAGTTGTGTTATGCTTAAAGACTTATTAATAAAAAACAGATCTTATCGTAGGTTTTATCAAAAGGAGAGGGTAAGTATTGATACGTTAAGGGAATTAGTGGGAGTTACAAGATACTGTGCTTCCGGCAGAAATGCTCAATCTTTAAAATACGTAATTGTAAATTCAGAGTCCAGATGTGAAGAGATTTTTAGGACTCTTGCCTGGGCTGGTTATCTGACGGATTGGCAGGGTCCGGAAGAGGGGGAGAAGCCTGCGGCCTATATAATTCAATTAAATGACAAAGATATTTCGACTAATTATTTTTGTGATGATGGGATTTCTGCTCAATCCATATTGCTTTGTGCTGTTGAGCAAGGTCTGGGTGGCTGTATTTTAAGGGCTTTTAATCGTGCAAGGATTAAAGAAATAATTGATATGCCCGAAAATATGGATATTATTCAGGTTATTGCCCTTGGAAAGCCTAAGGAAGAAGTTATTATTGAAGATATAGAGAATGGTGACTTTAAATATTGGAGAGATGAAAATCAGGTTCATCATGTACCTAAAAGGACTTTAAAGGAGATATTGATTTCTGAAAAGTAGATATTTGCAGGGGCACATAAGGTGTTCCTGCAAATAATAAAGATATTATTTTTATATTTTAATTTGAGTGTTAAAATATTGTTATAATCAAATTATCTTATAAATTTCTAAAAAAAATCAATATATTTGTTGTGATTGAGAGTGATTAGTGAAAGGAAAGAAAATGGACTACTTGTATATTATTAGCACCGCATTACTGATATTTTTTTCTGCTTCTTTATTTATGAAGAAAAATAAAACTTTATCTGAAAAGATTTTTTCAGTTTGGTTAGTATTGCTGATATTAACGGAGTTAAGTTTTTTCCTTTATTCACTTGGATTATATGGTAAATTCTTCTTGTTATTTGAGTTTTTATGTGGGACACATATATTGCATGGGCCGTTCTTGTTATTTTATATTATCAGTTTTATAAATAAAGATTTTAGGTTTAAGTACAAACATCTTTTGCACTTAATCCCCTTTGTGTTATTGAGTGGGGTTAAATATTCATTTAATAATGTGTTTCATATTATGAATTGTGCAGAAGATCAGGGCTGTTTCTGTTCTGAGAATCCTTATGCTAAGGCATTTGCAATATTTAAGGCCGCTGTTTTGGGTATATATATTATTTTAGCCTTTACCCATTTGCTCAGGTATAAAGATAGGGTAGGCTTGTCTAATAAGGATTTTGATTTTGTTCGATTGAATTGGGTTAAAAATATTCTTTTTGGGGTAGTTATGCTCTATGGAATTACTACTATATATAAAATAATCCAGATTTTTGGGATAGTGGTTTTTGCTAATGAGATGATGTTTGTGAATATCCTTGTCTCTGTTTTTATTCTTATATTTCTATATATAGGAAATACCTATGCATACTTGTTTTCAATGCCTTTTTCAAAAAATAAGATTGAATTAGATGATCCCAAAGAAAAGTATAAATCTGGGTTGAATGATAATATCGTTGAAGAAAAGTACAGGGAGTTGATTGAGTTTATGGAGGAAAAACACCCATATCTGGATAATCAAATAAATTTGGCTAAATTATCTGAGATTACCAATATTTCAGCCCAACATATATCTCAGGTTATTAATAGTAAAACTAATGGTAATTTCAATGATTTTATAAATTCATATAGGGTTAAGTATTTGCTAAAAAAACTTTATAACAAGGAAAATAAAAATTACACATTATTGTCTCTGGCCTTTGAATGTGGGTTTAATTCAAAGACAACTTTCAATAGGGTATTTAAAGAAAATACCGGCAAAACTCCATCGGAATATATAAAAAGTATTCAGAATAATTAGTCTTATTAGTTGTTTTGTAATAGTTTCTTAATTTTCATTAATTGTCTTATATTTAATGCATTAGGGGTCTCATATTGTATTTTGATACTTATTTTTTGTGTTTCATTTTATGATTTGGGACGATATATATAAATTATTGTCATTATTTCGAATTGTGATTTTTTACAAATATTAACATTAGCAATTTTAAGAAATGATGAAGATTAAGAATCTGTATAAACGATTACCTCAGTGGAGTGTGTTGGGGGTGATTTTGTTTCTGGTAATCCGAAAATTATTCGACAAAAATTTTGAAGTAGATTTTGAGGCTTACTGTCCATTTGGAGGATTCCAGGCATTTGTCAGTTATATTAAGACAGGTAGTCTTGCGTGCTCTATGAGTTCAACCCAAATATTTATGGGGATAGTATTACTTATAGGTGTTATTTTCTTTGGTAAATTATTCTGTTCCTATTTGTGTCCTTTGGGAACAATAAGTGAAAATTTGGGTAGATTAGGGGATAAATTGGGAATGAGAATAAAGCTTGATGGTTTTTTTGATAAGATTCTTAGATCATTAAAATATGTTCTTTTATTTGTAACAGTCCATATGACCACTTCAAGTAATGAATTGTTTTGTAAACATTATGATCCTTTTTTTGCAGGAGTTTCGTTTTTTGGTGATGATGTAATTGTTTGGGCAGCTATTTCAAGTATCATACTGCTGGTTGTTGGAGCTGTTTTTATTAAAATGTTTTGGTGTAAATATTTGTGTCCTCTTAACGCTCTTTTTAATGTATTTAAATACTCAATTATACTTATTGTCATGACGTTAATATATTTATCAACAATTTTTCTTAATTTAGACATACCATTTTATTGGTTCTTAGGCTCGTTATGTATTATTGGATATATAGCAGAGTTAAGTAATAGAAGAATGAAGTATTTGCCGGTGTTGAAGATAACGAGGGATAAAGATAAGTGCATAAATTGTGGACTGTGTTCAAAAAAATGTCCACAAGGAATTGATGTGGCGAATTTAAAGGTTGTAAATAATTCAGATTGTAATCTTTGTGGTGAATGTATTGCCTCCTGTCCTGTTGAGAATACCCTTAATATAAATAGAAAAAATAACATCAGATGGATGCCGATATCAATAACCGTATTGTTGGTGGTCATTGGATTGATAATCGGAGAACAGGTAAAAATCCCAACCGTTACGGAGATATGGGGAGATGAGGTGGCTTTGGAACAGGCCGGTATATATACACGTGATAATATTCGCAATATTGAATGTTTTGGAAGTTCCAAATCATTTATCAGTCAGATGCGAAAGGTAGATGGCGTTTTAGGTGTTGCAACCTACGTAAAAACGCATACTGCGAAAATTTGGTACGATAAATCAAAACTTAATTCAGAAAAGATAGGGGAGGCGATATTTACCCCCGTTAGTGTGTTTGTTGATGAACCTGATTCCGATGATGAAAGGATAGGGATAGTCAAGGTTGCACTTAATAATTTCTTTGATTCTTATGATGCTTTATTTTTGGAAAAACTTCTGGCTAAATATGGTGGTGTTTATAGTTTTGAGTCTATGTTTGGTGAGCCGGTGGAACTTAATATTTTTTGTAACGAAAATACTGACATTAAGGAATTGAAGAATTGCATAGAAACACGGAGTTTGAAATTTTCTTCCGGCGGCATTGATTATAATGAGAAACTGAATTTCAAGGTTAAATCAATAGAAAAAACAGATACCGTTTTATCAGGTCTTTCTATTAAGAAAAAGATGTTTCCTTCTTTTAAAAGAGCTTTTAATAATAGAAGCAAATATAAGAATGATGAATATACATTTCTTGAGGTTAAAATGATTGACTATCCAAGAAATAAACAAATGATGCCATACCTTATAAACTATATAGGTAAAGAGAACAAAGGTATTATTGGAGTAGTTTCTATCTATCAGGAATATCCTTTAACACGATTTTATTACGTAAAAGACATGACTAACGAAGAAGAGGTGTGGAAGCTTATTTCTAAAAAGATATTAAATATTACATATAATAACGGGCAGAAAGAAAGGATGAAAAATCCATTCGTCTTTAAGAAAATTAACGAGTAAAAATTTTAACTAACTTTTCATGAAAAAAAATCTATTAGCTGTAATAGTCTTACTTATTACAACTACTGTGAGTATGGCGCAGATTACTATAAAGGGAGTAGTAAAAAGTGCCAAAGACAAGGAGCCTTTACCCGGTGTATCTGTGGTAATAAAGGGGACAACTATCGGGGCCAGTACCGATATTAACGGACATTATTCAATAAAAGTAGATAGTAAGGATGATGTTTTGGTTTTTTCATTTATTGGTCTTAAAACTAAGTTCGAAAAAGTTGGGGAAAGAACAATTATTAATGTTTTGCTGAATGAAGATGTTCATATGCTTAAAGAAACAGTGGTTTTAGGTTATGGTAGTACAAAATCCAAGGAAGCTGTTGTTGGAAGTGTGGAACAGGTCAAGGCAGAAGATCTGAAAATTAATAAATCTTCAGAGAGTTTCGATAAAATGCTGGAAGGTATGGTTGCCGGAGTTTATGTTGAAAGTTCATCGGGAGAGCCGGGTTCTGCTCCAAAAATACGAATAAGGGGACAGGGATCGTTGGATCAGGTTTTTGGTTCTGATATGGTTGCTTCCAGTGAACCTTTATATATTCTTGATGGAGTTCCATTGTATGACTCTTCCGAGCCTAATGCAGTGAACATTGCGGGATCAGGATCCTTGTCAGAGACAAGACTTAATCCACTTGCATTGATTGATCCCGATGATATTGAGACTATAACCGTACTGAAGGATGCTTCGGCAGCAGCTATCTACGGGGCTAATGCCTCTAATGGAGTAATACTTATAACAACCAAAAGGGGTGAAAGAGGAAAAACAAAGGTGTCTTTTAATCAGACATATTCAATTTCCAATGCAATTGATCCCATTCAGTATCTGAATTCCAAAGAATATGTAGATATAACTAAAGAAACCTTGTTAAACAGCGGTTACTCTCAGGAAGCGGCAGAGCAGGCAGCGGGAACTGCTGATGTATACACCGATTGGATGGATCTGGTTTTAAGGACAGGAAGTGACTATAAAGCAAATATTTCTATATCAGGAGGAACACGTAAAACTAGTTTCAGATTTTCCGGTGGGTATAATAAGCTTGATGCTATATCGGAAGGAAATGATATGGAGAGAATATCAACAAGGATGAATCTGGTATCTAAGTTAACAGATAAGCTGGAAATGACCTATATAATGGGTTTTTCTACTGTAAAAAAGAATAATTTTAATGTATTTGGGAGTTTTGCTTTTTTACCAAATTTGTCACCATACAATGAAGACGGAAGTTTTAATTTTTCTGCTCCTTTCGATAAACAGATGAACCCCTTGGCAGGACTTGCTCAGAATGAGAACTGGAGTAAAACTGAATATTTTAATAGTAGTATGCAGTTAAAATACAGGGTGACTTCAGAACTTAATTTATCTTCAACCTTTGGAGTTGATTATACTTTTGGAAGGTCATTTTTGTTTAATTCAAAGCAAAACGGGTCAGGGAATGTTAGAAATGGCTATATAAGAGACGTAAGGAGAAAGAACAGAAAATGGATTAATTTTACACAGCTGGATTATTCAAAGACTATTAATGATATCCATAAGTTATCCGGATTAGTTGGTTTTCAGATTGACGATACAAAGGCATCTAATCTTGCCGGATCAGAATCTAATTTACCTTTCGAAAAAATAAGACAGCTTGGTATGGCTGATAAAGCAGATAGTGATATTAAAAATTCTGAGCTATCAACAGGAGCTATTTCTTATTACGCAAGATTATCATACAGTCTTGATAATAAATACAATTTTTCCGCAAACTTCAGAAGAGATGCCTCTTCTGTATTTGGGGGTGATTCGCAGAAGGAAAATTTTGCATCATTTGGGGCTTCATGGCTCTTGCACAAAGAGTCCTTCTTAAGTTCTTTAGATTATCTTGATTTATTGAAATTAAAAGTTTCTTACGGAAAGACAGGGAACAGTCGTATAGGTTCGTATGCCGCAAGAGGTTTGTATAAATACTCTACAAGTGATAGTTATAACGGGTATATAGGGGCTAATCCTAGTGCAGCACCTAACAGTCATTTATCATGGGAAAAAAACAATAAACTGAATGTTGGTATTGACGTAGGTTTCTTTAACAGGGTTAGCCTTGGAGTAGAATTTTATCAGAATTCAATCAAAGATGCTATAATGAGTATTCAGGTTCCTTATGAGTCTGGTTTTGAAAGTATCTCTGCCAATGTTGCAGATATGAGAAACAGGGGATTTGAGTTGTCGGTAAAAGCAAAGAATCTTACAGAAAGTGAACTAAAATGGAATACTAGTTTTAATATTTCGTTCAATAAAAATAAGGTACTTAGGTTGGCAAATCGTATGGATAAGGTTTCAGAGTCGACATTCAGTTCTACCGGTATTGTTGAAGGAAGAGAATTGGGTCTGATTATAGGAGCAAGGGTTGCCGGAGTGGATCCTGATACTGGAGAGCAGTTATGGTATTTGTCAGATGGAACTATTACTACCGACAGTAAAAAGGCAAATGAGCCTGAAAACAGAGTGGTGATAGGCAATCGCAACCCAGATTTTCAGGGAGGTGTAACCAACAATTTCTCTTATAAAAATTTCAGCTTCTCTTTCTTGATAAGTTATGACTGGGGTGCAGATATTATGTTGCCATACTCTTCGTCTTACACTATGTCAGACGGACGTCAGGTTCTTATACAAAACCAAAGTGTAAATATCCTTGACAGATGGCAGAAGCCCGGAGATATAACTGATATACCTAAATTGTCGTTGACAGCATACCCGGGTAAGACAACGACAAGATTTATGTATGATAAATCCAATATAAGTTTTAAGAGCCTTGCTTTGACTTACAATTTACCAAAGCATATAGCTAAGAAACTTAAACTTGAAGGGATATCTCTTTCTTCCAATATTTCGAATATCTGGACATGGTATAAGGATGATGCTGAAAAAGGGCGCAATGGTATTGCTGAATACAGATATACTTTCCCTCAGGCAAGATCATTTTCATTCAGTCTTGATGTTAAATTTTAGTAATTATTTGTTATGAAAAAATTATTATACATATTACCGATATTATTGATTTCATTTTATTCCTGTGATGATTTTCTGGACAGGGATGCCGAAAATGAGATTTCCAATGAAGAGCTTTTTAGCACTGTTGAAGGAGCAGGTTTTGCTTTGTCAGGAGTGTATGCCTCACTGACATCCCCTGATTACTACGGACAAAATATGCTTGTTGTTCCCGAGTTTAAATCTGGAAATATTAAATTTTCCAAAGGGGTCAGTTCTGCTAATATAAATAAGTTTTCTGCAACGTATAATTTTACGCATATTGCAGAAGAAGACAATAATGATGATACTTCACAGAATTTTTATAAGCAATTGTATGAAACACTAAACAGTGTAAATAATATTATAAACTATCTTCCTGCTGTAGAGACTACCAATCAGTCTTTGAAAAATCAGATAATGGGGGAAGCCATGGTTATAAGAGCTTTAATTCATTTTGATTTGTCGAGGCTATATGCTCAGCCATATCTGTATTCTGTAAACGGAGACCATATGGGAGTTGTTACTCTTACAGAAACGCCCGATGTTTTTGACCAGCCATCAAGATCTAAATTGTATCAGACGTACGATCAGATTGAACAGGATCTGCTTGATGCAATTCCTCTTTTGACAATGCAAAGACCCGGAAATATTGCCAAAGCAAATATTAATTCAAACACGGCACAGGCATTGTTGGCAAGGGTATATCTTTATAAAAAAGACTGGAATAATGCCATAAAATATTCTTCAGAAGTAATTAAGAATTATACTCTTGTTCCTAACGGAGAACTTGTTGAATCGTGGTTGAGTAGTATCCCTTCTCAGGAAGATATATGGGTGCTTAATATGTCAAACCGTACATCCAGATACATTTCAGAGATTTATGGAGTTGTAACCGATGATGATGAGGAAGAACATACAGCGACAGTTACAAAAGATTTGTATGAACTGTATTCTGAAGGAGATAAAAGACTTGAATTATTTAAGCTTGCTAATTATACAGGGGGTACCGTGTACAGCGATACAGTAAGTATTAAATTTTCAAGTAATAACCAGAGGGAGAGATTTATTCCTGTTGTCAGGTTGTCTGAGATGTATCTTACAAGGGCAGAGGCTTCAGCTGAAAACAAGGATTATATTCAGGCCAGGGCAGATCTTGAAATGATTATGAAAAGAGCTAATCCATCAGTTGGTTCCGTATCTCTTTCAGGCCAGGCACTTATAGACGAAATAATGAAAGAAAGGAGAAGGGAATTGTGCCTTGAAGGTCATACTTATTTTGACTTTATTAGAAAAGGTAAAGGCATTGTTCGCAAAGATTTCAATGGAACCGATAATAAAAATATTGAATTCCCTAATAATAATCTAATACTTCCTATTCCTTATCATGAAGTAGAATATAATGATAATATGGAACAGAATGAAGGATATGAAAGTTCACAGGACCCTGCAGTATAGTATATCCGGAAAAATATAATTATACAGGGAACTGTGACTTTATAAATATGTAATGCAAAAATAAAATTTTACTAACTTCTAAACAATTATTATGAAGATTTTAAATTTAACGATTAAATTGCTAGCCATAAGTTTGGCTGTAGTGTTCACATCTTGTAGTGATGATGAGGATCCAATACCTGTGGTTTCTTTTGGTAGTGCAACATATACACTTGCTGAGAATTCTACTACACCCTTGCAGGTTAAGGTAAAACTTGATATCCCCGCCACAGTTACATCATCTGTAAATTATAAGGTTACAGGAACTGCCGTTGAAGGAGAAGACTATGCTGAAATAACCGAAAAAAAGGTAACCTTTAGTCAGGGAGAATCAGAAGCAGTGATTTTTATTAATCCTATAAATGTTTCTTTAATTGAGGATGATAAAACAATAATCCTGACTTTGACAAGCGGAGAATTTTATACCCTTGATCAGTCTAAGACTACGACAACAATTACTTTGTTGGATAATAAGACTGCTGCATCGGATGCACCTCAGGTGGCTTTTACTACTGGCAGTGCTTTGACAAATGCATATATGCAGGATACAATCGAGATGAATGTTGGTATTTCTGAGGCTTTAGCATCAGATGTTAATATTCTTATTAGTCTTGGAGGTGAAGCAGTAGAAGGAACTAATTATATTGTTGAGGGATTAACAGAAAACAAGGAATTATTGCTTAAGCAGGGAGAGTTAAGCGCAAAATTCAATGTTATTATCAAAAATACGAATGAGTTAAATATTGATAAAAATATTGTAATTGGTTTTTCTGATCCTGTTATTACAGATTATGCAATCGCATCAACAAATAACTCTGCAAATATTAATATTATCGATCCTGAAGTTCAGAATGTTTGGTTTTTGGACAGAACATCTTCTTCGGACAGAGAGGGTAACGAAGCCATTGTTCTAGCCACAGAGGAAAACGGAGACAGGGCCTATGCAGCTGACAGTTCCGCTTTACCATCTGTTGTTTATGAAGGTGTATATGCTCCTTATATTCAGCGTCAAAAGGAAGATGGGACATGGACATCGGCATCGCCATATGCAAATGTATACGCAGATGGTAGTAATTCAAACTTGTGGAAAGCCGATTGGACTTTTACTGTTAATAATGTACCTGCTCCTGGCAAAACGTCATATCCATACTATAGTACCACTATATCTAATGTTTATGATATAAGGGATTTGTTTTCTTCCAGTGATTATTTGGTTGGTTACAATTATTATGGATGTAAATCAGAAAAATATCTTCGATTTGTTGCAAGTGACAAGGCAGCTAAGACAGGAAAAGTTTTTGTACCTGAGCAGACAATTACATGCTACAAGGGCAAGGATGGTTATGAATGGAAAGGAAAGACACTAGTATCTGAGGAATATGGTGAGCAGTTTAATTATAAAATTGACTCCAACGAGACCCAGGGAGATATTACAAAGTCTTCAAATTCAGTTCCATTCGAGGTAACTATTTCAGGAGAAGGAACATTCGATGTGGATAGCAAGATAATTTACGTGACTGTTAAATTTAGTTCGGAGGATACAAATCTTACGGCAAACGAAGTTAACTACAGGATATATCCACTTAGTGGAGACAAACCAGTAGATTAGATTTTCTATTATTTATCACTAAAGTTTTAACCGGGGATAGTGTTATGTATCCCCGGTATTCTATACTCAAAATAAAAATATAATGAAACGCATCAGCCTGATATATTTCTTGATAATATTTGTTTTTGCAGGTAATATTTTATCGGCACAAAATGAATTACCCTTAAAATTTCGTACGGTTTCTGAAAAAGACAGTGGGTTTATCAACACATACATATTAAAGGATAAGGTGTTTTTTGAGATACCCATAAACCTTATGGGGAGGGATATGTTAATTGCATCGAGAGTTTCCGAACTAAGCAATACGAAAAACAGAAGTAAATTAGTTGCAGGCCAGATGCTGCATAACCCAGTGCTTGTAAATTTCTCGTTCGATGAGAAATTTGTTTATTTAAACAAGGTAAATCCTGATAAATTAATTGATAAACAAGATCCTCTTTATGCTTCTTTTAAAAGGAATAATCTTATACCTGTTATAACCTCTTTTGATATAGAAGCAAAAACAAAGGAGAGTATTTTTATAGATGTAACCGCTTTTTTCAAGGACGATCTACCATATGTATCTCCTGTTGGAGGACCGGCAAGACCTGGGAAGCTGGATAGCAAACTGACTAAAATACTTAGTGTAAAGGCATTTGATGAGAATATAGAGATAAGAACCCGTAATTGTTATACCGGAGGCAGAGAACCTTTTGTGGCAATAATGCAGAAATCCCTGGTTTTATTGTCGGAAAAGCCAATGAAACCAAGGATAGCTGATATAAGAATGAATTGTTTTACATCAGATAAGAAAATATTTTCTACAAAGAATCAGGAAGTCCAGAAAGTCAGTTATGTACATCGTTTTGATATAAGACCAAAACAGGAAGATCTGGAAAGATTCAAAAGAGGCGAATTAGTGGTTCCCCGGAAACAAATAGTATTTCATGTTGATACAGCATTGCCTTATAAATGGAGAGAGGCTGTTAAAAGAGGAATTGAGTACTGGAATATAGCTTTTGAAAAAATCGGTTTCAAGAACGTATTTGTAGCAAAAGATTACCCCAGGAATGATCCTGATTTTAATCCTGATGATATAAGGTTTAACTGTTTTAAATATATTGCCACGGAGATGGCAAATGCAACAGGTCCTCACTGGGTAGATCCAAGAAGTGGAGAAATAATACAGGCAGATGTGTTATGGTTCGATAATGTAAGAAAATTATTGCATGAGTGGAGATTCCTGCATACTTCAGCAGTTGATCCGAGAGTCAGGAAAAAAGTTTTCGATGACGATATAATGTGTGAAATGATTAGTTATTCTGCGGCACATGAAATTGGACATTGTCTTGGTCAGGTTCACAATATGAGAGCATCTTATGCATATCCTACGGATTCTTTAAGGTCAGCAACCTTTACGCAAAAATATGGAACAACTCCATCGATAATGGATTATGCAAGGTTTAATTATGTAGCTCAACCTGGAGATAAGGGCGTTAATCTGTTGCCACCACATGTTGGAATTTATGATATATTTTCGATAAAGTTGGCCTATAAGCCAGTATTTGATGTAAAAGATGAGTATGAAGAAAACGAGACTGTAAGACAGTGGATTGAAGAAAAAGAGAAGGATCCTTTGTATATTTTTAACAGACAGTCGGGTATGGCGGTTGCTTCTGACCCATCAAGACAAACAGTTGCTTTGGGTGATGATGCTGTGAAATCTTCCCGCTACGGAATAAAGAATCTTAAATATACTTTGGAGCATCTTAAGGAATGGATGTATGATGAGGCTGATGGTTACGATTATATTAATGGTTTATATAACGATCTTTTTGATGAAAATTTTAGATTTATAAGACACACAATAGCTTATATTGGAGGTATTTATGAGTATAATACAATAAATACGGAAAATGTTCCATTTGCTGTTCCTGTTGAAAGAGATAAATCGCTGGAAGCAATAGAATTTATTTTTAATCAGCTGTATACACAACAAGAATGGTTAAATAGTGAGTATGTAAGATCGTTTGCTGGTAATAAAGAAGAAGAAATATCTAAAGCGCAGAGAGATATATTAAATGAAATGTTGAATGTAGGTATTTTCCGCAATTTATATTTAAACAGACATATGGACAATATATTGACAACTAAGGAATATTTAAGCCAAATGACTGAAAAGTTGTTTTTATCTTCACATGACAACGATTATATAAAATCACTACAGTTATTTTACATAGATTATCTGGCAGGCCTAAGAACTCGGGAATTTAAAAATAGTGATGAGCTATTTTTAATACAACTCAGGACTATAGCAAATGCGGAGCTGGATAATATAAAAAAAATTGTCAGTAAGAATATCAAGAGATATAAAAGTAAAGAGGATAAGGAATATCTAAGCTTTTATTTAAAAAAGATATTAGAAAATTAATTTGATGAATTTTAAGAAACGAGAAATGAGAAGACTGTTACTATTATTTTTAGTTATAACTATTTCAGGGGTAACTCAATTATTTGCAGATGAGGGTTTATGGTTGCCAACGGTACTGAAAAAGTATAAAATCGAAGATATTCAAAAAGCGGGATTTAAATTGACTGCAGAGGATATATACGATATAAATAAAGCCTGTTTAAAAGATGCTATTGTCGGACTTTCAAGAGGAAGTCAGGAATTTAGTTTCTTTTGCAGCGGTGGAATAATTTCTGATAAGGGACTTTTGATTACAAATCATCATTGTGGTCTTTCTTATGTACAGAGTCTTTCCTCTTTGGAACACAACTATTTAAAAGACGGATACTGGGCGAAAGATATGTCTCAGGAGTTGTATTGTAAGGAATTAAATGCATCTGTTTTGGTAAAAATAGTAGATGTTACAGAAGAATTGTTAAAAGCAACAGAAAATCTTAATCCGGGAGAAAAGCGGAATCTGATGAATAAGAGGGGAGAAAAAATTGTAAAAAGAGAGACTGATGGGAATGGATATAAAGGAAGGATTCAAAGTTTTTTTGGTGGAAATCAATATTTTCTATCTGTATATAAGGTTTTCAAGGATGTTCGTTTAGTAGGTGTACCACCTGAAACAATAGGTAAGTTTGGAAAGGATACGGATAACTGGATATGGCCAAGACATACAGGGGATTTTTGTGTTTTTAGAATTTACAGTGATACGGAGAACAATCCTGCTGTTTTTGCTCAAAATAATAAGCCTTATAAGCCAGTAGATTATTTAAAAATATCGACTAAAGAATTAAAGGAAAATGATTTTACGATGGTTCTTGGTTACCCGGGATCTACTAAGCAATACATAACTTCCCATGCAGTAGAACAGATGAAGGAAGAACTTCCTATAAAAATAAAGATTAGAACAGCTCGTTTGGACATAATGAATGCCGCTATGGATGCCTGTCCTGCCGTTAAGCTTAAATATACAGCAAAGGCAGCCTCTGTAGCCAATGCCTGGAAGAAATGGCAGGGTGAACTCGAGGGGATTGAAAAATACGATATAGTTGGTAAAAAGCAGGAATTTGAGAAAAAGTTTGTTGAGTGGATAAACTCTGACAAAAAATTGAAGTCAGAGTACGGAATGATATTACCTGTAATGAAGCAATTTTACCAGAAATATAAAGAATTGGATGTTGCCAGTACTCTTTTTGACGAGGTAACATATAACGGAGTTGAGATAATAAGGTTTTCTGCCATGTTCGACAGGTTGGTTTCAATATCTATGCGGAAAAAAGCTACTCAAAAGGATATAGATAAAGAGATTAAACGCCTTAGGGTAGAAATAGATAAATTTTACCCTGAATGGGATTATGAGGTTGACAGAAAGATATACGCATCTTTATTAAAATTGTGGCAGGATAATCTTACTGAGCAATACTACCCTGAAGAGTTAAAGCATGTATTAAAGAAGTATAAGGGCGATTACGATGCTTATTCTGTAAATGCATTCAAAAAGTCGATGTTTTCTAATAAAGAAAAGGTGTCTAAATTTTTGGATAGTTACACTAAAGATAAGTATAAAAAGGTTGAAAAGGATCCTGTATTTAGGATGTCTATTGATATGTTTATGTTGAATGTTCAGAAGATATATAACAATAAGTCAAAACTTAGGTCACAGGTTGCACCATTCCATACCCTTTATATAAAAGCGATTAAAGATATGGGTGATGATAAGAACTGCTATCCGGATGCTAATGCTACATTCAGGGTGTCTTATGGGAATATAAAAGGTTATATGGAAAAGGACGGGGTTTATCACACTTGTACGACCAGTTTTGACGGATTAATTGAAAAGTCTAAAATAGGTAATCACGACTATAAAATACCAGAAAAATTATTGGATATCTATAATAAAAAAGATTACGGAAGATATGCCGTTAACGGTAGTGTACCTGTATGTTTTATAGCAAACAACCATACAACAGGAGGAAATTCAGGTAGTCCTGTTCTTAATGCCGAGGGTCAACTGATAGGAATTAATTTTGACAGAGCCTGGAAGGGAGTTTTTTCTGATTTTTATTACACACCAGAGATATGCAGAAATATTTCTCTTGATATAAGGTTTGTATTGTTTTTGATAGATAAATACGCAGGAGCACAGAATATAATTGACGAATTAACACTTATAAATAAATAATAGAAAAATGAAAAAGTTATTAATGGTAGCTTTAGTTGCTATGTGTTTTTCTTGTTCTTCAAAGAAAGCAGAGGATAAGAAACAAACTGAAAATGTTGTGAAAAAGACAGAGGCTGTTCAAGAACACCAATGCACAGGAGACTGTGAATCGCATGATACGGCTGAAAAAGCAGAACAACACCAATGTACAGGTGATTGCAAGACATGTCCAAAGGAAGATTGTAAAAACAGAAAAGAGGCTTATCAGGGAGCAAAGAAAGCAGAGACAGAAGCAGGTGTTGAGGTTGAGAAAGACCATGACTGCGCTGGTTGTGGTTCTTGTGAACACTAATAGTGTGAAGTAATTTTCTTCATATATAAGTTACGTTTTAGTCTATTCATTAATTGAGGGCACCTTTTATGGTGCCTTTAATTTAAAGTATATATAGAACTTAATATATGCTATATCTATAGCATCTGTCCGTTGTATATAAAATTCAGTCAAAATTTAATTTATCAGCTGTAAATAATTGAATTATTAATCCAGTGTTTTTAGAAATAATTATACCAGAAGTGGTGTTAAAGCATTTCATTTGGTATAAATTACCCATGGAGAATGAGAGATTTTTTAATAGATGAAAGTAATCTAAATCCTAAAATAGTAAAGATGTTTTCGGATATTAAGAAAAAAATAAAAAAAGTTGATAGAGACATAATACTTGATGGATTGTCGAGAAGGCAGATTCTTAATGTAGCATTACGTTTAAGTCCATGTAGAATAGAAGATTTTAAGAAATTAAAAAATAAGAAGTATTTACTTAAACCGTATATCTTTAATTAACATTTGAATCTCGGTTTTCCCCATATATTCATTTTCCTGAAGAGTATAGCAAATGTCAAATGGTTTTCCGCTATGGACTTCCTTATAAAGATCTCCCATTCCAAAGGCAATACCATGTCTTACTATACATGTTTTCGTGTCGTCAATAACCATTAGTTTAAGGTGTTCACCATTTTTGCCTACGGCACGACTATATCCATAGTCAACAATGTTCTCGGTAATAAAGACAGGTGTTGTATTGTCAGGTCCAAAAGGAGCGAACATTTTTAGTGTTTTGAAAAATTCAGAGTCTATATCAGAGAAATTCAGTCTTGAGTCTATGTTAATCTGAGGAATAAGCATATCGTCAGTTATTGTTTCTGAAACTATTTTCTCGAATTTCTCTGCAAAATCGTTAATATTCTCAGTTTTTAGTGTTAGCCCGGCAGCGTATTTGTGTCCTCCATAATTTTCAAGGAATTCACTACATTCAGATATTGCATAATAAAGGTCGTATCCTTCTACAGATCTGGCTGATCCTGTCGCCATACCATTGGATTCTGTTAATATGACGGTAGGTCTGTAATAACTTTCTGTTAATCGTGAAGCAACAATACCTATTACCCCCTTGTGCCATTCTTTGTTGTAAAGAACAGTAGTTTTCTTATTTCTAAGTTCTATAGAGTTTTTGATTTCTTCTAAGGCTTCATCGGTGATGTTGTGATCCAGTATTTTACGGTGGTCATTTATGTCGTTGATTCTATCTCCTATTTCTATTGCCATTTCAGGGTCTTCAGAAATAAGTAAGTCTACTGACTGGCTACCCGATTCAACTCTTCCTGCTGCATTTATTCTTGGACCTATTTTAAATACGATATCGTTAATTGATATATTGCCATCGAGTCCTGAAAGATTTATAATGGTGCTGAGTCCTAATCCGGGTTTTGAATTTAATTTTTTTAACCCAAAGCTGGCAAGCACTCTGTTTTCTCCTGTAATTGGGACAATGTCGGATGCAATACTAACACATAACAGGTCAAGAGATCTTTCAAGATTTTTAAAAGGAAGATTATTTTCCTGGTTATATGCTTGTACTAATTTAAAACCTACACCACATCCTGAAAGATATTTAAAAGGATAACCACAGTCATCCCTCTTAGGATCGAGAACAGCTACAGCATCAGGTAATTCATCGCCAGGAGTATGGTGGTCGCAAATAATAAAATCTATTCCTTTTTCTTTAGCGTATTTAACTTTTTCAACGGCTTTTACTCCACAATCCAGAACAATTAGCAGAGAAAAATTCTTGTCTGCGGCAAAATCAATTCCCTTGTAAGAAACCCCATATCCTTCAGTATATCTGTCTGGAATATAGTAGTCTATGTTGGATGTGAATTTGCTGAGATAAGAAAAAACAAGTGCAACAGAGGTGGTGCCATCTACATCGTAATCCCCATATACAAGAATTTTTTCGTTGTTGGATATTGCTTTGCTAAGACGATAGACTGCTTTATCCATGTCTTGCATTAGAAAGGGGTCGTGTAAATCTTCAAGAGAGGGGTTAATAAAAGCATTTACAGCATTTTTTGTGTCGATTCCTCTTTGGATAAGAAGGTTACATAGGACATGACTTAGTCCCGTAGAGGCTGACAAATCTTTTATTTGCTGCTCGCTTGCTTCTTGGTTAATTACCCATCTTTTTTTCATTCACCTTTGTTTTGTACGCTTGTGTTGGTAAGTTTTTGTAAAAAATCGTCACAAAATACTCAAATTTCCTTATTAAATCAAAATACTATTTTCTTATTTTTTTAACATTTAAAATTATGTTTTATGTAGATGACTATATATCAATATGTTTCTTTGTTATTAGAGTTTTTTTAAAAAAGTTAAAAAAAATTACCGGGAGTAATAAAACCATAAATTTTAGCTGTTGTTTATATATTTTTTATCTTTGCAAATTATTAATTGTTATAAGAGTGTAAAAATGAGCTATGCAGAATTAACAGAACAGGAGATCATTCGAAGGAATTCTTTAAAAGAGCTTTGTAATTTAGGGATAAATCCATATCCTGCAGAGGAGTTTGAAGTTAGTACATATTCTTTGGATATAAAGAAGAATTTTGATTCTGATAAGGAAGATAAACAGGAAGTGGTTATAGCTGGAAGGATAATGAGCAGAAGAATTATGGGTAAGGCTTCTTTTATGGAGTTACAGGATGCTCAGGGGAGAATACAGGTTTATATCACGCGTGATGATATATGTGAAGGAGAAGATAAAACACTTTATAACACTGTATTTAAGAAATATTTGGATATAGGTGATATTGTAGGGGTAAAAGGATATGTGTTTCAGACACAGACAGGAGAAATTTCTGTTTGGGCAAGAGAATTAATTGTTTTGTCAAAGTCTATTCGCCCGCTTCCTATTGTTAAGGAAAAGGATGGAAAGGTTTTTGATGCATTTACAGACCCGGAACAGAGATATAGACAAAGGTATTTAGATCTAATTGTTAATCCTCAGATAAAAGAAACATTTATTAAACGTACTAAGTTGATTAACTCTATGCGTGAGTTTTTTAACTCTAAAGATTATCTTGAAGTAGAGACTCCGGTGCTTCAGTCTATACCTGGAGGGGCTTCTGCCCGTCCATTTGTTACTCATCATAATGCTTTGGATATCCCATTGTATCTTAGAATTGCAAATGAATTATACTTGAAAAGACTTATTGTAGGTGGTTTTGACGGAGTATATGAGTTTTCTCGTAATTTCAGGAATGAGGGAATGGACAGGACACATAATCCAGAGTTTACATGTATGGAAATTTACGTGGCTTATAAGGATTATAAGTGGATGATGGAATTTACTGAAGAAATGATAGAAAAGATTGCTCTTGATCTTAATGGTAAAACTACTGTTGAGTTTGGGGACAAGGTTATTGATTTTAAGCGTCCTTTCAAAAGAGTTAGTATGGTTGAAGCTATTAAAGAACATACTGGTTACGATATTTCTGAAATGGGCGAGGCTGAATTGAGAGAAGTTTGTAATAAACTTGATGTTGAGGTCGATGAAACTATGGGAAAAGGAAAGCTTATTGATGAGTTATTTGGAGAGAGATGTGAGCATAAATATATTCAGCCAACATTTATATATGATTATCCTATTGAAATGTCACCATTGACTAAAAAACACAGGGATAATCCAGAAATGACTGAGAGATTTGAATTGTTTATAAATGGTAAGGAAGTTGCAAATGCATATTCTGAGTTAAACGATCCTATTGATCAGCTGGAAAGATTCGAAGAACAGCTTAAGCTTCTTGAAAGAGGTGACGACGAGGCTATGTATATAGATTACGATTTTGTTCGTGCTCTTGAGTATGGCATGCCTCCAACGTCTGGAATGGGAATAGGTATTGATAGACTAACAATGATGATGACTAACAATACTTCTATTCAGGATGTTTTATTTTTCCCTCAAATGAAGCCTGAGTCAAAACCCAGAGTAGATTCAGATATTAAATTCCAGGAATTGGGAATTGATTTGGAATGGGTTTCTGTAGTAAAGAAGGCTGGCTATATGACAATAGAGGAACTTAAGAATATTGAGAATCTTAATAAGTTTCATCAGGAATTGTGTGGGCTAAATAAGAAGAATAAACTTGGTTTAAAAAATCCAACCATTGATCAGGTTAAAGACTGGGTTAAATAGTTGAAAAAATAGATTAAATGACTGATTCCGTAAAAGTTGGCATAATAGGAGGAGGAAGTTGGGCTACTGCCTTGGCTAAGATATTATTGGAAACTCAGGATAGTCTGAATTGGTTCATGAGAAATCAGGAGACAATAGATCAGTTCAGGGAAGATAGCCATAATCCTCACTATTTGTGTGATGTGGAATTTGATATTGATAGGATTAACTTCAGCAGTGATTTAAATACTGTTGTTACCGAGTCTGATATTCTGATATTTGCTATTCCATCAGTTTTTTTAAAAAATGCATTAAAGAAACTCAATGTTTCAATGGCGGATAAATTTGTGGTTTCAGCAATTAAAGGGATAGTACCTGATGAAAATCTTATTATTGGAGAGTTTTTTAACAAGTATTATGATGTTCCAATAGAAAATATGGGCGTTATATCAGGACCTTGTCATGCTGAAGAGGTTGCATTAGAAAGACTTTCATATCTTACTTTTTCATGTCAGGAATTGAAAAAGGCAAGGATGATAGCACAGATGTTTGAATGCTCATATATTAAATCATCTATTTCAGATGATATTTATGGTACGGAGTATTCAGCTGTGTTGAAGAATGTATTTGCCATTGCATCCGGGATCTGTCATGGTTTGCGATATGGAGATAATTTTCAGGCAGTGTTGATTTCTAATGCCATTCAGGAAATAAAAAGATTTGTAGATACCGTTCACCCTATTCAGAGAGATATTAAAAGTTCTGCGTATCTTGGTGATTTACTTGTTACTGCATATTCACAGTTTAGTAGAAACAGGACTTTTGGGACTATGATAGGGAAGGGGTATTCTGTAAAAACTGCCCAGTTGGAAATGCATATGATTGCGGAAGGTTATTATGCCGTTAAGTGCATAAAAGAAATTAATGAGCAATATCATGTGCATATGCCAATAACTGATGCTGTTTATAATATATTGTATGGAAAGATTTCTCCTACGATAGAAATAAGAATATTAACTGACGAATTGCGTTAAGATTCGTTTTTTAAATAATAATTTTATGAAATTTTCGATTATATATCATAGTGAATCCGGTAATACAGAGAAAGTTGCAAATATAATAGCGGAAGGAGTAAGGAATGCAGGTGATGTGGAAGTAAAATGTATGAATATTAATGATATAGATACTGAATTTGCAAAGCAATCTTCTGCATTATTATTTGGTACGCCTACTTATTTGGCTACTTTTTCATGGCAGATGAAGAAATTTATTGATACTGAGCTTAAGGCATTGGATATAGAAGGTAAACTTTGTGGGGTTTTTGCTACAGCGAATTTTTTTGGAGGTGGAGCTGATATTGCCGAATTATCTTTAATTGGCCAGCTTCTTGTGAGAGGAGTATTAGCATATTCTGTTGGAGCATCGAAGGGACAGCCTTATACCCATATTGGAGCTGTTACACGTAAAGATGGGGATGAATTTGAGAAGGAAAGAGCTATGTTGTATGGACAGAGATTTGCAGAAAAAGCTTTAGAACTTTTTGGGTAATTAAGGTTATATATCCTATATTGTAAAGACAGGATAAAAATATACCAAAGACTAATTAATAAATTTAACAGTGTAACAATGAGGCAATATCTTGATTTATTGGAAAGAATCCTTGAAGAAGGTAATTGTAAAAGTGACAGAACCGGAACTGGTACTCTGAGTGTTTTTGGACACCAAATGAGGTTCGATTTACAAAAAGGCTTTCCTTTATTAACAACGAAAAAGCTTCATTTAAAATCTATTATATACGAGCTGTTGTGGTTTCTTAAGGGTGATACTAATGTTCTGTATCTTCAGGAAAATGGAGTTAGGATATGGAATGAATGGGCTGATGAAGATGGCGATTTGGGTCATGTTTATGGATACCAGTGGAGATCGTGGCCAAGGCCTGATGGGACTCATCTTGATCAGATAAGCGAGGTTATTGAGCAGATTAAAACAAACCCCGATTCCCGACGACTAATAGTTAGTGCATGGAATGCTGGTGATATTGAGAATATGGCATTGGCACCATGTCATGCAATGTTTCAGTTTTACGTTGCAGATGGAAAGCTTTCATGTCAGTTGTATCAGCGAAGTGCTGATTCTTTTCTGGGGGTGCCATTTAATATTGCTTCTTATGCATTATTAACAATGATGGTTGCTCAGGTTTGTGACCTGGAGCCTGGAGATTTTGTACATACTTTTGGGGATGCTCATATATATCTAAATCATATAGAACAGGTTAAATTGCAGCTAGGCAGAGAGCCTATGAATTTACCTCAAATGAAGATTAATCCGAGTGTGAAAAGTATATTTGATTTTAAATATGAGGATTTTCAACTTGTAAATTACAAGGCTCATCCGCATATAAAAGGAGAAATTTCAGTTTAATAAAAATACAATATCGTGACAATTTCTATTATAGTAGCTGCAGCTGAAAATAATGTTATAGGAAAGGATAATGATATGCCATGGAGACTTTCTGCAGACCTAAAGAGGTTTAAGAAGCTAACAATGGGACATCATATAATTATGGGAAGAAAGACTTTTGAGTCAATTGGAAAGCCATTGCCGGGAAGAACTTCCGTTATAATTACTAGGAATAAAGATTATAGACAGGACGATTGTATTGTAGCACATTCCCTTGAAGAGGCTTTTAAAATGGTTGAAGACGAGGAAGTATTTATTATAGGAGGGGGAGAAATATATAATATGGCCTTTGATATTGCGGATAAACTTTATCTTACCAGAGTTCATGCAACTCTAGAAGGCGATACTTGTATTCCTGAAATAAATAATAATTGGGAAGAGGTTGAGTGTGAAAAGTTTCAGAAGGACGAAAAGAATCAATACGATTATTCTTTTATTGATTATATAAAGAGATAGTTTTTAGTGAATAATAAATAGGAGGTTTGAAATGAGAATTGTTTTGTTTTGTGAACAAAAGTATACCATAAGTATGGTTAAACCTATACATGACGAAGCCATTAAGGATAAGAATAATAAAGTGCTTTGGTATATACACAAGAAGAATATTTCTGATTTTGAGTTTGGAGATGAAGTCTCATGGACAAACGATATACAAGAAATATATAACTTTTCTCCTGAGGCCATTTTTGTTCCTTGTAATGTTGTCCCTTATGATCTTCCAGGAGTAAAAGTGAATATTTCCCATGGCTACGAGTGTGGTGAAAAGAGGTATTTTAGAATTAGAGATTATTTCGATTTATATCTTACTCAGGGCCCATATTTTACTGAGAATTATCAGAAATTAGCAGACAAACATAAGGACTTTGAAGTTATAGAGACTGGTTGGTCGCGTAGGGATGGTATTCTAAAGTCGTTAAATGCCTACGATGATTATAAGCAGGAGCTTCTAACAACTTATGGAAAAAGTAAGATGGTTTTATATGCACCAACTTTCCCGCCATCATTAACTTCTTTACCTTATATGCAAGATGCACTGCAGACATTAGTGAAGGAAAGGAATGAAGTTTTGTTGTTGTTTAAATTTCATCCACTAACGCCTCATGAACTTAAAGAGGAGTATAAGGCTATTGCTGGAAAGAATGACAGCATATTATGGATGTCCGATGGTGATATTAATAAATTTCTAATCATGTCCGATATGATGATTAGCGATTCTTCTTCTGTTGTAAATGAATTTCTTCTTTTGGATAAACCTGTTATTACAATTAAGAATAAATCTGATAATAAATTTTGGTATAATATTGAGAATCCTGATGAATTGGTTGAGGCTTATGATATGGTTTTATCCAGTGATGAATATAAATCTAAGCGTAAATGGATAATTGATAATTTTGATCCATATTTTGATGGAAATTCAAGTGCCAGAATGTTAAAAGCTGTAGAAGATTACATTAAGAAACATGGTGTTCCACTGAAGCGCAAAATGGGATTTTTTAGGAAAAGAAAATCTTTGAAGGGATTTAAATAATATGTATTACAAAATAAATAGTAGATATTCTGGTTTAAAAGAAACGATACTTTCTATTCCTGAGTTGTTTGAAAAAAGCAGCGAGGTGATCATGAATAATCGTAATACAATAAAAGTAATAGAAACTAGAGGATTGCGATTGAATGTAAAGTCGTTTAAAGTTCCTAATATAATTAATCGTATTGCATATAAATATGTTAGACCTTCAAAAGCAAGGAGATCTTTTGAATATGCACTGAAGTTGTTAAGTAATGGTATAAATACCCCGGAGCCAATAGCTTTTATAGAGTATTCAAATTTTTTGGGGTTGACTAATAGTTATTATATATCAATTCAGGAGGATTGTGATTACACTTTTAGGGATATCATTGGAAAAAATATTGAAGAGATAAAGGAATTATTAATTGATTTTACAAAATTCACATATTATATTCATTCTAAAGGAGTATATTTTATTGATCATTCTCCAGGAAATACTCTTATTAAAAAACTTGATAAAGGATTTCGATTTAGTCTTGTAGATTTGAACAGGACAAAGTTTTTTAATAAAGCATTGGATTTAGATTTGGGGATAAAAAATTTTTATAGACTAGGATCTACGCCAGAGATGGTTGAGATTATGGCAGAGGAATATGCAAGACTTTGTGAAGCTGATGTGGAAAGGGTGTGTAGTAAAATGATGCAAATGACAATGGAGCATAATTCTAAAGTATTAAAAAAGAAGCAGCGAAGGGCTAGTCTGAATAAAAAAGTATTTATTAAAAAAAATGGGACTAACCAATAAGTGTCATTTTTGGATAGTCCCAATTCGTAAGAATTTTTGCCCTACTGTCAGATGATGTACTGACTTTTTCAATTAATATTTTATCAGTATGTACTGTTGAGTAAGTTAACAATATCAATAATTTCAAGCTTAACAGGATTATTGCCCATTCTTTCAATATTGCACTGTTTTGCAATATATTCAATTTCTGTTTTATTAACCCCCAGTTCTCTTAGAAATGTTTCCATTCGTAAACTTTTCCATAATTTTTGAATTTTGCTGGCGGCCTCTTTTAAATCTGATGAACCAGTTATAGCCCATATCTTCTCAATGTTCTCTTTAACCTTGGTATTTGTTGATTTGATATAATTAATTTTCATCACTTCAGACAATGTTAATGCAACTGCATGTCCGTGTGGTATATTATATTTGGAGGTTAATTCATAAGAAATAGCGTGAGGGGCTGTTGTCTTTGATATATTAATGGCTTTCCCAGCCCAATAAGCACCTTCGCTTACATTGTCTTTAGCTTTTTTACTCCCAGAAATAACTGCATCATAAAGATTTTCCCAAATTAACTTAATGGCTTTTTCTGCATATTGTTTTGATATATCCGTTCCTCCAACTGCCCACATTGATTCAATAGCCTGACAAAGAGAATCGGCACCAGCGCATGCAGCTATGTATTCTGAAGAACTGTATGTTAGTTCTGGAGCAACTATTGCATAATCAGGAAGGATAAAATCATTAGCAAGAGAATACTTCTTTCCTTCTATATATACAACTGCAAAATGTGTTGCTTCACTACCTGTCCCTGCTGTGGTAGGGATAGCGATAAGAGTATTCCCCTTTGTATCTATTTTATTTGTCTTTATTATTTCAATAATATCACCATGCTGTTGACTTAGGATACCAATTAGCTTTCCCATATCAAGTACACTTCCTCCTCCAATTGCAATAATTAAGTCGTATTTTCCGTGCTTGTAAATATCAATTCCCCTGTTAACATCCTCTATTTTCGGATTTTCTTCAAAATCATAGAATCTGTAATATTCAGTATTTTTTAAGATCAATTCAATTAAATCTTTAGCACCTGATTTTTCATAGGATTTTTTCCCTGTTACCAAAAATACTTTTTGAGGAGAATGACTATTTAATATTTCAGATAGTTTATTTATGCTATTTTTCCCTATATATGCTATTTGCTTCATTATTACTGATAATATCTTGTTATAAATCTTTTAGAAAATTCATAAGTTCTTTTTTATTATCTATTGGTGTGGATGTTGGTCGTCCAAGATCTTTTCTTGCACCTTTTTTAACTCTGATTTCAAGTAATGTTGGGCCGTCAGTATCTAAAAAGGAATTCCAAATATTTTTAATTTCATCAGTATTGGTGGCACAGTAGGCATTTTTATAACCAAATCCTTTAGCTATTTCACAGATATTGATGTTGAAACCTACTGTAGGTTGTCCTCCAACTGAGTCGTGAGCACCGTTATTAAATATTATATGTTTATAATTTTTTAATCCGGAGTTTCCGATTATACCCATTGAACCAGCATGCATTATTGTTGCACCATCTCCATCAAAGCAAAATACTTTTTTATCTTTATTTTGCATGGCTATGCCTAGAGCAATTTGGTTTGCATGCCCCATGGATCCTACTGTTAAGAAGTCTTTGGCATGATCCTCATTTCTTTTTTCTCTTATTTCAAATAATTCTCTGGAAATCATGCCGGTAGTGGATACAATAGGATTACTGTTACCAATTTTATTTAGTACAAATTCTATTGCATCTTCTCTTGATAAGTCATAATTGTCTTTTGACTTATTTACTAAATTATAACTATCAAAAGTATCTTTTCTAATTAAGAAAACCGCTGGTTCTGAATTTTTGTTACTTAATTCTAAAGCCTTGTTTATTTGAGATATTGCCTCCTCAGTTGCTTGGGATAAAATTTCGCAAGGAATTTCCATTGCATCGAATAGGGCTTTAGATACTTTTCCTTGTTTTACATGCTGTGGTTCGTCTTTTACACCCGGTTCTCCTCTTAAGCCAACAAGTAATATCATTGGTATACTGTAAACCTCTTTGTCTGCTAAAGAAAGCAAGGGGTTTGTGGCATTACCAATACCAGAGTTTTGCATATAAACCAGTGGTGTTTTACCACTGGCTAAATGATAACCTGTTGCGATGCCAATACTCGCTCCTTCATTCGAAGCTATTATATGATTGTCTCCGGGATAATTGTCGGTGATATATGCACATAAAGATTTTAATAAAGAGTCAGGTACTCCAGTGAAAAAATCTATGTTTTTATTTTTTAAGTTAGCGAAAAAATCCTCTAGTTGAATCATCTTATTTTTATTTTGTTCCTGGTATTAGATTTAGTATTTCTTTAATAGACATGCATTTATCGTTTGCTTCATACGATCTGTCATTAATTAAAATAGATTTTGCAACATCCACCATTGCCGGATACGCGCTTCTAAGCATGTGATTTGCATAAATAACAACGTTTGCTCCTGCTTCTGCTAATTCTGCATCAGTAATTTGGTTATAACTCGTAGGAACAACCACAAGAGGGACTCTGTTCTCAAATTTATTATATTCTTCACAGAAAGATAAAATTTCATCAGGAGTTTTTGCTTTTGAGTGGATCATTATTCCATCTGCTCCTGCCTCTATATATGCTTTAGCTCTTTCAATGGCATCATTAACACCTTTACCTGAAATAAAGCTTTCAATACGAGCAATTATCATGAAGTCATCAGTTACCTGAGCGTTTTTCCCTGATATTATTTTTTCACAAAAATGTTCTATACTATCTTGTGTTTGCTTTACATCAGTTCCAAAAAGTGAGTTTTTCTTTAACCCTACTTTGTCTTCAATAATGACTGCAGAAATACCATGTCTTTCAAGTGTTCTGACAGTGAAAACAAAATGTTCAATTTTTCCACCTGTATCACCATCATAGATGATAGGTTTAGTAGTACATTCAAGTATATCGTTTAATTCGTGTAATCTTGTGGTAATGTCAACCGCTTCGATATCTGGCTTCCCTTTTGATGTTGAGTCAGTTAGACTGCTTGACCACATGCCATCAAATTCTTTTTTTACACCATTAATTTCTACGTTAATATTTTCGCAGATTAATCCTGTTAATCCGTTATGTGCTTCTATTATTCTAACTATAGGCTTAGCACTGATAAGTCTTCTCAGTCTTTTAAGTCGGATATCAGGTGTGGTTCCGATTTCTTTAAGTGCATTATTTAGTTTTGTAGAAGAAATTCCTTTTGTGTAGGGTACATCAATAAGTTTTCCTCCCCATTTATTTAGTGTATCAATGACAGCTTGTCGGGTATTTTTCTGAACTCCTTCTTTCCAATCATCTCCATGAACCACATAGTCTGGTTTTATTTTTTCCAAATTGGGAGTATAGTCTAAAGTGTCTTGCGGAATAACTTCTTTAACTCCTTTTATATTTTCTATAACAATCTTTCTTTGCTCATATTCCATATATGGTAAGCGTTTATAACTTGCTATTGCTTTGTCTGTCAATAAACCAACTGTTACTTCACCGAATTTGGCAGCTTCTTTTAGAATATTTAAATGACCAGGGTGCACTATATCTGCACTCATGCCTACATATACTATTTTCTTTTCCATTATGTATCTATTTTAATGCCTTTTTGTTCTAAATGTTAGTAATTGTAAATATAGTTATATTACCTTTTATCAATCAGGTAATCAATTATTCTTTTTGATGCTTTATTGTCAAGATCTCCGACTACAAGGTTAACTAGTTCGTTTCTTATCTTTTCTTTTTTTACAGGATTGCAAAGATTTTCTTTTGTGTATTTAATCATTTCTTTATAATTGAAAGCGTTGTCTCCAACCTCCCAAAGGTGAAAATTATCAACATCAAGTCTTGATTTTAATTTGTATTTTAAAACCTTATAATACCATCTGGTATATACAAATCTATTTATAATAACAGGTTTGTTTAATGCAGCAAATTCATAGATAGCTCCAGAAAGATCTGAAATTAAAATATCAGCAGTATGCATAAATGGAGCAAGTGATGTTTCGTTGAAATTTGCAAAATATACATTGCTATATTTATTCCATTTTTTTATTTTATCCAATTCTTGTTTGTATTTATCTCTTATATAAATAAAAAAATGAGGCTTTACTATTATGTTAAAATCTTTCATTTCCTCAGGGAAATTATCGTGTATCTTTAATATGGAAGAAGGATAAAAAGTGGGAGCATATAATATAGTTTTTTTGTTAGGATCCAGTTTGAATTTCTTTAGATATTCTATTTTTTGAATGTTTTCTATTTTAGTTACCTGATCCAGTTTTGTGTAACCAACTGTTACCATATTATTTAAATAGTGAGGATAAATTTTGCCGATATTATTTTTTATAAATGTACTTTCGACAAATCTAATATCAAAATTGGTTAGAGATTCTTTCAGATATACTTTTTTACCACCCCAACATCCGTGGAATACAGATACTGTGCGTTGGTAATTAATGTTTAGATTTTGAAAAGAATTACCAAAAAAGAGATATATGCATTCTAGAGAAGAGTCAGAATAGGATAAGAAATTATATCCCTTATCTTTACAATAAATTATCTTAGTGTTGTATTGATCGACAGAATCTCTGGATTTGTTTTCAGGAATAACTATTGAGTATGATATATCTCTGTTTTTTAATTCCTCAATTATTGGTTCAAAATGAGGTAAATAGTAATAGTTTTCCAAGTAAAATAATGCAAAATATGTCATTTCTCCTTTATTTGTTTGTCATGCGTGATGAATTGTGTGCAAATTTATTAAAAAAAAATTAGAATGACTTTATAAAACAAAAGATGGGCTCGATAAATACTCAAATTATTGATGTTTTATATGGATAGTGTTTTTATTTTGTTATACCTATTATCTATTTTAAAATTTGTTAGTATTTATTGTGCTTAATGGGTAGTGTTAAAGTATCCTAAAGTTTGAAATTTAATGTTATACTTTTTGATGGTTTTAATTACTTTCGGCGTTTCGTTTTTAAAGAGACAAGATAGATTGGAAATTATCCATTTTCTATTTGAATTATTTTAAGGGAAATTTTATAATGTTGACTAAGTTATGGTTAAAAGAATAATTGTAAAGACCCCTGGTTTTATTGGAGATACAATAATGATGACTCCGGCTTTGGAGTTGTTAAAGGAAGAGTTTACTGGGGTAAAGTTTACAATAGTGTGTAAAAGATCATGTGTAGATGTTTTTGACGGAAGGGAGGATATTGAGAAAATTATTATTGATGATATAAAAGAGGGAAATTTTGTAATTAGGACAATTCGGTTAATTAGGAAAATTAGGATGAATAAATACGAGATGGGTTTTATTTTCCACAATACATTATTGGATGCTTTGATTTTTAAATTATCCAGGATATCTAAATTGATTGGTTACAATAAAGAAGGAAGAGGATTTTTACTTGATTATTCAGAAAAACTAAATCGCTCCAGACATTATGTGAATAGTTATTGTCATCTTGTCAATGCTTTTTTAGGAAACAAATACAAAAAGCATTCTGAATTAAAATTGTTTCCCAAAGAAACGAAGTTGTTTAATTGTCTTGATGATTTTAGTTTTTCTGTTGGATTTGTATTGGGAGGAGAGAATAAAGGGAATAGAGCATATCCTGTAGAAAAAGGATTGGAACTAATGAAAATTCTTGGTAAGCACAAGGGGATTAATATTATTTTATTAGGAGATATAAACGATAGCGTAGTAAATGATAGATATGAAGACGTTTTATCAAAAACTAGTAGCTCGTGTCTGAATTTATCTGGAAAGACTACGGTTAAGGGCTTAATATCTTGTATAAATAAGCTGGATTTATTGGTGTGTATAGATACCTCTGTAATGCATATTGCAGCAGCAGTTAAAACTCAGTTTATTGTGTTGCAGGGAAGTTCTACTAGTCCTTTTGATTGTGTAAGGCCTAAAGTTGATTTTGGAGTTTATCTTAATAAATCTGGGAATTATATTGAAGATAGTGACTTGATAAGGCAGATTAATCCTTTTGATATAGTTTGTGAAATAGAAAGGATCATGAAAATTGCAGATAATAAATGTGGTAGTATATTAAAGAAAGTAGTTTAGGTATGAATAGTAAGTTGAATAAATTATTAATAACTTGTAATTTTGATATTATTGGAAATTATTTATTGTTGATATATGCATTTTGTATTAGTCTTCCAGGGACCAATAATATTTTTAAGAAATACTCTTTGTTATCTGTATTCTTAATTAGTCTTGTGTTGATTATTAAAAATAATACATGGAAAACTTTTAAAATTAATAGTAAAAATTTAATTCTGGTATTATTGCCAATATATTGTTTGTTAGCTTTTTTGTATTTTCCGGTGGAAGTTGATGAGAAAATGTTTTGGTGGGTAGAGCAGCGTAGATTATTTTTATTAATTGGTCCGAGTATACTTTTATTTGGAGGTGTTTTAAAAGTAAATTTGTCAGAAATGTTGAATGCATTAATTATAGGGGTAATGTTTTCAATTTGTTCGGTTTTATTTTTGATGTTTAATAAGAACGGACTATTTGGATTTGATAACTTTTTTGAAAATTTTAACTGTATCAGGGCTAGATATTATAGTCATCATGTTCCTTTTAATATTTTATTGAATTTCTCGTCCAGTGGAATAATATTCATGTTATTTAAGTTTAATGACATAGGTGTGTTTAAGAAATGTTTATATGTAATTGCGTTAATAATAATATCTTGTTTGTTATTGAATACAGAAGGTCGTTCAGGATTATTAGGTTTTATAGTAATGGTTTCTTCTGTTACTTTCTTTTATATTTATAAATGGAAACGTATGTTTTCTATAATTTTATTTGTTGTTATTCTGATTTCTGGTTTTTTGGTTGTTAAAAATCATCCTAGATTCAGTAATATTGAAGAAAATAATATTAGTACTATTGAGAAAGTGGGTAGATTACCTCGTCTGTTTATATGGGGACAGTCTATATCTCTTATTAAAGAGCGCCCATTTTGGGGCTACGGAGTAGGAAATGCTCAGGTAGAGTTGAACAAGAGGTATGAAAAGTATAATTATACTACTGGAGTTAAGGAACAACATTATCATACTCATAATCAGGTGTTACAAACTTGGCTCGAGTTTGGTGCTTTGGGTCTTGTGTTGGTTTTGATTATTTTAATTTTCCCCTTGTATTTTTATTATTTTCATAATCGAAATGAACTTATATTATTTTGGTGGTTAATACTAATTATTGCCAATATGACAGAGCCACTGTTGAAAGAGAGCATGGGGATGTTTTCTTTTCTGTTGTTGCTTTATGTTATGTTCTGTGATTTTCATGAGTTAGAAATTCCTGAAGCGTCTAAAAATTTACCTGTGATTTAATGTCATAAGTAATAATAAATATTTATGAATTAAATAATTGTATTAATTTTAATAACTAGTGTAAATATAAATATAGGAATGATTGTTTTATCGGCGAACGGTAAATTTGTTCTACATTTTTTAGTATACGTTTATGCCTAACATACTTATTTTTTATATTTTTGCAGTTCAATATAAGTAATATAGGAAAATAGTAGATAAGAATATAAACGGTATATAAGATGTTTGAAAATTTATCGGAAAGGTTAGAGCGTTCGTTTAAGCTGTTGAAAGGACAGGGAACAATAACTGAAATTAATATTGCAGAAACACTTAAGGATGTTAGGAGGGCTTTACTTGATGCCGACGTTAATTATAAGATTGCTAAAGATTTTACTGCTAAAGTTAAGGAAAAGGCCTTAGGACAAGATGTACTTTCATCTGTTAAGCCAGGTCAAATGATGGTAAAGCTTGTTCATGATGAACTTGCTGAATTAATGGGGGGAAGTAGTGTTGACGTGAATATTAAAGCAACTCCATCTGTTATACTTATAGCAGGACTTCAAGGTTCTGGTAAAACGACTTTCTCTGGTAAATTTGCAAATCTATTAAAGACAAAAAAAGGTAAGAAGCCATTGCTTGTTGCTGGTGACGTTTATCGTCCTGCAGCCATTGATCAGTTGAAAGTTTTAGGAGAGCAGATAGGTGTAGATGTTTACACTGAGGAAGGTAATATGGATCCTGTAAATATTGCCAAATCTGCAATAAAATATGCAAAATCTCAAGGTAATGACGTTATTATTGTCGATACTGCTGGTCGTTTAGCTATCGATGAACAGATGATGGATGAGATCGCTGCTGTCAAGAAGGCTATAGAACCACAAGAAATATTGTTTGTTGTCGATTCTATGACTGGTCAGGATGCCGTTAATACTGCTAAAGAATTTAATGATAGACTTGACTTTGATGGTGTTGTATTGACAAAACTTGATGGTGATACTAGAGGTGGTGCTGCTCTTTCTATACGTTCTATTGTTAACAAGCCTATTAAGTTTGTGGGTACAGGGGAAAAAATGGAAGCACTTGATGTGTTCCATCCTGAACGTATGGCTGACAGGATTCTTGGAATGGGGGATATTGTTTCTTTGGTTGAAAAAGCTCAGGAACAATTCGATGAAGAAGAGGCTAAAAAATTACAGAAAAAGATTGCCAAGAATCAATTTAATTTTGATGATTTCCTTTCTCAGATTAAGCAGATAAAAAAGATGGGTAACATTAAAGATCTTGCATCTATGATACCTGGTGTTGGTAAGGCATTGAAAAATGTTGATATCGATGATGATGCCTTTAAAGGTATTGAAGCAATAATATATTCTATGACTCCTCTTGAAAGAGCTGAGCCAGCTGTTATTAATGGTTCGAGAAGAAGAAGAATAGCCAAAGGTAGTGGAACAACGGTTGCTGAGGTAAATAGATTGCTTAAACAATTCGACGAAACACGAAAAATGATGAGGATGATGACTGGTGGAGGTAAGATGGCTAAGATGATGGGTGGAATGAAAAAGAAGAAAAGAAGATAGTATAAAAATATAATATTAACAGAGTATGGAGTTAATAGACGGAAAAAAGATATCAGTACAGGTAAAATCGGAGATTGCTGCTGAGGTTGAAAAGATAAAGAAGGAAGGTGGAAAGATTCCACATTTGGCTGCTGTTATTGTTGGGCATGATCCTGCTAGTGAAACGTATGTTGCTAGTAAGGTAAAATCTTGTCATCAGGTTGGTTTTAAATCTACTGAGTTAAGATTTGAAGAGACTATATCTGAAGAAGAGTTATTAAAGGTAGTGGATGGCTTAAATAATGATGATGATATAGATGGATTTATAGTTCAGTTACCATTGCCATCTCATATTTCTGAAGATAAAGTTCTTTTAGCTATTGATCCTGATAAAGATGTTGATGGATTTCATCCTATGAGTGTTGGAAAGATGGTTACTGGTCTTCCTACTTTTTTACCGGCTACACCTGCAGGTATTGTAGAATTGATTAAAAGATATAAGATTGAGACCTCTGGCAAGCATTGTGTTGTTATTGGCAGAAGTAATATTGTTGGTACTCCTATGGCTGTGCTTATGTCTAGAAAAGCTGAATATGGTAACTGTACTGTTACTATGTGTCATTCAAGAACTAAAAATATTGGGGAGATCGCTCGTCAGGCTGATATCTTAATTGTTGCACTTGGTAAAATGCATTTTGTTACAGAAGATATGGTTAAAGAAGGTGCTGTGGTTATTGATGTGGGTATTCACAGAGTTAAATCTGATAAAACTAAATCAGGTTGGAAACTTGTGGGAGATGTAGATTTTGACAATGTAGCTCCTAAGTGTTCTTATATTACTCCTGTTCCAGGAGGTGTTGGTCCTATGACGATAGTATCTTTACTTCAAAATACATTGTTGGCAGCTGGAAGAAAATATTAAGAATAAATTAATATATATTTGTCCAAATTACAAAAGCGGAAATAATTCTTAGAATTATTTCCGCTTTTTAGTTAGAACATTATTTTGATCCTGTTGTTATCCTAAAACTATTTTGAAAAAAGAGAATCTATGTATATAGGAATCTTTTTATTTTATGTGTAGCTGTTTTTTTGAATGGCTGTGGTTGTGCCACAACTAATTGAAGTTGTGAATATTTATTAACATTCTTGTTTACGTATTCAGTAAGTTCTTTAACCAATTCGTCAACATTATTTTCTACATAATTAGAAACTTCGTCTTTAAAGTTATTATATTTTTTTTCTAGTTCTTCAATATCAAAATGTACTAAAGCTATGAGTTTCCCTTTTTGTTGAATGACAAGTGATTCAACAACATGTTTGAAGTTGTTGATCACTGCTTCTATTTCTTCTGGATAAATATTTTCACCACTAGCCTCTACAATAACATTTTTAATTCTTCCCTTAACAGAAAGATAGTTGTTTTCATCAATAACACCTAAATCTCCTGTTTTAAACCATCCATCAGCGGTTATTACTTCACTGGTTTGTTCAGGATCCTTGTAATATCCTTTCATAATATTATCACCCTTTGCCCAGACTTCTCCTTCTCCTGTTTTGGGATCAGGATTATGAATTTTCATTATAATTCCTTCAGGGGATGGCCCAATAGCTTGTAATTTTGTCTCAAAAGGTGCTGTGCCTGCAATAAGGGGGGATGTTTCTGTAAGACCATATCCTATTGCGTATGGAAATTTAGCCTCAATCAGAAATTGTTCAACAACACGATCTAATTTAGCCCCACCAACACCAAAGAATTTTAGTTCACCTCCAAAAGTTTGAAATAATTTTTTACCTGCAATGTGGTTAAGTCTTTTTCTGATAATTGGAATATTATAAAGAACTTTTGAGACTATATTTTTTTCGAAGGCAGGTTTAATTTTACTTTTATATATTTTTTCAATAATCAATGGAACTGATAACATTACAGTAGGTTTTACCCTTTTAAGGGCAGGTAGAAGTACCGAAGCTACCGGAGGTTTTCTTAAATAATAAATACATGCTCCTGAAAATAGTGGTAAGACTAATCCCAGGGTATTTTCATATGTATGAGATAGGGGTAATATTGAAAGAAATCTATCTTCATTATTGATAGGTTGTATCTTGCCACACATAAAAGTGTTGAAGCAAATATTTTTATGTGTTAACATCACTCCCTTTGATTTACCAGTAGTTCCGGAAGTATAAATTATTGCGGCTAAATCTTCCTCTTGTACATCATATTTTTTCCAAGACCTGTTGTTTTCATTAAAAACAACAGGAGAAGCAACATTATTACAAATGGAGAAATCCTCAATGTTAATTGTTATTTCAAGAGTATTATTGGAAAAATCTTTCAGTTTATGGGAAAGATTTTTAGACACAAATATTGCCTTTGATTCCGAATGATTTAGTATGTGTTTTATTTCATTCGGGTGGAAATCCGGAAGTAATGGAACGGCAGTGGCTCCCATGAAAGTAATTGCAAAATAGGCAATCCCCCAATTAGGCATATTGGAACTTAATATTGCTACCTTATCTCCTGATTTTAAACCTGTTTTTTCTAAAAAGGCTATTAAGGCCTGGATCTTATTATTAACATCCTTATATTTCATCGGATCTTCTCCAACAAAACACAAGGCATTCGCTTCTTTGTTTTTATTTAACGATTCTGCAAATAATGCAGGAAAAGTCAACCTTGCACAATATCCCATCATTTTATACTTTAACCTTACAAATCTATTTTAAATAGATAGTTTTAGCAAGTTTTGAGAGTTAAAAATAATAAAAATTTGTTATCAGAATATATTGAAAAAATTCAGTAATAACCAATATGCTCATACGTTAGACCCCTTATTATAAGGGTCTTTTACTTATAAAAGAAAAAGTTCATCTTTAAATAGATGAACTTTTTCAGTATTTATTTTAAATTTATTTTTATAACAAAAATACCAGTATTTGGGCTGTCATAATTCTTAGAACCATAACTAATGGATATACTGTAGCATATGCTGTCGATTGGGCTTGAGATTCAATCAATGAATTTGCAAAACCCAGAGCAGGGGGGTCTGTCATTGATCCTGATATTAATCCACAAATAGTAAGGTAATTATAGCCAATTATACGGCTAATTATTGCTACCGTGAAGATAGGGATAAATGTTATAAGTGCTGCCCATGCCATATACATGTAGCCACCATTTATAAGTGATTCCCAGAATGTTGCTCCAGAACCAAGACCAACACAGGCAAGAAAAAGAGTTATACCTATCTCTCTTAACATTAGGTTTGCTCCTGGAGTAATGTAAAAGTTCATTTTCCCAATACGTCCCTTGTGTCCAAGGTAAAGCGCAACTAATAAGGGGCCTCCTGCAAGACCTAATTTTACAGGGGCAGGTAATCCAGATATAAAGAAGGGAATACTTCCGACTATTACTCCCAGAAAGATACCTAAAAATATAGGCACAATATTGGGATGTGATAATTCTTTAATAGAGTTACCCAGTTCTATTGCAATTTCTTCCAGGCATTCCGTTTCGCCTACAACTCTTACTGTATCTCCAAATTCAATTGTTGTGTTTAACGATGGCATTATTTCCATACCATTTCTGAATATTCTTGTAATATTTGCAGGGTAGCGACGGTAAACACCTAATTGCTCAATATTTTTTCCGGAAACAGAATTTTTTGTAATAACAACATCTTTCATTCCCAGCTTTCCTTCTACAGGTTTTCTTTCAAATACTTTTACAGAACCAATACCTAATTCAAGTTCATTATAGTACATTCTTGAAGTAACCCCATAGACCTTATCTCCTTTCTCTAGTTGAGTATCTTCACGGGGAATAATAAAATCGTTGTTACGTTGTATTCTTGAAATAACAATCTTGTTATCAGTGTATTTCCTGAAGAAACTGATCTTTTTCCCCAAAAGGTTTTCATTATTTATTGTTATTTCTATAGATTCAAGACTTTGGTTTTCTGCTTCTTGTTTATTTTTAAAGTCTTCTGCTTCTTGTTTGACAGATATTTTGAATATAACTCTTACAAGTATCATGGTAAGAATAATACCTATTATTCCGAATGGATAGGCAATAGCATAGCCAGTTCCACTTAGGGGAACCTGATCGGCCAGTCCTATATCTCTTAGGGCTTGTTGAGCAGCTCCTAGTCCAGGAGTGTTAGTAACGCCTCCGCATAGAATACCTGCAATCACAGATTTTGGGAAAGCTGTGATTGCACTTATCCCAAATGCAACACCTACTCCAAGTAAAACAATAAGACATGCTAGAATATTAAGCAACAGTCCTTGTTTTTTTATTGAAGCAAGAAATCTTGGACCCACTTCCATTCCTATGGAAAAGACAAATAAAATTAGTCCAAATTCTTTTGCGAAATGAAGGATCTCGTGGTTAACATATCCACCATAATGACCTATTAATAGTCCCGTGAAAAGCACTCCTGCTATACCAAGACCTATTCCTTTAATTTTTAGCTTACCAAGTAGTATTCCACTGAAGGCAGCTAAACACAGATAAACCAAGGCAGAGACAACGGTGCTTTGATTTATACTCTCAAGTATACTCATGATTTTATTAAATTATTGATAACTAATGTTAGTGTTTGGAAATAAAGTTTTTAATCTATTTATAAATTCTACAGTTTCACTCTCCGAATAGCCTGAATATTTTGAAAAAATTTCATGTTTTACAAACTTATTACTGTATTGTTGTAATTTGTAGTTTGAAGAACAATATGAAGTCATTTCACAAATATCTTCGAAGTGATGAAGTTCCTTTATTAAGGTGCTTCTGAATTCGTAGTCAATATTGCCATATTTTAAGATTTTAATACTTTCATATATGTTTAAGATAATATCTTCAATATTGCTGTTTACCCCTGTTATAATATTTAGTTTTTCAGGTTTTAACGGGGCTTTTATATCCATGGCAACATAGTCAACAAGATTTTTATCAATTAATTGTTTTAATGTACCTGGGAAACTCCCGTTGGTATCTAGCTTAACCTTGAAATCCCCTGATTTCAATTCGGCCACAAAAGTAATAAGATCTTTTTGTAAACAAGGCTCTCCGCCACTAATTACTACATTTTTTATTAAGTTTTTTCTTTTGTAAAGAAAATTTAAGATTTCCTGTTCGGGGATTAATTTTATTAAGTTGTTGTTGTCTATTATTTTGTGATTATGACAATAGGGACAATTAAAGTTGCATCCGCTAGTAAAAATAACAGATGCAACATTACCGGGATAATCACACAGACTTGTTTTTACTAAACCTGCGATTTTCATTATTTATTTAAAAAATTGTTCTAACAAAAAGATTTATCGAATTGCTTTCTTATTTTGAATTCGCTTTCTTTGCCTTTATTCCAGTGATTTACAGGTCTCATATAACCAACTATTCTTGCAAATACTTCACAATTGGAATCTTTTCCTTGTTCTGCACACTTGGGACATTGGGGATGTTCTCCAAATAAATATCCATGTTCGGGGCATATGCTAAATACTGGAGATATTGTTATATAGGGTAAGTGATAATTGTTACATACTGTTTTTACTAACGATTTAACTGCTTGAATGTTTGGTCTTTTTTCTCCAACGAAAATGTGAAATACTGTTCCTCCTGTATACATACACTGAAGATCATCCTGTTTGTCAAGTGCTTCAAAAAGATCGTCCGTGAAATTTACCGGTAGCTGAGAAGAATTAGTGTAAAATGGACTGGAATCAGCATGGTTTGCAGTAATAATATCAGCAAATTCAGCCTTATCTATTTTAGCTAATCTGTAGCATGTTCCTTCTGCCGGCGTGGCTTCAAGATTGTAAATATGTCCTGTTTCTTCCTGAAATTTTTCAAGACACGATTTCATGAAATTTAGAGTCTTTTCTGCAAATGCATTGCCTTCTTCTGTTGAAATATCTTTTCCTAGAAAGTTTAGACAGCACTCATTCATACCCACAAGACCTATTGTTGAGAAGTGATTGTCCCAGAAACGTCCTGTTTTTGTTTTTATGTTTCTAAGGTAAAATTTTGAATATGGGAATAGACCTTTTTCTGTCAGGTTTTCAATGGTTTTTCTTTTTATCTCAAGACTGGTTTTTGCAGTATGCATAAGTTTTTCCAGTCTCTGAAAGAAATCTTCTTCATTTTTGGAGGTGTAACCAAGTCTCGGAAGGTTCATAGTAACAACACCTACAGAACCAGTTAATGGATTTGCTCCAAATAGTCCTCCTCCTCTTGATTTTAATTCTCTTTTATCAAGGCGTAGTCTGCAACACATACTTCTTACATCGTCTGGTTTCATACTTGAATTTATGAAATTAGAGAAATATGGAATACCGTATTTCCCTGCTATCTCAAATATTTTATCGTAAGTTGGATTATCCCATTCAAAATCTTCCGTAATGTTGTAGGTAGGTATGGGGAAGGAAAATACACTTCCGTTAGCATCACCTTCAGCCATAACTTCAGCCAGGGCAAGGTTGAAAATGTCCATTTCTTTTTGAAAATCGCCGTAAGTCTCATTTTGCATTTTTCCTCCAATTACAACAGGTTGGTCTTTCATGAAGGATGGAACCTTAAGATCGAGTGTTATATTTGTAAAAGGAGTTTGGAAACCAACCCTTGTAGGAACATTTATATTAAAGATAAATTCCTGAAGACATTGTTTTATTCTTTTATATGAAAGATTATTGTATCGTATAAATGGTGCAAGGTAAGTATCGAAGTTTGAGAATGCCTGGGCTCCGGCGGCTTCACCTTGCATAGTGTAGAAGAAATTGACCACCTGTCCTAATGCTGTTCTTAAATATTTAGCAGGTTTACTTTGTACTTTTCCCGCAACTCCGGTAAATCCTGAAATTAACAGGTCTTGTAAATCCCAGCCAACGCAATATACACTTAGAAATCCCAAATCGTGAATATGGAATGCTCCACTTTTATGAGCTTCTCCAATTTCGTGAGGATATATTCTGTTTAGCCAGTATTCCGATGATATCAAAGAAGATATGTGTTGGTTTAGTCCTTGTAGGGAATACGTTGTGTTGGCACTTTCTTTTACCCTCCAGTCAGAAAGATCAAGATAATTATCAATAATATCAAGATTGGAGAAAAGATCTTTTGTTGTTCTTAAATCTTCTCTTTTGTTTCTGTAAAGCATATAAGCTTTGCTTGTTTCAAAAGAAGCTTTTTCGAATAATATTCTTTCAACAATATCCTGTATTCTTTCAACATCAGGAGTGGTTGAAAAATCAATTCTTGGAATAACTTCCTTGGTTAGTTCTTCTGCTAAATTTCTGTCGGTTTTTCCGGTTGCTCTTAATGCTTTAAATATTGCAAACGTGATTTTATTTGCATCGAATTCAACTATTCTTCCGTCTCTTTTACGGATACTTTTTGTACTATTAATTTTCATTGTTGTAAAATTATAATTTAAAAAATTAATAGTAGCCTGTGGGTAAAGATATGGAAACACCATAAAGAATTCCTTCTCCGCCTTTCACCCGAAAGCTACGATGATTTTAATTTATGGCAGGTCTTCTGACTCATCCCTGTTTTATAAACCTTCCCACCAATAAAGGCAGTGGCATAACTTAATAAAACATTATAGGATTTACAGCTGCGGGGACAGTTTCGGATTTGCACCGGATTCCCTTTTAATTCCATTATGGAAACCTATAAATCACAACAAAGCTATGAAAAAGAATTGAGTTAATAAAAAGTTTTGTTTTCCAGGAATAAATAAAAATATTTTATTATCAATATGTGTCTGTTTATAAATTTCTTAGGTTTAATATTTTGATTGTTTTTATATAAGATATAGATCTACCTGTTTGTGATAAGTTACAAACTGTGGTAGATCTATAGCATAATAATTTAGTTCGTTTGCTAATTTTTATTTTTACTTGTGTCTTTTCTTAAGTATATTTATTACATCATTTAGACTATATCCTTTTGCTGTTAGCAGCACGAGATAGTGAAACATTAAGTCAGCTGCTTCTCCGAGGAATAATTCTTTATCGTTATCTTTCGATTCGATTACAAGTTCAACGGCTTCTTCTCCTACTTTTTGTGCTATTTTATTTATGCCTTTACCGAATAATCTGGCAGTGTATGATTTATCAGGCGATTCATTTTTTCTACCTTGAATAACATTTTCTAAATATTGAAGAAAATTGTCCTGAAATAAAGAATTTTCTTCATCCCAGCATGTGTCGTTACCTGTGTGACAAACTGGTCCATTGGGATTTACCTTTATAAGTAGTGTGTCATTGTCACAGTCTGATTTTATATCAGTCCAGTAAAGATAGTTGCCACTGGTTTCTCCTTTTGTCCATAATTTATTACGACTCCTACTGAAAAATGTGACTGTTTTACTGTTAATAGTTTTCTGGACAGCTTCATCATTCATATAAGCCATCATCAAAACCTTATTGGTTTCACTATCTTGAATAATTGTAGGTATAAGACCGTTATTATCGTATTTTAAGTTATCCATTTTTTAATGTTTTGTAGAATCTTTTAGCAGATTCAGTTGTCAGTATTTACGTTGTTGAATCTTTCGTATAGGAATATTTCTTTCGCAAAGAAAATCCTTTAATTCAGGTATGCTTATTTCTTTAAAGTGAAATACGCTGGCAGCCAGTGCAGCGTCGGCTTTCCCTTTTTCAAAAGCATCGGCAAAATCCTCCATGTTTCCGGCACCACCAGATGCAATAATGGGAATATTTACAAGTTCAGAAAGTTTCTGAAGTGCTTTGTTGGCATATCCATTCTTTGTTCCATCGTTGTTCATAGAGGTAAATAGAATTTCCCCTGCTCCGCAATTTTCAGCTTCTTTTGCCCATTCAAATAAATCTATTCCGGTGGGTTGCCTGCCTCCATTTAAATAAACTTCCCACTTATTGTTATTTTCTTTCGCATCCATAGCTACTACGATACACTGAGAACCAAAGATATTTGCCATGTCTGTTATTAACGAGGGATTTTTAACGGCAGCAGAATTTATTGAAATTTTATCAGCTCCTGCTTTTAATAAATTCTCAACATCTTGTATTTCACTAATTCCTCCTCCTACGGTAAAAGGAATATTTATAGTAGAGGCAATTTTTTCAACAAGTGAAATAAGAGTCTTTCTTTTTTCATGACTTGCCGTAATGTCCAGAAAAACTAGTTCATCAGCGCCCTGTTTAGCATAGAATTTTGCTAATTCGCATGCATCTCCTGCGTCTCTTAGTGCGAGAAAGTTTATTCCTTTCACCGTCCTTCCGTCTTTAATATCAAGACATGGAATTATTCTTTTTGTAAGCATATTCCGATTTATTTATTGTTGTTAAAACTCTTGATTTCCTGAAGGCTGATTTTATTTTCATATATAGCTTTCCCTGTTATGGTTCCCCATATGTTTTCACTTTTCAAATTAGTAATATCGTTCATGCAGCTTATTCCTCCACTTGCAATAAGCTTAATTTTTGGATATTTTTGGATAATTTTTTTATATAGAATAGTAGAAGGACCCTGCATTGCACCATCTTTAGATATGTCTGTGCAAATTATATATTCAAGATATTCTTTATATTCTTCAATAAGATTCCATATACTTAATTTGGTTTTTTCTTTCCAGCCATTAATGCATATCATTTCGTCTTTAACGTCAGATCCAAGAATTATCTTTTCTTTGCCGTATTTTTTAAACCAGGATTTAGTTTTTTCAATATCTTTTACTGCGATACTACCCGCAGTAATTTGTTTGGCTCCACATTCAAATGCAGTATTTAGATCATTGTCAGTTTTTAACCCTCCTCCGAAATCAATACTTAATTTGGTTTTTGATGCAATATCCTCCAATACTTTATAGTTGACGATATGCCCTGATTTAGCACCTTCAAGATCAACTAAATGCAATAGTTCAATACCTGCATCTTCAAATTGTTTGGCAACCTCAATAGGATTATCAAAGTATGTTTTTTTCTTATTGTAATCCCCTTGAGTAAGCCTTACGCATTTGCCATCTATAATATCTATAGCAGGAATAATATTCATTTTTGACAATTTAGTCGTTTTTAAAATAATTAATTGTAATCACACTTACAGTGCTAAAAAGTTTTTGAGAATTGTTTCTCCCATTTTTCCTGATTTTTCAGGATGAAACTGACATCCATAAAAGTTTTCTTTTTTTAGAGCTGCGCAAAATGGTACAATATAATTGCAATTTGCTATAGAGTCACTATTTACCGGAACATAGAAGGAGTGTACAAAATACACAAAATTATCTGCTTCTATATTTGAGAATATATCAGTATAAATTTCTTCTATTGTATTCCATCCCATATGTGGTACTTTCTTGTCTGCTGGAAATTTCAATACTTTATATGGAAAGATTCCCAGCCCTTTTGTATTCCCTTCTTCTGTAAAGTCACACATTAGTTGCATGCCAAGACAGATCCCCAAAACAGGTTGTGCAAGAGAAGAAATTAAGGTGTCAAGACCTTTTTCACGTAATTGTTTCATTGCAGAAGATGCTTCGCCTACTCCTGGAAAAATTACTTTGTCCGCATTTTTAATGGTGTTCGGGTCAGATGTTAATATAGAATCAACATTAAGTCTTTCTAGTGCATATTTAACAGATCTAATATTTCCGGCACCGTAATCTATTATTGCAATTTTTTGAATCATTTGTTTTGTTTTTAAATGCTTCCTTTGGTTGAAGGAAGACTAAAGTTTTCACCATCTTGTCTTACTGCCATTTTTATTGCTTTAGCTAAAGCTTTAAATATCGCTTCAGCCTTGTGGTGATCGTTCTTGCCTTTAACTTCAATATTTAAATTGCATTTTGCAGAATCAGAAAAACTTTTAAAAAAATGTTCGAACATTTCTGTTGGCATTCCACCTAACATGTCCCGCTTGAATTTTACATCCCATACAATCCAACCTCTTCCACCAAAATCCAGTGCAACGGTTGCAAGACTGTCATCCATTGGAAGGCAAAATCCATATCTTTCTATTCCTTTTTTGCTCCCTAATGCTTTATCGAGGAGGTTGCCCAGAACAATTGCCGTGTCCTCGATGGTATGGTGTTCATCTACTTCAAGATCACCTTTGCATATAAGTTCAAGATCTATTCCTGCATGTCGGGGAATCTGTTCAAGCATGTGATCAAAGAATTTAATACCTGTCGATATATTGGTTATACCATTACCATTAATGTTAATGCTTCCTATGATATCAGTTTCTTTTGTCTTTCTTGAGATGTTCGCACACCTTGAACCTTTAATAATAAATCTTGCAATTTTTTCCCAGTTATCTGTTGATAAGGCAATACAGTTTTTAAGTTGTGAAGATGAATTAGTACATTCAGCTATTCCTTCGTTGTTTCCATTATTTAAATGTATTGCATTGATTCCCATGTTGAAAGCTAGTTCTATATCAGTCATTCTATCTCCTATCACAAAACTGTTTTCAAGGTCATACATTTCGTTTATATATTTATTTACAAGACCAGTACGTGGTTTTCTGAATTCTGAATTTTCTGCCGGGGAACTTTTATCAATTAGTACCTCCTCAAATTCAATGCCTTCATTTTTTAGGGTCAAAAGCATTTTATTTTGAGCTGGCCAGAAAGTGTTTTCAGGGTATGATCCTGTTCCCAATCCATCCTGATTGCTCACCATTACCAGTTTATAGTCAGTTTCCCTGACAATTTTCCCTAGCCATGTAATTACTCCTGGTATTAATTCTAGTTTTTCAAGACTGTCTACCTGAAAGTCTGTTGGCGGCTCTTTAATTAATGTCCCGTCTCTGTCGATAAATAGGATTTTAGGCTTCATAATCTTTTAGTTTTTCGAGTAATGTATAGTTCTCTTCCGGGGTTCCTACAGAAACTCTGATGCAATTTTCTATTAATGGAGGTATTGATCTTTTTCTTGTGATGATACCTTTTGAAGCAAGATAATTGTATAGCTTATCAGCATTATTAACTTTCCATAAAATGAAATTTGCATCAGATGGATATACTTTCAGAGAAAAAGATAATTTTAAAAGTTCTTTACTAAGTTTTTCTCTTTCTTTTATAAGTATGTCTTTAAGGTATTCTGCATTTTCGATATCCTTAAGCTTGTTTTCTGCATATTTTAAACTTAATGCATTTACATTGTAAGGATATTTGATTTTATTTAAAATATCGGTAATTTCTTTGTCTGCAATACAGAAACCTATTCTTAATCCTGCCATGCCCCAGGCTTTTGAAAGTGTTTGAAGTATAACTAGGTTAGGGTATTTCTCAAGTATATCTACACAACTATTACCTTTGGCAAAATCAATATATGCTTCGTCAACCACTACAATGCCTTTGAATTTCTCAAGTAATTCTAATATTAGATCTCTATTAATGCAATTGCCTGTAGGGTTATTGGGTGAGCATAAAAATATAATCTTAGTATTACCAGTAACTTTCTCAAGTATTCCTTTTATGTCCGGCTGGAACTGTGAGTTTAGCGTTATTTCCCGGCACTCAATGTCATTGATATTTGCCACAACCTCATACATTCCGTATGTTGGGGTATTAATAATAATATTATCTCTTCCAGGATTACAGAATGATCTGATTAATAGATCAATTGTTTCATCACTTCCGTTTCCAATAACAATGTTATCTTCTTTTATGTTTTTAATCTGACATATAACTTTTTTCAGATCTTTTTGTCTTGGGTCAGGATATCTGTTAATCCCATTATTAAATGGATTTTCATTTGCATCAAGATATATACTTGCCTCACCTGTAAACTCTTCCCGGGCAGAAGCGTATGCTTTTAGTTTTTTTATATTATCTCTTAATAATGATTGAATCATAACACACATATTTAAACATTAATAGATATCTCTTTAAGTCTTATTGATACAGCGTTTTTGTGTGCAGTAAGATTTTCTGCTTCGGCCATTACTTCAATTACATTGCCTATTTTATTCAATCCTTCTTTTGTTATTTTCTGGAATGTAATAGTTTTAGTAAACGAATCAGTAGAAACACCACTCCATGCTTTTGTTGCTCCGTTTGTGGGGAGTGTATGATTTGTTCCAGAAGCATAATCTCCGGCACTTTCCGGAGTATAGTTACCAATAAAAACAGATCCTGCGTTTAATATTTTATCTGTTATTATCTCTTCTTCGACAGCAAGAATAAGGTGTTCAGGACCATATTCATTAGAAATATTAATTGCTTCTTCTAAGTTTTTTACCAGTATAAGTCTGGAGTTTAAAAGAGAAGCTTTTGCAATTTCTTTCCTTTCCAGAGTTGATAATTGATTATCAATTTCTAAACAAACCTTTTCTATTATGTTTTCATCCCATGTTAGCAATATCACCTGACTATCCTTACCGTGTTCTGCCTGAGAAAGAAGATCTGCGGCAACAAATTCAGGATTTGCAGATTTGTCTGCAATTACAAGCACTTCTGAAGGTCCTGCGGGCATGTCAATAGCTACCCCTAATTTATTTGCTATTTGTTTTGCAGCGGTGACAAACTGGTTGCCCGGCCCAAATATTTTATCTACAGAAGGTATTGTCTCTGTACCAAAGGCCATTGCACCAATAGCCTGTATTCCTCCCACTTTATATATTTTTTTTATCCCGGAGATGTTGGCTGCGTATAATATTGCGGGATTAATATTACCATTAATATCTGGAGGGGTGCAAAGGACAACTTCTTTGCATCCTGCTATTTTAGCGGGAATACCCTGCATTAATACTGATGAAAACAGTGGTGCTGTTCCTCCAGGAATATATAATCCAACTTTTTCTATTGGTCTTCTTTCTCTCCAACATTCTACACCTGTAGAAGTTTCTATTGTTTCAGAATAAAACTTTTGACTTGAATGAAACTTATAGATATTATTGTAAGCTATTTGAATAGCTTTTTTGAGTTCTGTATTAATTTTGTCGCCTGCGTTTTTTATTTCTTCATCACCAACCATCAGAGAATTAATTCTGACTTTATCAAAAAACCATGTGTATTTTAATAAAGCATTATCGCCATTTTGAAGAATCTCTGCGAAGATCTGGTTGACTGTTTTTTCGAGATTATCTATATTTTGAATGGGCCTTCTTAATGAATCCCTTAGTTCTTTTTTATCTGGATATTTTATTATTTTCATTTCTGTGAATTTAATACTGTTATAAAATCATTTTTTCTATGGGAACAACTAGAATTCCTTCTGCACCAGCTTCTTGAAGTTTGTCAATTACCTTCCAGAATTCTTGTTCATTAATTACGGAGTGAAGTGAACACCATCCCTTTGTAGCCAATGGAAGAATAGTAGGACTTTTCATCCCAGGTAATATTTTGCAGATTTCCTGTATTTTTTTATCTGGAGCATTTAGTAGTATATATTTGTTGTACTTAGCTTCCATAACAGCTTTAATTCTAAATATTAATTTATTCAGTAACTCATTTTTTTCTCTGCATTGGATGTTCCCGCTTACTATGCATGCTTCAGATTTGAGAAAAGTAAATACCTCTTTAAGCCCATTTTTAAAGAGTGTACTCCCTGAGCTTACCAGATCGCATATTCCATCAGCTAGTCCTATGTTTGGAGCAATTTCAACCGATCCCGATATTTCATGTATCTCAGCATTAATGTTATTAGTATCAAGAAATATTCTCAGGGAATTAGGGTAAGATGTTGCAATTTTTTTCCCGTTAAAGAAACTTAGATCTGTGTAATCAACATTTTTTGGTATAGCCATTGATAATCTGCATTTCGAAAAACCAAGTTTTAGTTTTATATCTAAATTTTTCTGTTTTTCGATTACAGTATTTTCTCCGATTATAGCAATATCAGCTATTCCGTCATTTACGTATTGTGGGATATCCGAGTTTCTAAGGTAAAGGACTTCCATAGGGAAATTAAAAGCATCTGCTTTTAGTTGATCTTTACCGTTATCTATTGAAATACCACATTCTTTCAATAGTTTTAGAGAATCTTCTCTTAATCTTCCTGATTTTTGAACAGCAATTCTTAATTTTGTCATTGTTGAAAATTTTATGCTGCCCGTCTGAATTTCCGATAAGGGAGAGGTACAAAAAAACCCGCCGGAAATCAGGCGGGCTTGTTGTTATTAATGGATTTAACTATTTTTTAGACAATACAATCACATAACCTCACCTGATGGGAAAGATGGTAATGATGATGGTTATGATGCAATGTACTTGTAAACATTAGTCTTCTTTTTTATTTATGTTGCAAATGTATGGATAATTTATTGGTTTTTCCAAATTGCTTTTTTAAAATTATGGTTTTCTTATGTTTGGTATGGTGTTTATGGTATTGAAAATCAGTTTTATAAAAAATAATAGAAAAGTGAAAAATATTATTTTTCTTGCTGATTTTAAATATTAACTTTGAATTTTAACAACATAACTGAGTTTGCTTTGGTTAATATAGTTACATATTTTTCGTTTTTCTTGCATATTGTTGCTGCAATTATTTCTATTAGTCTTGTAAAAAAGACAAAGTATAATGCTTCGTGGATATTAATATCATTAGGATTTGTTTTGATTGCGATTTACAGGTATCTTGATTTGTTTCCGGTATTAAGTGATGAAAATTCCAAAGAATTAATACTTTATCAAAGATGGTTGGGACTTATTATCTCAGTAGTGTTGGTAATAGGTGTTTCCTATATTAAGAAAATATTTAAGTTTTTAAGAGATTTAGATGTGATTAGAGACAGGTCTGAGAAGCGTGTATTGTTTGCAATTATAAAGACAGAAGAGAATGAAAGAAAAAGGTTTGCAAAGGAATTACATGATGGATTGGGACCATTATTATCTGTTGTTAAAATGTTGATTTCTGGCATAAGTGATAAAAATAAACCTGAAATTAATGCTAAAATTACTGCTAATGCCAGACAGGTTGTTGATGAAGCTATCGATGCCATTCGTGAGATATCAGCTAATTTGAGTCCTCATATTTTAGATAATTTTGGATTAAAAACAGCAATAAACTCTTTTGTTAATAAGCTGAAACTAGTTAAGACAATAGATATATTTTTTGAAACAAACCTCAATAATGAGAGGTTTAATTATAATATAGAGGTAATATTGTATAGAGTTATTTGTGAATTGATAAATAACACCTTGAAACATGCAGATGCTAGTGAGATACATTTAAAATTAGAAAAAAATCCTGACCAGTTAGTCTTTGAGTATAATGATAATGGGATAGGGTTCGATGAGTCTTTGGATATTGCAGGTAGTTACGGAATGGGGTTTGATAATATGGTTAACAGGCTGAAGTCTGTTAATGGAACAATAAAATTTGATAGTAATCCCGGAGAAGGAATGAATGCTTTTGTCGAAATAAAGTTGGATATGTAAGTAGTATCTTTCAGGCAAAGGCAAATTAATAGAATCATATGAATAAGATAAACGTTTTTTTGGTTGACGATCATAAACTTTTTAGAGAGGGGCTTAAATTGTTGCTCAGTAATATAGATTTTATTGGAGAAGTTTATGAGGCAGGAAGTGGTAAAGAATTTATAGAGAAAATTAATGATATAGAGTGCGACATTGTGTTAATGGATATAGAAATGCCAGATATTAACGGGATAGATGCGACAAAACTTGCAATGGAAGCTAAACCTGATCTTAATATAATAGCTCTTTCTATGTATGGAGAAGAAATGTATTATTATAAAATGATAGACGCAGGCGCAAAGGGGTTTTTACTTAAAGATTCAAGTGTGGCAATCGTTCAGGAAGCTATAGAGGCAGTTTGCGATGGATCAAGTTATTTCTCTGAAGAATTGCTTTTTAGTATTCTAAAGAATATGAGATCAAAAAAACAAAGTGAAGATATTGTCGGGGATTTATCTGAAAGAGAATTAGAGATTTTGTATTATGTTTGTAAAGGCTTTTCTAATCAGGAAATTGCCGATGAGTTATGTATAAGTAAAAGAACTGTTGATAAACATAGAGGAAATCTTCTAAGCAAGACACAATGTAAAAATACTGCCAGTTTGGTTATGTTTGCTATTAAAAATAATCTTGTTGAGGTATAGAAAAGTGTTAGATCGATTAAAAAAAATATTATGAAGACTGTTGATGAGAATAGAATTATTGTTACTAAATATCGAAAATTACTTAAAAGCTGTAGAAATATAGTCGATTCTAAAGATATCTATTTGGTTAGAAAAGCTTTTGATATGGCAGTTGAAAACCAGCTTGAAGGTAATGTTTTAGATTATAGAAGTATTAATCGTATTTTAGATATAAGCTTAATTGTTGTTGAAGAGATTGGCTTAGGGAGAACTTCAATTATTTGCACTATTATTCTCAATGTTGTTATCTCTTCAGGTGTAAGTATAGATGAAATAGAAAAATTATTTGGTGAAAATGTTTCCCGAATTGTTAGAGGACTTTTGCGTGTAGCTGATATTTACGCCAGACGACAAATAGAATATTCCGAAAACTTTAGAAAGTTGTTATTGACTTTTGCAGAGGATATAAGAGTACAGCTTATCTTTTTAGCCGAAAAACTTTATGAAATAAGAAATGCTCATCAACTGAATAGCCAGGACAGACTTCTTCTTGCAAAGGATGTAGATAATATTTATAGTCCTTTTGCCCACAGACTTGGGTTATATAATATTAAATCTGAGTTAGAAGATCTTGCACTTAAAATAACACAGCCAGATGTTTATAATAGTATTGCATCAAAGCTGGAAAAATCTAAAGAGGCTCGGGAAGCTTACATTGATAAGTTTATTGCTCCATTGAAAGTTGCACTGGATGAGGATGGTTTTAAATATAAAATAAAAGCAAGAACAAAGTCGGTGGCTTCAATACTGCATAAAATGCTGAAAAAACAAGTCGAGTTTGAAGAGGTATATGATATTTTTGCTATTCGAATAATTATAGAATCAGAAGGAAAGAACGAAAAGGCAGATTGCTGGAGAGTTTATTCTGTCGTTACAGATAAATACATGCCCAATCCTCGTAGATTGAGGGATTGGATTTCTGTTCCAAAATCTAATGGTTATGAATCATTGCAGACTACAGTAATGGGACTTGATAACAGGTGGGTTGAAGTACAGATAAGAACGTCCAGAATGGATGAGATAGCTGAAAAAGGATTTGCTGCTCATTGGAAATATAAAGGAGGTAAAGGAGATAAATCTTTAGAGAAATGGCTTACTGATTTAAGAGATATTCTTGAAGGGACAGAGGGGGATAGCTTTGATCTTATAGATAACTTTAAGACAGATTTATTTAGAAAAGAGGTTTATGTGTTTACTCCTAATGGGGAATTAAAGCAATTGCCTGCGGGGGCTACGGTTCTTGATTTTGCGTATTCTATTCATACAGGTGTCGGTGATAAATGTATAGGCGCCAAAGTTAACCATAAAAATGTACCTTTGAAATATGTCCTGAATAATGGGGATCATGTAGAAGTATTAACATCAAATAATCAACAACCTAAATCAGATTGGCTTAGTTTTATCGTTACTTCAAAAGCTCGTAATAAAATAAGGCAATCGCTTAAGGAAGAGCTTTATAAAGATGCAGACATTGGAAAAGAAACACTTGAAAGGAGATTAAAAAACTGGAAGATTGAATTTAATGATGATGTAATTCGTCATTTAATGTCTCATTATAAATATAAGCTGGCAGCAGACCTTTACTGTGCTATAGCTAATCAAAAACACGATCTTTCAGAAATAAAGGAAATACTTACAAAAGAGGAAGAACAGGTAGGGAAAAAAGAGGAATTCGATATTGGTTCTGTTAAAGCTCCTGAATCCTCATCGGATGTCCTTGTTGTAGATGAAACTGTTGATAATGTTGAGTATAAATTTGCCAGGTGTTGTAATCCTGTGTTTGGGGACAATATAATAGGATTTGTATCTATTGGTGAGGGAATAAAAATACATAGGGAGACATGTAAGAATGTTAAAGATCTTATTAGGCGCTATCCATATCGTATTGTTCAGGCAAAATGGACTAATGAGGGTGAGAGTGCTTATCAGGCAGTACTGCAGATTATTGGCGATGATGAGATAGGAATGGTTAGTAATATATCACAGGTAATATCCAAGGATTTAAGGGTGCAGATGAGATCTATCTCAATTGAAACGCGTGATGGTATGTTTGAAGGGAAAATTACTGTGCTTGTTCGTAATACTGATAATCTGACAATGCTGATTGGTAAGTTAAAAAGGATAAAAGGCGTTATTAAAGTTAATCGTTACGATACTGTTGAGGAATAAGAGTTATAATTTGTAATTTTCTCCGTCTTTTACTGAGTAAGTATTAGGGAAAATAGCTCTTGCTTCTTTTGTATGTATTCTAGTTGTTTTATATCTGGTTGAGAAATGCCCTAAAAGAAGTTTGCCTGCATTTGCTTTTTTTGCAAATACAGCAGCTTGCTCTGCTGTAGAATGATAGGTCTTTTTTGCCCTTTCTTTGTTGTCGTTAGCATATGTTGCATCGTGATATAGCAAGTTTACTCCGGTAAGTATATCCAGATTCTTTTCTGTATATGCTGTATCTGAACAAAAAGCATAACTTTTTGGAGGTGAAGGTAAGGTTGTTAGCTCTGAGTTTTTTATTGTTTCCCCATTCTTAGTAATAAAATCCATGCCTTCTTTAATCTTCTGCCTGTCTTTTATTGGAATGTTATATACTTCCAGTTTTTCTTTTATTAATTTCAGAGGTTTTTCTTTTTCCTTAAATAAAAATCCAGAAGTTGGAGTGTCTCTGTGTTTTAGGGAAAAGGATGTTACAGTAAGGACTTTATCCTCGTAGATTATTTCTTTTTTACTTGAATCCAGATGATGAAAGATGAGTTTATAGGGAAGATATGTATTTATTGTATTTAGTTGAAATCTGAGTATATCTTCAAGTTTTTTGTGAGCATACACATGTAATGGTGTTTTTCTGTCCTGAAGTGCAAGACTGGAAATAAAACCTATTAATCCAAAAAAATGATCCCCATGAATGTGAGATATAAATATGTGGTTTATCCTGTTGAATGGGATCTTGTATTTTCTCAGCTGTAATTGAGTTCCTTCACCACAGTCGATAAGAAAATACCGCCCAAGTACATTGAGTACTTGAGCGGTAGTATTTCTTAATGAAGTTGGAATCGCCGAACTACTTCCTAATATTGTAAGTTCAAATTCCACAATAAATAAGATTAATTATCTTCTTTATTTTCCATTTTATCTTTAAGAGCAGCTAGCTCAGAAATATCTCCAAGAGTTGTTTTTTCGATATTGTCTTTTACTTTTTTAACTGCTTTATTAGTAGCTTTCTTAGTAGCTTTTTTAGTAGCTACTTCTTCTGTTTTTTTCTCGTCTTCAAAAATTCTTGAGTGAGAAAGAATGATTCTCTTAGAAGATTTAGAGAACTCGATTACTTTGAAATCTAATTTCTCATCTACTTTCGCCTGAGTACCATCTTCTTTTACAAGATGACGTGGAGTAGCAAAACCTTCAACACCATAAGGAAGTGCGATAACAGCTCCTTTGTCGAAGATTTCAGTTATAGTTCCTTCGTGTACAGAGTCTACTGTGAAGATTGTTTCGAATACATCCCATGGATTTTCTTCAAGTTGCTTGTGACCTAAGCTTAATCTTCTGTTTTCTTTATCTATTTCAAGAACTACTACTTCAATATCAGCACCAATTTGAGTGAATTCAGCTGGATGCTTGATTTTCTTAGTCCATGATAGATCAGAGATATGGATAAGTCCGTCAACACCTTCTTTAATTTCAACAAATACACCGAAATTAGTGAAGTTACGTACTTTTGCAGTGTGTTTAGAACCAACAGCGTACTCTTTTTCTATATCTTGCCATGGATCAGATTTAAGTTGCTTGATACCAAGAGACATTTTTCTATCTTCCCTGTCAAGAGTAAGTATAACAGCTTCAACTTCATCACCTACATTCATGAAATCTTGTGCTGATCTTAAATGCTGTGACCATGACATCTCAGAAACGTGGATAAGACCTTCTACACCTGGAGCAATTTCAACGAATGCACCGTAGTCAGCCATAACAACAACTTTTCCTTTAACTTTATCACCCACTTTAAGTTCTGCATCAAGAGCATCCCATGGATGAGGAGTAAGTTGTTTAAGACCAAGAGCAATACGTTTTTTGTCATCATCGAAATCAAGAATAACAACGTTAAGTTTTTGATCAAGCTCAACAATTTCGTTTGGATGAGTAACACGTCCCCAAGAAAGATCTGTGATGTGAATAAGACCATCAACACCACCAAGGTCAATGAATACACCGTAAGAAGTAATATTTTTAACAGTACCTTCAAGTACCTGACCTTTTTCAAGTTTGGCAATAATATCTTTTTTCTGTTGTTCAAGTTCTTCTTCAATAAGAGCTTTATGAGAAACAACAACGTTTTTGAATTCCTGGTTGATTTTAACAACTTTGAATTCCATAGTTTTTCCTACGAATACATCGTAGTCACGAATTGGCTTAACATCAATCTGTGATCCTGGCAAGAACGCTTCTATTCCGAATACGTCAACAATCATACCACCTTTAGTTCTGCATTTGATGTAACCTTTAATAATTTCATCGCTAGCAAGAGCTTCATTAACTCTATCCCATGAGCGTAGAGCACGAGCTTTTTTGTGTGAAAGTATTAGTTGTCCTTTTTTGTCTTCCTGACTTTCAACATATACCTCTACTTTGTCACCAATTTTTAATTCAGGATTATATCTGAACTCATTTAATGATACAATACCGTCTGATTTGTATCCAATGTTGATAACAACTTCTCTCTTGTTCATTGAAATAACAGTACCATCAATTACTTCTTTCTCTGCAATAGTAGAAAGAGTTTTTGCGTACATTTCTTCTAATTCTGTTCTGGTAGTTCCAAAAACCTCACTTTTTTCAAAAGCTTCCCAGTCAAAATCTTCTTCTGGTTCAGGAGAAGTTGTTGCTGCTTTAGAAGCTTCTTTTACATTCTCAGTTGTTGGAATGTTTTGCTCCTGCATTTCTTCGTTTTTAATTTCTTCTGTCATTTTTTAATCTTTTGTTAATTAGTAAGTTAGACATTATATTGTTCTAATTGGCTGCAAAATTATTAAATAAAAATCATCTTGCAAAATATATTGGTAAAATTCTTATCATTCAATGTTTTAAATATATTAATCTTCCAATAAATCGGGTCTAAGTTTTTTTGTTCTAATATGAGCTTGCTTTTCTTGCCATTCTTTTATCTTTGAATGATTTCCGGAAAGAAGAATCTCCGGAACCTTCCACCCTTTAAACTCTGCAGGGCGGGTATATACAGGTGGGGCAAGCAGGTTGTCCTGAAACGAGTCGGTCAATGCTGATGTTTCATCAGACATTGCACCAGGAAGTAATCTTACAATGCTGTCTGTTATTATTGCAGCTGCAAGTTCTCCTCCTGTTAAGACAAAATCACCAATTGAAATCTCTTTTGTAATAAGATGATCTCTTATTCTTTGATCTATACCTTTATAATGACCACATAATATAATAATGTTTTCATACATCGACATGGTATTAGCCATTTTCTGATTTAGTTTCTCTCCATCAGGCGAAGTATATATTATCTCGTCGTATTTTCGTTCCGAACAGAGCTCTTTTATGGCTTTATAAACTGGTTCAATTTTAATTACCATGCCTGCATCTCCTCCAAAAGAATAATCGTCAACTCTTTTATATTTATCTTCTGACCATTTTCTAAGATTGTGTATATGAATTTCAACAATGCCTTTATCCTGCGCTCTTTTTATTATAGAATGCTTAAGTGGCCCCTCAATAATCTCCGGTACTACAGTAATAATATCTATTCTCATATTCAATTATTTGCTGCAAATTTAATAAATATGAAACAATGAAAAGAATTTATAAAGAATAAAGTTTTTCTTAACCATATCTCGTAATCCTTGCTAAACACGCCTATTTTTATTATATATGCATAAAAAATATATAATGCGTAAAATAATATTTATCACAACTATTTTAGTAATCTTTTTTGGTCTTTATTCTTTGGGTCAGGATACTATACATAAACGTCCTAAGGTTGGATTAGTTCTTAGTGGAGGAGGAGCAAAAGGTTTTGCACATGTGGGAGTTCTTAAAGTACTGGAAGAGTTGGAAATCCCCGTTGATTGTATTACAGGAACAAGTATGGGGAGTATTATTGGTGGATTTTATTCTATGGGGTATAGTGCAAAAGAAATCGAAAAGATGATAAGTATGCAAAATTGGGATATAGTTTTAACCGATTATGTGTATAGAAAATATATACCATTGTTCGATAGAGATGAATATGATAGATATGCGTTTTCTTTTCCTATTAAAGATAGGGGAGTGGCCCTGCCAGAGGGAATAGTGCATGGTCATAATGTTTTAAAGCTGTTTTCAAAATATTCTCTTGATTTTCATTCAACAACAGATTTTAGTAAATTGCCTATACCTTTCGCCTGCGCCGGAGCGGATATTGTTAATGGTGAGGAATATATTATGGAAGAAGGATATTTACCACTTGCGATGAGGGCCAGTATGTCAATTCCTACTTTATTTACTCCTGTCAATTACGATGGAAGGCTCTTGGTAGATGGGGGAATGATAAATAATTTCCCCGTAATAAAAGCAAAAAATATGGGGGCTGATATAATAATAGGTGTCGATGTACAAAAAGGGAAGAAAACTAAGAGTGAGTTGAAGAATATGAATGATATAATCAATCAGGGAATCTTTTTTTTAGGCATGGATACTTATCAAAAGAATAAAAAGTATGTAGATATTTATATAAAACCTAATATAGATGGATATTCTGTTTCTGATTTTTATAAAGCTGATTCTTTAATTGCTATAGGAGAACGTGCTGCCAGAAAAATGATTCCTGAGTTAATGGAACTAAAAAAGAAGTTAGGTAATGATTATCAGTTTAAGAAACAGACGCTAAAACCTCCCCACGATAATGATACCTTATTTATAAAAGATATTCAGATTAAGGGACATAAAAAACTATCTGAGTTGCAGATATTAAGTAAATTGCATTTAAAGACTCCATGTAAAGTGTCGTTGAAGGAAATTGAAAATGGGGTTGACAGATTATACTCGTCTTTGAATTTTAAGACCGTTATTTATAGAGTTGATGGAGAAAATAAAGATGTTTTAGAGATTACTGTTTCTGAAAAGATAACCAATAGATTTAATGTGGGGATACATTACGATTCATGGCATGATGCTGCGATACTTTTAAATACAACTTTCAATAATATCTGGACAAGAGGTTCTAAGCTTTCTTTTGATGTGAAACTTGCTGAAAAACCAAGGTTTATGGCTACTTATACAATAAATAATGGATGGAAACCTGGATTGCGAGCCAGACTAGAATATAATAATTTTTCATATTATGAATACAATAAAGGAAATAAGGTTGGTGAATATTTGGTTGATAAATATAGAGCTGATATTAATATTAATTCAATAATTTCGAATGCATATTCATTAGGTGTTGGATTTAGGGCAGATTATTTTGAATCAAATCCACAGGTTATCAATGAGACTAAATACAGTATGGACGAACACTATTTTTCTTATTATTCTTTTATACGGATGGATACGCATGAAAAAAGGTATTACCCAAGAGAGGGTATGAGTATGTACGCTGAATATCGGCTATTGATTGATGACAGTTCTGAATATGAGGAGGATTCACCATATTCTATTTTGTATTTTGATATAAAGAAACCAATACGCTTTAGTAAATATTTTACTTTTATACCTCAAATATATGCCAGTGGTCTTTTGAATTATTCCGAAGCTCCTCCTGCTGTTGTTATGACTATGTGGGGTGGGACAGAACAGACACAGTATCTTGATAATCAGATACCTTTTATCGGTTTGCGCTCGATGGAAACCCTTCATAAAAGCGGTATAGTGTTGCGGGGTGACTTTCAATGGGAAATATGGAAAAAAAATTATGTAATCTTAAAAACAAATATAGGAAAATTTGAAGATTTTTTTAGTTCCTCCCATACATTAGTAGGAGCTGGGTTGACTTTTGCATACGAGAGTGTACTTGGCCCTATGGAAGCTAGCTGCATGTATTCAACAGAAAACAGAAAATTTACTTTTTTAGTTAATCTTGGCTACTGGTTTTAAATGTTTAAGTATTGGAGGTTGTACTAAGTCAACCTCCAATATTTAATTAGAATTAAATTTCATCAGAAAATATTGCAGAAGGTAGTTCTCTAAGATTATACTGCGAGGACATGATTTCTCCATATGCCCCTGTCGATCTTATTGCTACCAGATTATTTCTGGAAACTTTATTTAGCATGACAGCTTTGCCAAAGCAGTCTGAAGATTCACATATTGGACCTACTACATCATATTTTTCTTCTTCATTGTTAGAACTAATATTTTCTATTTTGTGATACGCCTGATAAAGGGCAGGTCTTAGTAAGTCGCTCATTCCGGCATCAAGAATTGCAAATTTTGTATTTGTCCCTTTCTTAACGTAAAGCACCTTGCTTATTAAGCTTCCACATGCTGCTGTTACCGAACGTCCTAGTTCGAAATGAACTTTCTGTCCGTGTTGTAGTTTCAAAAATCTGTTGAACGTAGAAAAGTAATTTTTAAAGTCTGCAATATTTTCTTTGTCAGGTTCATGGTAGTTTATTCCCAGTCCACCACCTACATTTATATTTTCTATAAATATATCTCTTTGCCAGAACCATTTCTGAATGTCATTAATTCTTAAACATAGGCTCATAAATACACTCATGTCAGTAATTTGTGATCCTATGTGGAAATGAAGGCCTATAAGATTGATAAACTTACATTTGTTTATAGTATCAATAACTTCTCCTAGATCCCACCTGTTTATTCCAAATTTATTTTCCTCAATACCTGTTGTAATGTAGTGATGTGTATTGGCATCTACATTAGGATTTATTCTTATTGCAATATTTGCCTTTTTATTAAGTTTTTCGGCAATATCGTTTATTACCTCAATCTCAGGAATTGATTCGCAATTAAAACAAAAAATGTCGTTTTTAAGTGCTGTTTCAATTTCCCAATCGGCTTTACCAACTCCTGCGTATACTATCTTTTTTTTGGGAAAACCGCATTCAAGAGATCTCAATATCTCGTTTCCACTTACACAATCTGCTCCAATCCCTTTGTTGCTTATTATTTTTAATATTTTAGGATTTGCATTAGCTTTAATAGCATAGTGAATTTGGAAATTATATTTCTTCGCTTCTGTTCTTATAATTCCAAGAGTCCTCTCCAGTATATCTATATCATAAAAATAGAAAGGTGTTCTTATCTGTCCGAATTTTTCTATAATATCTTTAGTAAACATATTCTTCTAGTTTTTATGATTTAACAGATTTTCATTTAAGGCTTTTAGTGCTTCTACTTTATTCGATTCACTGATAAGCAGAGATATGTTATGGTTACTCCCACCATAAGAAATCATTCTTATAGGAATATGCTTTAGAGCTTTTAAGACTTTGAATGCCAAACCAGGTTTTTGTGCAATAAAGTCGCCAACAATACAAATTATACTTTGTTGTTTATCTATATTTACAGTACAATAATTTTCAAGATCTTTTACTATATTATCCAAATGAGAAGTGTCATCAATAGTTAGAGAGACGGCAACCTCCGAAGTTGCAATCATGTCTATTGGTGTCTTCCACGATTCAAATATTTCAAATACTTTCCTTAGAAATCCATAGGATAGTAACATGTTTGTTGACTTTATTGTTATTGCTGTAATGCCATCTTTTGCTGCAACAGCTTTTACGCCGCTTCCTTCAGATTTTTTTGTTATTAGTGTCCCTTCATCTGTTGGATTAAGGGTATTTTTAAGGCGTACAGGTATGTTCTTTTGTTTTGCTGGCTGTATGCTTGATGGATGTAATATCTTTGCTCCAAAATATGCTAATTCGGCTGCTTCGTCGAAAGATAAATGCCTTATTGTCTTTGTGTTCTCAACATATCTGGGGTCGTTATTGTGAAACCCATCTATATCGGTCCATATTTGAATCTCTTCCGCATTTATTGCTGATCCTATAAGAGCTGCAGAGTAATCGCTTCCGCCTCTTTTTAAATTAGCAATTTCTCCATATGCATCTCTGCAGATATAGCCTTGTGTAATTAATATTTTTTTGTCTTTATGATTCTCAATTTCTCTTTTTAAGCCTTGTTCTATATAGTAATAATCTGGCTCCCCGTCCTTGTCTATCCTCATGAAATTAAGAGCAGGAATTAAAACAGAATTAATGCAATTTTCCTGTAAGTAATAGTGAAATAAAGAGGTTGAAATAAGCTCTCCTTGAGCTAGTATAGCTCTTTCCTGATATATTGTGAAACATTTATTTGTAAAACTTTTAATATATTCAAAATGAGATTTTATTAACTCACTTCCCTTTTTTATGTACTCATCGGAACTAAATAATTCCTTGACAATATTATTGTAATTTTCCTCTAGTTTTGCAATTTCATTTATTGCTTTCTCGTGGTTATTATTGTAAAGAGCCTCTGTGATATCAACCAAAGAATTGGTTGTACCAGCCATTGCAGATAATACAACTATTTTATTTTGGTTGTTTACTACAATATTTTGGAGTCCTTTTATTCTTTCAGCAGAACCTACTGATGTGCCACCAAATTTTAAAACCTGCATTTCGAAATATATTTAAGTTAAAACTGTTATTATTAAAAAAAAAGGTCTGCAGAATTTGCAGACCTTTCGGGACTAATGCTTTTAAATTCTACACTATTCTTGTATTATGACAGATTTTCATCTGTTTATATTTATTCTCATTATTTTTACGTTTTATAAAAATCATATTTATTTGTTTTTTATTCACGACAAAGATATAAATAAATAATTTCAAAAAAAGAAAACCTGTTAAAAAGTATTTAACTGGTTTAAAAAATAACATTTGGTGTTAAAATATAAACAATATTAGTGCGGGCAAAAAATAAAAGGAGATAACTCAATTGAGTTATCTCCTTTTAAGAATAATATTATTTAACTTATTTCTTAGGAAGAATAGTAACATCTACTATATCAACCTTCTTAAAGAAATCCTTAGCAGCTTTTTGAATGTCTTTTGTTGAGATTTTATTTACAATATTATCAAAATTATTAGGATCTAAGATATTGATGCCTTTGATGTAATAGTTTTGGATAACACTCATCCAATAAGCATTTTTATCTTTACCCTGCTCATGATTCTTCTTCATGTTTTTGATAACCTTGTCCAAATCTTCCTGAGATGGTCCATTTTTAACTAAAAGATCAATTTCTTTATATACTAAAGATTTTAGATGATCAGCTTTAGCTGGGTCACAATCAAATTGAATAGACATTCCTAGAGTACCTTTGGGGAGACGACCAGCAGAAGGTCTTACACTAACGCCATAAGTTCCTCCTTCTTTTTCTCTGATATTTTCAGTATATCTTAAATCAAGAACGTCAGCAATAATTGACTGGCAAATTCTGTTGTATGCAGTGTATTTTGCGTCCTTGCTGTAATTCACAATAACAGTTCCTTTAGGAGTCTGCATTTCGCAAGTTAATGTTTTAACAGTTTTTCCTTTAGGACCTTCAACTTTTCTGTCAATCCAGGTTTCTTTTCTGTCGGTATCAGTAAGACCACCAATATATTTTTCAACTAATGGTTTAGCCTCTTCTGCAGAAATATTACCTACTAGGAAGAATGTAAAGTCGCTTGCATCAGCTATACGATCTTTGTAAACTTCTTCCATTTTCTTAAGATCGATTTTCTTAAGGTAATCTTCGTTCATTAATTGAACCCTTGGGTTATAGTTTGAGAAGATTCTTGTTATAGAATCTTTCACAGCTTTCATAGGGTTTTTTTCAATGTTTTTAATTGCAGCAAACTGTCTTTCCATCGATGAACTGAATACCTGCTCGTCGATACGAGGTCTTTCAAATTTTAAGTAAAGAAGCTGTAACATTGTTTCAAAGTCTTTAGGAGAACAACCTCCTGAAATAGATTCTGAAAGTTCTCCTATTGATGCACCCACTGATACATTTTTACCTGCAAGTACTTTGCTAAGTGTAACAGCGTCAAAATCTCCAACGCCAAAAGATCCCATAAAGCCAGAGGCATTAGAAGCGGAAACAATATCTTCGTTTTCATAAAGAGAAGTACCTCCCCAAGAGTGTCCTACTATACTCACTGCATCTTTATCGAAATCAGCGTGACGGAAAACAACTTTTGCGCCATTAGAAAGAGTCCATTCAACAGCATTGAATTCTTTAAGTTCTTTTTCAGCAACAACTTTACCTCCTTTAATCTCGTCTGATATTAATGCAACATTGGCTGTTTCATCAACATAAGGTTGGATATCAGATTTTTCAACTTTATCGATAACAGCTAAAGCTTCTTCTTTTGTAATGTGTTTAGCGTCTTTTTCAGGACCGCTAACAATAATTACTCTGTTTTTCTTAGTGATGAACTGCTTTGCCATAGCGTTAATTTCTTCCAGAGAAATAGTTGCTAATGCAAATTGACCAAATTGATAGTCAAATTCAGAGTCTGTTGCAACATCATTTGTAAGGTAGTCGTTTTTAAATGCCTTGCAGTAAGAATCATTGCCTATTTTATCTCTTTGTTTATAAGAACTTTCAAGACTACTTTTCATGTTTATCTTTGCTCTGTCAAGTTCAGATGCAGTAAATCCATGACGGGTTGCTCTTTCTACTTCAGTATATAGAGATTCAAGGCCTTCTGCTTCCATGTTTGGTTTTGCAGATACGCTTATTGAATAGCAATCATAACCTCTTACTAATCCACCAAAACCAGCTTTACCACCTATATAAGGGGGATTGTCTTTTTGTAGCTTTTCGCCAAGTCTTGCACCTAGCATTTGGTTATAAAGGGAAATCGCATATTGATTTCTTAAATAAGCTAGATCTTTTACTTTAGGTTCTTTGTGCTTAATGTATACCTGAACAGAAGAAGATGTAACTTCTTTGTCTGTCGCTAATACATAAATAGGCTCTTCATTCTCGGGAATCTCAAAGTCAGGTCTTGGCTTAGCATCTTTTACTGCTGGGATTTTTGAGAATAGATCCTTTACTTTCTTTTCCATTTCATCTACATCAAAATCACCAACCATAGCAATTGCCTGAAGATCTGTTCTGTACCAATCGTGGTAAAAATCCTGATTGTTTTAGGCTTGAAGTTTTTAATGATATCTAAATCACCAATAACATCACGCTCTGCCCATTTAGATCCCTTAAATAAAGCAGGGAACATTTTAGTTCTGATTCTGAAACCAGCGTCTCTTCTTGTTCTCCACTCTTCGGAGATAACACCTCTTTCTGAGTTAAGTTCTTCTTCTGTCAGAAGAAGGAAGTTCGACCAGTCGTTTAATACTAAAAGACATGTGTCAAGAAGTCCCGGATGTGTAGTAGGTACATCACTCAGGTTATATACAGTTTCGTTAAAAGCTGTATAAGCATTAACATTTCGTCCGAAAGCAACTCCGTGTCTTTCCATGGTAGAAATAATACCTTTCCCTGGAAAATGTTCTGTTCCGTTGAATGACATGTGCTCAAGAAAGTGAGCCAGACCATTCTGATCGTCATTTTCTAAAAGAGCACCTACATTTTGGATAATATAAAAACTTGCCCTTTCTTTTGGCTCCGCATTATGACGAATGTAATAGGTCATTCCATTAGGTAAAACTCCTTTTCTTACCTGTGGATCTCTTGGAACCGGTTTGTGTAAATCAGGCATTTGTGCAGACAATAATCCTGGTAACAGGATTAAGACTACTAACCCGATAATTTGAGTAATCTTTCTCATTTTAAGTCTATTTGGTTGTTTATTAATTTTTTCTTTCCTTTATAGGAATGAATGCAAATTATTCAGTTTCCGAAAGTATTAAATAATTGGCAGATATAAAACATATTTATTAATGTTTAACTTTTTTTTAGCTAACGATAACACACGTTAACTTAAAGCCGTTATTTACTTATAAATTGTAAGTTGTAGACAATGTGTTTCTAAAATAAAAATTGATGATTTATTTATTTAATTCATCTATTATTATACTTTTGTCCCCCTGTTTCGAAATTTATGAAAGGAATATATTTCTATATTGTATTAGTTTTTATCGTATTAGCAAGAAATTATCATGTAAGTAATGCTTGTTGTTTAGGTGTTTCTGGTAATTATTCTACAGAGATAATTGAATTGTTGAGTATAAGCGATTTTGATTTTATTGATATGGATGTTGATGATGACAATGATAGGTTTAAATATCTTGGAACATTATATTCATATAATAATGCGAATATTTTAGTAATATTTGCATACATATTATTTTTATACCTTTTTATTTTTGTTTTTGTAAATATAATTAATCATTATATCGATTTACCTCCTCCAA
>CAXXRT010000056.1:0-60698 GCA_963666945.2 Marinifilaceae bacterium
TAATTCTTGCAAAGAACAAGACAGGATACCTTAATCTTGTCAAGCTTTGCTCTCTGGCCTATACCGAAGGATTCTACTACAGGACCCCGTATTGACAAAGAATTACTGGAAAAATACAAAGAAGGACTTATTATTTCCTCGGCCTGTCTGGGAGGGAGAAATCCCTCAAAAGATAATGGCCGACAAAATAGAGAAAAAGCAGAGGAATCAGCCCTTTGGTACAAAAAGGTGTTCGGCGATGATTATTATCTTGAAATAATGCGACACCCTTCGGGCGATCCCAAGATGGATGCACATATTTACGACAATCAGGAAATCTGCAACAAGGAAATACTACGCATGGGCAAAAAACTTGGAATAAAAGTTATTGCAACCAACGACGTACACTTCCTTAATAAGGAAGATGCAGAAGCACACGATCTTCTTATATGTCTTAACACAGGAAAGGACCTTGACGACCCTAACCGCATGAGGTATACTACTCAGGAGTGGTTTAAGACTCAGGAAGAGATGAATAAGATGTTTGCCGATTGTCCGGAGTCAATAGAAAAACACTCAGGAGATTGTTGACAAGATAGAGGAATACGAACTCGACAGTCCCTCCCATTATGCCCGACTTCCCTCTTCCTGACGGCTTTGACGATGAAGATGAGTTCCTTAAACACCTTACTTATGAAGGTGCAAAAAAAAGATTACGGGGACCCTGTTCCCGATAGTGTAAAGGAAAGAATTGACTTCGAATTGCAGACCATAAAAGGGATGGGCTTCCCCGGATATTTCCTTTATTGTACAGGATTTCATACAGGCAGCAAGGGACATGGGGGGTTATTGTGGGCCCGGGTCGTGGCTCCGCAGCAGGTAGTGCCGTTGCATATTGCACGGGGATCACCAATATAGACCCTATTAAGTACGATCTTCTGTTTGAGCGATTCCTTAACCCGGACCGTATATCCATGCCCGATATTGATATTGACTTCGATGATGAAGGCCGTCAGCAGGTTTCTTGACTGGGGTAACAGAGAAATACGGGCAGGAAAAGGTGGCACATATTATCACCTTCGGTACCATGGCCTCAAAAATGGCCATAAGGGATGTTGCAAGGGGTTCTTAAGCTTGATCTTTCAGAAGCGGACAGATTGGCCAAGATGGTTCCCGAGGCTCCTAAAATGACCCTGCCAAAGGCTTACAAGGAAAATCCCGATCTTGAAAAAGAAAAGGACTCATCAAACCCTCTGGTTGCTAAAAACCATCACACTTGCCGAGACATTGGAGGGATCGGTAAGCACAGACCGGTGTGCATGCCTGCGGTATGTCTTATAGGAAGAGACCCATTGATTGACGTTCTTCCCGTAAATGCCGACAAAAAGGGGAATCTTTGCTTACTACCCAGTACGACGGTCGTTTTGTTGAACCGGGTGGGGCATTCTGAAGATGGACTTTCTGGGCCTGAAGACTCTCTCTATCATAAAGGATACAATAAAAAATATATAAAGCTTTCCAGGGGCATAGATGTGGTGATGGATGAAATACCTTTGGATGACCAGAAAGCCTTTGATCTTTTCTCCAGGGGAGAGACAACTGGTATCTTCCAGTTTGAATCTCCCGGCATGAAAAAGCACCTTAGGGCTCTTAAGCCTAACCGCTTTGAGGATTTGGTCGCCATGAACGCCCTCTACAGACCGGGACCAATGGAATATATCCCCAACTTCATTAAGCGTAAGCACGGGGAAGAAGAAATTGTATACGACCATCCTTTAATGGAGGAATATCTTAAAAACACCTACGGAATTACGGTTTACCAGGAACAGGTGATGCTTCAGTCAAGGGCCCTCGGGGGATTTACACGAGGCATGTCCGATTCCCTGCGTAAGGCCATGGGTAAGAAGAAGATAAAGGAAATGGATAAAACTAAAGGTAGAGTTTATCGATGGTTGTAAGGCCAATAAAGACTTTGTAAAAGGATTTGAAGAAAAGGTAAAGGGGAAAAAAACGATAAGATTAAGACTATTGACGATCTTATTGAAAAGATATGGAAAGACTGGGAAGCATTTGCCAGTTATGCCTTCAACAAGTCACACTCTGTCTGCTATGCCTACATTGCCTACCAGACAGGTTTCCTTAAAGCCTACTATCCTGCGGGAATTTATGGCCGCCGTTCTTTCGCCATAACCTGTCTCAGATAGATAAGGTCACCATCTTTATGGAAAGAATGCACAAAAGGATGGGACTGCTTCCGGTTTTATCACCGGATGTAAACGAATCGTACTCAAGATTTTATGGTTTAACGATAAGGGAGAGATCCGTTTTGCAATGTCGGCCATAAAGGGGGTTGGTGAAGCTGCCGTAGAAGATATTATTACAGAAAGAACCAAGAATGGTAAATATAAAGACATTTACGACTTTATAGAAAGGGTAAACCTGAGGACTGTAAACAAAAAAGACTATAGAGAACCTTGCCAGATCGGGAGGCTTCGATAGCTTTGGCTATAAAAGAAGTCAGTTCTTTAATGAATTGGAAAAAGATATAACAATAATAGATACCCTTGTAAAATTTGGAAATAAGGTTCAATACGAGAGTTCATCTTCCATCGCCTTCCCTATTTGGGGACATGGAGGGTTATGAGATAGAGGAAGCCCAGGATTCCCATGTGCGAACCATGGACAGATATAGTACTTGCAAACTTTGAAAAAGAACTTATAGGTATCTACCTGACATCCCATCCTCTGGGGGAACACAAATTGCTTATAGAGACATTCTGCACACCTTTAAAGCAGATGAACGAAAACCCAGAAAGCCTGAAAGGACAAGACATTACCATTGCAGGTATGATTACCGACATAAGACAGGGGAAACACAAAAAAAGGAAACCCTTTTGCTATTATAACAGATCGAAGATTTCAGCGATGCCTACGAACTCCCGTTTTTTGGAAAAGATTACGTAGAGTAATAAGAATTACTTTAATGCTGGGTCATCTATCTTTATTAAAGGTAAAGTTCAGAACAGACAATGGGGAGACCAGTCTCAACTTGAATTTAAGGTAAACAAGATTGATCTTCTAAATGAAAATGAAAGATCAATTGATAAAAAAAGGTAGATATCCAGGTCGACGCCTCAAAAATACTCTGAGGAGCTAATCAATGAAATTGCCGCATGCTTTGAAGACAACAGGGGGGATATAGATGTAAACTTCACTATCTTCGACAGCAAAGGCGTAAATGTATCTATGTTCTCACGAAATTGCAAGATCGACATATCTAGTGAATTATTGGATTATTTTAGAAATAAATGATGCAACTAATATCAAAATTAATTAAATTGCGTCCTGAAAATATATTAATAACCTAAAAAAGTGAAATCATGGCAGTTGTAGTAAATGATTCAAATTTCGAAGAGATTGTACTTAAATCTGACAAGCCTGTAATACTAGACGACTTTTGGGCAGAGTGGTGCGGACCATGTAAAATGATGTTACCTATAATTGAAGAGCTGGCCAACGAGTACGAAGGAAAAGCTATCGTAGGTAAAGTTGATGTGGGACAGCAGCCCGGCTACAGCAGGAAGATATGGAGTACGTAACATTCCTACTATCCTTTTCATTAAAGACGGTGAAGTTGCTGCAAAGCAAGTTGGTGCCGTTGCTAAAAATGCTCTTACTGAAAAAATTGACGCTTTACTATAATATCACAATGATATTCCATAAAAAAAACCGGGTTATTAATAACCCGGTTTTTCTTTTATATGCTTATATCTTGTCTTTATTACGATTCTTTACATTCCCACAGATATCAGTAAACTACTCTTAAGGTAAAAAATAAACCTACTGAAATACCTTTTATAACTTATATTTCTCAACTTGCAATATTTTTTTATTTTAAAAACCATAGCCACTTCATCCTGAAACAGGTATATCCCCTTTAAGTTCTGACATCACCAATTCTTTAACATTATTAAAGGCTTCCCTGTTTTCGGCCTTAATAGGCGATTTAGACGGTGATTTTCATGCTTAAAGGATTAATGGGGGGTGCCATTCTTATAAACCCTGAAGTCAAGATGAGGACCCGTAGCTATCCCACTTTGTCCAACATAACCTATTACCTGCCCCTTGCTTAACAGTCATTCCGGGACTGGTTTTTGATGCATAGCGGGATAAGTGCATATAACATGTTGAATACACACTGTTATGCTTTATCTTGATATACCTTCCTCCTCCATTTTTCTGATAGGACTTTGTCACAATTTTCCCATCACCTATGCTGATACACGGGAGTCCCTGTCGGCGCAGCGTAATCAACACCATGATGAGCCGCTGTATCTCTTTTAATTACCGGGTGGAATCTCCTGCCTGTAAAACGGGAACTTATTCTTGAAAAATTTCAAAAGGAGCCTCTAAGGAATGACTTCTGAAGATTTTCTCCATCCTCATCGAAATAATCGACTTTGCCATCCTGCTCAAATGGAAAGGCATAATAATCTTTACCCATATGAGTAAAAAACTGCTGCCTTGACAACTATCCCTACTTGGTTTTCCATTCACAGTTTCCTCATCGTATAATACCTTAAAAGAATCTCCCTTTGCAATACCAAAAAAATCAATTGTCCACTGGTATATACCTGAAATCTCATCGGATAAAAGTGCACTGGAAACTTATTACCGGCCAAGGCATTCCAAAGACTGCTTTCAATGGTTCCACAAATAGATTTTGATTCCTTTATTATAGGTCTTTCTCCCCTTATATACACTTATAGTATCCTGCAAATCAAAGACGATATACTCCCTGTCCGTATTTTCATAGATAAATAAAAAATTCAGGGCTTGGAAATACTATCCTTTGACATAAGGATTGAATATGATTGGCCCCTTTTTATATTCCTTACATTAAATACTTTCTTTGCCTTTTTGTGATTATCTCGTAAACCTTATTTGGAAAAATTCCATACTTATCTAATATAGAGGAAAGACTCTGCCCACTTTTCACATTACCTTTTATCTCGGTAAAATCATCTATTGCGGATACCATATTTAAGATGCTCCTGCTTACTCTCTGTAGTATCAATAAACTCTTCCAGAACCTCATCAACCAAAGGCTTATGGGTTCTACACTTTGTTATTAACAATACCAATACTATCAACGCCACTATAACCAATCCCGCACGCACAGGAGTAAAAATTCTCTTCATTTTCTTCTGTTTATTTTATTTTCCACGAATGTACAAAAAAAATTCACACATTATGAAATCATTTATATAACATCTTCTTTCTTAGATATTAAAAAAAGAGCATATGAATACCAGGAATATAAATATGTCCTTAGACTACTATCGATTATACCACCTGGTTAATTATTTTCTTCTATCTATATGTTCAATAACCTCATCTATCGATTCCTCCAGATGTGCTGTAGCCAGAAGAAGCTCTTCCATTTCTTTATTTATCTGAACACCCCTATCATCCGGAAGCGACACTACCCTTGTCCTGTATGCCTTTATACAAAAGATTATAAATATTGTAACTGCACTCAGAATCCCGACAATATAACCCAACATTACATCAAGGGCCAATCCCCCGTTTTTGATGGGAGCAACCAAAAAAGTAGCTAACACAAACAAATGTCAGAAATGTTGCGGGAAGACTCATCATTAAATGATTTTTATTCTTAACAACAAGGTATCTTGCCTCCTGTCCATAAAATAATAGTTGCCATAACCTGATTGGCTATTCCAACAAATTTCCATATCATGGAAAAATCTAACTGAGAAAGAATAAAACCAATAACAAAAAGAGGAATACTTATTATAAGTCTTGACATTATATTTCCTTGTTCCTTCTTAAAAACATCAGCCACAATGAGTCTGGCGCTTCTGAAGGCTGTATCTCCAGTGGTAATAGGACAGGCTACAACACCAACAATTGCAAATATTGCCCCGACTTTACCTAACCATGTTTCACATATCTCATTGACTATCCAGGCAGGATTATGCCCCCCGGCAACAATACTATTAAGTCCATCTACTCCTCCAAAATAATTCATGGCAGCAGTCGCCCATATCATTGCAACTACTCCTTCAGCTACCATTGCTCCGTAAAATATCGGTCTTCCCTGTTTTTCATTAACCATACAACGGGCCATCATTGGGGATTGTGTTGCATGAAATCCGGAAATCGCACCACATGATATTACAATAAACATCATTGGAAACAATATATTTGATGATGGATTTGTATGGAAATTTTTGAAATTACCAAAGGTCAGTTCTACTAGTTTTAAATCACCATTGTAATAATTATAAAAAATACCCCCCGCAATACCTATTGCCATAACCAGAAGAGCAGCACCAAAAACAGGATAAATCTTTCCAATAATCTTATTTACGGGTAAAAGAGTTGCCAAAAGATAATATGCAAAGATACAGTACAACCATATATTTTTACCTCCTCCTGTCAGGCTATCTAATAGTCCTGCAGGACCTGTCACAAAAGCCACTCCTACCATTATTAAAAGACATAGAGTAAAAAAACCAAACAGCACCTTTACCTTGGATCCCAGATATTTACCCACAATCTCCGGAATACTATTTCCTCCATCCCGTATGGATAACATACCTGAGAAATAATCGTGCGTTGCTCCCATAAAGATACACCCAAAAACAATCCAGAGATACGCAACAGGTCCATACATGGCACCAAGAACAGCCCCGAAAATAGGACCAAGACCTGCTATATTTAAAAACTGGATAACAAATATTTTCCACGGTTTCAGGGGAAAGAAATCAACACCATCGTTTTTCTTTATAACCGGCGTGACTCTATTGGAATCCATGCCAAAGAAATTATCAACAAATTTACCGTATAAAAAATACCCCCCGACTAGCAATACTAGTGAAATAATAAATGTTATCATTGTAATTATGTATTTAGAATAAAGCTCAAAGTTAATATAAAAATAACTTAAGCTAATACAAAATCGAGCTGTTTAGCAGCAAGGTTTGCATTTACAACTTTTATCCTAACCTGGTCTCCCAACTGATAAATCTTCCTGTGATAACGCCCGACAATACAATAATTATCCTCATCAAACTCATAGAAATCACCTTCAAGATTTGATATTCCAATCATTCCCTCGCATTTGTTGTCGTCCAGCTCCACATAGAAACCCCACTCTGTAACTCCCGATATGGTACCAAAGAAAGTCTCACCAATCTTATCTGCCATAAATTCAACCTGCTTGTATTTAATAGAAGCCCTTTCAGCATTGGCAGCCACCTGCTCCATATCTGAACTGTGCTTGCAGTACTCTTCATACTTGTCTATGTCAACCGACCTGCCCTCGTCAAGATATCTTTGCACTAGACGATGAACCATCATATCCGGATATCTCCTTATAGGTGAGGTAAAATGGGTATAGTAATCGAAAGATAATCCATAGTGACCTATATTAAGGGTGGAATACTCAGCCTTAGCCATAGTTCTTACAGCAAGATTCTCTATAAGATTCTGTTCCGGAGTACCTTTTACATGATGCAAAAGATCATTTAAGCTATTTGTAAGGGCCATATGACTGCCCGTCTTAACGCTATAACCAAACTTACGCACAAAATTATTAAAGCCATTTAACTTCTCATTGTTAGGCTTATCATGGATCCTGTACACAAAGGTTTTTGCTTTTTTCCCCTTAGGCACCCTTCCGATAAAGGTGGCCACCTTTTTATTTGCAAGAAGCATAAACTCCTCTATCAGCTTATGTGCATCAAGGGAACGCTTAAAGAAAACCCTCAAAGGCTTACCTTCATCATCAATCTCAAACTTGACCTCTACCCTGTCAAATTCTATAGATCCCTTCTTAAATCTCTGTGCCCTTATCTTTTTGGCCAATACATCAAGACTTAATATCTCTTCCCTGTAATCACCATCTGCCCCCTCTATTATCTCCTGCGCCTCCTCATAACTAAACCTTCTATTCGATTTAATAATTGTTCTGCCTATCCAGTAATCAATCACCCTGGCATCATCATCCATCTCAAAGACGGCAGAGAATGTAAGTTTTTCCTCATCCGGCCTTAACGAACAAATGCCATTAGACAATCTTTCGGGAAGCATAGGCACTACCCTGTCAACAAGATATACGGAAGTAGCCCTGGAAAAAGCCTCTTTCTCAAGAATAGAACCGGGAGTGACATAATGTGTCACATCGGCAATATGCACACCTACTTCCCAGTTTCCGTTCTCCAGTCTTCTGATACTTAAAGCGTCATCAAAATCCTTGGCATCTGCGGGATCAATGGTAAAAGTAACCACATCCCTGAAATCCCTCCTTGCAGCAATATCTTCCTTAGATATTGTTTCATCTATCTCGTCAGCAGCTGCCAGCACCTTAGAATGGAACTTATAAGGAAGCTCATACTCTGCCAGAATAGAATGCATCTCCGTCTCATTATTTCCAGGCATACCAAGAACCTCAACAACCTTTCCTATAGGATTCTTTTGTTGTTTTCCCCACTCAACAAGCTTAACAACAGCCTTTTCGCCATGCTTGGCGTTATTAATATTTGATATAGGAATAAATATATCGTAAGGCATTTGTCTTCCAATACCCGTAAGGAATGCAAAATTATCGGAACGCTGAATTATTCCGACAAAGGTCTCTTTTCGTCTTTTAATAATCTCTACAACCTCGCCTTCCGGCTGTCTTTTCTTTCTTCGGGCAAAGACATACACTTTAACCTCGTCCCCGTGCAAAGCGCGGTTAAGATTAGACTGAGAAACAAAAATATCTTCCTCTACATCCTTGGATACAATATAAGCAGTTCCTCTTGCAGTCATATCCACAACACCGGTAATGTACCCCGATCTGGATTTCATCTTAAACTTACCTGTGGAAACCTCAATAAGATCTCCCCTGTCTTTTAGAGCATATAAACCATCAACCACAAGCTTTCTCTCACCCATGGTTTTTATGCCCAGATATTTTGCTATTTGTTTGTAATTATATGTTAGTGTAGGTTCATTTGCAAATATTCCATATATAGCATCAAGCAACATTTTCTTGCCCATTCCACCCTTCGTTCTGTTCTTTTTCTTATTGGCCATATTATTTAGTCTGTTTTTACAATAAATTAATAAACGAAGATGTTAAAAATATTTCCACAATCAAAGGCTTAACTAACGGAATGACTCCCAATCTATCGTTTCAACATACGACATCTATTAATTTTTAAAAAAATTATTCTGCTTTCATTTTTTGTTTATGCCTCAAAATTAAGCAAAAAGAAGCACAGCATGACATAGAAGGAAATTATTTTTAAAAAAAGATGTAAAAAAGTTTTGCAAAATTAAAAAAGCCATCTATATTTGCACCGCATTAAAACAAAAAGGGCGATTAGCTCAGTTGGTTCAGAGCACTTGGTTTACACCCAAGGGGTCATAGGTTCGAATCCTATATCGCCCACAAAAGGAGATCAAACTTGATCTCCTTTTTTTATGTACACACTTTTTGCCATCAGGCTGGCAATTCTAAATTAATTAGATTTAAAACAATTCTTAAAAATAAAAGCATGAACGGCAAAAACCGAAGAGATATAAAAGCAGGACTAAGAGTTATGATAGTACTCAAAAAAGACCAACGCACGGGAAAACTTACAGAAGGAATAGTAAAAGACATACTGACAAATTCACCCAGTCATCCCCACGGAATAAAAGTACGTCTCGAAAGTGGTGACATAGGGAGAGTTCAAAAAATAATTTCAGAAGACTAGAACATCACACAACATTAACACTCAAATAGTTCTACAAGCACCAGAAAAAAAGAGAAAAATAACAACAAAAAAAAGCTTCAAAAAGTTTTGCAAAAACAAAAAAGGCTTCTATATTTGCACCGCATTAAAACAAAAAAGGGCGATTAGCTCAGTTGGTTCAGAGCACTTGGTTTACACCCAAGGGGTCATAGGTTCGAATCCTATATCGCCCACAAAAAGGAGATCAGAATTGGTCTCCTTTTTTCGTGTATAAACATTTCTGCACACTAATTGTTCAATTCCGGACACACACAAATCAAAAGGCAGGCAAACCTCAAGATATATATCTGTTTTTCAGGTATTTATAAAGAGTGGCACACTAATTGGATATTAATTAATACAAACAACAGGAAAATAAAAAATATAAAAAAATAAAGCCATGAAAAAGTCAATGTTAATTTTAGCCGCAGTTGTAATTTCACTAATAGGAGTAAATGCACAACAAAATTTCTCTGAGAGAAAAGGGAAAGTAGTAATCCAGGAAAAAGCCGACGAAGAACTATACTCTTCAATTGCTGAAGATTTTGAAAATTGGTATAAAGAATCGACAGAAGAAGAAATGTTGGCAGACAATGAAAATCTTGATCTCTATAACAACTTATACGAAGGTTTTGAATTAGCCAAAAACATCGAAAAAGAAGAAATGAAAGACAAAGAATACGACAAACTATACAACTCCATTAAAGAGGATATAGAAATATACCAAGTACTTTCAATAGCTGAAATAGACTTCTAACAAAGACACCTAAATGAATAAATACATCAGTGAAGAACTTAAGTCACACTTAAGTTCTTCACTTTTTTTATACAGAAACCTCATACACCTTAAATAAATTTTTACAAAACCAGAATAAACAAACAACTCCCACTTTAAAAAACACCTATACCCTGAATCATTTCCCTATTAACAATCTTTTAAATTATCAAAAACAAAACCACAGACCAACAACCTGATTGAAAAATCAATATAAAGAACATTTTTGCACACCCAATAGTTCATATACGAACATTAACAAACAACACATCTTAAAAACTATTCCTATATATATCTGTATTCCAGTTATTTGGTTGTTGTGGCACACTAATTGGATTACAATCTTTATAAACAACAGAAAAATATATAAAACAAAAAAATAAAGCCATGAAAAAATCAATATTAATTTTAGCCACAATAGCCATTTCCCTAATAGGAGTAAATGCACAACAAAATATCTCTGAAAAAAAAGGTAAAGTAATTATTCAGGAAAAAACCAACCAGGAACTATACTCATCAATAGTCAGGGATTTTGAAGACTGGTACAAACAAACCACTGAAGAAGAAATGACTGACGACAGTGAAAATCTTGATCTTTACAACAATCTTTACGAAAGCTTTGAATTATTAAAGAATATTGATTCAGAGAACAACAAGGACAAAGAAAACGATAATCTATATAGCTCATTAAAGGAAGATCTTGAAACTTTCAAAGTACTTTCAAAAGCTGAAATTCAATTTTAAGAACTAAGCTATGCAATGCCAATATCAATATATCCGTGAAGAACTCATTGAAAAAGCCAATGAGTTTCTTCACTTTCTTTTTCCAAACACTGAAATCATAAAAAGGTCTAAACCTTTATTCATTTACATACCCGCAGAGTAAAGAACAAAGCATATCACCTGACTACCACAGAAGGAATAAATGACGAACAAGCCACAGGATAAAGTAAAATATTCCTATATTTAGCAGGTGATTTTTGTTCTTTTACTTTATTTATTTTTATTACTACGGATATGACAAAAACTGAGGCAAAACAATTCTATAACAACAAACTTACAAGCTTTACCACCATTAGCACAAAACTTAAAAAACATTCAAAAATACTTTCATTATTACGATTAACAATATTCATATCCTTCGCCATAGCCATATATTTTTGCCTTGTTGCACAAAATATGGACGCAGTAATCATTACATCCGTTCTATTCCCGGCAAGCTTTATTTTTATATTTATTCTTTATGAGAAGAACAAAAAGAAACTAACCTACTTCCAACATCTTGTAAAAATATGCAAAGATGAATTAAATGCTATTAATGGAAACTACTCAGCTTTTGACTCGGGAGAAGAATTCATTTCAAACCAACACTATTACAGCTACGATCTTGATATATTCGGAGAAAACTCCCTGTTCAAATCCCTTAACAGAACAGTTACTGACTATGGAAAGAATACTCTTGCAGATTTTCTTTTAAAACCGAACACCAGCAAAGACAGTATACTAAACTTTCAGGAAAGCATTAAAGAACTTTCCGCAGATCCTGAATTAGCCATGAATTTCAGGGCAACAGGAATGGGGACCAGTGACAAAAAAAAACGACAAAAAAGACATACTGGACTGGGTAAATTCCGAAAACCTGATATCCTCCTCGAAATGGAAAAAGATAAGCATGTACATTATTCCATCCATCAACATTTCACTAATCATTCTTTGCTCCCTGGGATACATACCTTTCAACCTTGTATTACTTCTGGCAATTTTTTTATTCCTTGCCTCCGGATATAATGTCCGGAAAATAAACAGATTACACAACAACATAAGCAGACAAAACAGAACACTCCAGAAATATTCCAAACTTCTGAACATTATTGAAAACCTTAATACCAAATCAGAATTACTTAACAAGATAAAGGAAAGTACGAACAGCAAACATATTGCCCACAAAGAACTAAAAAGATTATCAGCCCTTATCGGGGCACTGGACAACAGACTAAATATTATGCTGGGAGTACTTCTCAACATATTTTTCCTATACGACTTCCATATCATCCACAGAATGGAGAAATGGAAAAAACACAACAAAGATAATGTCTCAAAATGGTTCGCGGCAATTGGAAAAATGGATGCCCTCTGCAGCATGGCAACCTACGCATTCAACAACAATCACACATACCCCATACCAACGGATGATTTTATCCTAAGTGCCGAGGATATGGGACACCCCCTAATCCCTGAAGAATCAAGAACAGACAACAGCATATCAATTAAAAATATTAAAGAAATAATAATAGTCACAGGTCCCAACATGGCAGGAAAAAGCACATTTCTGAGGACCGTAGGAGTAAATATGGTTCTTGCAATGACGGGACTTCCCGTTTGCGCAAAAAACTTTTTATTTAAACCAATGAACATTTACAGTTCTATGAGAACAACCGATTCTTTAGGCAAAAACGAATCCTATTTTCATGCAGAACTAAAAAGATTAAGCACCCTTATAAAAGAACTGAAGGAAGGCCATTCTTTCTTTGTAATCCTCGATGAGCTGCTAAAAGGAACGAACTCACAGGACAAACTGAACGGTTCCAGAGAGTTCATTAAAAACATACTTAATTACAACAGCACAGGCCTTATTGCCACCCACGACCTTCCTCTTACCGACATGGAAGACACATACCCCGACAACATAAGCAACAAATGTTTTGAAGTAGAAATATCGGGCAAAGAAATATTCTTCGACTACAAATTAAAAGACGGGGGTAACAAGGAATATGAACGCCAGTATTTTAATGAAACAAATGAATATAATAGAATAAAGTATTTTTATACTTTTGTAAAAAATAAAGATACATGGCTACAAAAATCACAATATATACCGACGGAGCAGCAAGCGGAAACCCGGGACCGGGGGGCTACGGAACAGTTTTAATGTCGGGGAACCACAGAAAAGAACTCTCGGAAGGATTCAGACTGACCACAAACAACAGAATGGAACTTCTGGCCGTAATAAAGGGTCTTGAAGCCCTGAAAAAAGACAATTGCGAAGTCACCATATACACCGACTCAAAGTATGTTGCCGATGCCGTAGAAAAGAAATGGGTATTTGGCTGGGAAAAAAAACAATTCAAGGGGAAAAAAAATCCCGACCTATGGATTCGCTTCCTTGCTATATACAGAAAACACACGGTTAAATTCGTTTGGGTAAAGGGTCATGCCAACATACCTGAAAACGAACGCTGTGACCAGCTGGCCGTTGCCGCCTCACAATCAACAAATCTTTTAATAGATAAGGCATACGAAAGCACAAACAAAGAAAATTCAAATCAACTTTTCTAACAGAGCACCAACGAAATAGCCATGGAAAAATATTCTTCAGACAAAATTTTAATATTTTTAGAGAAATATTTCAATAATTCTATACATTTGCAGCAATTATTGAGGTAAATATCATATAAATACGCAAAACAGACAGTTCTTTACAAAGACAACTAATTCACTAATTAAAAGGGATATACAAGGCTTTGCAAGGAACAATAATAAAAAATTAGGATATGAAAAATATACTTGTTTTAGGTGCCGGTGGTCAGATCGGTTCGGAATTAGTTCCATATCTAAGAAGCATTTACGGAAACAACAATGTTGTTGCAGCCGATATCAGCATAGATAAATGTAAAGCTCTTGCAGAAGACGGACCATTTGAAGCAGTAGATGCACTTGATACAAACAGCTATATGGGAGTTGTTAGAAAACACAAAATCGACGCAATCTACAACCTTGTTGCATTACTTTCCGCTACCGGAGAAAAAGATCCTTTGTTGGCATGGAAAATCAACATGGGTGCACTAACCAACTCATTGAATATTGCAAAAGACAACAATTGTGCAGTGTTCACTCCATCATCTATAGGGGCTTTCGGAAACAATACTCCTAAAGACAATACTCCACAGGATACAATTCAAAGATCAAGCACTACCATTTACGGTGTTTGTAAAGTATCGGGAGAATTATTAAGCGACTACTATCACCACCGTTTCGGCGTAGATACAAGAAGCGTACGTTTCCCTGGTATCATTTCTTACGTTACCCTTCCTGGTGGAGGAACAACAGACTATGCCGTTGAGATTTATTACGATGCAATCCGTAAAGGCTCTTTCACTTCAAACATTGCAGAGGGAACATATATGGATATGATGTACATGCCTGACGCCCTTAATGCAGCCGTTCAGCTAATGGAAGCAGATCCAACAAAACTTGTTCACAGAAACAGTTTCAACATTGCCTCTATGAGCTTTGAGCCAGGACAAATTGCTGCTGAAATCAAGAAGCATATCCCTGAATTCAGACTTGACTACAATGTTGACCCTGTTAAGCAAGCCATAGCAGAAAGCTGGCCAAACAAAATGGACGACAGCTGCGCAAGAGCAGAATGGGGCTGGGCTCCTAAATACAACCTTGAGTCAATGACTAAAGACATGCTTGAAAAAGTAAAAGAAAAATTTGAACTTGGTGTCATTAAATAAAACTTCCAGCCCGGTTATTCCGGGCTGTTTTTTTTTTAGATTCACAACTACAAACATTATCTCTCTACACAAAAAATATTCCGACTAACCGGTTTTCCCGATTTCACTATCAGATGATTTATTCCTATTAAATTCCAACACCTCATCAACCATATGACTTTCCGGACAATTAGAGAACCTTTTTAAAACCTCACACCAGCTTCCCCTGCAGATCTTACGTATTCCAAAAGATCACAATCAAAGAAAAGACAAGCCCAGAAATAGACAGATATCAGAAATTAAATCAAGTCAAAAATTGTTTTCCAATAATATCAACGCAAGAATTATACGATCAGATAAGTTCTCAACATCGCCAACTTGTTAATAACATTTCAACAAATTACCAACATAGCTATTTTAATAACTCAACTATATTCCTTTATCTTATTGAATTTATGACTATTAACAAGTTATAAATTGTCAACAAATCACAATATCAACAAAAAAGGAAAACTGTTAATAATACTGTTCAATAGCAATATTTCCATCATAAAAAATAAATAAAACCTCTTAAAAAAACCTCTTAAAAAGAATTTACTAAAACACATCCCCAACAACTATAAGTTGTTAATAACATTTCAACAAAATACCAACACAGATATTTCATATATCCTACAACAACCTGATATCTTATTGATTCACCGCCTACTAACAACATATCACTTCTCAACAAAACACCATACTAACAATATCGATCCGTTTGTTAATAACTCTTTTAGTAAATTATTTCCAAACAAACAATAGAAAATAAAAAAACTATTTATCCAATATTCACAAAACAGCACAGAACCCTTGATTTCACAATAAAACAAGCAAAAATCACCAAAAAAACATAAAATATTCTTCTCAAAATATTTTACCAAACCCAGCAATAAAATAATTTTATAACTTTGCCTGACTCATAAAATACGATGAGTCTTTACGAACAGAAAGTATTGTAAACTAAATAAATTATAAACAGATGAAAGTTGCAATTGTTGGGGCCACAGGCCTTGTAGGCAGGAAAATGCTGGAAGTTCTGGAAGAACGCAATTTTCCGGTTAGTGAGCTATATCCAGTAGCCAGTGAAAGATCAGTAGGTAAAGAAATATCCTTTAAGGGCAAGAAATACACGGTCATGGGCATGCAGGAGGCAATAAACATAAAACCGGACATCGCAATTTTCTCTGCAGGAGGAACTACCTCAACACAATGGGCACCAAAATTTGCAGAAGCAGGAATTACAGTAATTGATAATTCCTCAGCATGGAGAATGGACCCTACAAAAAAACTTATAGTTCCCGAAATAAATGCTTTCGAACTAACAAAAGAAGACAAGATAATAGCAAACCCAAACTGTTCGACTATACAGATGATGGTTGCCATCGCACCCCTTCACAAGAAATACACCATCAACAGACTCATTGTCTCTACCTACCAGTCAATCACAGGCAGCGGAGTAAAGGCAGTAAGACAGATGGAAAACGAAAGAAAGGGGATTAAAGGAGAAATGGCTTATCCACACCCTATTGACAAAAACTGTATTCCTCACTGCGACGTATTCGAAGACAACGGATACACAAAAGAAGAAATGAAGCTTGTTAACGAGACATGTAAGATTCTTAACGACGAGAACATCAAAGTAACAGCAACAGCCGTAAGGGTACCTGTTGTTGGCGGTCACTCCGAATCTGTAAACCTGGAGTTTGAGAACGAATTCGACCTACAGGAAGTAAAAGACCTACTAAACGAGTCAGAGGGAATAATCCTTCAGGACGATCCACAAAACAACCTCTACCCTATGCCAAGAATGGCTCATGACAGGGACGAAGTATTTGTCGGAAGAATAAGAAGAGATTTTTCAAGGGAAAAATGCCTTAACATGTGGATAGTAGCAGATAACCTGAGAAAAGGAGCTGCAACAAATGCAATCCAGATAGCTGAATATATAAAAGACAACGACTTGGTATAAAAATGATAAATAAAAAAATCCAAAGACCAACACATTGAAAGTCTTTGGATTTTTTATTCCTTTCCCACCCCTTACTTCTGCAAAAACACATTGCATACTATCCTTCAAACAGGTTTATCACAAAACCACTTCCGTAATTGCCATTAATTACAGAACAGGAATATATTATATACACAACAAAGCTGTCTTCCGTTTTTTTATAGAACGTACATAAGTACAATTAAATAAAAATAAACCATTGTTGCATATTTATTCGTATTTGTGAATAAATTTCCAATCCCCATAATCCCCGACAAACCTCCATAAACACAAGCACATTAACAAATCACAGCAGAAAAACATTATTTTATTTTAAAGAATTACTTGCATATATGGAATATTTATGCATATATTTGCACCCATAATTCATATTTATGCACAGGGGTGCAAAAAAAAGAATAAAGAATGGCTAACGAATGTATAATCCACAGACTATACATTCCAAAACAAATTAATAAATGAAAAAATGAAAATCAATGTAACTGTCGCATCGGAAAAGCATCTAAAATTCGTTAAAGACATTAACGATGCCATCGACAATGCTGCCAAGGCAAGGGGCACCGGTATAGCAAGAAGAACTGATGAGTACATTGCGACTAAAATTAAGGAAGGCAAGGCAATTATTGCCCTTAACATGGAGGAGTTTGTGGGCTTTTGCTACATAGAATCGTGGGATCACGAGAAATTTGTAGCAAACTCAGGTCTTATTGTCTCTCCTTCGTACAGGGGACTAGGTATTGCAAGAAAAATCAAGGAGGAGGCATTTATGTTATCGTTGAAAAAATTCCCAAAGGCTAAACTATTTGGATTAACTACAGGCCATCAGGTCATGAAGATTAACTCCTCTTTGGGTTATGTTCCCGTGACTTTTGCCCAGCTTACAGAAGACGAACAATTCTGGAAAGGTTGTCAGTCTTGTGTCAACTACGATATCCTTACAAGAACAAATCACACAAAATGTCTTTGTACTGCAATGGTTTATGATCCTACCTCAAACCAGAAGACAAGTCATGTCATGCAACGAAGATCTTTTATCGCTTCTCTTATAAGAAGACTCCGAAGAGCCTAATCATTTATTACATATTAGCTTATTGTAATTCAGGCAGAAAGATAAATTAATCAATCTGTGCGATACTGAAAAACATAGCAATTAAGATATAAAAAGATAAGCCCATAGTGTATTTATTTATAAACAATAAAAGCATTAATGCGGTTGTTAAAAATAAAAGGGAACATACTGATAGTGTATCTTTTTATGAACACACAGAGCCATAAATAAATTAACAAAAGGGAGTCAGGAACTACTAATAACAAATACAGTAAAATAAAAAATTGGACAGGTCAAAATACCTGTCCAAAGCTGATAAAAAAAGCAAAACAATGACTCAAAACAAAAAAAATAAGATAAAATGAATAAAAAAGTTGTACTAGCATATAGCGGAGGATTAGACACCTCATACTGCCTTAAATACCTGACAGAAGAAAAGAATCTTGATGTTTACACTGTTATTGCCAATACAGGAGGATTCAGCAAGAAAGAACTTGAGGACATTGAAAACAAGGCCTATGCTCTGGGAAGCATAAAGCACACAAGCCTTGACGTTACAGATGAATATTACCAAAAATGTATAAAATACATGGTTTACGGCAATATCCTGAAAAACAATACATACCCCATATCGGTAAGTTCGGAAAGGGTATTCCAGGCCATAGCAATCATTAAATACGCAAAGAAGATTAATGCCGACTATGTTGCTCACGGCAGCACAGGTGCAGGTAACGACCAGATAAGATTTGACATGACCTTCAACGTATTGGCTCCGGATATAGAGATATTAACCCCGACAAGGGATGAAAAACTGACAAGGGAATACGAGATAAATTACCTTAAAAAACACGGATTCAACTACATTGAAAATCAGTGCCAGTACTCCATAAACAAAGGACTTTGGGGAACAAGCATAGGTGGCAAAGAAACACTTTGCTCATCAAAGACTCTTCCCGAAGAGGCCTATCCTTCCCAGCTTGAGAAGAAAGGAAGCGAAGAACTATGTCTTCACTTTGTAAAGGGAGAACTTAAGGGTGTTAATGGAAAGAACTTTAAGAACCCTGTAGAGGCAATACTTGAGGTAGAAAGCATAGCATCTAAATACGCCATTGGAAGGGATATGCACATTGGCGACACCATTATTGGAATTAAAGGAAGGGTCGCTTTTGAGGCCGCTGCACCAATTGTCATAATAAAAGCACATCATATGCTTGAAAAACACACACTTGGCAAATGGCAACAACACTGGAAAGAACAACTGGCCAACTGGTACGGTATGTTCTTACACGAAAGCATGTATATGGATCCCGTGATGAAGAACATAGAGGCATTCCTTGAAGACAGTCAGAAAACAGTCAGCGGGAATGTATGCCTGAAGCTTATGCCCTACACCTTCCAGATGATAGGTATAGAAAGCGAGCACGACCTTATGAACTCCAATTTTGGAGAATACGGAGAACTTAACAATGCATGGACCCACGAAGACGTAAAAGGCTTCAGCAAGATCGCCGGCATGCATCTTAAGTTATACAATTCAGTCAACGGACTTAATCTCATAGACAATGATTAAAGCAGCAATAGCAGGAGGCGCGGGATATACCGCAGGTGAACTGATAAGAATACTTATCAATCACCCCTGTGCAGAACTAAAATACATTCACAGCAATTCCTTTTATGGAAAAGACTTACACCAGGTACATCACGACCTTATAGGCGAGACTGACCTGAAATTCACCGATATAGACTTCAGCAATATCGACGTACTGTTCCTGTGCATGGGTCATGGCAAATCGGGTGATTACTTGAAATCGCACAATATCCCTGAGGATGTAAAAATAATTGATCTAAGCAATGAGTTCAGACTAAAAGAAGATGCACAAGACTTTGTTTACGGTCTTCCGGAAATAAACAAAGAAAAGATAAAATCGGCCCAAAAGATAGCCAACCCCGGTTGCTTTGCCACGTCAATAGAGCTGGGGTTGCTACCACTTGCCGCCACTGGAAAACTAAAAGGCGATGTGTATATAAACGCCATCACAGGCTCAACCGGTGCAGGCCAGAAGCCTGGTACAACAACCCACTTTAGCTGGAGGGATTCCAATCTTTCCACCTATAAGGAGTTCACTCATCAGCACATGGATGAAATAAAGGAGACCCTGAAGTCGTATCAGAAAGATATAGCGGATATCCATTTTATACCAATAAGAGGATGCCACACAAGGGGAATACTCGCAAGTATAATAACAGATTGCCACATGGATATCGGCGATATCTACGATTTATATCAGGGCTGGTATTCCCATCATCCTTTTGTGCATGTAACAGACAGTGAAATAAGCCTTAAGCAGGTAGTCAACACAAACAAGTGCGTGATAAATATAAAAAAACAGAACAACAAAGTACTTATCGTCAGCACAATCGACAACCTGATTAAAGGAGCATCCGGTCAGGCCATCCAGAATATGAACCTTATGTTCTCACTGGAAGAAAACGCAGGACTAAAACTTAAGCCAACGGCTCACTAAATTGAATTTAACAGCTCCATAAACTGGAAACAAAAACATATTAAACCAGTTATAAGGACTCAAAAAACAAAAAAAATAAACATATGTTATTCCAAGTTTACACATTAGAAGACATAGAACCTGTAAAGGGATTGGGAGCAAAAATCTGGGATAAAAACGACCAGGAATATCTGGATTTCTATGGCGGTCATGCAGTAATTTCCATTGGTCACTCCCATCCCTATTACGTAGAAAAAATACAAAACCAGCTTTCCCGGCTTGGCTTTTATTCAAACTCTGTTATCAACAGCCTGCAGGAAGAACTGGCTGAGAAGCTTTGCAAGCAGTCAGGCTATAGCGACTACCAGCTCTTTCTCTGTAACAGCGGAGCAGAAGCCAACGAGAATGCAATCAAGCTTGCCTCTTTCAAGACAGGAAGAAAAAAGATTATTGCACTTAAGGATTCTTTTCACGGAAGAACATCGGCAGCGGTAGCGGCTACTGACATTCCCCGGATAGTGGCCCCCGTAAACCAGAATCACGAAGTCATTTTTGTTGAAAAGAACAACATAAATGCAGTGGAAGAGGCCCTGAAAAACGAGGATATTGCAGCCTTACTAATAGAAGGCATACAGGGAGTAGGAGGAATTGTATGTTTCGAAAACCAATACTTTCAGAAGGTAGCCGGGTTATGCGAAAAGACCGGCACCATGCTAATACTCGACGAGGTACAAAGCGGATACGGAAGAAGCGGGAAATTCTTTGCACACCAATATGCGGAAATAAAGCCAGACATAATTTCCATGGCCAAAGGAATGGGTAACGGCTTTCCCATAGGGGGACTGTTAATAAACCATGACATAAAACCCGAGAAAGGAATGCTAGGAACAACCTTCGGTGGAAATCATCTTGCATGCGCAGCAGCCATTGCAGTTCTGGATATCATGGAAAAGGAAGATCTTATAAACAACTCTAAACAAACAGGGGATTATCTTTTAAGTCAACTTAAAGAAATAACCCGGATCAAAGAGGCAAGAGGGAAAGGACTAATGATAGGCATAGAATTCGATTTCGAAATAGCCCAATTAAGAAAGGATCTGCTTCACAAGCACAAGATATTCACCGGGGTGAGCGGAAAAAACACGATACGACTACTGCCCCCCTTAAACATCAACAAACAACAGGCAGATGAAGTTATAACAGCACTTAAAGAAGAACTTAAGAAATAAAAACAAAGCAACAATGAAAGAGACATTAACCATAGTAAAGGCAGGCGGCAAAATTCTTGACGATCCCCAGAAACTTGATCTTCTGATAGAAAACTTCAGCAAGATAGATGGCAAAAAACTTCTTGTTCACGGGGGAGGCAAGCTGGCTTCCACCATGGCAGAAAAACTGGGCGTAGAAGTAGAAATGCACAAGGGAAGAAGGATTACAAGCCGCGAAATGCTCGATATAGTCACTATGGTTTATGCCGGTCTTATCAACAAAAACATAGTGGCAAAAATCCAGTCCAAGGGACAGAATGCCATTGGTCTTTGCGGTGCCGATCTTAACATTATCAAAGCAAACAAAAGGATAACAAAAGATATAGACTACGGTTTTGTCGGAGATGTTCAGGATGTCAACCACAACAGCCTGAAAAAACTGATAGAGGAAGATTCATTGCCAGTAATAGCACCGGTGACTCATGACAAGCAAGGAAACCTGTTGAACACCAATGCCGACACCATTGCCTCTGCAGTTGCCTCTGCCATGAGTCACCACTATTGCGTTAAGCTTATCTTCTGTTTTGAGAAAAACGGGGTATTGATGGATGAAGACAACGACAAATCTATCATCGATTGCATGGATAAATCGTATTATCAGAAACTGAAACAACAAAGCATCATCCACTCAGGTATGATACCCAAGATGGATAACGCCTTCGATGCCCTAAGCAAAGGAGTGGACACCATAGTGATTACCAATGCAGAAAACATTGCAGACACATGCTACAAAGGGACAAAACTTATAAACAGCAATGAATATTAACGATACACAGCATGGATAACAACTATACACATCATGGATATTAAAGACTTACAACATAAGGCATACGAACTGCTAAAAAAGATAATAGCAATCCCTTCGTTTAGCGGTCAGGAAGACAAGGTGGCTGACCTGATGGTCAACTATCTGGAAACCTTCGACTATAAGGCATTCAGAAAAGGCAACAACCTATGGGCTATATCAAAGAAATTCTCGCAAGATAAGCCAACCATTATGCTGGATGCCCATATAGACACTGTAAAACCCGTTGACGGCTGGGAAAGCGACCCATTCACCCCGCTGGAGGAAGAGGGAAGACTTATCGGTCTTGGCAGTAACGACACCGGTGGATCGGTAGTCTCAATGCTGCATGCATTCCTGTATCTGGACAGCAAGCCACAGGACTACAATCTTGTATATGTGGCATCTGCCGAAGAGGAGACAACTGGAGCAGGAGGAATAAAAAGCATTATTAACGATCTGCCTCCCATAGACCTGGGGATTATTGGGGAACCAACCCAAATGCAGATGGCAATAGCAGAGAAAGGTCTTTTCGTACTCGACTGCACAGCCCACGGAAAGTCGGGTCATGCCGCCAGAGACATAGGAGTAAATGCAATATACAAGGCCATTGAGGACATCAACTGGTTCAAAACATACACATTCCCAAAGGAATCAAGACAACTTGGTAAAGTCAAGATGAGCGTGACCCAGATCAATGCCGGCAGTCAGCACAACGTAATACCCGGCACATGCAGTTTTGTTGTGGATATAAGAACCAACGAACACTATACAAATGAGGAAGTTGCAGATATTATAAGTCAGAATATCAAATCGGAGATTAAACCCAGATCGTTTAATCTTAACTCATCTATGATTGCCACCCATCACCCTCTGGTGGAGAAAGGCAAGGAAATAGGACTGACCACATTCGGTTCGCCAACCACATCAAACCAGGCGGTCCTTGACTTTACAACCATAAAGATAGGTCCCGGGGACTCATCGCGCTCGCACACCGCCAACGAGTTCATATACAAAGATGAAGTCTTCGGAGGTGTTGAAACATTTATTGAATTATTAGACGGATTAAAACTTTAGAGTCATGGCAAAACTTTGGGACAAAGGATACAGTACAGAAAAGATAATAGAGGATTTCACTGCAGGCATTGACAGGGAACTCGATCACGAACTGGCAGAGGTGGATGTTATTGGCAGTCTTGCCCATATTGCCATGCTTGAGTCCATAAATCTTCTGACAAAAGAGGAATACGAGCAACTAAGCCAGGAGCTTAAAAATATTCACAAAGAAATAACGGAAGGCGAGTTCAGCATAGAGGAAGGGGTTGAGGATATCCATTCCCAGGTGGAATTAATGCTTACCCAAAGACTGGGTGACATAGGAAAAAAGATACACAGCGGAAGGTCCAGAAACGATCAGGTGCTGGTTGATTTAAAGCTATACACAAGGAAAAAGCTTCAGGAAATATGCCACATGGTAACTGAGATTTTCACAAAACTTCAGGACCAGAGCGAAAAGCATAAAAACATACTTATGCCAGGATACACTCATCTTCAGATAGCCATGCCCTCATCTTTCGGACTGTGGTTTGGTGCCTATGCAGAGAGTCTTTCCGACGACCTGTGGCAACTGCTGGCCGCCTATAAAACGGCCAACCAGGATCCCCTTGGTTCAGCCGCAGGCTATGGTTCATCCTTCCCCCTTGACAGGGCAATGACCACCCACCTGCTTGGCTTTGACGACCTAAGTTACAACTCGGTATATGCTCAGATGGGAAGGGGCAAACTGGAAAAAAGCGTCTCTTTTGCCATATCATCTGTCGCCGGGACCATAGGCAAGTTTGCAGCCGATGTGTGTCTTTATATGTGCCAGAACTTTGGTTTTCTGAAACTGCCCGATTCATACACCACAGGATCGAGTATTATGCCACATAAAAAGAACCCCGACGTATTCGAGCTGCTAAGGGCAAGATGCAATAAAATGCAGATGCTGCCTGCTCAGATAAGTGCAATAACAAACAGCCTGACCTCAGGGTATTTCAGGGACCTACAGGTATTAAAGGAGATTTACATACCAGCCTTTAAGGAACTTGAGGACTGTCTTTGCATTGTTAATAACGTTATTGAAAAGATAGAGATAAAGGAGGATATAGTTAGCGACCCTAAATATAAATTCATCTTCTCTGTAGAGGAAGTCAACAAACTGGTACTTGAAGGTGTGCCTTTCAGGGATGCATACAGACAGGTAGCCTCACAAATTGAAAAAGGGGAATTCGAGCCGGAGACAACCATCAACCACACCCATATGGGCAGCATTGGTAATCTTTGCAATAAAGAGATAAATGAAAAGTTCAGACACACCCTCTCCCTTTTTGAGTTTAATAAGCCGGAAAAGGCAGTATGGGAGTTATTTCAGTAATTATTCAGGTTTCTAATTATTCTGAATGCTTGTGTGGGCTTTCGAATTTTGAGAAACCTAAATAAATTTAGTATCTTTGATTTAGATATTCAATTATGCAAAAATGATAGATATACAAAAGCAAATAGATTATTGGATTAAAGGAGCTGATGATGATATTATCACTGCTGAGATATTAATTCAACAAAATAGATTTTTGCATGGTTTATTCTTCTGTCATTTAGTTGCAGAAAAAGCAATTAAAGCACATGTTGTAAAAGAAATAAAAGAAGTAGCACCTCGTTCTCACAACCTGATATTACTATCAGAAAAAGCTAAACTTGAACTAGATGATGAAGTTGATATCTTTTTGGGTATTCTCATGAAATACCAATTACAAGGTCGGTATCCAGATTATAATCCCACAATCCCAAACAAAGATAAAATTGAGGATTATTTAAAAAGAACCAAAGAATTACTACAATGGCTAAAAGAGAAGTTATAGAATTATTAAAAAAATATATTACCTTATTGGAAACAGAAGGTATTGTAGTGAGAAAAGCCTATTTATATGGTAGTCATTCTACTGGTACAGAGAAAGAAGATAGCGATATTGATTTAATGATTGTTATAGATAATTCTGATGCTGAGGATGATTTTGTTATTGGAAAGATATGGAAACTAACCCGAAAAGTTGACACAAAAATAGAACCTTATCTAATTGGAACTGATAGATTTGATAAAAGCGAAGATTCACCTCTTATCAACATGATAAAAACAAGTGGTGTTAAAATTGCATAACACTAACATTAATTTCAAAGAAATATATCTTTTCTATATCAAACAAGCAATTTTTCCCTATTCAGTAACTTATTAACCTTACTCTCAAAATACTTGTCTATCTCCCCAAAATTTTCTTTAGTATATCTTTTCAGATTTCCATTTTCCAGAATATCTATACTATCACAGATACACTTTAATGGTTCAAGTACATGAGAAGATATCATTATCAATTTTCCTGCTTCTTTCATATAGGTCAATACCTTAGAAAGAATAATGTTCGTGGAAAGATCTAATCCATTAAAGGGTTCATCCAATATTAATATCTGGTTTCTTTGCAAAATAAGTCCAAGCAAAGCCAGTTTCTTTAACATTCCGGTTGAATATTCTTTGGCATATTTATTTAGGGGTAACTTCATTATACTATTCCATTCATGTAATTGCTGAGGATCTAGTTTTCTTTTTCTGGCAGATAAACAAAACTCAACATACTCTTTCCCTGTTATCTTTGGATACATAAATATCTCGGTGGGCAAATATCCAATATCCAAGTTCCTCTCATAAACAACCTCCCCTTTATAAGGAACAATATCGGCCAGGCAATTAAAGAATGTTGTTTTTCCAGCTCCGTTATACCCAACTATACCATAAATTGAAGATCTTTCAAAATCAGTATTTATATCTATCAATACCTGATTCTTCCCGTATATTTTACATAGCCTATTTACTTTCATCATAGTATAATTCCTTTAATCTAGTTACAGATTTTATATAACTAACAATAACAAATAGCAACAAAAACACAACAAACGGAGGACAAACACAAGAAATAATGAAAAGAGCTAACATACCGACTTGCAATAATTGTCTCAAATATTCATTTGCGTAATAAATATATTTAAGAAATAAATTCCCGATAATCATTAATATTGCAAATAAAGAAAAAAACAAAAGCATTGCTGTTTTTTCAAAAAAGAATATTGAATGCAAAATAAGCAAAGGAGAACACACTATAGCATAATTCAGAATTATATGCCTAATCTTAGCTTTCATTAAAGAATTAACACTTCTATACTGTCTTATATATAAATAGGGTTCAACATTAAGAAACAAAAATGACAATGAAATAGATACAGAAATAAATAAGGCTTGAACAAAAATTTGATTGTTATAGATTATACCTAAACTCATTAATATTATTTCAATGACAAAAACAATCATAACATATGACCTAAATCCTGAGATCCATTCAATACTACCCTTTAAAAATGGGGAATTAATAACTTTCCCCATTATTTTTACATGCAATTTTTTAAAAATAAACGGAGTACTAACTGCAATAGATAGGAAGATTGGAATAAGCCTGTAATCGAAAAACCAAAAGATAGCTGACATTGCAATATTTTCTATCATTCTGAACTTTACAGCATTGATACCTTGAGTTTTTAAAAACACCTCATCCTGTCTATTTGAACAATTGCCAATAGCCATCAAAGAAAATAAAGCAATGCAAATATATCTCCAATATTCAAGCCCTCTTACAACTGCTATTGCATAAAAAGAGGCAAGAAGTATAAAAAAGAACAACAACAGTATGCCAATAAGACTTAGCTCGTCAAACAAAGTCCTCTTAAATATCTTAAATCGTAATATAAAATATTTTATAAACATATATTATGCAATATACTAATTATACTTTGATTTAGATACATATCTTAGAGTTTCTTAAAATAGCTTATTTCCCATATAGTCACCCCCTCAACATATTCCATATAAATACAGATTACTTATTTTATATTTTTTATGTGTTTCCTGTGCTATTTACACACAGGAAACACACAGGAAACACACAGAAAACACCCAAAAAACCCGATTTTAATGAAGGTATTATTTAAAGCCTTCACTTACCAAAAACCGGGAAGAAGAAAGGGTATCCTATTTCCCGGATACCCTTTTTCAATAAACAAACCAACTGCTTAAAATCGAGACTTTATTCCTTCAGAAATATCTTTCCATTCGGATTTAAACTTACCCATCAACTCTTTTTTTACTTTTAAATCGGAAGAACCTAAGTAAACTTCGTAATGCAATACTGCTTTACCTTTCTTTTCCTTTACCACAAAACGGTAAACCCATGCCTCACCAAAATAAGTTGATTTGGTTACGAAGAAGGTAATTACTCTTTCATTTTTATTTAGAACACTAACCTCCTGATATCTTTTTTCACCGCTATTAAGTACAAGATTTATTTTAGCCCCTCTTATCTTGCCTTTGCACTCAAATTCTTTTACACCGAAGATCCACTCGGCATATTTTGCGGGCTGAGAAACAATATTCCACACATCATCGACCGATGCGTTTAACTCTATACTGTTAGAATACTTTGGTGGAATTCGCTTAGCGGCAGCCATCTGAGCATTAGCTTCCGTCAGATTAAAAAACATTACGGAAACAAATGCCAATACTATACTTACTGTAAATTTCTTCATAATTGGAAACACTAATTATTTTGCATTCATTTTAAAAGCAGGAATAGAATGGATTTTCTTTCCTTGTTTTTCAGCCTCTTTTCCAGCTTTATTAGCGGCATCCCTGGCTATTTTTGCATCAGCAGCACTACCTATTTCCTCAAGAACTTTAGCCTGAGAATCCAGCATCTGCTCCTTTTTCCCAATATGCTTAACGTGGGAAGCTGCAAATTTAAACCATGCCTTTGCCCTTTTTAAATCTTCACTGTACTTAGATTCTTTTGCAATTTTTTCTGCTGCCCTGTTTATTGTCTCATAACCTGCATCGTCCGACTTCATTAGGTCGTAATCAACCATTGCATCAACAACAGAAGCATATTTCACAAGGTCTCCGTTTCTGGAATACTTGTTTAACAAGACGATTGAAAGAAGCTCTTTTGAACGTGGAAAATCGTATTTCTGTAAACTCGAAACAATTGCATCTTCTGTATCTACAGGGTATTTGTTCCCGTAGAAATATTCCAGTCCCTGGATTGCCTTTCGGTAGGTCTTGTAAAGTTTTGCATTCACCTCATCATTGCCCTGAATAGTATATAAATTATCAAGATTATCAAGAACATATATAAACTCTGCTGTGGTAGGATCGGTCATAAATGTCCTTACGGTATTCCAGTTCTCCTTTTTAAGAAGATCCTCCTTAGGAAGGGTTGTCAAATATTTATTGGCGACTTCTTTTTCCTCTTTATCCATATTAGCCCATCTTAAGCTGCAAAGATATTCATACATAAACTCCCCTGTTCTTTCCCCATTATCGTATCTCTTTTGCAGGGCAGAAGAGCTTTTATCCTTAGTCAGGGCATAAGATAAATAATCTATAAAATTATCTGCACCATGAGAGCCAACAATTCTATGGATAACATCCTCATTTTCATCGATAACAAGAAAGGTTGGGAATGCGGTCACCTTAAATTTATTTTTAAGGGTAATACCCTCTCCTTTCTGCATATCGTATTTTGTACATATAAAGTTATCATTCATATAATCCGCGACCTTATCCTGGGTAAAGACAGTATTTAACATGGTTTTACAAGGTCCGCACCACGAGGTGTAGCAGTCAAGAAAGATAAGCTTATTCTGCTTTTTTGACATTTTTACTATCTTATTCCAGTTCTTATGCTGAAATTCCACTTTTCTGTTCTGAGCCAACACGTTAAGGGCAAGCCCCATAACCAATACAATCACTAAAAGTCTTTTCATAATTTTTTCTCTTATTATTATTAATTCTTCAAACACTATTCCCTGTTGCCAACAAAAAAAGAATAATGACTACATGATAATGACCACCCTTTAGGGGAAAATCCCCTAAAAGCTTAACATTAATTAATAATAAAAATTACAAATAAACTGGATATTAGCCCTCTATAAAGCTATTATATCAACAGAAGTGACATCTTGCCCGGAACATACTATTGTTTTATGAGAATCGTCGATATGTACCTCGGAGAATTTTAACTGTAATGAAAAATCGCTTTCATTAACGGATATAACCCCCTCTTCACATATCACATCGAAAGAATTCAGTGGTTTGGTAAGTCCTGTTCCCAAATATTTAAGATAACTCTCCTTTGCAGTCCAGAGAAGATAGAAATAATCGTCCTGCTCTTTATCCGCAAGGGAAGATAATTTATCAAGCTCTTTTGCAGTAAAAAAACGACCGGCGACATTCATGCGTGCCTTTTTAAGAACCTCAATATCCACGCCTATCTCCCTATCGGATACCCCGCACACCACCCAGTCACCTGAATGGGTAATATTGAAAAACATGCCCTTACCATTTTTTAAGGCAGGCTTACCCTTAGGTCCGTATTCAAAGATTATATCCTCAGGCTTTATACCGAAGCATTGCTGCAATCCCTTGTATGCAAGCATTTCCCCAAGGAGTTTACGCTGACGGTTAACCGAAGATTTATAGGTATCGATCTTTTCCAGAGTTGCAGGCTGGGCAAATCTTTTCACCACGCTTTCGACTTTAGAAAATTCATCTTCGTTAACCAATTTTATTGCAAATAATTTAACCATACGTAATCCTCTAATATTTGAAAATACAATATATAAAAAAGCCCTTATTAATCCGGTGACTAACAAGGGCAAAATTAATAAACTATCTGTTTATTATAAGCAGGGATGCTTATATTATTATAATTTCATGATCCTGTAAACTATTTTCCCTGTGAAAGCAACATCCCGCTTAGTCTGAACAATTCCGCCTCTGCCAGCTTTGCCGTATACATGGCGGATGTAATATTGTTTTTTGCAGTCAGAAGGTTTAACTGGGCCTCCCTGAAACGTGTGGATGTAATCTGACCAAGGTTAAAATACTCCTTTGACTGAAGAAAGTTCATCTCAGCACTCTTCAGGTTGGATTTCTCCGTCTTCAGCACCACAAGCGAATTCTCGTAGGCAGCCCAGGCATTCTCAAGATCCCTGCAGAGATTGAGCTTTTTCTCTTCAAGACTAAGTTTTGAGTTCTCAAGGGAAATCTTTGCATTCTTCTTCTTTATCCTCTGCTTATTTCCATCGAATATATTAAACGAAAGGGTTAAACCCGCCGATAAAGAAGCATTAGGATCAGTCATCGACAGCTTTAAATCTTCGTTCATTGTCTTGTATCCGTACGAACTATTCAGGCTGACAACAGGGGCAACAGCCGATTTGACTATCTTGTAATCAAGCTTAGATTGCTTAAGCTTATTTGTTTCAATAAGATAATCGGCATTATTCTCAAGCAACCTGACTTTTAGGTCCTTTAAATCAAAATCATAAAAAGATATAACTCCGGTGACTATCTCAAAGTCAGTGTTTATATCCCTGCCTAAAAGGGCATTCAGGTTTCTCTTGAAATCATTATACTTTTTGCGCGAGTTAATATAGTTCACGCTATCCTTATTAAAATCAACCCTCGCATTAAGAACATCCAGTGAGCTTCCTGCCCCTACGGCAGTCTTTGCCTCCGTGCGCAGCAACCTCTCCTTCGATATGCTGAGCATCTCCTCCGCCCTTTTGTAGTTCTCAAAGGCGGCTGCTGAATTGTAATACACGTTATTAACCTGCAAAAGAAGATTTTCAATAATATTCCTTGCCTGGTATTGGCTGCCCTCGGCCTGTGTTTTCAACTTCTCGAAGTTGTAAATCCTGCCAAAACCATTGAAAAGGACATACGAGAGATTAAGTCCTGCCGTATTATTTGTATTCCTCTGATTTACAATTCCATTTTCCGTATCCACCTCATTATCTGTATAGCTTGAAGAGGCCGATGCATTAATGGTAGGAAGCAAACCCGCGTTACCTGACTGTGCATTATTTTTAGCCTGCTTTACCTGGTTGTTGGCAATCTTTATACCGTAATTATTTTCAAGTGCAATATTAATTGCACTCTTAATATCCAGTTTCTCCTGGGCATTGAGCGAACTAACGCTCAATGCCATCAGGAATATATATATTATTCTACGCATCTGTTTATTATTTATAGTTTTAAACATTCCATCTGTTTATGCTATTTCAACAGGTTCAGGCTCTTGTTCTTCCACATCTTCCTTTTCAGCATTCTCTTTTAATACCATAATTTCCTTAAAGGCCATCTCAACCTCCTCTGCACATGGCTTTACTCCTGTCAGCAAATACCTGAATGTTCGTTTAAGATTGTTTATGGATATTAGCATTACAGGTAAAAATAAAAGAGTTATGATAGTGGCTATCAATAATCCGTAAGCAACAGATATTGCCATGGGAACAAGCATATGTGCCTGTGGATTTGTTGAAAGTATTAATGGATAAAGACCTGCTATGGTTGTCAATGAAGTCATTACTATGGCCCTGAAACGGGAGATTGATCCCTCATAAACCGAGGTAAGAAAAGGCTTACCCTGTCGCATAAGATCGTTGACGGCACTGACCAGCACAATGGAATCGTTCACCATTACTCCCAGCAAGGCAATTATACCAAGATAGGACGGCATATCTATAGCGTATCCATGGATCCAGTGACCCCATCCTATGCCAATAAATCCAAATGGCAACAAAAGCAATATCAGTATAGCCTGAAGTATAGACCTGAAAGTAAAGGCAATAGTTGCAATTAACAATAACAGGATTACGGGGATGACCCTCATAATAGAACCCGTAGCCTTCTTAAACTCTTCTTCATGACCACCCTGATGATACGACAGTCCTGGGTATTTATTCATCAGAGCAGGCAATATAACATCCTCAACCTCCGTTTTTATTTCGGCAAAACTGACATTTTCATTTGCAAGGTCAGCCTCAACGGTAATTTCTCTTTTGCCGTTATAGTGGTTTATAACGGTAAGATTCCTCTCAAAGCCCATATTGGCTATCTCCCTTAGAGGATATGAATTGCCATCATTGGTTCTAATTCTCATATTCTCAAGATCACCTATAGATGAACGGTCTTCTTTGGAATATCTTACCCATATCTTAACAAGATCCTGTCCCCGGTTTATCCTCTGAACCTCCGCACCAAAGAAACCATTCCTGACCTGCGACATCACTTCCTGAAGAGTCAGTCCCAGCATGTATGCCTTGTCTTTAAGGGTTATCTTTACCTCCCTCATCCCCGGCTCGTTATTGTCCACCACATTGACAAGACCGCTGAGTTTCTCAAGCTCTTCCTTGAAATTGTTTTTAGCCTCGTCAAGTTCTTCCAGATCGTAACTTAAAAGTGATACCGATATGGGTTTACCAAAATGGGACTTCTGTACAAATTCCAGTTTCTCCGCCTCGGGGATTTCTCCTACTTTCTTCCTGACTGCCTTTGAGAAGTCATTTGAATGAAAAGATCTTTTATCTTCCCCCACAAGAAAGGTCCGGACCATACCCTTATTTGAAGATGTCTGTTCTATCTCAACTGTCTTTACAGTTTTTATTGCATCATTTCTTTTTGCATCGAACTCTGCTGCAACCTGATAAACCGCATCGGATATCTTTCTTAGGTAGGCGTAGGTCTCGTGCTCGGGAGTTCCTGCAGGCATGACAATACTCACGTCGGTATAATCCTGACTCTGCATAGAGGAATCACCTTTTTTTATAATCCCGCCCTTAAGCGCCCCTATGGTGACAATCAGCATGGCAAACATCACCGCTACCGTTACTGCCTTATAGCTCAAAGCCTTTTTGAGAAGTGGTGCAAAATATTTATCACGAAAACTGATAATCAGATTATTGATCTTTTCTTCAAAAGCATTTTTCTTTTTGTCTCTTTTCAAAGCCTTTGAATGGGCCACGTGAGTAGGTAAGATAATTGCACATTCAACAAAAGAAAAGATAAGAGCCGCGATAACCACAAAGGCCATCTCAACAAAGAACTGTCCCATCATACCGTCTATAAAGAAGAAGGTCAGAAAGGCAATTATAGTTGTCAGCACTGCCGAGAACACAGCAGGTAAGACCTCCAGGGTACCATCGATGGCTGCCCTTATAGGTTTTTTACCCCTTTCGAAATGCTGGTATATATTCTCACAGACAACAATACCATCGTCAACAAGAATACCTACAACCAGAATCATACCAAACAATGAAGTCCTGTTTAGGGTTATTCCATAGATTCCTCCCAGGATAAACATTCCCATAAAAGAAAGGGGAATACCCATTGCCACCCAGAAAGACAGTCGTCGGTTTAAGAACAACGACAAGAAAAAGATGACCAGAAAGAAACCAACTATACCGTTATTTAAAAGTATCTCCTGCATGACATCAATCTGGTCTGACAGATCGTAGAGAACCTTTGTCTTAACTATCTCGTTGTTTTTATTAAATGACTCTATGTATTTATTTATCTCTTTTGAGATATGAATAATATCTTCCCTTTCCGTGTGACTTACCCTGAAGATAATAGCGGATTCCCCATCCAGTTCATTCTTTACTGGATTCTCGGCCCACTTATCTTTTATATCCGCCACATCTGAAAGTCTGACAAGTCCCTGGGCCGAAGAACGAAGAATGATATCCTGAAGATCTTTCGCATAGTATTGCTTTTGCTTTGTCCTGATAAACAGCTCTTCATCCTCTCCCTTAATTGTTCCTCCCGTAAGATCTATATTGGCGGCCCTCACAGCATTGCATGCTTCTGTCAAGGTAAGCCCGTATGCCTTAAGATCGTCTTCACGAAAACCAATTTCTATCTCCTCATCGGGAAAACCGGTAAGAGTTACCTTTGATATCCCGTCTATACCCCTTATATCGTGCTCTATCTTCCTGGCATAGGTCTTTAATGTTTTCAGGTCAACATTACCATTAACAGAGAAAAACACTGCAGGGGCAAGAAATTCAATCTTACTAACACTTGGCGGTTCCATACCGGCGGGAAAGGAATTAATCTGGTCTACTGCGTTCTTAACATCCTGAAGAAGTAAGTCCTCATCATAACCGGATAGAACAGCTACAGTGACAGTCCCAACATTTTCCCTTGATACTGATCTTATATTATCAATACCACTTATACCCTTAAGGTTATCTTCTATCTTAAGTATTATCCCCTGCTCTATTTCCTGTGGTGAAGCACCTGGATACATAGCAGTAACCATAATCCTTCCAGTCTCCACCTGAGGGGTAAGGGTGGAATTTAACTGAGTCATTCCCATATAGCCAAGGGCTATAATAAGGAATATCAGTATATTTCCCGTAACCGGGTATTTTATAAAATAGCTAATTATATTCTTCATTGATATAGTCTTTATTCATAAACAATTAAATGGCAACTTTAACTTTCAGTCCATCGTGAATATTCTTTGTTTTAAGGGAAATCATGGTGTTATCCCTTATCCCTCTTATTACAACTATATCTGAATTCTCCTGAATGACATCTACCGTCAATGTCTTTATCTTATCGCCTTCCACAACAAAAACTTTATTTTTATCTACCAGTAATTTTCTCGACAACTCCACTGCATTATAGCTCTTGCCTGTCTCTATGTTCCCCTTCATATACATCCCTTCCTTAAGATCTGACGAACTGACGGCTATATATGCCAACACTGTCTGTGTTCTTGTATCAATGGCGTTATTTATCCTGCTGATCTTTCCTTTCCACTTTCCTGATACTATATCTGAGTAAAGATCTATCTGATCTCCTACTTTCACAAAAGGTATATCTTTAAGACTGACAGATACCTCAAGTTCGTACTCAGTGGCTTTTACAAATTCCCCCAGTTTCTGTCCGCTTCTTACCAGTGTGCCCGGCTTGATATTGCTGTTGGTGACTACCCCGTCGAATGGTGCATATATTCTATATTTTGCCAGTCTGACTTCCTGACTTTCTATATCATAAAAGGATTTATATATTCCTTTACCAGATATAAAAAATTTCTCCCTGTTGTCAACAGGCTTAGGAAGTGCAACAAGCTTATTGTCTATCTCAAAATCATTAAGATAATCGTACCATTGCTGGTAACTCTCAGGATAGTCGAATTTAAGATCGGGCAGTGCCTGACTTATAAGGTTCATTAAATCGCTTTTTTTAGATTTAAGGCTCTGCCTTGCTTCATCGGAATTGATATCCAGCATTAATTCCCCTTTTTTAAACCGTATACCTTCAAGGAAATCATTACTGGTATTTTGCATTATTCCGCTAACCTCTGAAAATATCTCCACCTTCTCCTTAGATATTAGTTTCCCTATCACCGGAACAGAAATATTTAGTTGCTTATTGACAACCTTTATAACCGGTACGCTTATAATATTCTCAGTACTTGCCTTTCTCTTTGGGGGCTTACGCATACCTGCAAAAACAAAGGAGGTTATAATACCCAGACCGATTATTACTACTGTTAAAATCACTGTTGTTCTACGCTTCATGACTATTAAAATTATATAAATGCAACTTCATCCTTATTTCTTTTTAATATAAATACATACAGTTTCTTATATTTAATCTTGGAAAACAATATTATATAATATTAATACAAGGCAAGAATTATTTATCTGAACGAAGGATTATTCGGGTTATTATTATTTTCCGGCAGGATAAAAGCAGATATCGTGGAAAAACATCCACATAACTGCCTATCTGAACTGTTCAACGAAATAATTACATGACATATAGTATAAAAGAGGTACATTTGGTAAAAGATTTATAAATCAGAAATATGAACAATATTAATTTAGCGGGATTTTTTAACAGAAGGTTGGTTCAGCATATACTATTCTGGTCTGTATATATTTTCTTTACACTATTACGACTTCTTGACAGGGATCTTCCCCGATATGAGGCTTCTGTTGATATTATTACTGTAAGGGAACTTCTGAGGCTTGTGACCCTGATGTCCGGGGTATATATGAATTTAATGCTTTTTATACCTAAATTTTTTGATAGGGATAAATACAAAAAGTTTATTGTATCCAACATTATACTTGTTGCTTGCCTTTCTCTGCTGACAATTGAAACCGGTTATATTTTAATGCCTGAAGATTACCTGAGACATTCGGGCTACCAGCATTTTATATGGATAGCCATGCACATTTCTATGTTTATAACTATTTCTTCCCTATTGCATTTCACCAAACAATGGATACACCACAAGGATATCTCCCTGAATATCAAAGAACTGGAAAAAGATAAACTGGAAACTGAGCTTGATTCACTTAAGGCTCAGATTAACCCGCATTTTCTTTTCAACACCCTTAACAACATATATTCCCTAAGCCTTGTCAAATCGGAAGAAGCACCTGATGTAATTCTAAGGCTGGCAGATCTTATGCGATATATTATTTACGATTGCAAAGATGAAACTGTGCCTCTTAAGGAAGAAATTGAGTTTGTGAGAAATTATGTGAATCTTGAGAAACTAAGACTTCAGGAACATATTGATATCAACTTTTCTATAAACGTTGAGAACGAAAATAAAAAGATAGCCCCCTTACTTTTTATTCCCCTTATAGAGAATGCCTTTAAACATTCAAACCGGGACAGTTCCAAGGCTCTTATTAGTATATCCATAGAGGAAAAGGATAACCAAGGGGTTAAACTACTGATTGAAAACACAAAAGACAGGGATCTTAATCCAAGGGATAATAAATACGGTGGACTGGGAATAAGTAATGTAAAAAAAAGACTTGAGCTTATCTATCCCGGTAAACACGCCCTTATTATTAAAGATAAAGAAGACTTCTTTATTGCCAGTATGGAACTGGAAATATAATTTTGTATATTGTTAGCTTATAAATAATAAAGGTAATTGAAAACATTAAAGTGCATAATAGTAGACGATGAGGCATTGGCAAGACAGGTTGTAAGAACCTACCTTGAGGATCTTCCTGAATATGAGATAATAGCCGAGTGCAAAAATGCCATTGAGGCTATGAATATTCTCTCTTCAAAAGATATAGATTTAATGTTTCTCGATATCAATATGCCAAAACTAAGTGGACTTAGTTTTCTAAAGACTTTAGGTAACCCTCCTTTGGTAATTATTACCACCGCTTACAAAGAATATGCATTAGAAGGATATGAACTTAATGTTGTTGATTATCTGAACAAGCCTTTTTCCTTTGAGCGCTTTTTAAAATCTCTTGCAAAGGTAAAAGAGAGAATTGCAAAACCTGATATTTCTTTAGGGAAAGATGAAATAAGGCAGGAGTCTCATTCAAAGGTTGACTTTGTTTTTATTAAAGCCGACAAGAAGACATACAAACTGAGTTTCAACGACATTCTTTACATTGAGGCATTGGGCGACTACGTAAAGATATACACTACCGAAGAAATTATAGTATCTTATATTACCTTAAAAAGACTGGAGCAGATACTCCCCTACGAACTGTTTCCACGTGTTCACAAATCCTATATCATCTCTCTTTCAAAAATAAAATCTATAGAGGGAAATATGGTAAATATAGAAGACAAAAAGATAACTATTGGGGCCAGTTACAGAAAGAATTTCTTTGCCCTGATTCAGTCGCATTCAATATAATAGCAGTTTATTGCTCTTTTGCAGACCCCGAATGAATATTCCCTGACCTCTCATTCTTTTATATTCGATGCTACTGCTTTAAAACAACGGTATTTCCAATATCATAACTATTAGAAATCTTTTCTAAAGCCTGTTATTATTGGGTAATGGTCTGAATAATTCCGTCTGATCTTTTTGAATGATATGCATTCAAGGTCGTCGGAATGAAAAATATAGTCTATTCTATACGATGGAAAGTCACCTATATAGGTCGAGCCCAGTCCAAAGCCCTTCTCTATGAACGAGTCGTGAAGATCTCCCCTAATCTTTTTGTATGAGTATGATATTGGGGAATCGTTAAAGTCTCCGCAGATAATCACCCTGTTGGGAGAATCGCTTATCAGCTTTGCAATTCTCTCTGACTGCAATGCCCTTTTTTTGAATGCATAGGCCAGTCTTTTGGTAATGCCCTTAGCTCCTTCAATATTTTTTTCCTCTGCGTTTTTCTTAAGGTTATTAATAAAATCGTAATCCTCTTTTTTGAACCTGTTGGATTCAAGATGACAGTTAAAGATCCTGACATTATCTCTTCCCATCTTCAGATCGCAATAAAAACCGGTGGCAGAATCACTAATGGGAAAATCTATATCCGTGCTTTTAGTAATTTTAAATTTTGAGAATATGGCCAGGTTACCCTTTTCATTAAGGTAGAAATAGGGTAATGATGACAATTTGCCCCTTATTACATCAAGTGTAACCCCATCTTTATCTCTAACAAGAAATTCCTGAAAACATACTATATCAACGTCTTCTTTCTTTATCATCTCCAGCATTGCGTGAGCTGCATCGGGATCTTTATTCCAGTTGTAAATATTGAAATACCTGACATTATAGCTCATAACCTTTACATCGGTGGTTATCGTCTCTCCGGAATTAAAGCCCAAGGCAAAGTATTGCGTAAAAGGAGTCCATCCCAATACTATAACAAAAAGGGGGATGACAGCACTCCATCGTTTACGGTATATCCAGTAGAATACAAAAAAGAGATTTATCAGAAATAAATATGGATATGCAAGCCCGAAGAAAGCCGGAAAGACAATCTTACCTGGACTGACATAAATACTAAGGTATGACAGTAGCAATGCGAAAACAAAGACAAGGCTGACGGCAACGAGTATTCTATGAAGAAAATTTCTCAACATCCGGGGAATTCCTTTAGTTTCTACCTGATTTAAAAAGTAACTCTTTCTCCTCTTTAGAAAGGCTTTCGTAACCTGACTTGGAGATTTTATCGAGTATCTTGTTTATTCTCTCCTGCTCATCCTTTTTCCTGGCATTGTACTGACGGTCGTCCATTGCCGGAGCAGAAGAATTACCGTATTTAACCTTCATCTTTGGTCTTTTCCCATGCTTGAAAATATTGCCTATCCTGGTTGTTAATGCAACAAAGAAAGCAGCAATATCATGACCTTTTTTAAAGTTAACAGCATAAAGATAGCCGTAAAGTGCTCCTCCCAGGTGGGCAATATGTCCTCCTGCATTACCCGATGGAATGCTCAGTATATCTAACACTACGGAAAAGATCGCTATATGAATAATCTTGACAGGACCTATAAAAAAAAGATACACCCTGTAGTTGGGCCTGTAAAAGGCTACCGCAAAAACTATAGCCATGACTGAAGCAGAGGCTCCAATGGCAATGGCCGAATATTTTGCATCTGCAAACACGGGGAAAATATTATATGAGAGAATAAAAAAATGCCGCTCCGGTCAGTCCTCCCAGTATATAAACGGCCACCAGCTTTGTGTTTCCTATAAATTCAAGGAACATCCTTCCAAACCAGAACAACCACAGCATATTAAAAAGAAGGTGCATGAAACCATAATGCAAAAACATATAGGATAATAACGACCACGGCTGGGATAAAATATTTGAGGTGCTCGATGGTACTGCAAAATAATTTACAAATATTAAATCCAGTTCATCAACATTTACCAGCCATCCCAGCACAGAAAGTACCTTAACCAACAGATATACTCCTATATTGACATATATAAGCTTAGTCAGGCTGGTCCCGTTACGGAAAGATTGTTTTATTCCCTCCCATATGCCCTGCCTCTGATTAAAGCCTCCACCAAAGCCATATTGATTATTATACACCATATTTAATAAAATCGAGATCCGTATTTATTCCAGTATTTTATTAACAGAAAGCCAAACAACATACCTCCCAGGTGTGCAAAGTGAGCAACATTATCTCCTGCCCCGCCTCTAATACCTAGGAAAAATTCCAGCACACCGTATATCACTACAAAGTATTTAGCCCTTATTGGAATTGGAGGAAACAGCAACATTAACTGAGTATTAGGAAACAGCATACCAAAAGCAAGTAAAAGACCGAATACTGCACCCGATGCTCCCACTGTTGGTATATTTATTAAGTAATCTATGCTATCTCTAAAAATCCTTATACCTTGGTCTATATATGACGGTACATCAGGATTCTCCGCCCAATTATCAATAAATTCATAAACAAAAGGTTTTACGGGAATGCCATTTTCACTTATAAAACGTGCCAGCAAACCTGAATCCGGGGTATTCTTAAATGCAGTAAAAGCCTCCTGCATGGAACTATAATCCAACCACATGACAAATGTATGCAGTGCAGCAGCACCAAGTCCACAGACCGCATAATACAAAAGAAACCTCTTTGGTCCCCATACCTGCTCCAATATACGCCCAAACATAAACAGAGCAAACATATTAAAAAACAGGTGTGTCAGTCCCCCATGCATGAACATGTGGGTAATATACTGCCATGGCCCAAAATACTCAGACTCAAAGAAGTGCAAGCCCAATAGATGTGCGGGTTCTATATTAAACATTTTTCCAATTAATCCACTCCCCAGAAAAAACAATACGTTTATGATTAAAAGATTTTTAACCACCGGAGGAATAGATGACATTGAAGATCTGAATGAATTCATACTTTATTGATTTTGATTGTTATCCCTCTTCTTCTTAACCTCCGCCCTCTTTCTGGGGCTTGGTCCGGAACCACTTTTTATGTCCTCGGTGCGTCTTTTCTCTACTTTATTATTTTCTGCCTTCCCGCCCTGATTTACATTATTATCAGACATTGGCCTGGTATGTCTTTTGGCCCTTACTGTCCTGTTATGTCTTCTTCTCTGAGGTTTTTCGTCTTTCTCATCGAAACGATTCAGGCTATCCTGTCCCACAACATCGCTATATGTGGTTTCCGCCTGAACGGCTTCTCTTTCAAGAAGAGATTTATCAACAATTTTACCTTTAGAATTTAGCTTTATTATCTCTTTAACCTTATCAACGGGGATATGAACAAATACTCCGTTGCCCTCCCTATCATATGAATACGACATGAGTCTCTTAAAGATATCTGTTTTTTGATGATACAGCATACCATCCGAAGTGTTTAAAGGTATAGCCGTAGAGGGGTAATCTTTCTGTGCATCCAAATAACAATCAACTTCATAATTTAAACAACACTTTAATTTGCCGCACTGACCTGCAAGTTTCTGAGGATTAAGAGATATCTCCTGATAACGTGCAGCTGAAGTTGTTACTGAAACAAAATTTGTTATCCACCCGGAACAGCATAGCTTTCTACCACAAGGACCTATACCTCCTATTCTGCCGGCCTCCTGTCGGGCACCTATCTGCCTCATCTCTATTCTTATGCGGAAAGTCTCGGCAAGAATCTTGATGAGCTGACGGAAATCAACCCTTTCATCTGCAATATAATAAAATATAGCCTTAGTCTTATCTCCCTGATACTCAACGTCACCTATCTTCATATTAAGCCCTAAATCTGCAGTTATCTGCCTTGACTTAATCATGGTCTCGTGCTCCAGTTCTATTGCACTCTGCCACTTCTCTATATCGTGAGGTTTTGCCTTTCTGTATACTTTCTTAAGTTCGGAATTTTTATCAACGTTAAGCTTTCTCATCTGTTCTAAGACAAGATCGCCCGTCAATGAAATAATTCCTATATCGTGACCCGGGTTAGCTTCAACGGCAACCACATCGCCGATTTTAAGATTTAATTTGGCATGATTATGAAAGAAGCCTTTCCTTGTATTCTTGAATCTTATCTCAACAATTTCAGGACATACTTTACTTTCCGGTACATCACTCAACCAGTCAAAGACGTGTAATTTTCCAGTTATTAATCTGTGATCTGATATTTTGACTACCGGGCGTTTATTTTCTTTATTATTTTGATCTGTCATCCTTAATCTATTTGCTTATAATCTACAAATATAATTAAAAGATGCAATAATTATTGTATTTATTTAAAGCGATTATGGTCTTATTAGTTTAACCAACTTCAATCCCATGTCAAGAAAAACTATTTTAGCATTGCCATTGCGGGAAATATCTGCATGTGACCTTTCCAGTTCAGAATAAATGTTAAGAACATTTGCTTCATTAATATAAGGTGAGAAATTTTGGGAAAAGGACTTCTCTTCGTCAGACATATATACCAATTCCGACCTGTCTATATTCATTATGAAATTCTCCCTTATCATTTTAAGGGCATATAAAAGAAAGCTTTTTTGCCTTTCTCTGCCAAGAGCCGACAATTCTTTACTCCATTCTATGATTTCAAGCACCTTCCTGCTCCAGCAGTGACGCATAATGGTCTTAAAGGCCTCCAGATTCTGCAGATCCTGTTCCGTAGTCTCTACCAGCGAACAGGCCTTTGACCAGCTCCCGGATGCCAGTCGTGCCAATGTTCCTGCCTTTGCCGGTTCAATGGCATATTTCTTCACCAAGGATAGGGACAGGGTATCTGTATCTATTCGCGGAATCTTTATTCTCTGGGTTCTTGAAAGAATTGTTTTTATTATGCTGTCGGGATTATCGGATACTAAAAGAAAAACTGTCCTGGATGGCGGTTCCTCAATCATCTTCAACAGCTTATTGGCACATTGTATATTCATCTTCTCTGGCTGCCAGATAATCATTATCTTATATTCCGACTCGTAGGTCTTAAAGTTAAGCTTGTGGATTATCTTTTCGCTCTCACTCACATAAATCATTCCCTGGGAATTCTCTGCTCCAAGACAGGAATACCACTCATTAAGATCGAAATAAGGGTTATCGAGGACCTTCCCCCTCCACTGATCGAGATAATCGTCACTGACAGGGTTCTTTAGATTTCCCGATTTAACAACCGGAAAAACAAAATGTAAATCGGGATGTATTAGTTTTTGATATTTTTTACACGATGGACATTCTCCACAAGAATCGTTACCCTGCCTGTTGGTACATGAAATATACTGAGCAAAGGCAATAGCCAAAGCCAGCTTCCCGGTTCCTTGTTCCCCGGTAAACAACTGAGCGTGACTAATACGATTGTTGTTAACGGCAGTCAGAAGGGTATCTCTGACTGCCTCTTGTCCTATAATGTCTTTAAATTGCATCAATATCTTTTTGCTGCAAGAATAGTTCATCTAATTGCTCCACTGCAACAGGTGATGGAGAATCAATCATTACGTCCCTGCCTGAATTGTTCTTAGGGAATGCAATAACGTCCCTTATAGTATCCAGACCGGCAAACATAGAAACAAGTCTGTCGAAACCTAAAGCGATACCGCCATGAGGAGGTGCTCCATATTTGAATGCATTCATTAGGAATCCGAACTGGGCTTCTGCTTCCTCTTTAGTAAATCCTAAGCAATCGAACATCTTGGCCTGAAGAGCAGAATCAAATATTCTGATAGAACCTCCACCGATTTCAACACCGTTAATTACTATATCGTAGGCATTGGCTCTAACTTTTCCGGGATCTGTCTCAAGTAAATCAAAATCTTCCTTCTTGGGAGATGTAAATGGGTGGTGCATTGCATGGAAACGCTCTCCCTCCTCATCCCATTCCAGCAATGGAAAATCAACAACCCATAATGGCTTGAATACATTCTTATTTCTAAGTCCCAGCTGGTTACCCATCTCAAGACGTAATTCACAAAGCTGTTCCTGAGTGGTTCTCTTTTCTCCCACAAGAATCAAAATAAGATCTCCCGGCTTGGCATTACATGCCTCAGCCCACTTATTAAGATCTTCCTGAGAATAGAACTTATCAACAGATGACTTCAATGAACCATCCTCGTTATATCTTACATAAACAAGACCTTTAGCGCCTACCTGAGGACGCTTAACAAAGTCTGTTAGTGCATCTAATTGTTTACGTGTATAAGAAGCACATCCAGGAGCGCAAATAGCCCCTATGTATTCCGCCTCTTCAAAGACCTTAAAGTCATTTCCCTTGGCAACAACGGAAAGATCGACAAACTCCATACCGAATCTGATATCCGGCTTGTCCGATCCGTAAAGATCCATTGCCTGGGAATATGGCATTCTTGGGAAATCACCAAGCTCCACTCCTTTTATTTCCTTGAATAGATGCTTGATCATAGCCTCAAAGTTTGTAAGCACATCTTCCTGCTCCACAAAAGACATCTCACAGTCTATCTGAGTAAACTCAGGCTGACGGTCTGCCCTTAAATCCTCGTCCCTGAAACATTTAACTATCTGATAGTAACGGTCGAAACCCGAAACCATAAGTAGCTGCTTGAACACCTGAGGCGACTGTGGTAACGCATAGAAAGAACCAGGATTCATACGCGATGGTACGATAAAGTCTCTTGCTCCCTCTGGAGTAGATTTTATCAACACAGGAGTCTCAACTTCGATGAACTGCTGTGCATCAAGGAAATTTCTGATGTTATGGGCTATTTTATGACGTAGTTCAAGATTAGAACGCACAGTATTTCTTCTTAAATCAAGATATCTGTATTTCATTCTAAGCTCATCACCACCATCAGTATCATCTTCTATGGTAAAAGGAGGTAACTGAGATTCGTTAAGAATATTTATATTATCAACGTCAATCTCTACATCTCCCGTAGGTATTTTATTGTTTTTACTTGCTCTTTCTATAACCAGTCCGGAAACCTGAATAACAAATTCACGCCCCAGGTCATCAACCATTTTCTTTAATTCATCAGATGAATTTTCATTGATAACCAATTGTGTAATACCGTATCTGTCACGTAAATCCACAAAAGTCATTCCACCCAGGTTTCTCACTTTCTGAACCCATCCACTTAGGGTAACCCTCTCATTTATGTTCTTTGCTCTTAATTCTCCGCAAGTATGTGTTCTATACATTTTAATTTTATTTTAAAGTGCCGTGCGAAAATACTAAGATTTTTTGAATAATTTTTATTTTTAAGCTATTAACGATATCTTTGAGCCAAATTAATTACCACAAAATGAATTACATCGACATCTTAATCCTGCTACCCCTGTTATGGGCTGTATATAAAGGATTCACAAAGGGATTTATCATAGAAGTGTCGTCGCTTATAGCCTTGATACTGGGGATCTTTCTGGCCATAAATTTTTCTGATGTAACCAAAGATATACTCACAAACAACCTTGACATACATTCAAGATATATGAGTTATATCGCCTTTGGTATAACCTTCATATTAGTGGTTATTGCTGTTAACCTTATAGGAAAACTTATCTCAAAGCTGGTTCATGCCATAGCACTTGGTTTTATCAACCGGTTGCTTGGCTCCGCATTCAGTCTGGCTAAATGTCTTATTATTATCTGCGTTATTATATCTATCTTTGAATCTTTCGACAAGAAATTTCATATGGCCAAAAGCAAACATAAACAAGAGAGTATACTTTACTACCCTATTTATGACTTTGGCTTAAGTATTTATAGGGGATTCGATCTGGAAGATCTGACAAATGATATAAGTAATAAGACAAAAAAAATATAGACATATAATTAGTGGAATTATGGATTTTGTAGAAGAATTAAAATGGAGAGGCATGATCCACGATATCATGCCGGGTACAGAGGAACAGATAAAGAAAGAACTTACTACGGCATATGTGGGGATCGACCCTACAGCGGATTCATTACACATAGGACATCTTGTTTCTGTGATGATGATGAAACATTTCCAGTTAAGCGGACATAAACCTATCTTCGTAATAGGTGGAGCTACTGGAATGATAGGTGACCCATCGGGGAAATCAGAAGAAAGAAATCTTCTGACTGAATCTACTATCCGTCACAATCAGGAAGCTATTAAAGCACAACTGGAGAAATTTATCGATTTTACTTCAGGTTCTGATAATGCTGCAATGATGGTAAACAATTACGACTGGATGAAGAATTTCTCTTTCCTTGAATTCATCCGTGACATCGGTAAACACATAACAGTAAACTACATGATGTCGAAAGATTCTGTAAAAAAACGATTTAGCGCAGAGTCAAAAGTGGGGATGTCTTTTACTGAGTTTACATATCAGCTTGTACAGGGATACGATTTCCTTCATCTTTACCGCACTTACAACTGTATGCTTCAGATGGGCGGATCGGATCAGTGGGGTAATATCACTACAGGTACAGAGCTAATAAGACGTAAGGATAGCGGACAGGCTTTTGCCCTTACGTGGCCTCTTATGACTAAGTCTGACGGTAAGAAATTCGGAAAGACTGAATCGGGTAATATATGGCTTGATCCAAAACGTACTTCTCCTTATAAATTCTACCAGTTCTGGCTAAATACAACAGATGATGATGCTGCTAAATACATTAAGATATTTACAATTCTTCCTCCTGCTGAAATCGACGCTCTTATAGCAGAACACCAGAAAGAGCCTCATATGCGTAAGCTCCAGAAAGTTCTTGCCAAAGAGGTTACATGTCTTATTCACTCGGAAGAGGCTTATGAGTCGGCTCTTGAGGCTTCAGACATTCTTTTCGGCAAAGCTACAGAAGAAAGTCTGCGTAAGCTTGACGAGGATACATTCCTTTCTGTTTTTGAGGGCGTACCCCAATACGAGGTTGAGGCTGCCGAGATGGAAAAAGGCATTCATATCGTTGATTTGCTGGCTGAAAAAACATGTATAATGCCTTCCAAAGGTGAAGCAAGAAGATCCCTGAAAGGTAATGCAATAAGCATAAATAAGGTTAAGATAGAAGACCAGGAACTTATTATTAACAACACTCATCTTATTGGAGACAAGTATATACTTGTTCAAAAAGGTAAGAAAAACTACTATCTGGTTATCAAAAAATAAAAAAATATAGTAACTTTGATACTAACGCAAGCGTATCAAAGTTACTACTTAACCTAAATGATGACCTATGATAAAACTACCAACCATCGCCATACTGTTCTCTCTTTTTATTATTTCCTGCGGAGGAGGCGACGATCCCGACACTGTTCCACCAACTATAAACGTAATATCTCCCGCTGAAAACGACACTATTTTTGGCGGAAACAATATTGAACTGAATATTGAGATAACCGACAACAGGTATATTGATCCTGCTACTCCCAAGGCTGTTATTAATATGTTATCTACAATAAAGAAGGTAAATGAAGACTTACTGAATCCATGGACTATCAGCAACAAAGATGCCACTATAAATATAACCAAGACCACAAAAACAACAGAAGGGTATTATAAATACAATGTTACTGTTAGCATTCCTACAAAAAACGAAAACGAGGAGTATGCCAACCCCGGAATATACGAACTTAACGTATGGGATGTGACAGACAAAGGGGGCAATACAATTATAAGAGCAGATGGTCCCAAGGTAAAATTCATCATTAAGTTCCCTCCTTTATAAAATAAAGCGGAAGTTTTAACTATGTACTTTTTTATTTAAAAAGACTGAATTGCTGCTGCTAAAATATTAATAACTTAGCGTAGAAGGACATAAAACAGGAGGACAGATATTGCATTATAACCATTATCCATTATAGTGCAAATAGATATATTATCTGGTGATTGTCGTTATTACTATTGATATTGGATAACTAGAAGAGGCTTTGTTCAAATAAAAAAATAGAAATTGCTTACAAAAAAACTGGAGGATATCTGACATTTCAGATATCCTCCAATTTATATATTTTTTATTGTAAAATTACTTTACAATATTCATTTCTTCGATTAGATTCTTTGCACCTGCAAATTTATCAACAATCCAAAGCATATAACGTGCGTCAAGGTTGATACATCTCTGAAGATTCTCTTCGAAATCAATATCTCCCGACATAGCCTCAGAGTTACCATCGAAAGCAGTACCTATTAACTCACCGTTAGCATTGATAACAGGAGAACCAGAGTTACCGCCTGTAATATCGTTATCTGTAATGAAACAAGTGTTTACCATTCCGTTCTCTGCATAAGGCCCGAAGTCTTTAGCGTTGTACAATTCTTTTAATCTTGCAGGAACAACAAACTCATCGTTATTAGGATCTTCTTTCTCTATAATACCAGTCATAGTAGTATAGTAATTGAAGATAACACCGTCTTTACCGTTATATCCACCTACTTTACCGTAAGTAAGACGAATAGTAGAGTTAGCATCAGGAGCCCATGCTTTTTCAGGATTCATCTGCATTAATCCATCAACAAACAATCTGTTTCCTTTTTCAATCTTAGTTGACATCTCTGTAGTAAGAGCCCTTAACTTCATGTAAGCTTCGAAGAATGATTTTCCGGCTACATAAAGAAGATCTTTCTGAATAGTCTTCTTCTTAGGATCATCTAAGAATTTATTAAATCTTTCCTCTGACATAAAGATTGACTTTTTATACATGTCAGCAGCGAATTTTTCGAAGTTGTTTTTGTATTTCTTCTTGATTATTTTGAAAATCTCTGGCTGGAAATCAGCAGCTACATTCTCAGAATATATTCTAAATAGGTTCGCAATAAGATTTTTCTCTACCTCAGGATTAAAGTCTTTATAGAATCCCTTAGCTTCAGTTCTTATTTTTTCAATAATCATAGCTAACTTATCAGCAGGAACCTCTTCGTTATCAAGCATATCAGGGAAAGCCATAAGCTTTTGAGCAAACATGTGAGCCTCAGGACCTGCAAGAGCCTCTATTGTATAATTGAAATATTTCGCATAATCTCTTTTTGCCTCGTATCCTTCTTTAATAAGCTCAAGAGCATTACCATACTTGGCTTTTCTTTCTGGGTTTTCGTTAACCCATGCAGTAAATTCTTTCTCAATCTGCTGCTTATTGCCCATTGTATTTAGTTTTCTAAGAGCTTTATTTTGCTCGAAAGAATATTTCCAATAGTTTGCACACTGAGCATATTTAGCAGCGTACTGAATACGGGTCTTCTGAGATTTATTCATCCCCTCTTTCATTACCCTTAACTTCTCTGTACGAACATTATAACGTATATCATTGGTTATATCCATAGTTTCTTTAAGTCCGTAAGATGTAAGGTAACGATCTGTTGTTCCGGGGAATCCCATAATCATGGCAAAGTCACCTGCTTTTACACCTTTTGCAGATACAGGAAGAGAATACTTAGGTTTCAAAGGCACATTGTTTTTTGAATATGCAGCAGGACTTCCATCAGGAGCTGTATAGATACGGAACATACAGAAGTCAGCTGTGTGACGTGGCCACATCCAATTGTCAGTATCACCACCGAATTTACCCATACTTTGAGGAGGAGCACCTACTAAACGAACATCTCTATATATTTCGTATACAAAAAGGAAATACTGGTTTCCGTTGAACATACTCTGTACATGACCTTTATAGTTTGTTCCGGCTAAAGCTTCTGAAGCAATTTGCTTAGATAATTTACTTACTGCCATATGACGATCACCTTCCGACATATCATCGCTAAGCTGAGGAACAACTTTATCAGTTACATCTTCTATTCTGACTAAGATAGAAGCAGTGATACCTGGGTTAGTTAATTCCTGACCGTGGTTATACGCCCAGAAACCATCGGCAAGATAATCGTGCTCGGTAGTTGAATGCGATTGTAATGCACTGAAACCACAGTGGTGGTTTGTCAAAACAAGTCCTTTACCAGAAATAATCTCTCCTGTACAGAAGTGACGGAAAGGACGACCTTCATGAGCAAGACCAACAATAGCGTCTTTTAAACAAGCCTTATTGATATCGTAAATATCTTCTGCAGATAATTTACATCCCATTTCCTGCATTTTCTCAATATTCTGCTTCTTAAGTAACGATAGAAGCCACATTCCTTCATCAGCCTTTGCAGTAAATCCTAAAAAAAGTACTGCACCTAATAAAAGTGATACAAACTTATTCATTATAAATAGTTTTTAAATAGTTAAATATTCCAATATTTTTTATTGTTGTACAGCCAACAAATTTAGAACAATATTTAGATTTATAAGTCAATTTGACCAATATATCTCCAATTTAAAGTATTTTTGCAGTGAAATTAAACAAATCATAATGGATATTAGAAGTCTGTCGTTGGAAGAACTAAAAAATGTTCTTGTAGAAAAAGGGGAAAAAGCATTCAGGGCTAAGCAGGTTTTTGAATGGCTGTGGAAAAAGAATGCACATAGTTTTGATGATATGTCCAATATTTCAAAGTCATTAAGAGATCTTCTTAATGGAAACTTCATCATTAACTATGCAAAACCGGAACATGTTCAGGAAAGCAGCGACGGGACGACTAAGATAGCTTTTAAACTTCACGACAATCTTCTTGTGGAAGGGGTTCTTATTCCTTCTGAGAAAAGAGCGACAGCCTGCATCTCCTGTCAGGTTGGTTGCAAACTTGGATGCGACTTTTGCGCAACGGCAGGACTGGGATTTAAACGCGACCTTACAGCCGGAGAAATCTACGACCAGATATTCTATATAAAAAACCTGGCTGAAGAAAAGGGATATAACTTCAGCAACATTGTGTATATGGGTATGGGCGAGCCTTTACTTAACTACGACAATGTAATGCAATCTATAGATATGGTGACAGGAAAGCAAGGTCTGGAAATGTCTCCAAGACGTATAACCCTTTCAACTGCGGGACTTCCCCACATGATAAAAAGATTGGCTGACGATGATGTAAAATTCAACCTTGCCATATCTCTTCACTCCGCTATAAATGAGGTCAGAAACACCATTATGCCAATTAATAAGACATATAATCTTGAGGATCTTTCTGAGGCAATAATGTATTTTGTGGAAAAAACAGATTCGAGACCTACATTTGAGTACCTTTTGCTGAAAAATATAAACGATTCTCTTGACGATGCCAAGGCACTGGCTCATTTCTGCAAAAGCTTCCCCGTTAAAATCAATATTATTGAGTATAACCCAACGGAAAAAGACAAATACCAGAAAGCCAACCTGGATAAGCTGGAAGCCTTTACTAAATATCTTGAATCTAAAAATATAATTGTAAACGTACGCCGCAGCAGGGGTAAAGATATAGATGCCGCCTGCGGTCAGCTTGCCAATAAAAAGAAATAACAACTCAAGATCTTTTTAGGCATACCCCTCATAAAAACTTCCTCTCAGAGATTTATTCCTCTTACCAACAAACGAAGCAGGGAGTTAAATAAGTGATTTTTAGAAAATTACAGGGATTTATACCTCTTACGAACAAAACCTTCACTTAAAAAACAATACAAATGCGAGAAATGGGTATTATAGATTCATACCCCTTGCAAACAAACCCCTCTTTGTTAAAATCTTGTTAAAGGATTAAACCTTTCTGTTCTTTTCATGTCATAACATACGAAAGCGCAAAACACTTAACCGGTTTGGACTAGAACTGCAATATGCAGTAAATAAAAAAAATGAATGATAATCATTAAAATATTATAGACATGAAAAGAGCAAAAAAATACTTCGGATTATTCTTATTAGCAGGATTAATCTTTATGATTTCAAATCCTACTGTATCTGCACAAAACAGACAAAGAAAAGAAGGATGTAGATTCCTTACAGAAAAACAACAGGAACAGGCTAAAGAGATAAGGGGGAAATATCAGAAAGATCTTACTTATCTGGACAACAAGCTAAATGAATTAATGGCAAAACAAAAGACATTAATACAGGTTGATAAACCAAATCTAAAAGATCTTTATGCCAATATAGAGGCAAAGACAGAGCTTCAAAAGAAGATCGCCAGGACAAGAACCAAGATGCATATTGAGATGAAAAGCATCATGACAGAAGAGCAAAGACTGATGATGGGCTCTCGCATGGGAAAAGGAGCAATGATGCACAGTGGAATGAACAGAGGAATGGGAGGAAAACATTTCTGTGGAAAAGGTCAGGGAAGACACCATATGAACCAAGGATATGGAAAAGGTGATTGCCAGGGATGTAATAAAGAAGTAAATAAAGGCATGCACAGAAGAGGTGATTGCAGCTCATACGGTAAAGAAGGTCACAGAGGAATGCACAAAAAAGGCAATCGTGCAAATTGTCAGGGAAAAGTAAACAGAGAATTCAGAGGTCACGATAAAGGAAACTTCAATGGTCAAGGCAAAGGATTAAATGCAAACTGCATAATGAATCTTACAGAAGAACAGCAGGAAGCATTTAAAAACTTAAGACTTGAAAAACTTAAGACAGTAAATCCTTTAAAAAACAAGCTTAACGAATTACGTGCAAAAAAACACAGCCTCATGTCAGCCGAGAAAATAAGCAACAATGAAGTAAACAATATCATTGATGAAATGTCCAATATAAAAGAACAGATTGCAAAAGCAAACATCAAGCAAAGAGTAGAGATGAAAAAACTTCTAACAGAAGAACAAAAGATGATGTTCGACAAAAAGATGCACACAAGAAGATGTCATGGCAAGTTTTAGTTTTAAATATTTTTTCACTTTTAAGTTTAGATGGAGCCGCACAGATTTTTCTGGTGCGGCTTTCTTTCTTTTAAAACAACAACATCGACAATCTGAAACCTATTAGTGAAAGTACCAAAACGGCAAAAGGATCCAGAAACATACCTACCTTTATCATATTACTAATCCTAAGCTCTCCACTTGCGAAAATAACAGCATTAGGTGGAGTTCCCATAGGTAAAGAAAAAACGCAACTCATTGCCAACACCAGAGGAGCAGCAAAAGCAACAGGATTTATTCCCATAGATACCCCCAGACTGGCAATAATAGGCAGGAATATGGTAGCCAGGGCCGTATTACTCATAAGTTCTGTCAGTATAACAATAATCAACATAAGGATCAGAGTAATAAGAACAAAGGATATCCCCTGTATACTGCTGACACTATCGGCAAAAAGATTCAAGATACCTGTTCCGCTAAGGGCAGAAGCAATACTTAAGCCACCGCCAAAAAGCAAAAGAACACCCCAAGGCAACTTACGTGTATCTTTCCACTCCAATAAACGCTCACCGCTCTTTTGAGATGTCGGGATGATAAAAAACAAAATGCCAATAAATACAGCTATGGAAGTATCACCTATAGTAGTTCCCAAAAGTGAATTTATACCACTTCGGGATATCCACAAAAATGCAGCGGATAAAAACAATCCGAAAACCATCTTTTCCTCCTTACCCATCTTACCAAGAGTGTTTATTTCCTTATCAACCATTTCCTTAAAACCATCAATACTCCCCATCCTATTGGGGTATATAAACTTAGTCAGCAGAATATAAATGATAAATACCAGAATAACCACAATTGGAAGAGCGAAAAGCATCCACTCGAGAAAACCAACGTTTAAAGAATATTCAGAGCGTAAATAACCCGCCAGAATAGCATTGGGCGGAGTACCTATAAGAGTACCCATACCTCCAACATTGGCGCCATAGGCCATACCAAGGAGCATGGAGGTCTTTAGATTAAATATCTTCTTTTCACCCACCTGGGTTTTCTGTGCAATCATATCCACCACAGAAAGAATAATGGGCAACATCATCACGGCCGTAGCAGTATTGGATATCCACATACTCAAAAAAGCACTTGCAATGATAAAACCAAGAACAATACTGTCGGCACGTGCCCCCATAATCCTTAAGATATAAAGAGCTATACGCCTGTGAAGATTCCACTTCTCCAGTGCCAAAGCAATAATAAAACCTCCAAGGAAAAGAAATATAACCGAAGAACTATAAGGCTTTACCACCTCGGCAACCTTAATAACCTCAAAAGAAGGAAACAAAACTATCGGCAACAAAGAAGTCACCGGCAAAGGAACAAACTCCGTTATCCACCATATAAGCATCCACAAAGCAACAGCCACAATCTGATGCGTACGGGCATCCATAAAACTGAAAGGAGTATAAAACATAGAAACCGCAAACACAAAAGGACCGAGAAAATTAAAGAACCATTTCAAGATATCCACCCAGGAAATACCGCCACCACGTAAATGATGCCTTGTCTTATCAGTCTTCCATCCAGTTGCCAGTGTTCCCATAAACCTTAATTTTAAAATTAAACGTTTATGAATTTAAGCAATAATCACAAGAAAATCAAACGCTTATGATAAGTCACACAATTATTATTCATCAGACACCAATTTCAGATAGTATTTGTTGGTATCTTAATAAACATTACAATCGAGAAACAACGAGATCATAAATTACTTTTCCCTATTACTTAATAATATTAATAGTACTCCGAATTAATAATATTCCGAGTAATGCTTTGCATCAACCAACTCACGATATTTAGTTATTACCTTTTTAAAGTCCTCCCAGGTTTCTCTTTTTAAGCCAGGATTACGAAGCAAGGCAGAAGGATGATAAACAGGCATGACCAAACGACCCTTCCATTCTATCCACTGACCACGCAGCTTAGTAATCTTTAAACTATTATCACCAAACAAACGTTTAAGAGCCGTTGCCCCCAAAGGAATAATTATTTTAGGATTAACCATTTCAATTTGTTCGAACAAAAAATGTATGCAAGCCTCAACCTCTGCATCAGAAGGAGTCCTGTTTCCAGGAGGCCTGCACCTAATAACATTGCTCAAAAACACATGACCCTCACGGGTAAAACCGCAAGCAGCCAATATCTTATCAAGCAACTGACCCGACTTTCCGACAAAAGGCCTGCCTATCCTATCCTCATCAGCTCCAGGAGCCTCACCTATCAGCAATATCTCAGCATTAATATTACCCTCACCCCAAATCGCCTTGTTCCTTGTTTTGTGCAAATCACAAGCAGTACAGTTTAATATCCTTTCCTTTAATTGTTCCATTACTAACTTAAATTTTATTCAAAGGTAGTATAATATTATGTATTTTGAAGACACACCCGCATTAACCTCAGCAACTTCAAAAAGGAACCTATCTGAGGACTAAAAAAAATATTTTTCGGAACACTACTTAACAAAGATAAATACATATCTAAAAAATATCCCAACCATAGAACTTCCCCCTTTTTTGTCCCAATTCTTGCAAATATTTGGGACAATCTTGAATAAAAAGATTTGGAAGATACCTAATCTGTATATTCTAATCAGAATTTCTTAACTCAGGAATTAAAATCAATTACTCTCAATCCCAAACATATCAACCCACTAAAAAAAGCTCAGAGATCTTTTCCATCTCTGAGCTTATATATCTCACATCCAATCTATGTCTTACATTAGAAAACCACTTTGTTACTCTCAACAAAATGGTTCTTCATTTTATTAATGTAATTTTTTGTCAATCTTTGTCCTTACAGCATAATTACCTGTTTCAAAACAACATCTACCAAAAATAATCGCAGGATTAATCTTATATCTATCACTAATTTTAAATATTTCATCATCTGTCAACGATGATTTATTCTTAAAATTCTCCCAACAATCAACAGGAATCAAAGACTTCTGTGCGGAAAAATCTGCCTCTTTCTCAAATATACAATCCGCTCCCTTTCCCTTAATATCTAGAATTCTCTTTGTTTTATCGTTTCTCAAATGTAAATTAATATGAGCAATTTCATGCATTAAAGTAAAAGCAAAATTATCAATTCTGGTATGTCTCAATGTTAATGCAATCGCTGGATTATTACCAGACCAAAAAGAAAATCCATCAACAGGAGTCTTCTCAAATTTCTGTAAAAGAACCAACTTAATTCCGTAAAGCTTTAATACTTTCTTAACTTCCTCTATTGTATTTCTATTTCTATTGAAAATACTATTCAATTCAACACCATAGTTGATCTATATTCTCAAAATTAAAAGTATTCAATTCTTGTTTTCCTGCTTCGTACATTGCAATAGAACTCCATGCAAATAAATTCTTTTCATCAATCTGTAATTTCTCAGATTTTCTATAAAAAGCATGTTTACTTTGTGCATATGCCTCAACTAGATCATCAATGCTCGTCACAGAATAAATTTCCTTAATTTTTTGCAATATCTTCTTGTATTATTTCGCTAAGATAACCTAGCTTCTTAAAATACTTAATTGGAACATATTCTTTAATAACCTTCCATATTTCTATATTCTTTACTTGTATTAAATTGCGTTCCTTAATTCTTGCTTTATCTATGTCATATTGAGACTGAAAACGCATCCAATAACTAGCTGGAATTTCAAGCACTTTCTCTAACAATACAGCCATATCATGCAGTAATAGATCTTTTGCCATTTATTACTTCACTTAGTAAAGATTCTTTTACTCCTAACTGTTTTGCTAATTCTTTTTGATTAATATCAGATCTAACCTCTAGTTCATCTTTTATCAAAACTTCCCGGATGTGTGGCCTTAAGTGGTAATATGTTTTTTTGAGCTGTCATAATTAGTGTTATTTGTAGTGATTACTCAATTCTTTAATTGAACAAATAGTTATAAGATTAGGCTCTTCACCTTCTACTGAGCTCCTAAACTCTATTCGGTATTTATCATTAACACGAACAGACTCTAGATCATTTTTATCTCCAACTAACTTTTCATACCTCAAACTTCGTAAAACAAATAAATCCTCAATTCTTTCTGCAACTCTTAATTTATCGATTGTTCTTATATATCTTTCTGGTATTCCTTTAGGAAATCTATGTTTTTTATCCTTAGTTTTCCCCTTTCTGTAAAGTTCTTCAAGATATGGTTTCTCGAATTCTATTTCCATTTTTATATATAATTTACATTGCAAATATACGACAATATATTGAATATAGTTCACTTATTTGTGAATTATTACAAAAACAACACACTATATATAAACATAAGCAATTGTAAAGAATCAAAACCTAAGCACCTTTCATAACTTAACCAACCTTATATTTCTCAATATAAGCGATTCATCACATCCCAATTTCCACTCAAACCCAAGCATATCCAACCTCTGAAAACTGGAAATCGAAAGATATACTAACTCCAATATAGAAATCGATTTCAAGCAACTCCCCAATCTCATCTCCATAATACTAATAAAAACAACCAGAAAAATAAAAATCATAAAATCCCAAAAACGCAAAACACCTATATCTCCTTCAAATAAACAAAGCTGATATCAGAAAACCTAAAATTCATATCACGCTTAAAGACTAAAAATTCAAAAAAATTCCATTCTTCAATACTAACAATAACATACAAACAACATAAGACCCATTAATCTAATTGATATTTAGTCAGATATACTAAACTATTTATCGAATCATAATTAAAATTCTTTTAAAACTTCTCTCACAAACTTAATTCTTTGCTTATTTCTTATTCTTTTTTTAAATGTAAACATTTATAAGAATAAAGTTTGTTATCTAGTAACTCAAATTGAACTCTGCGTTATTTATCGAAATTTTATTCTGATGAAGTCTATCAGCTCTAATCCCAATCATAATATTACGAATATAGACCACAAGTCCGGAGGCTTGCCCTATTATTAGTACCGGATCATGGCGGATAATTGCATATACGATAATCATTATACAACCTATGACACTGATCACCCCAAAATGTTTGAGGTAAAAGTGATTCCTCCCGCTTTACGGGAATAACGCCACTGGTAAATAAAACGAAGGGTAAATGTAAACTGTCCGACTACACCAAACAGGATCAAGCACATAGGAATATCTTCTTGCATGAGATAACCTGTCTATTATCGATTGTTCCCCGACTATAAAATAGATCACCGAAATGATTGGCAAAAGTATAAATAAAACACGCATTACTTTCCGGTATCTTCGCCCAGAAATTTTTTACCTCTAAATTCCATATATAAATATAGTATGAGATCAATTGCCCGATTATAATCGCAAAATCATTCCTAAGCCATCCATACATACACAAAAGGAATGAAGCTATCATACTAAATTGCCAAAAAATGGTCGGAGAAACTACTTTATGAGATTTTTCCGATACTATCCATTGTATCAATAACCTTGCAGAAAAAAAGTAATTGTGCAACAATCCCTACTAAATATATAAAATACCAACTCATAGTTTACTACAAACTACCGAATAATCAATATAGCGTTTCTTCATCCAACGGTAAGCAAAACAATCAAGTAAAGGCCCGATAAGTCTATTCCATAAATGATATTTCGACTTTCCTGCTAAGCGAGGAAAGTGCTTAACTGAAACCTGTTTGAAGCATCCTCCTTCTTGCAATAATATAAGTGCCGGAAAGAAACGGTGCATCCCGTAAATAAGGGAAGACGTTTTGCATATTCTATTCTTATAACTTTCAATGGGCACCCCGTGTCTATGGCATTATCATGAGTCATCATCTGACGAAACCCATTTTGCAAATTTAGATGAAGCTCTTTTCACCCATCCGTCCTTTTCGCCCGGTACGTATTCCCATGACCATTGCATATCGCGGTGCATCCTCTAAGAGAATGTTAAAATCCTCAGGTGTAGTTTGAAGGTCTGCGTCTATATAGCCAACATAATCCGAAAAATGTATAATCTATTCCCGCCTTGATAGCAGCACTTAATCCTTTATTCTTATCGAAAGAAATAAAAAACATATTGTCATGTCTATCGCAAACCTCCCGAATCATTTCAATACTTTGGTCAATCGAACCGTCCGTTAACAAATAATATACAGCTTTTCATTCTGGCTGTCTTAAGGAAAAGAAGCTAACTCGGATTCTAAACGAATCATATTTTCCTGCTCGTTATATACGGGGGACGATCACTGTGAATTGATAGTTAGATGTATTATTCATTATATTGCGAATTAAAGTATTATCATAAGTGTACTGAAAATTGAAATTAAGAAAACATAGCCGATGATGACAAGTGATAATCTATTTACCTGATAAGAGGGATATGCCGGAGCCATAAACAACAGGACTTCTTTCGGCGATTCTTTTTGTGACAAAATAATATAAACCGTAAACACAGCCTCCTAATATTATACCAGATATAATCCCTCCAGCAATATCGGATACAAAATGCACACCTAAATAAATCCGTGAATAAGACATTATTATAGCCCAAATAAATATAACTATACCATACATCTTATTTCTGAATAATAAAGTAGAAAAATACCGCGAAACCAAAGCTATTAGTAGCATGCCCTGATATGAAACCATATTTCCCTCCGGTATAGCCTTTAAGGATTTGCACATGTTCCATTATTCCAGGGTAATGAGTCGGGCGCGGTTGGGCAAATAATGGCTTAATTATATGACTTGAAAACTGATCACACAGTACAAATACAATGACTATTGCTATTAATACCGAAAAGCATTGCTTCCATGATTTCTTATAAACTATATAAAATATGATGATTATAGCAAAAGGAATCCAGGTTTTCATACTTGAAAATAACCACATAATACTATCAAAGAAATGATTATGTGAACCGTTTATTAAAAAAAATAAATTTTCTTCGTATGGTAAAATTTTATCAAACATTGTGAATAATCTTATAGAATGGAAAACAAATCTAAATATCCAATTTCGTAGAAATTTTGAATTTTATTATTATAAATAAAAAATAGAAATGGTTATTCTTCTTTTTACCTCATTAAAATGTATATACTAACCCTATTCCATAGTTGCTTACACCGATTGACGGAGATACAACAAGACTATTATTTCTGTTTTTTTATATCGAATATATTATGAAAAACCGGAAGTAACAGATATCCTGCTTCTACACTTAATATGCCAACCCCTGCCCCAGTAACTACATCGCTTATCCAATGCTTTTTGTTCAGAACCCGGAGACTACCTGTTACTGCTGCAATCGCATATCCGGCTATTCCTATCCATGGTGAAGTATCTTTATATTCTTTGCAATAGGATATGGGCCCCAACAAAGAGCAGTAGCAGTGTGACCAGAGGGAAAAGACCTGTTATTCGATCTATCTGGGCGTTCTACGTTGAAGGCTCCTTTCATTGTTTGTACTGTTGCTCCCATAATAATATAAGAGGTTGCCATTTACCATCGTCCTGTCCCTAAAATTATGTTTCGCTTTTATTCCCGTAAAATCCAAACCATAAACAGCAACAGCTGGGGCATATTGACTGTAATCATCGATAGGTATCGGAACTTTCAAATGTTCGTTTATTTCATATTTGTGCTATAATCCAATTCTTGTAAAGGTTTACTTCCTATTGTTATAAGCCCATATGAAATCAT
>CAXXRT010000057.1:0-49416 GCA_963666945.2 Marinifilaceae bacterium
AATTCTTAATTAATAATTAGATGAGTTAATTAACCAATAGTATGTTAGAAATAAGTTCTTTCATTAATTCATCTATTTCATTGTCAGAAGTTCCAAGTTTCTTGGATTCTTTCCTGGAAAACTACGTTTTCAATATTTTTTACTTTGGTAGGTGAACCTTCTAGTCCAAGCTCTGAATGGTCACATTCTATATCGTTTACCGACCATTCTCCCAGTTTAAGATAAGGTCTTTCACTAGCTAGTGAGATATAGTCTTCTGAAGCTTTCTGCATTTCTGAAGCTACTTTTGCATGTTTGTATTTCATTACAAATCTTGCATTACGTGGACGACAAGGGGCAGCTGAACCATTTACTGTAACAAACACATGGAAGAGGTCCTTTTTACTAATTCAACTCCTCTTTCCAAACGACGTTTAACTGTTATTGTTTTCTGTTCTACATTGTCGATTTCTTCTGCATAAGTTATCTGTGGGATACCTAGTTTTTCAGCAACCTGTGGTCCAACCTGAGCAGTATCTCCATCGATAGCCTGACGGCCGCAGATGATAACATCGAAATCAAGTTTCTTGATTGCACATGAAATAGCATATGAAGTTGCTAATGTATCGGAACCGGCAAATGCACGATCGGGATAGAAGATATCCTCCGTCTGTACCTCTGAATAGACCTTCACGAATAATGTCGGCAGCACGTCCGGGACCCATTGTAATAATCTCTACTGTAGATCCTTCGTATTTGTCCTTTAAGCCTTAAAGCTTGTTCTAAAGCATTCAAATCTTCAGGGTTAAAAATAGCAGGCAGTGCAGCCCTGTTTACTGTTCCGTCAGATTTCATCGCGTCCTTACCCACATTTCTAGTATCTGGAACTTGCTTAGCAAGAACAACAATTTTTAATCCCTTTCATAAGAGTAATATTAATTTTATAATGAATATTCTATTTTTAAAATGAGAATTACAAAGATACAATTTCAGCTTATAAAAGCAAATTTTTGATATTGATTACGATACAAAAGCAAAAGGGGTGCTCCAATAAGGAACACCCTTAAATAAAATAGTCATGAATCAAATGACTTACGCAGTATCTTATCTGTTCTCTTCTGAGAATTTTCTTCCTGCATGAAGAGCTTTAATATTCATTTCAACAACTTCTTCTCCTTTGGATGCAAAAATGTTTTTGATACCTTCTTCAAGGTATTCAAAAGGAACATCGATGAATGGAGAAGCTGCACCAAGCATAACAAAGTTAAATGCTCTTACATTGCCTATCTCTTCCTTTGCAATTTTCTCTGCATCGATAATTACGTGATTAGGTAGAGCTTTAATTGTGGCTATTAGATCGTCCATTTCAGGATAATCTGGTATGTTTATAAAAGGGGCAGCGTTTTGTTACTACGTATCCTCCTTCTTTAAGGTATGGAAGGTAACGTAGTGATTCCATAGGCTCAACAGATAGGATAATATCTGCACCACCTTTAGGTATAAGGTCAGAATAAATAGGTTTGTCAGAAATACGCATAAATGATTGTACATCACCTCCACGCTGACTCATACCGTGTGTTTCAGCCTGTTTCATGTAAAGGTTGTTGTCAAGAGCAGCTGAACCTAAAGCAGCTGCAATAGAAAGAATACCCTGACCACCAACACCTGCTAGTACTATATCTGTTTTCATTCTTTACAATTTTTAAATGTTATTATTTTGCCAAGATTATTTTTTAGCAGCCTTTCTCATTTTAGCATCTCTTGCAGCTTTTTGTATACAAACTCTGCGAGGGATGATAACCAGAAACACCTTTGTACTCTAATTCTTCTTTAAGAATCTGGCATAGCTCTTCGTGTTTTTTTTGGTATAGGCATCATAACACGAATGTGTTCTGGTTCAACACCAAGTCCCTGACATATTGCTTCAATCTTGCCTAGGGCAGAAGATTTCTGTCCTCCAGTCATAGATGTTGATTCGTTGTCAGAAATAATAACAGTAATAGGTGTGCCTTCGTTTACTGCATCTAAAAGTCCTGTCATTCCGGAAGTGAGTGAATGTGGAGTCTCCAATAACAGATACTGCAGGGAAAAGACCTGCATCTGCAGCACCTTTAGCCATAGTAATTGATGCACCCATGTCAACACAACTGTTGATAGCCTGATATGGAGGTAATGCTCCAAGAGTATAACAACCTATATCTGAAAATACTCTACCGTCGCCATATTGTGCGATTACTTCATTAAGTGCTTTATATACATCCCTGTGACTACATCCTTCGCAAAGTGCAGGAGGTCTGCTTGCTACTATTGCAGGAACAGGAGAGCCTTCCTTTATTTCTTTACCAAGTGCTGCACCTACCATATCTGGAGTTAATTCACCATCTCTTGAAAGAGTTTCCATCTAGACGACCACTAACATTTTCTTTTTCAAGATAGCCTTTAAGTAATTCTTCAACTACAGGGTAACCTTCTTCAAGAACTAATATTTTATCACATTCTTCGGCAAGCTTGTTTACCATTTTGCGAGGAAGAGGGTACTGACTAACTTTAACAATAGAATAAGGACATTCCTCTTCTGTGTAGTTTTCCATTAGATAGTTGTATCCTATTCCGCAGGCAATAATTCCTAGTGATTTATCTTTACCTTCTATGAATTTATTGTATCCTTTTGTTTCGCCTTCTTCTTCAAACTGAACTTGTTTGTCAAGAAGTAATCTGTATCTTTTTCTTGCAATGGCAGGAAGAAGAACAAATTGTCTTTTATCTTCTGGTAATTTAAGATCGTTCTCTTTAGTTGCTTCAGTGATTTCAACACCTGCGCGAGAGTGTGCCAGTCTTGTTGTAACTCTCATTAAAACAGGAGTACCAAGTTTTTCAGAAAGTTCGAATCCATAACGAGCCATTTCATATGCTTCTTGCTGATTAGAAGGCTCAAGCATAGGGATTTGAGCGGAATTTACCGTAAACACGAGAATCTTGCTCGTTCTGAGATGAGTGCATTGATGGGTCATCAGCAACAGTTACTATGATACCTCCGTTGGCACCTGTTACAGCTGCATTTAAGAAACAGTCTGCTGCTACGTTTAATCCAACGTGTTTCATACAAACCATTGTACGCTTACCAGCGTATGACATACCAAGGGCTGCTTCCATAGCTGTTTTCTCGTTTGCAGCCCACTCTCTGTGTATGTTTCTCTCTATGGCCTGTTTTGAATGCTGTACATATTCAGTGATTTCAGTAGAAGGCGTTCCAGGATATGCATATATACCAGACATTCCTCCGTCTATTGCACCCTGTGCGATAGCTTCTACACCTAATAATAAATGTTTTTGCATGGCAATTAATAAATTTTATTTTGTGAATGTATTTGTGCTGTTTGTTTATTCTATAAAAACGTATTATTTAAGCAAGTTATGAAGAGTATATTAATTTACACCCTTTTATATCGCATTAAATACAAAAGTTTTTAATCGGATAAGAGTATGATGTATTATAGGCCACCAAATAATTTTATGACCCCAACGATATAGGCAAGTACAAAATAGTAATCTATGTTGAAAAAATACATCGTTATAGTTTTGATTTAAAAGTTTTAAGGATTAATATCCTGTAAAATCGTTTGCTAAAATACTACATTTTTGAATAATTGCAAGTGATGATTTAGTCTTTTATTGAAATTTAAGATTATTTATTCCATATTTTCCCACGAGCGTTCGGCTTGTAAATGAAGCATACTTAGGCCATTCATTGTTTTTGCGCCATATTCTTTTCCTTTGGCCAAGAATAAGGTGATTTCCGGATTGTAGGTAAGGTCGAATAAATAATGATTTTCACTGAGTTTCTCGTAAGGGATATCTGGATATGTCTCTGTTTTTGGAAACATACCAAGGGGCGTTGTATTAATTATAAGAAGATATTCGTTAATGTGGTTGCCGAGTTGTTGGTATGAATAGTCATTTGTTTCAGGGTGATCTTGAAACAAACTTGTGTTCAATATTGCATTGATCTAATGCATATGAAACAGCTTTAGCAGCTCCTCCGGTTCCCAGAATTAATGCTTTTAAATCTCTATTTTGTATAAATGGTAAAAGAGATTCTTTAAATCCGTAGATGTCGGTGTTATAGCCTTTTGTTGTTATCTTGTTTTTGTCTCTTGTTATTTTAATTGAATTAACGGCTCCTGTTGCTCTTGCTTCAGGACTTAATTCATTGAGAAAAGAAATTATGTTCTCTTTATGTGGAATAGTTACGCTAATTCCTTTAATGTTATGGTTTTCTGAAATAAGAGAGGGGAATCTATTAAGATTCTCAATTTCAAAGTTTTTAAATTCGGCATTAATATTTTCTTTTTTAAATTTTTCAGTAAAATATTTCTTTGAAAAAGAGTGTCCTAATGGGAATCCTATTAAGCCGTAAATGTCCATTTTCTAATTATTTAGAGTATTTTGTACTAACTGTTTCTATTGTCCAAATGAATAAAAATCCTGCAATTGAAAGAATAAGTGCCCATGCAAATTGTGATGGTTCTCCAGTAATTTCTGAAAAAGAAGATGGTAAAATATTTTCCTGAATTAGGGGACGTAAGACTCCATGTTTGTCAACGAATGTTTCAACTGTTTGTTTCCATGGCCAGACTTTATTGAGAGATCCACACATAAATCCTGTAAGAACGGCTATCGTAGTATTATGATATTTTTTTAATAACCATCCCAGAAGATTGGAAAAAAGATATAATTCCTGTTATTGCTCCTGCTGCAAAAATACCTAGTACCGCTATTTTAAATTCGCTTAATGCTGAAATTATGAAGTGATATTTGCTTAGTAATAATAGAATGAATGCTCCTGATATTCCGGGTAGTATCATTGCACAAATGGCAATAGAACCAGAGAGGAAGATAAACCAGTAAGAATTGCTGGTTTCTGCCGGAGTGGCAGAGGTTATAAAGTATGCACACAATGCGCCTGCTGCAATCGCAACGAAGGTTGCTAGATTTTTGTGTCGTATTTTTTTTGCCTATAAGAATTGTGGAGGCTGCTATCAGTCCAAAAAAGAAAGACCATATGAGTATTGGCTGTGTCTTCTAGTAATAACTTTAATATCTTTGCAAGAGATAAAATACTGATTCCTATTCCTAATATTAATGCTAAAAGGAATTTTGCGTTAATCTCTTCAAGAAAATCTTTTATTTTAAATTGAAATAATAATTTCAGGGGATTTAAAATTTATACTTTGTATTGATTGTATTAATTCTTCATATATACCGGTTATAAATGCTATCGTGCCTCCTGAGACTCCGGGAACAACATCTGCGGCGCCCATTCCGGCTCCTTTTAGAACTATAATAAGGTAATCTTTTAATGATCGTTTCATTTGTCGTATTATTTCGTCATATAAAAAAATCCATATTGTAATTTACAATATGGATTATAGTAGTTATTCTATTGATGCAAATTTAGTATTAAATTTAATATTTAAGTTAATGTAAGAAGATTTCTATGTTCTATCTTTAATAAATCCTGAACTGTTTTTACCGGGAAGAGAATGTCTCTAGTGGAACTTCAACAAAAATAGTAATCCAATTTGCCATAGAGCCATTCCATAGGCCCGGCAATTCTTGTATCTTAATGTCTTTGCCCCCGTAATTCTTGTTAGAGATGATTCCCGAGGATTTATCTATAAAGTCAAGAAGATTGAATTTTTTGCCTTTGTAATCTCGTATTCCACAAACCAGATCAACAGGATTAAAGTGTGTTGCCTTTTCTAATATTTCTCTTTGGTCTTCTTTTTTTTGTGTTTATCTGTGAAATTTCTACTATCTGTAATGAATTAAAAAGTCCTGATGAATCTTTTACCCAAAAAGGTCCTCCTCCTGGTTCTCCTTCATTTTTTACCATTCCGCAAACTCTTATTGGCCTGTTTAGGACGGTTTTAAGATAGTTGATGAGTTCTTCCCTATTCTCGTAATAAGTTTCTTTTGGATGTTCAATAAATAGTTCTTCTTTGCAAAATGTTGCAATTTCATCCAGTTTATCTGCATGAAGAAAACTTGTTTTATCTAATATTTTTAGATAGTCGAAAATTCTGTTTTGAATATTAAGTAATAATCCAGCTAGAAATTTCTTATATTTAAAGGTAATTGGTTTTAAACCTGTCTGGAAACAACGTTGTCAATGTTTTTAATAAACACAATGTCTGCCTTTATATCATTTAAGTTTTCTATAAGAGCTCCATGTCCTCCAGGTCTTAAAAGGGGCTGCCCCTTTTCATCTCTCACTATATTGTTGTTTTCATCAACTGCAATTGTATTGGTAGACTCTTTCTGTACAGAAAAAGATACATTGAATTTTGTATTGTATTTGGGTTTCAAATTTTTTTCTATTGTGCTTAATGTGGTGTTGAAATTTTTTTTAAATGTTCCGCAGAAACGGTGAAGAGAATCTTAGATAAATTTTTAGAATTTTTACAATAATTTGCCGCTTCCACCAAATGTTCTTCCAATGGTGTGCGTGCTCCTTCTTTATATGAATGAAATTTTAGCAGGCCTTTAGGAAGTTCACTGTAATTTAATCCGTCGCTAGAAAGTATCTCGTCAATAATAAAATTATATTCTCTTTTTTCAAGTAATTTTTCAAGATAATAACCTCTTTCCAAAAGAGAGTTTTTAAGATCGTTATAAAAAGGAAGAGATTCAATGTTTTCAAAGAAGAACTGCATACTTCCGGATTCTCTGTTTTTAAAAAACTCCAGAAATTCTTCTTCAGAACCTTTATAGCTTCTTCTGAATTCCATTAATTGTTTGAACATTCTCGATGCTGCGCCTGATGCAGGTACCATCTTGACCATAGAAACAAGATCTTTGCGGTACTCGAATTGTTCTATATACTTATCTATACAGTTTTCATCAGGTTTTATTATACCATTTTCAACGGTAGCAGGCTTTGCCAGAGTTATTTCAGGAAAACCTTGTTTGAAGTTTTTAAGCTGATTTTCAATAGATTCACCTGTTAGGTGATGAGACTTAAAATATTTAAGATCTTTGTGTGAAAGCATGATAAAATTAATTTTATTTATACTAAAGTATGAAATGTTTTTAATATAAAAATGATTTTCATGTTAATTTTTATAAATTTAGTGTTATTGTATTTATATATAGTTAATCTAAGAAAAGTTACGTATTTAATAGTTTATGTGTAATAATTTGTTGTAAAACAACGTTTTTACAGCAAGCTTGTAATATTGTTGTTAAATTATTATCTTTAAAAAATTGAAAATTAAAGTGGTATCTGGTTATTATGTAATTAAAATCCAGGTAAAATAGAATAAATGGAAAATTTGATATGATTTCTATATTAAATGGTTTTTAAATAATATAAAAGGTGTATTTAATAATTTAACTTATGAAGAGCTCTTTTGTCTTTTTTCTTCTTGCTTTTATGACTTTTTATTCTTATGCTGATGATATTCCAGGTCAGATAAGAAGAGCAGGAAATGCTTCAAAATATCCAGGTGCTGGATATATTACTGTTTTTGATTCAACAAGGGTGGAGGTAATGGAATCCGGCCTAAGTCACGTTGATGCCCGTTTTTTGTATAAGGTATTAACAAAAAAGGGTGCACTTGATCTAAGGAGTATAGTGTTTGATTATGATCCTCTTTCTGCTTTTGTAGATTTTAAAAAGGTTAAAGTATGGAGAAATGATGGCAGTGTTGAAGAATATTCCTTGGATAAGGTTATGGATTATCCCGCATATGCGCATATGATTTATTGGGGTGCACGACAGAAAATGATTGAAATCGGGCGCTTAGAGCCGGGGGATGCAGTTGAAATTGAGTATAAGAGAAAAGGGTATACTTATGCATTGCTACAACAGGAAGATAAATATATTCCCCCGATGAGAGGTCATTTTTACGATATAGTAGAATTTTTTAGCCAGGTTCCTGTTTTGTTGAAATATTACTCACTCGAGATTTCTTCTGATAAAAATCTGAAATATAAGATCTTTCATACAGAAGATATTATGGCACAAAAAAACAGCAAAGAAGGGAAAGATATATTTGAGTTTACACGAGAGAATTTTTCTCCATTCAGACAAGAACCCCAAATGGTTGCGGTATCGGATATTGCTCCTAAAGTAGTTATGTCAACAGCAAAGAACTGGGAACAAAAGTCAATGTGGTTTTATAAAGTCAATGAAGATTATGGCAGTTTTGATACCTTCTCGGAGCTTGATGCCCTTGTTGACGGTATCCTGAAAAATGCAAAGAATGAATATGATTCTATAGCTTATCTTACTCACTGGGTTGCTGATAATATAAGATACTGTGGAGTGAGCATGGGAAAGGGAGAGGGGTATACTTTACATAGTGCCAGAATGAATTATCATGACCGTTGTGGTGTTTGTAAGGATAAGGCTGGAATGTTAATTGCTATGTTGCGTTCTGCAGGATTTGAATCTTACCCTGCCATGACAATGGCCGGTTCCCGTATTGAAGATATACCTGCAGATCAATTTAATCATTGTGTGACTTTAGTGAAGGTGAAAACCGGCAAGTATAAAATACTTGATCCTACCTGGGTACCTTTTGTAAGGGAATTGTGGTCGAGTGCGGAACAACAGCAGAATTATCTTCCGGGAATACCCGGAGGGGCAGATTTGCAAATTACTCCTGTCTCTGATTCTCATAATCACTATATTAATATAAATGTTAAATCACGTTTAAGGGAAGATGGAACGTTAAGTGGCACTGTGCAATTGCTTGCAGAAGGTCAGTCTGACAGTGGTTTTAGAAGATATTTTGTAAATACATTAAAAACTGATTGGGATAATATTGTAAAAAAAATGTTCTTTAATGTTGATCAAAGAATTATTATCGATTCTATTTTCTATGAAGATCCCTATGATTATTCTAATCCATTTGGTATGTATGTGAGTTTCACTATACCTCATTATGCTATTATGGGTGATAGGGAGATTATAATGAAATCTTTTGCCAGTAGGTTGTTTCTTGATAAATACTATCATTTAAAAATAGGATTGAATAGTGAAATCAGAGAATACGGCTTTAGGGATAGGTGTAGTCGTTTGGTTGAAATTAATGAATCTGTTGAATTGCCAGAATTAATGACGATAAAGTATGCTCCTGAGTCAAATCAAGTTGACAGTAAGGTGGCTTCATTTAAAGGAGGTTATGATTTGAGTAAAAATACTCTTAAACTGAATTTTAAGATAAGTTTAAATAAAAGAGAGTATGCCAGGGATGATTGGCCTTTATTCAGAGATGCTGTTAAAGCGCATAACTTTATTATAGAAAAGCCGGTAATATTGGAGTTTAATAAATAACATAATAGAGATGATTAAATATATATTTATAATTATAAGTGCATTCTTTTTTACTTCATGTCAATTGCAAGTTGCTTTAAATGAAGAGCAGAAAAATGCGGATGCGGTTTATTTATCTTTAAAAGAAGAATATAATCTGAAGCAGAACGGTAAACAGGAATATTTATATTCTTCCAGAATGATGTTGCAAACTCATGCTTCTTTTAATCGTTTCTTTGGAGATTCCCATATTAATTATGATCCTAGGTTTCAAAAAATGAAAGTATTGAAGGCTGAAACAGAAAATTCTATGGGTAAATCGGTTGTTAAAGAAAATGCAATTAATGATATTTTGCCTAAGGGCGCTGAAAAATCAGCCTATTATAATAGATTAAGAACAAGAGTTATATCCCATATGGGGACTGAGATAGGTGCAGTTATTAATTTTGATTATATTATTGATTCTAATGAGGATTATAAGCCTGGTTTATTTGAGAATATCATCATCGGTAAGGATATACCTGTTAAGGAATATGTGTTAAAAATAAGTATCCCTAAAGGGAAAAAATTAAACTTTGAACTTTTAAATTCAGATATTCTACCTATTGAAGAGAATACTGAAAATGGTATAATATATACTTGGAAATTTACCAATTTGTCTGCTGTTTCTTATGAAGCGGGTGAACCGGCATACAGGAATGATTTAATTCGCTTGATATTCTCTACTGTTACGGAAAGAGAATGTATGGATTTTATTAGTAATAATACAGCTTTAAATTATTCAGATGATACAACTATTGTTGATGTGTCAAAAGAATTAATTAAAGGTGTAAAATCTGAACTCAATAAGGTTTTAAAACTTCAAAAAGAGATTAAGAATAATATTGCGTTTAACGATATCAGCTTTAGGCAGGCTTCATATAGAGGAAGAGATTCAAAGAGATTGTGGAATGATTTAGGAGCTAATACTTTTGAAAAAACAGTTTTGCTCAAGGATATGTTGAATGCTGCCGGGATTTCTGCTGATGTTGTGGTTGCAATCCCTGAAGAATTAATTAAATTTGCAAATATAAATCCTGATGTGTGGAAAGAATTTTATGTCTATGTGGATTCATTGTATAATGGAATACTATTAAAGGCAACAGAAGAAAATTTGTATTCAAGACATTTAGATCTTGAAGGATATAGGTTGTGTAATCCAATTTCTGGTAAAATAATAGATGTTTCTCTTGAGAAAAATACTGTAGGGGCTGATGTCAATATAAATATTAATTCAAGGAAAAAACTATGGGGTGATGCAGAAGTTAAAAGTTCTGGGCTATGTTTTCATAATCTGGTAGAGGATAATGAAAAATATATTAAAGGGTTGTTTGGCTCTGCATTAAAATATAAAGAAATAGAAAATGGTAAGTATGTTTATTCTCTGGAGGATAATTCATATATGTTAGACGATTCTTATTTTTATATTAGTTTACCAGAATACCGTGCCGGTTTTAATTCTTATAATATTCATCCGCTTTCAGATTCCCGTAATGCTCCTTTGAAAATTAAAGGTCCTTTAAATGAAAAATATACTTATTCGGTTAACTATAATAAGAAATTCAGGTTAATAAATAAGCCAACTGAAGTAAATAAGAGGAATAAGTTAGGCCAAGTAATTATAAAGATTAGTGATTCCTCAAATAAAGTTATTATAGAGAAAAGATTGGAAATAGAAAAATCACTAATTACCAAAGAAGATTACGTTTATTTGAAAGAATTAATCGATTTATGGACTGCTGAAAATTATAAGAGGTTATATTTTACCCAGACAAATTAAATGTTGTCTTAATGAAAAATCTGGGACTATCCAAAAATCTTTGTAAGTGGGTTTTAAAAGTTCCTATAATTTAACTTTATTTTAGTCAAAAATAAAGGGCAGTGAGATTTTCTTACTGCCCTATAATTTAGAATAAATAGGAATACTATCTATTTGATATTTCTTAATTGCCCAGAGAAAAACCAAGTGTAAGATATAGTCTTTCCTGATCAGGGTTCATTGTAAGTCCTGCTGTGACTGGCAAATTAAAACTTTCTGTTATTTTAATCTTGTCTTTTATTGTCATTCCAATATTAATAACACTGAAGTCGTTACTTCTTTTTACATAGCTACTGTAGCCTGGGGCCATACCTACTGCCCATATTACATTTTTACCGGCAATCTTTGAAAGATAATTTAGTTCAAAGTAAGTTGAGTAAATTTCTTTTTTTGTAGTTTCATTAATATCGCCAGCAATATAACATGCACCAAGAATTGTTAAAGGAATATCTCCGCTAATCTTATATTGGGCTACAACATCCCAATAGTGTACTTTACTTTTATGATTGTAGTCAAATAAATCTCCGCTGGTATTATCTGCTTTTGGGCAATAAAAGTCATATACAGTAAGATTAAATCTTCCAATTGAGTATCCCAGATAAAGATCTATTTCCTGGTAACTGTTATCCACGGAATATACACTCCATGCTCCGGCAGTAAAATTACTTCTGTTGTATTCTATGCTTGGTTTAATGCAAGCAGTTTTAACGGTAAGACCACCTCGCCATACATGTCTGTTGGCAATATCAACATTCCATTTAAGACTGGACAATCTCCCTTCTTGTGCAAAAGCACCGAAATGTAAGGTGGTTAAAAGAAGGACAATAATTAAACGCATTTTTTTCATATCTCTATTTTTAGAAATTACCATATAATAGTAATTTCATTTAACCTATATAATTTTAATCTCCCAAAAACGCCGCAAAAATACATTTATTTGGGAAATGCAAAATTATATATGTCTTAAAATGCGTTTAAATTGCGATTTTTAACATTTAAGAAGAAGAAAAGAATTAATTATTCATATTCTTCATCGAAAAGATCTTCCTGATTCTCCAATTCGCTCTCAAGAAAAACCTCTGCATCGTCGAGTAAGTCTTCAATTTCCGAAGAATCTTCCGGTTGTGGGTCTATCCAATGAATCAATTGGTTTTCATGAAAATCCTCAATGTCGCATTCAATAATACACTTAGGCTCTTCTGTATGAACGATAAACAAAGTATCAGGTAATTCCTGAGAATTGTCTGCTAATAAAAATTTAGGTAGCATAATAAACTCATTTTTAGTTTATGACAAATATATTAAAATCATTAAAAGAGATGGCTAAATATGTTGTTTTTTTTCATGTCAGCGAATTATTTTATTTATTTACCTAAAACTGATTTTTATCAGTGTTACATAAAAATAAGAGAATATTTTTGCAGTCGCGAAAATTATAATTTGTAAGTATATATTAATAACATTTTACAATGGTAAAGTTAGAAAGTATTAAGCAAAGCAATTTCCTTAAACAAAGGAGATACGAGGCTTTGATCTTTTTGGTATTGTTTTTTGGTATTTTTGGATACCTTGGAAGTAGGATGGGGGTTTCAAATATGCTTAACACCATCATGAATACTGCTTGGGACCTGTTAATGAATACTGTTTTCTATATAATGGGAATAACAGTGTTGACAGGTGCTCTTGGTCGTTTGTTTATTGAGTTTGGGGTTATTCGTCTTCTTGAAAAACTTCTTGCTCCTTTGATGAGGCCTTTGTATAATCTTCCCGGGGTGAGTGCATTGGCTGGTTTATTGACTTTTTTGTCAGATAATCCTGCTATCATTAGTCTTGCAAATGATAAGAGTTTCAGTAAGTATTTTAGAAGATATGAGCTTGTTTCTCTTACAAACTTTGGTACTGCTTTCGGAATGGGGCTTATTGTTATTACTTTTATGGGAACTCTGAAGATTGATGGTAGCGATACAAATTTCTTTTTTCCTGCTTTGATAGGATTGGGAGGAGCAATTATTGGTTCAGTTGTGTCTACTCGTTTAATGCAGAGATTAATTGTAAAGGAACTGCCTCCTCGTAAGGATATTGATTTTAAGGGAAACGAAGAAAATATCTCTTTTAAATCTGAAGGTGGAGTATTTATAAGATTCCTGAATTCAGTCCTCGATGGAGGAAAATCAGGTGTTGATCTTGGTCTTGCTATTATACCAGGGGTATTAATTATATCTACTATGGTTATGATGCTGACTTTTGGACCTAAAGACCCTACATTAGGTTACAGTGGAGTGGCTTATGAAGGTGTCCCGGTGTTGCCTAAATTGGCTGGATATGTATGGTGGCTTTTTGAAGGATTATTTGGATTTAAGAATCCAGAACTGATTGCCTTTCCTGTCACTTCTCTTGGAGCTGTTGGTGCAGCATTGTCGTTAGTAAAGGCTTTTATTGTTCAGGGAATAATTGATGGGAATGTTGTTGCAGTATTTACTGCCATGGGTATGTGTTGGAGTGGTTATTTAAGTACACATACAGCAATGTTAGATACTCTTGGTCATAGAAATCTTACTTCTAAGGCATTGCTTTCACATACTATTGGGGGACTGGTTGCAGGAACTGCGGCTCATTATCTCTATGTGCTGATTAGTATTTTCTTTAAGATGTAGAAGATTTATTGTTATATATAAAAGAGGGTGGTTAAATTATTTAACCACCCTCTTTTATATCTGTAGAATAATATTAAAATAAGGAATTATTATTAAAAGTGATTGTTGTTACTCAGGAAATCCAGACAATCGGTGTCTGTCAGGTCCGTTTGTATTGGAACAATTGAGATGTAGCCATTGTTCACAGCCCATTCATCTGTGTCTGTTGCTTCAGGCTCATCATTTCTATAATATCCACTAAGCCAGAAATAGTCATTTCCTTGGGGATCTACTCTCTTTTCAAATCTTTCTTTCCATGCCCCCCTTGTTTGTCTGCATATTTTTATGCCTTTTATGTCTGTATTGGGGATGTTGACGTTAAGGCATTTATTTGTTGATGTAAGATTGTTTAAAGTCATGTCAATAATTTTTGTAATATGACTTTTTGCCTTTTTGAAATCTGCCTTTTCGACGTTCAGACATAATGAAAGAGCTATGGAAGGAATCTTAAAAAAACTACCTTCAACAGCAGCACCTACAGTTCCGGAGTAAAAGACACTACTCCCGGTGTTTGATCCTGCATTTATACCGGAGATTATCAAATCAGGTTTTTCTTTTAAAATTGTATTAATTGCTATTTTAACACAATCTACAGGTGTACCCTGACAAGAGTATTTTGTGATACCATTGTCCCCGGAAATATGATTTATCCTTATTGGATGACCAGCAGTAATCGAATGAGATTTTCCTGATTGTGGATATTCGGGAGCAACAACTGTTATTTTGTGATTTTTAGAAACAATATCGATAAGATCATTCAGTCCTTCTGCTCCAATTCCATCGTCGTTAGTTATAAGTATATGCATCTTTGTCTTTTCCATTTTCTAAAACTTTAATACAAATATAGCTGTACTAATTTATTTTAAAAAATATAATAGGGTAACTTTTCAGTTACCCTATTATCCTAAAACCTTTACGCTATGAAAAAATTTGCCTTTGCTTTTCACTTTGCAAATATATGCAATGAAAAGTTAAGTATCTCTTAAAATTTTGTTAAGGTTTGTTAACTTGTTTAATAGATAAATATTTTGTTTCAATAATATTTACAAATTCGGGTATGTTTTTTATTTTATAGTGAACTTCATTATTTAGTAATACAACAGGATACATTATACCTATGTTTTGTTTCCCTGCCTTTTTGTAACAGAGTTTCCTCATTAGATCACCGTTTTTCTGAATCTTTAGATCGTATACCATGAAGGGGATTTTCTTCTTTCTGAGAAGATCAATGAATTTATTGCACTTGCCACATTTTTTATTACTAAATACTGTTATTTCCAACTGATCTTTTTTGATGGTAGGGTACTTATCCTTTAGAATCGTTTCTAATTTTTTAAATCTTTTATCTATAGGGTTTGTCTTTATTCCCTGAGAATAAGTTGTTGTATTGGCAAATAATGATATTGAAATCAGTAGAAGTAATAATATGTTTTTCATGATACAGTTATAAAAAAATACGCATATACTTATTTGTATATGCGTATTTGTATTTAAAGTTTCTTATTTCCTTCTCTGTGAAGATTGTTTTTGCATGTCTTCAAGTCTTTGTTGAAATTTAGATTTCTTAACTGGCCTTTTCTTTGCAGCTTCTAATTTTGTAAGAAGTTTTTCATCATTAACAAATCTTCTTATTAAGAATGTTTGCGCAACAGTTATAAGAGTTGCAATAAAATAGTAATAACTCAATCCCGATGCGTAAGAGTTAAACCAGAACATGAACATTATAGGCATGATGTACATCATTGTCTGCATACCTTTCATCTGATCGTTACTAGGCTGGTTTTTATTGTTCATTCGCATATATATAATGTTAGTTATTGTCATTAAAAGACAGAATAAACTAACATGATCCCCATAGAAAGGAATTGTAAACGGAAGTGTAAATATGGAATCGTAAGACGATAAATCTGTTGCCCATAAAAAGCTTTCCTGTCTCAATTCTATCGATGCAGGGAAAAAGTAAAATAATGCAATAAGAATTGGCATCTGCAATAGCATAGGAATACATCCTCCCATAGGATTAACTCCGGCTTTACGATACAATTCCATGGTTGCCTTCTGCTTTTCCATTGCCTGGTTTGAAGAATATTTCTTGTTTATTGCATCAATCTGAGGACGCAGAACTCTCATCTTCGCACTAGAAAGATAAGATTTGTATGTTAATGGAAATAATACAAGCTTAATGATGATAGTCAGTAATAAAATGATTAATCCGTAGTTACCTGTCATGTGTTTTTCCAACCAGTTAAAAAGATTAATCACCACAAGGCGGTTAAACCAGGACACCCATTTCCATCCAAGATTAATTAATTTATGAAGTTCTGGGTTATCTCCATGTTTTTCCAGTTCTTCGCTATATTTTTGAAGTGTGATATAATGATTTGGACCAAAATAAAACTTCATACCATATTTTTCAGTCTGCTTGCCTTCGTAAGGAAGTGAAATTTTAGTACCTAGATCCTTAAGATATCCTTCTTTTTCTGTGTTCTTAGATTCTACTGTAACGCCCTCAAAAGCATCGTTAGCTATAAGAACAGATGAGAAAAATTGCTGTTTAAATGCAATCCATCTGACTTTAGTTGCAAGATCTTCTTTTTCATCGCTCATTTGTGAGAGATAGTCTACCTCATCTTTGTAGAATTTGTAGTATAAACCGGAGTACCTGTTTTCAAATGTTTTTGATTTCTCGAATTGAGGGAGTTCTGCATTCCAGAATAAGTCAAGTGTACTCTGTCTTCTGGAAATAATATTATCCATTCCCACAACGTTGATATTGAAATCAATCATGTAACTGTCAGGACTGATAGTATAGCTATATTCTATATACTTTCCTTCTTCTGCGTACAGTCTCATATTAAGGGTTTTCTCAGAAGATGTGGCATATAGCTTAGTTTCCTGAGTCTGCGGCTGGAATAAATAATCAAGGGTATTAACCGTCTGATTTTTTGAATAGAAATTTATTCCTAATTTTCCATTGTCCTTTTGCCATAAAATCAAAGGAAGCGAATCATGGGTTCTGTAATCCTTTAGTTCTACCGACTCAATCATACCTCCCTGATTGGCAACAATAATCTTAATCAGATTATTCTCAAGGGTTGTTGTACCCTCTTTAATGCTATCCTGAGAGAAAATATTGCCGGTAGAGGATATATTTCTTTCTACAGGCTTTTCAGTTTCTGTGATTTTTTTCTCTTCTTCAATTTTTTGCTGTTCTTGTTGCTGTACTAAAGCAATAGAATCGCGTTGCCTTTTTATTGCTTCCTGCTCTTCTTTACTAGGCTTTGTTAACCATGTGTAACCTATCAGAATTCCTGCAATTAGCACTAAACCGACGATGGTATTTCTATCCATACTATAATATCTTTATTAAATTATTATTATTCTATAGTTGCCTTTACAAATGCCACAAACAAAGGATGTGGATTTAGAACAGTACTTTTATATTCTGGATGGAATTGTGTACCAACAAACCATTTGTGTTTAGGTATCTCAACAATCTCTACTAGTCCTGTTTCCTGATTTTTTCCAGTAGCCATCATTCCGGCTTTTTCAAATGCCTCAAGATATTCATTGTTGAATTCATATCTGTGTCTGTGACGTTCTGATATGTTCTCAGATTTGTATGCCTCAAAGCAATTTGATTGTTTTTTTAATCTACAATCATATGCTCCCAGTCTCATTGTTCCACCTTTTTCTGTAATGTTCTTTTGTTCTTCCATCAGATTAATTACAGGGTAAGATGTTTTAGGGTTCATTTCAAGAGAATCAGCTCCTTTGAAATTCAGGACGTTACGCGCGAATTCTATTACGGCAATCTGCATTCCCAGACAAATACCAAGGAAAGGAATATTGTTCTCTCTTGCATATTTAGTGGCAAGAATTTTCCCTTCAATGCCTCTGTGTCCAAATCCTGGTGCAACAAGTATCCCTTTAAGATCCTTAAGACATTCACAATAGTTGTTTTCGTCTATCTCTTCAGAATGTAACCATTGAATTTTTACTTTTACTTTATTAACAGCACCTGCATGAATAAATGATTCTACAATAGATTTATATGCATCGTGCAACTCAACATATTTTCCAACAAGACCTATTTTAACTTCTTTCTCAGGATTTTTAAAATTGTAAAGAAACTCATTCCATGGTTTTAATTCAGGGGAATTTTTAACCTTTAGTCCTAGTTTTTCACAAACTATTACATCAAGTCCTTCTTCCTTCATTTTAATAGGTACCTCATAAATTGTAGATACATCAATAGACTGTACAACAGCATTTTGAGCGACATTACAAAATAATGCGACTTTTTTCTTTATGTCATCTGTTAATTCATGTTCTGTTCTTAAAACAAGAATCTCTGGTTGAACTCCTATCTCTAATAAAGATTTCACCGAGTGCTGAGTAGGTTTCGTCTTTAATTCTCCGGATGCAGCAAGGTATGGTACCAGTGTAAGGTGCACAACAACAGCATCATGACCTAATTCCCATTTAAGCTGTCTGACAGTCTCAATATATGGTAACGATTCAATATCTCCTACAGTTCCACCGATCTCAGTAATTACTACATCGTATTTACCATCTTTCCCCAATAGTTTGATATTTCGTTTAATTTCATCTGTAATATGAGGGATTATTTGTACTGTTTTACCTAAGTAATCTCCTCTACGCTCTTTATTTATAACGTTTTGATATATACGTCCGGTAGTTATATTGTTTGCCTGAGATGTTGGAATATTAGTAAATCTTTCATAGTGCCCCAGGTCAAGGTCTGTTTCTGCACCATCTTCTGTAACAAAACATTCGCCATGCTCATATGGATTTAGTGTTCCTGGATCTACATTGATATATGGATCAAGTTTCTGAATTGTTACTGAAAAACCTCTTGCCTGTAGCAGTTTAGCTAATGATGACGCAATTATCCCTTTTCCTAATGAGGAGGTTACTCCTCCTGTTACAAATACATATTTTGTTGACACTGTTACTAAGTTTTTAAAATTCTTACTAATAAAAACGAAACTACAAAATTAGATATTTTACTTCTATATATAAAATTAGATCATTAAAAAATCCGGCATAAGCCGGATTATTCTATAAAAGGTTGTCAATTATCTGAAGTTTTTCTTTTAAGAGATCGAATTTACGTTTGGCTTTTTCCATTTTCACTTCTAATTCTTCTTTTAATTTATTTGTACTAGATGAATTTGAAAAGAATCCAATATTATTTTCCCAAACAGTAATGTTTGTCTCGAGTTGTTTTATTTTATTTAAAAGTTTATCCCTTTCCTGCATTATCTTTTGCTCAGTATGATCCCCGTGCAGGAAAGAGTCAATTTTAGCTTTATATCTTTGTATGTTTTTATCAAAATCATCCATGTTAAGTTTATCGAATTGCTCGTTAAGGGCATTTCTAAACTCATCTTGTAGCTCATTTTTATATTGGATTGGAACAAAACCTATTTCTGCCCATTTGTTTTGAAATTCTTTTAATGTAGAAATTGTCTCTTCTTCATCGTCTCCAGGCATAAAATCTTTAATTTCCTGAATTAGTTCTTTTTTAATTTTCAGATTTTCCTCTTGCTCCTCGTCTACATTTGAAAAGAAATCTGATTTAGAATTAAAGAATTTGTCACATGCAGTCCTGAACCTCTTCCATACCTTATCAGAATATTTTCTTGGTACAGGCCCGATTGCTTTCCATTCTTTCTGAAGAGCAATAAGCTTGTCTGTCGTTGCTTTCCAGTCTCTACTGTCTTGAATTTCTTCTGCTTTTGCACATAAATGCTCTTTCAATTCAAGGTTTTTGATCTGTATATCTTTAAGTTTTAAATAAAACTCTCTTTTATTTTCAAAGAACTTATCACATGCGGCCCTAAAGTGTTTATATATTTTGTTCCTTTCTTTCTTTGGAGCTGCTCCGGTTTGTTTCCATTGCTCCTGAAGCTCTAATAGCTCATTGGTTGCACTGTTCCATCCTTTGTGGGTATCGTGATGTTTATTTGCTATTTCCTCGGCTTTTTCAATTAATTCTGTTTTTATTTTAAGATTATCCTGTTGAGCTACCTTAAGATTTGTGAAGAAATCGTAATTCCTTTTGTTAATTTTTTCTGTAGCTGTTTTGAATCTTTCCCAAACAGTATCCTTCTCTTCTCTGGGTATGGGGCCAATTTCTCTCCATTGGTCATGCAGATCCTGAAGCTCTTTAGCTGCTTCAACGATAGAATCATTCTCAACCAGAGCTTCGGCACGTTCACAAAGCTGTATTTTTAATTTAAGATTTTTTTTAAGATCAAGATCTCTAAGTTCCTTATTTATTTTTATATAGTCATAGAAATTTTCTACATGGTGATGATATAAGTCCCAAAGTTCTTTTACGTTTTGTTGGGGAACCATTCCAATCTCATGCCATCTTCTTTGTAAATCCTGAAACAGCTGAAACGTATCATTTAACGATTCCTTACAGTTTATCAGCTCTTTTATTTCATTTATTACCTGGTATTTTTTCTCAAGATTTATTTCCTTCTCGGCTTCTATGTTTTTTAAAAATTCATGTTTCTTTTCCCTGTATGTCTTCATAAGAAGATCTATCTGTTCCCTACTGTTATCGTTAAAATCAAAATCTTCTTCCACGCCCCCTTCTTCAATAAACGCATTTTTTTTAGCTCTAAGATCAGAATTATATTTTGTATTAAAACATTTAAATCCTTTGTCTATAATGTGTTTTATTTGATTTATTGGATAGTTGTTTATGATATCATTCAATTTAGCAATTATATCATGTCTTTCCATTGAATCGAAATCAACATCAATAGAGGTATTGGGAACTTCTTTGTCTGTCTCTTCAATATCTTCGTTTTCTTTGCTGGAATTGTTTGAATCATTATTTCCAATATTCTCAGAAGTAATCTCATTTTCGTGATTTTCTTCGTTTAAAGGGAGTAGGTCTTTAGCTTCCATTGTGCCAAATTGTTTTAGGGTTATGTCAAATCTTAACTAATGTTGCCTACGAAGTTAAATATTTATGTCGAATAATGCAAGATTAAACTAAGTGTATATCTGTTGTTTTATGTTATTGTTTTATCATTATATAATAAAACCAGATTACCGGCCGGCAATCTGGTTTTAAATATTTTGTTTTTGAAAATGTTATTCGTAAAGAGAATCTATCAACGAATCGTCAGCAAAATTTGGAATAGTAACCTTAAGATTAGGATTTTTTTCCATTGCACGCTTAATTGCGAAGACTGCACCTTCGTTACGGGCCCAGCTTCTTCTTGAGATACCGTTATTAACATCCCAGAATAGCATGGATTTTAATCTTCTGTCAGAATCTTCACTTCCGTCAAGAACCATTCCGAAACCTCCGTTAATAACTTCTCCCCATCCAACTCCACCTCCGTTATGTATGGATACCCATGTTGCACCGCGGAATGAATCCCCGATAACATTCTGTATGGCCATATCGGCTGTGAATTGAGAACCATCATAAATATTAGATGTCTCACGGAAAGGTGAATCTGTACCGGATACATCGTGGTGGTCACGACCAAGAACTACAGGTCCTGAAATTTCACCAGAAGCGATAGCTTTATTAAATGCTTCAGCAATCTTTATTCTTCCTTCTGCATCAGCATATAGAATCCTTGCCTGAGAACCAACAACAAGTTTGTTTTCCTGTGCTGATCTTATCCATTTAATATTGTCTGCCATCTGTTGCTGTATTTCAGCAGGAGATTCCTTTTTCAATTCTTCAAGTACGTTGGCTGCAATCTCGTCAGTTTTAGCAAGATCTTTAGGATCTGAACTAGCACAAACCCAGCGGAAAGGACCAAATCCATAGTCGAAGCACATAGGTCCCATAATATCCTGAACATACGAGGGGTATTTGAATTTACCATCTTCTTTTAGGATATCTGCACCGGCTCTGCTGGATTCCAATAAAAATGCGTTACCATAATCGAACCAGTATGTTCCAAATTTAGATACGCATTTATTTATTGCAGCTACGTGACGACGAAGAGATGCCTGAACTAATTCTTTGAATTTCTCAGGTTCTTCAGACATAAGTCTGTTGGATTCTTCAAAATCAACATCAACAGGATAGTAACCACCTGCCCATGGGTTGTGAAGAGATGTCTGGTCTGAACCAAGTTCAACAGCTATGTCTCCCTCAGCGAATTTTTCCCATACATCTACAATGTTACCCTGATAAGCAATAGATACTACTTCTTTGTTTGCTTTGGCTTCTTTAACTCTCTCGACAAGTTTGTCAAGATCGTAAATTACTTCGTCAACCCAGTGTTGTGTATGACGCGTTTCTGTAGCCTTAGGATTTATTTCAGCTGTAACACTCACACATCCGGCAATACTTGCTGCCTTTGGCTGAGCACCCGACATACCTCCAAGACCAGCAGTAATGAATAATTTTCCGGCAAGATCTTCACCATGCTTGGAAATCATTCTTCCTGCATTCATAACAGTGATAGTTGTCCCGTGAACAATACCCTGAGGACCGATATACATGAATGAACCTGCTGTCATCTGTCCGTACTGGGATACTCCAAGGGCATTAAATCTTTCCCAGTCATCTGGTTTAGAGTAGTTAGGAATAACCATACCATTGGTAACAACCACACGTGGAGCATCTTTGTGTGAAGGATACAGTCCCATTGGGTGTCCTGAATACATAACAAGAGTTTGTTCGTCAGTCATCTCAGCAAGATACTTCATAGTAAGTCTGTACTGAGCCCAGTTCTGGAATACTGCTCCGTTCCCACCGTAAGTAATAAGCTCATGTGGATGTTGTGCTACTGCATAGTCAAGGTTATTGCTAAGCATTAGCATAATACCTGCAGCCTGTTTTGATTTATGGGGATAATCTTCAATGCTGCGGGCATGAATCTCGTAATCAGGACGCAATCTATACATATAGATTCTTCCGTATTTTTCAAGTTCCTCGGCAAATTCAGGTGCAAGCACTGCATGATGTTTGGGGTCAAAGTATCTTAGTGCATTGCGAATTGCCAGTTTTTTTTCTTCTTTGTTTAAGATGTCCTTTCTTTTAGGAGCATGATTAATTGCTGGCTCATAAGATTTAGGGGCCGGTAAAATTACCGGAATGCCTGCAAGTATATCATTTTGAAACTCTTCTTTAGTCATTTTCTTAATTTTAAAAATTAGTACTCCATTTTATTAAAAGGGTCTTATGGGTGTTAATTTTATGGTGCCGCTAAATTACAACATTGTAAGAAATTAAAAAAGAGTTTTTGAGATATTTAAATAGTAATTAGTAGAGAATGCTTATCGTGTTATGAAGAATTATTCTCATGATTGATAATATATACCAGTTTATGAAAGTAGTTCAGTTATAATTTTATTTTTGGGAAACTTTTCCAGAATAATTTTTATAAAGACAGTAATAGGTATAGACATAATTAATCCTGGTATACCCCAAATATATCCCCAAAGCATTAGCATGAATAATACAGTTATAACATTTACAGAAAATATTTTCCCCATGAATATTGGTTCCAATATGCCTCCCATAATTACTTGAACGGCTATAATTGTAAGAATAAATAATAGTAAAGTTCCGCTGGGTTCATATTCTATAAAAGCGAATAGAGACAAGAATACTACAGATATAATTGAGCCTATCATTTGTACAAAATTAATTAGAAATGCAAATAAACCCCAGAAAATTGGAAAACTTATATCGAAGAAAACACACGCTAGACTAAATCCTATTCCTGTAAATAAGCTTATAACAAACTTTATTTTTACAAATTTAATAATGTCATTCTCTATTTTCATAAAAGATTTAATTGAGGAATGCTTGCCTTTGAATATCGTGCTGTTTAATAATTTTTGAATGTTTATTGATTCGGAAAGTAATAGTATAGTGAAGAAAACAGTCATTAAAGTCATTGAAAGAGTATTTCTGACTATATTTATTGTGGTTCCAAAATTTTTGAAAATATTCTCTTTTTGTATATAGTGTCTTACTACATTCTTGTTTTCTGCTCGTTCTATTCCAAAAAATTCCTCTACTGAAACAATTAAGTTAACCAGTTTAGTTTCTATATCCTGAATAGAAATATTTTTGCTCGACATTATTTCATTACTCGATAGTTTTATTAGTTCTCCTCCAAGTTTTATGCCTGCGATAATAATTAATAAAACAAGGAAAATACTGACAGCTTTAGGAAATTTTTTTCTGTTAAACCACCTCATTAGTGGTAAAAACAATAATGCTATGAACATTGCCATAACAAGAGGTATGAATATGAATGCTAATACTTTTAGTAAGTAAAAAATTGTAGGTATAACTATTACCAATAATAGTCTGTTTGTTGTTGTTCTGCTATTCATAAACCTTCTGTCTTTATGTTAATTTAATGTTGTTATTTACCGCAAAAATACTTTAAATTTCTACATGAAATGAATATGCTATTACGTAAATAGCCATTTATTAACCTTATTTAAATGTTTTTAAATAATCTCAAAGTTTATATAAAATATAAGCTATTGAGACTATACACAACATATTTTAATTAATTTTGTGGTAATTTAAGACTAAGATAGAATTATGGATATAAGAATAGGAGATAAGGTACGGTTTTTGACTGAGACTGGTGGAGGGAAAGTTGTTAAGATAGTTGATTCAAAAACTGTAATGGTGTACAGTGATGAATATGACTTTGAGATTCCTGCAAAGGTCAATGATCTGGTAGTTATAGAAAGTGATTTCGATACAGAATCCGATGAAATAATCAGTAAGGCTCCTGAAAAATCAGAAGAAAATGAAACAGTTCGTAATGTTTCTCTCTCAGATAAGATATATATAGCTTTTTTGCTTAAAAATCATGGTAAGTCAGGCTCAGATATCGATTGCTATATAATTAACGATACTAAAGATATTGTTTTTTATACTCTCTATGAAGAAAGAGGGGATAAAGTAAATGGTATTAATGGGGGTAATTGTAATGCCGGAGAAAAGATGTTTGTTGAGACTTATTCTGTTAATGATATTGATGAAATTAAAAGATTGCTTCTTCAGTTTTTAGTGTTCAAAAAACAAGGTGAGCCTGAAAAGCCTATAGAATTTAAGGTGAATTTAAATCCTGTGAAATTCTTTAAAAGTTCAAGCTATAAGAATAACGATTATTTCGATGTTCCGGCTCTTTTATTTGAGGTGTCGAGTGAAGAAAAAATGGCATATAAGATAGGCGAACTGACTGAAAGTAATGTTAATAAGCTCAAGTCTGTAAAGGAAAAACTTGTTAATCAGGAATTGCCTGAAATTAAAAGTAAAAACGAGCCCATGGAGATAGATCTTCATATAAACGCTTTGATAGATAGTGTTGTGGGACTGTCCAATGTCGATATTCTGGAATATCAGTTAAATAAGTTTCATGAGGTAATGGAGACCTATAAATTCAGAAAAGGTAAAAAGATTGTTTTTATCCACGGTATAGGGAACGGTACCCTTAAACAGAAAATATTGTGGGAGTTAAAACACAAGTATAAAAAGCATAAATACCAGGATGCCTCATTTCAGCAATATGGTTATGGTGCTACTATGGTTATAATGTAAAAGATTTAAAGTGCGGGTTTCCGCACTTTTTTATTACAATCCATGATTGCTTTCCAATATGGGAAAATACTTTTTGTAAACCTCTGTTTTTTCTTCAATTGTAATTTTCCTATAAATAGGAGAAGGGGAGGGAAGGGTAATTAATTCAGCATCTCCTTTGTATTTAAATTTCTTTTTAAATACATCATAAACACCTTTCCCTGTAAATAGAATTTTCTTTATTGGATAATTATCAAGAATATTTAAAACTGTTTCAATGTTGTAAGTTCTGTTTATAAGATTATTGTCTGTGTTTTTATTCTCTTTTCTTACACATGAAAGAATAACATCCGTTAGTCCTATTTGAAGTCTGCTAAACAAATCTGTTTTTTGTTGTTTGGTAGATAGTGTAATTCCATAAACCTTTTCAATTATTGTCCAGAACTGGTTTCTTTTAGCTCCATAATACCAATCACCCTCTTTGTGTTGTTGGGTTGAATCTTTCCCCGGAAAACTGCCAATGATTAATATCTGGCAATTCTCCGGGACGTATGGTTTAAATGGATGTATCTCTTTCATGAGATAAAAATAGCGTTTTATCTTACCCTTTCACAAACAGAGCCTTGATTATATGACTTGCCATCTTGGGATTTTCCTTTAGTCTTCTTGTTGAGTACCCGAACCAATCTTTCCCAAATGGAATATATACCCTCATTGTATGGCCTTTTTCAACAATAGATTTCCTTAATTCGGGGGTTACCCCATATAGCATCTGGAATTCATATTTATCATTAGGGACATCATATTTTTCAATAAGCTCATAGGCAGCATCAACAAGTTTCTTATCGTGCGTGGCAATCCCGGGGTAGATATCATTCTGGAACATGAATTCCAGATTTCGTATGTAACTTTCATTTATATCTTCGTACTTTTTATATGCAATTTCAGCTGGTTCGACGTATATTCCTTTGCATAAACGGTAATTAAGGGAGCCTTGACAATTTTTAATATCCAGCATATCTGCCAAATCTTTTGTTGTTCGTTTAAGGTAGGCTTGAATAACAAGACCAACATTTTGTGGAAATTCCTTTTTAAGTCTTCTGAATAGCTTTATCTCCATATCCGTACTTGGGGAGTCTTCCATGTCAATTCTTATGAAATTGTTGTATTCAGCAGCCTTGGAAACTACCTCGCGAATATTCTTATAACATTCTTCTTCATCTAACAGAAGACCGAAAAATGAGGGCTTAATGGAATAATTGCCGTCAATTTTATTTTTTTCAAAAGTCTCAATTATATCAAGATATGCCTCCTTGTTTTCTCTGGCTTCGTTAAGGTCTTTTATGAATTCTCCCAAAAGATCCACTGTTACTTTTATTCCTTCTGCATTAAGTTCTTTCGATACTTTTAAAGCATCTTCTATGGTTTCTCCTGCTATGTACTTTTTTGAAAATATCCACACAAGCTTCTTTGGCATGTATGGTAGCATTCCCGCAATCATTTTGTTAATCATTATGAGTAGAATTTAGGGTTAGACAACGTAATTTCTGTATTAAGATAATTATTTATCTTTCTGGTAAATATGACTTTAATCAGAGTTGTGAATATGGAAATTATAAAATCAAGCTCCCTTGTATTCAAAAATCCTATATTCTATAAGCTTTTTATGTAATATCTGTGTAGGTGAAAATAACTGCTGTTTTTTTATTTATATAGTAAAATAATTGCAGAAAATATTCTTTATTTAAATTGTGGAATTAAGAGTCTGTTTTCGATTTCCGGAATTATTAAATTCATCCTCTATTTAAGCATAAATGATGGTATGCGATGTATTATACTTTTAAATATAGGTAATCGAACGAACCTATAATTTTATAATGCCGTTAATATATAAGTTGTCTTTTAAGGATTAAGTGAATGTTGCATGATACAGATTATAACAACCGAAAAGATTCCCATTAAGATATGGGCAAATGATATTGAGGAGGGGGCTCTTAATCAGGCTAAGAATATCGCAAATCTTCCTTTTGCTTTTCGCCATGTTGCCATTATGCCGGATTGTCATGAGGGTTATGGTATGCCCATTGGCGGGGTTCTGGCAACTCATGGTTATATTGTTCCTAATGCTGTGGGTGTGGATATAGGATGTGGTATGTGTGCTGTGAAAACAAACCTGAGTTCTATAGAACATGATAGATTGAAAGGCTTGCTGGGGGAAATTCGAAAGCATATCCCTGTTGGACATAAGTGGAATAAAGAAATGCAGGATCTCGATCTTATGCCATCGCTTGAAGATTTGAAATCTCTGGAAATAAAGTTTGAAAATACCATAGTCTTTGAGCAGTTCGATAATGCTACCTATCAGCTTGGATCTTTGGGTGGGGGTAATCATTTTGTTGAAATACAACAGGGATCAGATGGCTTTATTTGGCTTATGGTACACTCAGGAAGCAGGAATATTGGTAAAAGGGTTGCCGAACATTATAATAGGATAGCAAGAGATCTTAACCTTAAATGGCATTCTGTGGTTCCTAAATCACACCAACTTGCCTTTTTACCCATAGATCTCAAAGAAGCAAAGGCTTATATGGCTGAAATGCAGTACTGCGTTGACTTTGCATTGGCAAACAGGAAACTGATGATAGAAAAGATCAAGGGGGTATTTAGGAATAATTTTAAGGGTGTTGAGTTTGAACCAATGATAAATATTGCACATAATTATGCATCCTTCGAGAATCATTTTAATGAGAACGTGATTGTCCACCGTAAGGGGGCAACTTCTGCTAGACTGGGCGAAAAGGGAATAATCCCTGGGTCTCAGGGAACAAAGTCTTATATTGTTGAAGGATTAGGTAATCCTGAAAGTTTTTGTTCCTGCTCTCACGGGGCCGGTAGGGTAATGGGACGCAAACAGGCTATAAGAGAACTCGATCTGCAGGAGGAGATTAATAAGATGGATGCAAAAGGTATAGTTCATGGAATGAGAAATACAAGGGATCTGGATGAGGCCTCAAGTGCATATAAGAATATAGATGTTGTTATGAGTAATCAACTCGATCTGGTCAAGGTACTTGTAGAACTAGAGCCTCTGGCCGTAATGAAAGGATAAAAAAAGACCACTCCCTTAATATTTATGAGAGTGGTCGTATCTGAAATTAACTAGCATTTCCCCGTTCCCCGATTGAATTAAAGCATCTATTACAAAAATTATGAAAAAATGTTATTATGAAGTTATGAATTAAATATTAAACTTCAAAATTAATTATGTAAAAATTTTATTTGCTTTGATAAAAACCTGTTTAACATACGTAAATTTGTATGATTTTGGTAATAAAAATATTTATGTTCTTACCCGATAAATTCAATCCTGTTGTCCGATATTTTTATTAATCTTTTCTTGTAAAGATTTCCTACTGCTTTCTTGAAGTTTTTCTTGCTGACTCCAAACATTGAGTATATATCTTCAGCAGGACTTTTATCTGAAATATTCAATACTCCGTTGTTGTCTCTTAGTTTTAATAGTATTATATCACTCAGATCATAGATCTTATCGTGGCCTGCTTGTTGTAAGGAAAGATCAATCTTTTCGTCTTCTCTTATCTTTTTTATATAGCCTTCTATCTCCTGACCGGGTTTTATTGAAGAGAATACCTCATTCTTGTATAACATTCCCCAGTGAAGGTCATTAATAATTGCTTTATATCCTAAATCGGTCTGATTTACAATCTTGAGCTTTACTTTTTCTCCTTCCTTGTATTCTGCGGGAAGGTTGTCTAAATATTTATCGATCTTGGCTGAGGCAGCAATACGGTCGCTGTCAAAATCGTAATATACGTATACCATATACGATTTGCCTTCTTCCATATTTTGCTTCTGCTCTCGGAAAGGAACAAGTAAATCTTTTTGAAGTCCCCAATCAAGGAATGCTCCTATCTTTGTGGTGGCAACAACCTTAAGCATGGCAAATTCACCAACTTCCACATATGGTTTTTCGGTAGTGGCAACAGGTCTGTCCTCGGAATCAAGATATATAAACACTTCAACAGTATCATCAACCTTACATCCTTCCGGAACATATCTTTTGGGCATTAAAATCTCACCCCAGTCTTCTCCATCAAGATAAACACCAAAATCAACTATCTTAACAACCTTGCATTTATTTGTTTTTCCTATTTCAACCATTACTTAAAATTTTAAAAAGCAAAGGTATGCTAATAATTAATAAAGTAAAATGTATACCTTGTTATTTTTCTAATATTACATTTAAAGGACTTTTTATATTTTTTATGTCTATGTTTGCTATGTCCTTGTAAATCATGGTCGACTGACTGTTTTTATGTCCCAGTAGTTTTTGTATAATATGAATATCACAGCCATCTTCAAGTAAATGTACTGCGAAACTATGCCGGAATGTATGGCAACATATCTTTTTCTGGATTTGAGTCTTTAATAGAGCTTCTTTTATTGCTTTTTGCAGATAACTTTCGCTTATTGGATATTGCAGATACTTTTCATTGGATTTTATTAAGCGTAAATTTGGAGAGGGAAATAAGAAATGCCAGTTTAATTCCTTTGAAGTACTCTGTTTGTTGATTTTAAGAGAGTCTGGGAGAAATACTCCTTCATATTCATGCAAATTTATATGCTCATTAACCGATATTCGTACTTTATTAATTTGTTGATGTAATGATTTTATCAGTGTATCAGGCAATAAGGTTATTCTCGGATTTTTATATTTCCCTATTTTTATATGGTTTTCATTGAAATTAATGTCCCTTATCCTGATTTGAATACATTCTGAGATACTTATACCGCAACCGTACATAAGGCATGTCATTAACCATTTATCTCCGTTAAGATATTGTAATATACTTTCTATTTCTTCACGACTTAAGATTACCGGGTTTTGTTTTGAACAATCAGAGTATGTGTTGATATCTTTATCTATTGTGATATTCAATACATTTTCATACAGGAATTTAATAGCATTAATGGCTTGATTTATTGTTGATGGGGCCAGATTTCGTTCTTCTTTTAAAAAGCAGATAAACTCTACAATCTTGTTTTTAGATAATTTTTCTGAATTTATATTAATATCATGGAAATATAAAAATCGGTAAATCCAGTCCAAGTAACATTTTTCTGTATTTAAGCTATATTGCTTTTCTCTGATTGTTTTCCTGGCAATTTCTAAAAGTTTACTATCTTCTTTCATAATCTACCATTTCACGTCTTTGTCTCTTAAGAAAAGTTTATTCTGTTGATACGAAAGAAAAGTGCATTTGTTTTTGATAGATATATTTGTTGGTAATTATTGTTAATCCGGGATATCATTTGACCCTGCTAAACGAATTCTTAAATAATATTGTCGTTTTTAAGATAGCTGAACGATTTTTATTTACTAGTTCAATGTTATTTGTTATTATTATATTGATATTTTGATAGCTGAAGTATGAGTGATATTAAATCGGTATAATCCAACTATTCCCTCATTATCCGTAAAATTTCATTGTTTAAATTGATTAGAGACAAATATCTGTACATTTTCTTTAATGGCTTATTTTTCAGGTGTTTCGTATATCTAAGCATATAAGTTATTTATACTGTTTTTTTATGAATTTATTCTGGAGAGTTTAACGTTATTAATTTAAATGGAGTGAGGTATTAATTTAAAAATTAGAATGTCATGAAAACAATTAAAGTTATAAGTTCTGTTGTAATACTTTTGTCAATGTTTTTTATAGAATGTAGTGATGAGAGTGATTTTGTCTCTAATGGTGAAACAGATGATCTGAAAGTGGAAGTAATAACTGGGGATTCCTATCTTAAGGTAGGTAATGAATGTTTCGGCTGTGGGGATGTTTTCTTCGATGGTAAATTAATTGGGTCTGTTGAAGGTGGGTGTTGTGGAGAATGGTGTGTGCCTGAAGGTGATCATAAGGTCTATTTATATGGCGAATATGAAGGATGTTGTGGTAGAAATCTGATATTTAAAGAAGGAGAGGTTACTTTTCTTTGTATAAAAGATGGAAAAGTAGTTGAGGTTACGCCAAATTATGAAGAATAAATAATTTAGTGATACTAATTTTTCATTAATTATTTTATAAATTCCTTAATTATTTTATTTTTGCATAAAAATGGGGTTATTATAACCCCTTGACTTTTAAAATTTATTTATCGTGGAAAGAGAAATATTATTACAATTGCTGCCAAAAAGATTGTATATAAATATCAAAAACAGAGACGAATATATCTAGTCTTCATTTTCTCCATAGGCATTTCCGCCACTTTATAGCATACAGGTTTTTAAATTATTGAATTAATATATTCTGACAGATAAGTATATTGTGTTTATCATAAATGTTTGGTTGGGCTTTATAATAATATTGGTATAATGTCTTGTTTGTGGTAGCTGAGAATAATGAATTATTTGTCTGGTAATGAATGACCTGTAGGTGCTGAATAAATTGCAAATATTATAATTATATAAAATATTTCTCAATGGCTAATTTTAAGAAATTAGTAGAATCACCTGTTGGAAGCAGGCATATTCTACAAGGTAATCAGGCATTTGCCCTTGGGGTGATGCATGCGGGTTATCACTGTGCAGAGGGTTATCCTGGTACTCCTAGTACTGAAGTAATAGATAAGTCTCTGGCTAAGGTTCAGGATAAAATTTTAGTAGGATGGGATGTTAACGAGGCTGTTGCCGTTGCCGTTGGTGTGGGGCATGCTGTTGCCGGTCACGATACTGTTGTGACAATGAAGACTCCTGGTGCTTTTCAGGCTGGTGATCCTATAACAACAGCGGCTTTTTTTAATAATCCTGCTGGTGCTTTAGTGCTTTTCGTTGCTACTGATTATATGCCTTCCAGTACTCAACATGTTATTGACCTTCGTCATTTCTTCGCTTCATCACGTATTCCTGTTTTGGAGCCTCGTAACCATCAGGAAATGTACGAAATTGCTGCTCACGCTGCTGATGTTAGCCGTGAGTTCAATACTCCTGTTGTAATTCTTGCAAGTGGTATCCTTTGTCACTCTGAAGGTCTTATTGAGACTAAAGAGTCAAGAACGGTTACTCCTCGTGAGGTACCAGCCGATCTTAAACAATGGATGAATATGCCTAACATTGCACGTAAGGGTTATAATCATGCTACTCAGGTGCGTATACCTGCTGTTCAAAACTGGGCAGAAACATCGTCTCTTAATTCGCAGATAGAGGGTAAGGAAGATTGGGGAGTTATCGTTTGTGGTGAAAGTCATATAATGCTTCAGGAGGCTCTTACTTTGGCAAAACTGAATCCTTATATTCTGTCTTTAGGTACTGTTTATCCTCTTCCTGAAAAGCTTATCCGTTCTTTCGCAAGCAAGGTTGACGGTAAGATATTTGTTATTGAAGATGGTGATAAGTTTGTAGAGGATAAGATCAAGCTTATGGGTATTGAAATCATTGGTAAAGAGGAAAATTCTGTTATCACTGACTGGACTCCTGAGATGATACTTGAATTCCTTAACTCTGAGCTTAATTTCGGATACAACAAGGAAAATAAATCACTTAGCGTTGCTCCGGTAATGCGACCTCCGGCTATCTGTCCTGGTTGTCCTTACCGTGCTTTCGGGCTTACTGTCGATAAGCTTCGCAAGCAGAAAAAGATATTCTCTGGTTTTGGTGATATTGGTTGTTCTACTCTTATATATTTCCAGAATGCAATAGATACTTGCCTTTGTATGGGTGGGTCGGATGCTATGCGTCAGGGATTTGTGATCTCTCGTCCTGAGTATGCTTCAAAGACTATCTCTGTTCTTGGGGATTCTTGTGAATGTCACTCTGGTCTTGATGCTACCCGTAACGCTGTGTTCCGTAATACTCCGGGTGTAAAGATTGTTCTTGACAACCGTATTACTGCAATGACTGGTGGTCAGCCTGCTCCAAGTTCTGATTGCAATCTTGCTGGTGTGCCTAATAAATTTAGTCTAAAGAAAGCCTTAGAGGCTGAACAGGCCAGGGTTGTTACTGTTCCTTCTTACGATATCAAGGCTGTTGAGGCTGAGCTTAAAAATTCGCTGGAACTTGCTGAACAGGGTGAATTCACTACTCTTGTATTCGAGGGCCCTTGTGTAAATCAGGTGGAAAGCAAGAATAAGGTTAGAACGGTGAAGATTGATATGGATAAGTGTATCAAGTGTGGTCAGTGTAATATCTGTCCTGGTATTGAGTTCGACAAAGAAAACGGTCCTCGTTTTACTTCGCTTTGTACTAACTGTGGTGGTAACACTCAGGTATGTATGCAGCGTTGTCCTGTTGGTGCTATTGTTGTTGAGGATGAGGCTCCTAAAAAGACTAAGGCTGAGGCTCCTGTTTTTCCTGAACTTCAGGAACTAAAAGATGTTAAGGTTGCAAAGGAAGATCTTCCTGAGTCTCTTCGTCTTGCTATCCGTGGTATCGGTGGTCAGGGTAACCTGTTCTTCGGTAAGGTTCTTTCTGCAATGATGATGAATACTCCTTATGCTGATGCTCACATTGTTAAGGGTGATACTCATGGTATGGCTCAGCTTGGCGGACCGGTTATCTCTACATTCTCATGTGGTAATGTTTCTTCTCCTACTCTTGCGCCGGGATCAGCCGATGTGCTTGTAGTTATGGAGAGCAGCGAGGTGCTTCGTCCTGGTTTCCTTGAGCTTTTAAAACCAAACGGAACTATTCTTTTTAACAAATTCAGGGCTCTTCCTCCAAATACTAAGATGGAAGATTATCCTAAGTTTGAGGAGATTGAAAAGGCTCTTGAGGGTTACAAGGTTATTGAAATAGATGCTAATGAAATAGCTCTTTCTCTTGGTGATAAGTCGGGAAGATCGGCTAACGTGGTTGTTCTAGGTATACTCTCGACTATGAATCCTTTCAATCGTATCCCGGAAGATCTATGGCTTTCTGCTCTAATGGATCTTTCACCAAACGATATGATTAAGGCTGCTAACCAAATGGCATTTAAGGGAGGACGAGAGTATGCTAAATAATCAGGTAATAGATCCTAAATCAATAGTAGTAGTGGGTGGTTCCAACTCGGTGTTTAAGCCGGGTGGGAAAGCCCTTAAAAATATAATAGACAAGGGGTACAAGGGGGAAATCTTTGTAATCAACCCTAAGGAAGATGTTGTGCAGGGAATAAAATCTTTCCGTACAGCAGATGAATTACCTCATGCCGATCTTGCAATTATAGGTGTTCCTGCTCCTTTCGTTCTGGAGAGTGTAAGGACTCTTGCAGAGAATTGTGGCGTTAAGGCTTTTATTATCCTTTCTGCCGGATTCTCTGAAGTTGGAGGAGAGGGGAAAAAGGCTGAGGATGAGGTTGTGCGTATCTGTAACGAAAACAATGCGGCTCTTATCGGTCCTAACTGTACTGGTGTTCTGACTCCAAACTTTAGCGGTGTGTTTGCTGGTCCTCTTCCAAAACTTGACCCTAAGGGTTGTGATTTCGTGAGTGGTTCGGGTGCTACTGCTGCCTTCATTATTGAGGAGGGTATGGCAATAGGTCTTACTTTTGCAAGCATGTTCGCGGTGGGTAACTCTGCCCAGAATGGTGTTGAAGAGGTGCTTGAGTATTGGGATAATTCTTTCGATCCAGAGACTAGCTCAAGAATAAAACTTATATACATGGAGAATGTTAAGAAGCCTGAGAAGTTTCTTAAACATACTTCATCACTAATTAAAAAAGGTTGTAAGATTGCTGCCATTAAATCGGGTAGCTCTTCTGCTGGTAGCCGTGCTGCTTCTTCGCATACGGGGGCTCTTGCCAGTCCCGATGTTGCTGTCCAGGCTCTCTTTAACAAGGCGGGAATTATACGTTGTCAGGGTAGGGAAGAGTTGGTGATGGTGGCTGCCGTGTTAACACAACCTGAACTTAAGGGTAAGAACATTGCCGTTTGTACTCAGGCCGGTGGTCCTGGGGTTATGCTGACCGATGTGCTTTCTAACGGTGGTCTTGATGTGCCTCACCTGGAGGGTCCTCATGCCGATGCTTTGCTTGAAAAGCTGTATCCTGGTTCTAGTGTGGGTAATCCTATTGATTTCCTTGCTACAGGTTCTGCTGAACAGCTTGGTGAGATCATAGACTCTATGGAGAATAACTTCCCTGAGATTGATGGTATGGCTGTTATTTTCGGTGACCCTGAGCTTGTTGATGTGCGTCCTGCCTATAAGGTTATTAGTGATAAGATGGCGGTATGTAAAAAGCCTATTTATCCTATCTTGCCTTCAATGACTACTGGTGCAGAGCGTATCAATTACTTTAAAAACGAGCTTGGAAGGGTGTATTTCCCTGATGAATTGACTGTCGGTCAGGCTATAGTAAATATCTTCAATACTCCTAAGCCTGTTGAGGCAGAGGAAATGCCTGTGGTCGATACTGAAAAGATTCGTTCTGTGATTGAATCTTGCAATGATGGGTATATTGAGCCGGATAAGATTCAGGAATTGCTCGATGCTGCAGGAATATCTAGGGCTGGTGAGGCTGTTGTAACAACCGAGACCGATGCGGTTGCCAAGGCTCAGGAGCTTGGATTCCCTGTGGTGATGAAGGTTGTGGGTCCTGTTCACAAATCGGATGTAGGGGGTGTTGTTCTTAATGTCGACTCACCAGAAATAGTTGCTGATGAGTTTAACCGCATGATGAAGATCAAGGATACGACGGCAATACTTATCCAGCCTATGCTTTCTGGTACGGAACTTTTCATAGGTGCCAAGGCAGAGGACGATTTCGGTCACCTGGTTCTTTGCGGATTGGGTGGAATATTCATTGAGGTGCTAAAAGATACTTCTGCGGCTCTTGCTCCTGTAGGTAGTAAAGAGGCTGTTAAGATGATTAAAAATCTTAAGAGTTATAAAATTATTGAAGGTGTTAGAGGTCAGGAGGGTGTAAATATTGCTATATTTGCCGATACTATAGTACGACTTTCTGCTCTTTTAAAGGCAGCCCCTGAAATAAAAGAGATGGATTTAAACCCACTTCTTGGTACAAAAGACAAGGTGACTGCGGTAGATGCAAGAATAAGAATTGAACTATAAAAATATAAGATAGCATATGGGCTATATAATCCATATGCTATCGAAAAAAATAGCACTGAAGCTGACATGCTTTTTTTTGATGATAAATATTAGTAAAATATAATCATGAGAGAATGAACAGATATCGCTGTTCGCAGATGTGCAATAATTTTTTTAATTTTAAAGAAATAAAAAAATGGAAACAATGGTTGCAACTCCAATAGAACATGATGTTGTAAAAAAGGTGATAGACAATAGCGGCTTCGAATGTGTTGGTCGTGCATCTATTCGTGAGATAAAGCATATTATTGATCTTATCGAGAAGGAAACAGGAGAGAAATTCGTGCGTATGGAAATGGGAATCCCAGGACTTCCTGCTCCTCAGGTAGCAATCGATGCTGAGAAGAAAGCCCTTGATGAGGGTTGTGCACAGATGTACCCTGATATCGACGGTGTGCCAGAACTAAAGCATGAAATATCACGTTTCGTTAAGAATTTTATCGATGTAGATGTTCCTGAATTGTGTTGTATCCCGACAGTAGGGTCTATACATGGTAACTTCGCCAGCTTTATGGTTGCCGGGCGTATGGATGAAAAGAAAGATACTATTCTTTTTATCGATCCTGGATTTCCTGTGCACAAGCAGCTTGTCAGAATGCTTGGTCTTAAATCAGAGAGCTTCGATGTATACAACTACAGGGGAGAGAAATTGAGAGCTAAGCTTGAAGAGCATCTTTCTAAAGGAAATATCTCAACAATTCTTTATTCTAACCCTAACAATCCAACATGGATATGTTTTAATGAGGAAGAGTTGCAGATTATCGGTGAGTTAGCAAATAAATACGATGTGGTTATCGAGGAAGATCTTGCATATTTCGCTATGGATTTCCGTAAAGATCTTTCTGTACCGGGACAGGCTCCATTCCAGCCAACGGTGGCTAAATATACCGATAACTATATATTGATGATATCATCATCCAAGGCATTCAGTTATGCTGGTCAGCGTGTGGGTATGATGTGCGTGTCAGAGAAGCTTTTCAAGTCTAACCATGAGAATCTTCTTAAATACTATTCTTCTGCAAACTTCGGTCACTCGGTGGCATACGGAACTCTGTATGCATCCACTGCAGGTGTTACTCACTCAGCTCAGAAAGGTCTTGCTGCACTTCTTAAAGCTACAAACGACGGAACATACAAGCCTTGGGAAGTTGTCAGGGAATACGGAGAAAGAGCAAGAAAAGCCAAGAAAATCTTCACTGACAATGGCTTCAGCATTGTTTACGACAAGGATATCGACGAGCCTATCGCCGATGGTTTCTACTTCACTGTTTCTTACCCAGGGTTTCAGGGTGATAAACTTGTTGAAGAGTTGATGTATTACGGTGTGAGTGCAATATCTTTGTCTGCTACAGGAAGTGAAAGAACAGAAGGACTACGTGCCTGTGTATCGTTCATTTCCAACGAACAATTCCCTATTTTAGAGGAAAGATTAAAAGCATTTAAGGCAAATCACTAAAAGGTGATTGTCAACTCATAAATATGTTTTAATATTTACATATTTATACGATATACAGCTCCGGCTGAAATTTCCGGAGTGTGATTTTTTTCAGAAATAAAAGAGGCATTGCGTTAAAATATTTTATTTTACGTAGTGCCTCTTATTTTTTTGAAGTTTGTTTTTAAGATATGGTTTCCTGCTATGGGAAAACTTTTTTAAAGTATCAGTGCCCCGGTGATTTCCTATCGGGTAGTACTCTCCTTGTATCAAAGTCGTATTTCCCTCGCTTCAAGTTCGAATAATCTTTCACGTTTATGGATATTTGGTGGATACATTGGGGATACTTCCTGTATGTAAAATATACATAAAGTATAGGGTAAGATACTGCAAAGAGCCAATGGGGTATATGTTGCACTTAATCTGTTGCTTTATTGTTATAAAATATTTAAACACCTGAACACATTTACTAAATATCCACTATTTTTGCTGCCAATTTATTATAAAGAAGATGTAAAATGAAAGGTCTGTTAACTGTTTTGTTGTTGGTGTGTTCCAACTCGTTTATGATTCTTGCGTGGTATGGGCATCTTAAATTTAGTGAGATGGCTGGGTTTCAGAAGCTGGGGATTGTGGCTATTGTAGCTATTAGTTGGGGGCATCGCCTTGTTTGAATATTGTTTTCAGGTTCCGGCTAACCGTATTGGATATGAGGGCAACGGCGGTCCTTTTACATTGATGCAACTTAAGGTGATGCAGGAGGTTATTACTTTAGTTATTTTTATTTTATTTTCTATGTTGGTGTTTAAGAATCAGGAGTTTAAAATGAATCATTTTATTGGTTGTATTTTTTTGATTCTTGCTGTGTATTTTATTTTTAAGAAATAGACAATATACTTAAATATTTACGTTGAAGATTATGATTTTTGATTAAGATTTTCATGGAAGAGTTGGTAAATACTCATATTTAAAGATATAAAAAAAGGATGCACCATTATTAGTGCATCCTTTCCTAAAATATCTTGAAGCCTAATTATTAAGCTATTTCCTCTGCGTATTTTTTTGAATCTTCTGTTATTATAAAATCTTCAGAATCATCATCTTTGTCATAGTGAACCGGTTTTGATTTATTTGGTAGTATAAGGTTAAGTATAATACCTACAATTGATGCAAGACCTATTCCGGCAAGCGAGAACTGACCGTATTCAATGACTGCTCCTCCAATACCTATGGTAAGGATTACAGATACTATTACCTGATTTCTTGTCTTGTTAAGACTTGCGTGTGACTCAACCAATGTCTTTATACCTACGCTTGAAATCATACCGAAAAGAAGTATCATTATTCCTCCAAGTACTTCCGTAGGGATAGAGCGAAGGAACCCGTTTATCTTTCCTATAAAGGCAAATACAATACCTGTTACGGCGGCTATTCTTAGTACCCTTGGGTCTGTTACTTTGGTTAGTGATATTGCTCCTGTAACTTCTGAATATGTTGTGTTTGGGGGTCCTCCGAAGAATCCTGCCATTGCTGTGGCTATACCGTCTCCAAGAAGGGTACGGTGAAGTCCTGGCTTCTTGACGAAATCTTTCTCTGCTATTGCACCTATGGCGTACATATCACCAACGTGCTCAATGATTGGAGCGAAGGCAACTGGTACCATAAACAGAATTGCTCCCCAGCTGAACTCTGGTGTAGTGAATTTTGGTACGGTTATCCAGGCTGCTTCTGTTATAGGAGTGAAATCAACCTTGCCTAGTATCATTGATAAGACATATCCTGCTATTATCCCACAGAATACTGGGATTAGTTTTAACATTCCTTTAGTGTATGTTACAACTATAATTGCAGTCATTAGTGATGTTACTGCTATTATCCAGTTGGTTTTTGCCATCTTGATTGCTTCGGGGGCAAGTGATAGCCCGATGACCATTATTACCGGTCCGACAACTATAGATGGGAATATCTTTTCTATGAATCCTAGCCCTTTGGTCTTTACCAGGGCAGAAACAAGGGAGTAAACGACCCCGACGGCAATAAGTCCTGAAAGGGTTCCAGGGAATCCGTAAAGTTCTGTACACTTGACAATAGGTGCAATAAATGCAAAACTACTGCCTAAAAAAACCGGTACTTTACCCTTTGTGATTAAGTGAAAAATCAGGGTTCCTACACCGGCTGTAAACAATGCTACTGCGGGGTCAATACCGACCAGTAATGGTACAAGTACCGTTGCTCCGAAAGCTACAAATAGAAACTGCACACCGATTATTATGCGCTTTGAGGTAGTTAATTGATTCATCTAATTCTGAATTAAACAGTTAATAATTCAGGCTACGAAGGTAATAAAACTATTGGGGGTGGCAAATTTTTTAAGGATTGATTATTTTTTTTATTTACTGTCATATAACATATAGAAATTAACAAAAAATATATCTGATTATATATAGCTTTGCAGGTAGTGATTAAAACAGATTTTATGTACTGAACATGATTTTTTTAAAACAATAAAATTATCAAGGGTTTTATTAAAATAAAATTTTGTGATAATGACTGTTGCCAATGGCTCTGGAGTCTTTGGTATTTATTTTGTAAATTATTTAATTAATAAATTATAAATAGATGAAAAGAACAATATTTTTATTTGTATCTGCTTTTATAGCTATGAGTTTTATGTTTTTTTCTTGTAGTATTGATTCGGCAAATAAGAAGACAGACAATACAAATGATTATTTTAATTTTAAGACAGCTGGTGAATGTCAGACTGCAGGAATCCAGATGATAAAGCTTAAAGAAGGGTATAAGGTATGGACTAAACGTTTTGGTAATAGTCCAATGAAGGTTCTCCTTCTTCATGGTGGTCCCGGTGGAACTCACGAATATATGGAGTGTTTCGAGAGCTTCTTTCCAAAGGCTAATATTGAGTTTTATCATTACGATCAGCTTGGTTCAGCCTATTCCGATCAGCCGGATGACAATAAACTATGGACTATTGAGCGTTTTGTAGAAGAGGTTGAGCAGGTTCGTCAAAAACTGGGACTTAATAAAGATAACTTTTATCTTTTCGGTAGCTCCTGGGGGGGGATTCTTGCCATGGAATATGCCGCAAAGTACCAGAAAAATCTTAAGGGGCTTATTATTAGTAATATGACAGCCGGTTTTAAGGAGTATGGTGAGTATAACCAGAAACTTAGAGCTCAGTTAAGACCTTCTTTACTGGATACTTTGAAAGCTTATGAAGATAAGGGACAGTTCGATAATCCTGTTTATCAGGATTTGATATTTAAAGAGTTCTATACAAAACATGTATGTAGATGTAAGGAGTGGCCTGAATCAATTACACGTAGTTTTGGTAAGATTAATCCTAAAGTATACGTATATATGCAGGGACCAAGTGAGTTCTTGCCTGGAGGTACCTTGAAAGATTGGTCTATTTGGGACAGGTTGCCAAAGTTTACTGTACCAACTCTTGCTGTAGGAGGAAAATACGATACTATGAATCCTGAGGATATGAAAAGGATTTCAGAGACTGTTCAGAACGGTCGTTTCTTATATTGCCCTAATGGCAGTCACCTTTCTATGTGGGACGATCAGGAAGTTTACATGAATGGAATTATTGACTTTATAAAAGATGTTTATAAGGGGAATTTCCCTGTGAAATAGTTTTAATAATTGTAAGATTTGGTTTGAGCCTCATGCTTTGCATGGGGCTTTTTTTATTACCCGTGGAATCCTTTTCCACTTTCGTAGAAATTGTTCGTCTCTGTTTTTCTATCCTTTTTGGTAATTGTTTTATATTTATCGGGCTTAATGATTCTTAGAACAAACATTCCCCAGAAATATGGGATTATCCATATAAGTATATTGTGTATCTTTTTTTGATTATCATTCAGCAAACATGTCTCTTCAATTTTATTTCGAGAATATAAAGTGAAATACAAATAAGAGATTGTAAATATTAGTAATAGTATTTTTTCTATGATACTCATGGAATTTGTTTTTCCAAAATTAATGATTTTTTTAAAATATTTTGTAAAAAAGTTAATTGAAAGTAAATTGTTTATTATAATATTTATATTTTTGCGATCTATATCTTGAACACACACAAATACATATGTTGATTGCTTTAAATAAAAAACAAAAAGAAAAGCAAACCAGTAAAATATATAATCGCCAAAACGAATTGTGCGCATTTTAAAAACGAAATGTACAAATTATTATAATCACACGCAAAGCCTTACTTTTTATTTAAATACTGTTTCGATGACATTTAAACAGTATTTATGACACATCCAGTATGTTAACATATCTTATTATGACAAGTTGGCACATCGATTACATTGGCATAATAATTGACTAACCTTCATTCGGTTACAATGTTGTAACTACTAAACAAAAATGCTTATGAAAATAACAAAAAATGATCTGCTATTTAAATATGCAGATACTGCAATTGGAGGGGATGATCCAACTAAAGTATTTAGAGACAGATACTATTTAAATCGTGGCGAAAGTTATGAAATGGTCGATTTTATCAATTCTTTTAATTTCACAGAATTAGCTGATGCTCACAAAATTGAGAGAATGATTATAAAACATGCACCTTCATATTTAAGAGTCAGGACAGATCTTCAAGATTGGGTATTAAATAACTGGAAAAATTACAACTAATTTCCTGTTTGACTAATATTCTTTGGGGATAATAATATTTATTAATATTTTTGTTCCGTCACACTCAAAATAACCACTCAAGTAATTAAGATACTCTAGGCGGAGTATGCTTGTGTGGTTATTTTTGTATATAAACACAAGGAGTGTGACAACTTTATTACTCCGCCTACTTTTTTTAAAACAATTCTAGTTTCTTCTGTGTCTCGTAGTTACAAACCATTATTTCTATTTGCTTTCTTCTACTTGTTTTGGAGGCTGATATAGTACGTTCTACTTCGTGAATATGCCAACCATAGTTATCTGCATACTGGTCTATTAGGGTATGAGGAAACATCGTTAACATGAACTTACCTTTAATAGTTGCCAACAGCTTTAATAGTTCTTCAAAGTCCTCTGTTGTATAGCCTTTATAATGCCCACAATCAGAGTTTACATATGGTGGGTCAACAAAATGAAATGTATTTGTAGTATCCCTCGTTTTGATTATTCTTAATGCATCTGTATTTTCAATTTGAGCATTCTCAAGACGTTTACTAATTTCAATAGTAAATGCATCTTTACAATTCTGAATCTTCTTAGACATCGTATTATGACTAACATCATAACCCCATGCTCCATCTAATTTTGAAGCAAAAGATTGTTTTGATAATATCCACAGTGCCCAGGCTCTTAATACTGTGTCAAAAAACTCCGGATAGTCATATACTATCTGTGCAAAAACATGCTCTCGACGACTATGTAAAGAAGCATCTATTTTCTTTTTTAATTCAGGATATTGATTTTTTACTGTCTTATAAAAGTTTATAAGATTTGAATTTAAGTCGTTTATAACTTCAACCTCTGCCTGAGACTTTGCAAAAAATAAAGTTGCTCCACCACAAAATGCTTCTGTATAAACATTATGAAATGGAATTAATGGAAGCATATGCCTTAGTAAGGATTGCTTACCTCCATAATAAGAAATGGGCGTCACACTCATACTTTAATATTTTATTGGTTATTAATAATTAAGTTTCCTCTATTGCTCCCTCTGGACAAACGGCAGTACACATCATACAATTAGTACATTTATTGATATCTATAGAATATTGTGGATGTATATCCGGATTTGGATTATATATTATTGCTTCATATTCGCAGACATCTAAACAGTTTCCGCAATTACTACATGTTGAATGTATCACAAGATAGCCATATTGTCTGTCGTGGTCAAATCTAATATCTATTGAGCCTGCAGGATTAGCGACTGTTACTCTTGTTTGTATTATATACCCTTCAGTATTTATTGTTTTATACCTGGCTTTTATTTCGTAAATATTGTCTCCTAGTGAATTTACTTGAGTTTCGACATAACTATTATTGGGAGTAGCTGTTGGAGCAGGAATAGCCTGAACTTTTCCAAGATAGCAAAATCCGGTATCGTTATGAGAGATAACAAACGGAGACCTGTTTTCTATCACAGACCACAAACCTATTGAGTACCCTAGAAAGCTTCTTAGATCTTGACGCTGTAAACATGTTGCCGCATCAGCGCAAAAGGTCGGGTTAAATATACCCGAAGCCTTTTGCGTGAATTCGACAAGTGATCTTTTTGTACCATTGCTGTTATAGAATATTTGTTCTCCTTCGGTGACACCGACAGCGTTAAATATTTCTTCAGCGGGTAAATTATCAACTGGTAATATCATACTACACCTCCATTATATCGGTTTCGGTTACTATTCCTTGAGTAATTAAAGCCTCTTTAACCTTTATTATTGCATCAGTATAAGATAAAGGATTTTCAATTTGCCCAGGAGTTTCGATTGTAATATCCTTTAAAAGTCTCCACTCAGGCACTTTAATAGGTTTATTTACCAAGAAAGATGATTGTTCTGTTGCAAAAAAGATAATACTAGAGCCCTTTTCAGCTTGAACATAAACAGGCTGATTAGTAGCAATAGGCATTTCAATTTCATCGTTTTCGGATACTACTTTAATAATAGTATCTTGAACAGATATAGCACCTAAAGGTATTACATCATCTGGATTTAGGTCTAATGGCTCCTGTATTACATCATCTTTTTCACCAAGACAATAAACCTCATGACGTAAATGATTGTGTCTCCAATCATCGTTTTTAGCTTCTTTGCTTAGATATGGATAAAGTTCTACTATGTAGGTTTTACCATCGTTTTGCATTAAAATATTAAGAAACAGTACACAGCTATCTAATAGCTGCCCTCTGAATTTTAGGTTTTGAATATTTGATAATTGTAACATGTTTGTTTATTTTTTTATGATTATGTTTTTTGCTTCCAAAGAACCGTCTGGATTGGCGAGAATTGTTCTAGCCCAATTAAGTCCAATAGGTGATTGTTCTGATCCTGTCTGCGCATATACTCTGTCCTTGTATAATACACCAACTTTATCTTCTCCTGTGGACATAGCTATTATATATCCATAACCTCTCAATGTCTTACCATTAAAATCCTGTGTGCTATCTCCATTCTTTTCCGCTTTCGAGGCAGGATCAAAATTACCTGAATGGTAAAGTATTTTCCATCCAGTCCAGATTGATTCAATTCTATATCTATAATAGAATCTTCCAGCAGATAGAGCTATCTGTTCTATTCTGTTTTCTGCACCAACTCTACTTACAATTAAAGCACATGATGTTCCAGGAATAGGATTATTGTTTGCTGAAGATAATAATCTGTAAGTTCCATTAGTTGTTGCAGAATCTGCATCGGAAATTTGAATAACATCCGAATCTTCATTTGCTCCTATTCCGAAATCATTTAAAAAAACAACATCTTCAGGAGCAGGTGTCCAATCTGTGGCTTTATTGCCTTTTTCTAGTTTTATATTTCTAACATCAAACCACTTACCTGCTTCATCATTAACACCAATTAATAAATACCCCTGATCTGTTGCAAAGCTAGAAGTAAATGGGATAGTTATTTTAGTCCAATTATCTTCATATAATTGGATTGTATTAGCAGGTACAGATTGATTAGTTCCACCGACCCTCATTTGATAAAGGTAATCAAACCCACTTACAGTTCCCCTTGCCTCGAAACTTATAATATATCTTTCATCTTGCTCAATACTATAATCACCCCATCCTCTTGTTTCAAATGCACAATGTGCTGTATAATCAGCACCGATCTCAATATGAACATATGGTATATTCTCATCTCTTCTTATTTCTTTTAAAGCTACAACTCCCCACACACAAAGAGGAGCATTAGTTTTTAGTCCAGTACCCTGTTGTAAATTCCTTCCCCCAATCTGCAAATTAGTAATTTGATCATAAGCAGAGTCCCAATTAGGCTTATTGGCAAGTTTCCCAACAGCCCAGTCATACAATTTCTTTAATGAAAACTTGGGCGACTCGCTGCTAACATCTTCACCTCGAACTTCGGCAGTTGCGGTTGAAATTGCAGATGACTTTGCAAGATTGGCCTTGGTGGTTGCATCGGTTTTGGCGGCTGCAAGGGCTGCATCGGCTTTTGTTGTTGCGTCAGATGCTGCAGTAGATATTGCGGTGTCTTTGGCATCTTTTATGGCTTTACTGGTGGCTACGTTGGTTGTCGACGTAGAAGTTATTGAGCTACTCATGGAGGTCTTATCTACCTTCTTGGAAAATAAATCCAATGCCCAGTTATAGAGCTTGCCTAATGTATCATAAGCAGATGTAACCGTTCCCCGGACAGTATTTATTGCAGAGGTCTTGGAGCCGTTCCACTCTGAAATTTTAGAGTCGGATACCATTCTGTTGTTGGCATCCTGAAACGCCTGACGAAAAGTACGGCCACCCTGAGAGGTTATTGTAATGTAATCTCCTGTGGGCACTGTTGTGGATATTACGGCCTCGTAGATCTCCGCTATATCTTTACTGCCTCCTGTTTTATATTCTCTTGTTTCTTTTCTCAAGCTTGTCTTGAGATAACAAGGGAAAGTTAAACCGGTAGCACCGAGAAAACGCTGTATTTTCCCATCTATAAATACTATCCCTGGAGCGATACTAGTACCACTAACCTCACAACCTTTTATAATACAACTGCCATAAGGTGCATAATGAGCCTCAATGGCTGTAAGTGATTCGTTTTGTATATCAAGAAAGTCATCACCGTACCATTTACGTATACCTGTTTGTTGTACTTGTCTTTTCATATCTTAATTACTAATTAATTTCAACCTTATAAGTTTTACCTGCTAGCTTGTACTCATTAACTATACCTAGCACCCTGTCTTTATTAACGTAGCTTGGTATAAGTACAAGAAAGCCTGTGTCCAGATTCTCAATAACCTCTCCCTCTAATGCAATATATATTGCTTCAGCTTCCTCTATTAATGAAAACTCAATAGTTTCATAACCTTCAGAGATAAGAGGAACCGGCAGCCCTGAAGAACGTTTGTGTATAATTCTTATCTGTCGGTTTTCATTATCAAGTTCATTATTCAAGTGTTCCTGGAGAGAGCGTGTTTGTCCGGTAACATTACTTTCGTAGTATTTTCTTTTGCGGTAGTCCTCCCAACCAATAAAGCCGGAAGAGCCACGCCATAATTGAGCAATAGGATAAACAAGTGCAGAAAGCCAATTGTATTGACCTTTGAACATATATCCAAGCAGCATGCCCAAGTATTTAAACAGATCGTATTTTACCCAGTCCTTATTCATTAGCTATATAATTAAAAGTTTCAACTATATCGGTATTTGATAAGTCGGTCGGTTTATAATTAAAGTACCCGGACAGCACTTCATAATCACGAACAATATCCTCAACAATAGTTCCCTGCTTGCCCTGCAATGTTTTCAACAAAACATCCTCAATACCTTCGGTTTTTCTCATCGATTCAAGCAAATTGTTTTTTAATAGTTTTCCCGAAAAGTTAAAATCAGCACGATAATTATTAAGAGTATCTTTTAGATTTGCTTTTATTGTTTCAACAGAATATATAGGGTTAAAGTAAATATCTGCAGCAACAATTATATTATCTGCAGGTAAAGAAATTACCTCAAGAGAAGTTCCGGCAATCTTAACATCTTCCATATAATTTTTAAACTGAAGAAGTAGATCCTCGTTAAGCTGAATTAAGTTCCCGTCCTTGTCTATCGTAGCAACCTTTAATGTAAGTGCATTAGTATCTTTATTTTCAACAACAGAAACACGTTTAATAACTTCAATATCCGTTCCTTCAGGGAATGTTTCATACTGAAGATATTCAAGCTCTCCGGTATCATTATTAAACCTTAAGGTATAACCAAGTTTAAAATCGTATGCAAGACGAACATACCAGTCAAGTTGGCCATACTTACGCCTTGCCAGGTTATCTTCTATTTCAGACTTGTCCTTACTTATAATATTTTCAAACACATGAATAACATTAGCTATTACATATGTCCATGCACGCCAAATAGCAAACTTAGATTGAGAATCAAGCTCAGGCATTTGTTTACTTACTTCAGCAATTATCTCTTGTTGTATTTCTTCTGTTGATCGTACCATTATTCAGATGTGACTTTAATGTTTTTGTCTTTAAGATATTTTACAACTTGTGGTTTAGTCTCCTGAGGTATCACAAGAGTTTGTCCAGGAACAATATCATCATGAGGATCTAAATTATTTGCAATTGCAATTTCAAAGAGACCGTCAATGCTGCCAGTCTCCTGAATTGCTATATCGCAAAGATTCTGTCCTATGTTTACAATAACTTCTTTCATTGAGATTTTTCTACAGATGAGCCAAAGTGGAAACCAACAACAGAGTTTCTCTCCTGGAGTAAAGAACCAACTACGGTTCCAACTGCAGTACCAATAACAGAACCAAGAGAAGTTCCAACAGTAACTGCAGTCTGTTGATCTGAAACCATATTCAAAAGAACAAATACAGTCCCCACTGTTATAATAATCTGACAGAAGATCAATGAGAAGATGTAAACGATATTTCTGTTCATAACACTTACCGCAAGACGATCGGCTATATTACTCTTAGAGTTTACATATTTATCCCTTGCAGATTTTCTGTCTTCTACCTCAAGAGAAAAAGCCTTAATGTCGAGCTCATACATTTCCTTTTCCCAAGTCAAACGATATTGCTCCAATTCATCTAGTAACTCTTTTTCTTTTGTTCCGGGAGCAGCTTTACTGGAGAGTAACTCTCCAACCTTATCAATTGTTGCTGCAACAGGATTTCCTGAAGTTGCAATATCAAATATATCACCGGCAATTCCAGGAGCTTTCTGTATTACCTTGTTAATGAATTTACCAAAGCCGGTATCTTTAAATTTCTTTTTCATTTTAAATACTGTTTAAACACGTTTTAACCAACCTTTAAAAAACTTCTCCTGAGAAGGGTTCGCTTCACAGATTTCAACATATCTCATAAATTGAAATCCGTTTAGAGTCTTTAACAGACACTTTGAGTTAACCTGATTTGCATTACAAAGAGTTTTGTAACCAATTATCCCATCAACCAGAATACTTCCGGAAATAAGAATATTTATTGATCTTTGAAGCATTTTAATGGCAGGACTAGCACCCATATTTACTGCAGTATCATATAGCTCATTTGCTATCTCCTGACTTTCCAATGATGAACATCTAAGTCTATCCCAAAAGTTCTCTTTGTAGAAGTTTTTAACTAAAGAGTGTAACTCTTCATTTTCAATTATGTCCCCACGTTTAAGAGTTCTCCCTAAATCGGGATTATTACAAGGGTCAATAAACTTTGCCCAACCTTCCCAATCAGGATGAAACTTTCTTGAGATACCCATATAAGTTTCACCACCTTTGTCGTTAG
>CAXXRT010000058.1:0-40478 GCA_963666945.2 Marinifilaceae bacterium
GCAAATCTTAAAGTCTTTGTTTGTTGGGGTCTTTCCCTTTTGTTATTTTGTTTTGATTGATTTTAAAATACTTAAGTGGGGTTAATTTTTTTGAAAAAATACGATTAATTCTTATGTTGTTGTTTTTGAAATACTTTTTTTCAGGCAAAAAACAGTATTGTTGTAATAATTGTATTTGTATCTTGTGAATTAAAGTCTTTTTGTGGTATCATTTTACAAGTTCAGTACTATTATTTACAGAGCTGACGTATTGGTTTTATATAAAGAAAGCCCCATAGATGCAATGGTTTTGCTCAGGGATTATGTAGTTAATAAATGCTGTAAAATTTGTTGATAGAATCTACGCAAACGTTTGAATGCTTTGGTGGAGTTTTTAATAAATATATTCTACAACATATATTTGTTATTTAGATTAAAACTATACTTAACATATTCGAAATTGTATGTATTTTTGTAACATATTGTATTATAGATGAGTATCTATAAAAGTATGCATGGGGTAATAATGAAAAAATTCTCTAATTACTAAAATGGAATAGATCTAAATTATTTTTAGCTTTTTAATATTTAAAAAACGGAATACTTTTGTCGTGCAAAACGGAAATTTAAAGTATAAAATAAGTAGTATAAATTTAATGTATTAAACCAATGAGCAGTTTTATTACATCTTCAATTGGGAAGAAGTTCGTTATGAGTTTGTCAGGACTTTTTCTTATCATGTTTATGTTAGTACACATGTCATTAAATCTATTATTGATTTTTGATGACAGTGGTGAGTTATTTAATATGGGGGCGCATTTTATGGCGACTAATCCTCTTATTAAATTAATGGAGCCTGTTTTGGCACTTGGTTTTATTATTCATATTTTGTGGTCGGCAGTGCTTACTCTTCAGAATATGAAGGCCAGACCTCAGAAGTATGCAAAAACAAATCAGTCGGGTACTAGTACTTTTGCATCCAGAAATATGTTTTTTCTAGGAGGAACAGTTTTAGTGTTTCTTGTAATTCACCTTTTTAATTTCTGGTGGAAAATCAAATTTGCTGGAGATCCTTTATTAGCTCCGGTACATGTTGGTGGGGAAGAGATGGAAAACACTTATGCATTAGTAGCATCTTTGTTTAAAACAAGTGTACTGTATTGTGCTATTTATATTATTGGTGCAGTATTTTTAGGACTTCATTTAAGTCATGGATTCTGGTCAGCTTTCCAAACTGTTGGATTTAGTAACCAGATTTGGAGAAAAAGATTGGAAACTGTTGCTTATTTCTTTGCTGTTGTTATAGCATTGGGATTCACAATTATTCCATTGTATTTTATTTTTAAATTTTAAGGTAAACATCTTTTAGTTATGACAGTATTAGATTCTAAAATACCAGCAGGACCATTGGCAGAGAAGTGGTCTAAACATAAAGCTTCTATCAAAGTAGTAAGTCCTGCTAACAAGAGAAAATTAGATGTAATAGTAATAGGTACAGGACTAGCAGGTGGTTCTGCCGCAGCCAGTCTTGCCGAACTAGGATATAATGTAAAGGCATTCTGCTACCAGGATTCTGGTCGTCGTGCACACTCCATTGCTGCTCAGGGTGGTATTAATGCAGCTAAAAATTATCAGAACGATAACGATTCTATATATAGGTTATTTTACGATACAGTAAAAGGTGGTGATTATAGAGCACGAGAGGCCAATGTTTACCGTCTTGCTGAAGTAAGTGGTGATATTATTGACCAGAGTGTTTCTCAGGGTGTTCCTTTTGCACGTGAGTATGGTGGTACTCTTGCTAACCGTTCTTTCGGTGGGGTACTTGTAAGTCGTACTTTCTATGCCAGGGGTCAAACCGGTCAGCAGTTACTTTTAGGTTGTTATGCCTCTATGAACCGTCAGATTGGTAAAGGTCAAATCGAGATGCTTGATAGAAATGAAGTTCTTGATATTGTTACAGTTGATGGTAAGGCGAGAGGTGTTATTTCAAGAAATCTTGTAACAGGAGAGATAGAGCGTCATGGTGCACATGCCGTAGTTATTGCTTCTGGAGGATATGGTAACGTATTCTTCCTTTCTACAAATGCTATGGGATGTAACGGTGGTGCTGCATGGCAGGCCTACAAAAAAGGAGCTTACTTCGGAAACCCTTGTTTTGTGCAGATTCACCCAACATGTATTCCTGTTCACGGAGACCAGCAGTCTAAACTGACTCTTATGTCAGAATCGTTACGTAACGATGGACGTGTATGGGTTCCTAAGAAGAAAGAGGATGCTGAGAAATTGCAGAAAGGATTAATAGGACCAAACGATATAGCCGATGAGGATAGAGATTTCTATCTTGAGAGACGTTACCCTGCTTATGGTAACCTTGTTCCTCGTGACGTTGCATCCCGTGCTGCTAAAGAAAGATGTGATGCCGGTTTTGGTGTTAACAACACAGGTAAGGCAGTATTCCTTGATTTCAAATATGCTATCGATCGTTTAGGAAAAGAGACTATTAAAAACCGTTACGGTAACCTTTTCCAGATGTATGAGAAGATTACTGATACTGATCCTTATAAGGAGCCAATGATGATTTATCCAGCTATTCACTATTCTATGGGTGGATTATGGGTAGATTACAACTTGATGACTAACATACCAGGTCTTTACTCTATCGGAGAGGCCAACTTCTCTGATCACGGAGCTAACCGTCTTGGTGCTTCTGCTCTTATGCAGGGTCTTGCCGATGGATACTTTGTTCTTCCTTACACAATAGGTGATTATCTTGCTAACGAGATTCAGACACCTAAGATAGACACTAACTTAGCTGAGTTTGAAGAAGCTGAGAAGCATGTAACAGATAGATTACGTAGGCTTTTTGATATTAAAGGAACTAAGTCTGTTGATCACTTCCATAAAGAACTTGGTCACATTATGTGGGAATACGTTGGTATGGCACGTAATGAGGAAGGTTTGACAAAAGCAATAAAACTTATTGCAGAATTGAAGGAAGAGTTCTATAAGGATGTTCGTATACCTGGAGATTTCGATGCTATGAACGCTGAGCTTGAGAAAGCTGGTCGTGTAGCTGACTTTATCGAATTAGGTGAGCTTATGGCAAGAGATGCTCTTAACAGGAAAGAATCTTGTGGTGGTCATTACCGTGAGGAGTCTGTAACAGAAGATGGAGAGGCTAAGCGTGATGATGAGAACTTTACATATGTTTCTGCATGGGAATATAAAGGAGAAAAACAAGATCCTGAATTACACAAGGAAGATCTTAAATTTGAAAATATTGAATTAACTCAACGTTCATATAAGTAAGGTTATGGCAGATAAAATTTTAAAAGAGTTAACTTTAAAGATCTGGCGTCAGAAAGATGCTAAATCGAAAGGTGCGTTTGAAACTTACAAGGTTCATAATATTTCTCAGGGAAGTTCATTCTTGGAAATGTTGGATATTCTAAATGAAGAACTGATAAACGAGGGGAAAGAACCAGTTTATTTTGATCACGACTGTAGAGAAGGTATTTGTGGTATGTGTAGTCTGTTTATTAACGGACGTGCACATGGACCAGATAGTGAAATCACTACTTGTCAGCTTCATATGAGAAAGTTCAATGAGGGTGAAACTATTACTATTGAGCCTTGGAGATCGGGTGCTTTTCCTGTGATTAAAGACTTGACAGTAGACAGACATGCATTTGAGAAGATTCTTCAGTCAGGTGGATTCATATCAGTAAACACTGGTGGCGTACCTGATGGTAACGCAATTCCAATTGGTACAGACGATGCTGAAGAGGCTATGGATGCTGCAGCATGTATCGGTTGTGGTGCTTGTGTTGCCACTTGTAAAAACTCATCTGCTATGCTTTTCGTTTCTGCAAAGGTATCTCACCTTGCTAAATTACCTCAGGGTAAAATAGAAGCATCGAGAAGAGCTAAGGCTATGGTTGCAAAAATGGATGAACTTGGATTTGGTAACTGTACTAACACTGGTGCATGTGAGGCTGAATGTCCTAAGAGTATTTCTATTGCACACATTGCAAGACTAAATAGAGAGTTCTTAAAAGCTAAGCTTAAAGACTAATTAGATTTAATTAAAATCTTAAATATATAAAAGAGCTGTTTCCGTTTGGGAACGGCTCTTTTTCATGAGGTATTTTACCAATCAAGGCTGTATTGGAATTAAATATCTGTTTGTTTTTCTTTTATATTTCTTTTAGATACTTTTGTCGTTTGATTAGTGCTTGTTAATAATACATTGTAAAGACTATGGCAGAGGATAGGGCTGAAGAATTATTTCACGGAAAGGAAAGGTATAATTGTGCACAGGCTGTTTTAAAGACTTTTGAAAGGGAGCTTAATATAACCAATGAACAGATACTTGTTGCGGCAAGAAAGGGTTCAGGACGAGCAGAAGAAGGATTGTGCGGAGCTTTGTATGCCGCCCGTTTGCTTGTGGATAATGAAGAGGCGGTAAAGGATCTGAATAAGGCTTTTGAAAAAGAAGGAGGAGCTATTGAATGTCGCCAGATTCGTAAACTAAATAAATTAAGTTGTAGGGGATGTGTGCGTCTGGCAGCCCAAAAGGTGGAACATTATTTACTTGAAAAGGTTTGATTCCGGCATATTAAGTTGTTGTTTTATGATAGCTGTATTTTAAGATCTTGTTTTTAAGGAACATCAATAAATTCAATAGTCCTGATTCATTGTTCATAAGCATAATTTCAAGGAAATACCGCAAAATTTTTACAATATTTTTTTTCAAAACTATTGCGGAGAGAAGAATTGTTGTTATATTTGCATCGCCTTTGAAAAATAAGGCAAGTTAAGAGTTCTTTTAAGAATATAATAATTCCTCAGTAGCTCAGTTGGTTAGAGCGGCGGACTGTTAATCCGTAGGTCGTAGGTTCAAGTCCTACCTGAGGAGCAATTATTAAGAAACAAGGTATATTCCTCAGTAGCTCAGTTGGTTAGAGCGGCGGACTGTTAATCCGTAGGTCGTAGGTTCAAGTCCTACCTGAGGAGCAATATTAAAAAACAAGCTAAATTCCTTAGTAGCTCAGTTGGTTAGAGCGGCGGACTGTTAATCCGTAGGTCGTAGGTTCAAGTCCTACCTGAGGAGCAAGCCGGAAGATTTATCTTCCGGCTTTTTTTGTGTCTGTTGTAAGGTGTTGATGCTCTCGTTTGTATAAGTAGTTCGAAAAATGTATCAAAATGCCATTCGAAAATACAGAAGAATAAATAGTTATTTTCTCCCCTTCTTTTAATCCTGTATTAAGTTTAATTTTTTGTTAAGCATTAAATGTTTTTGTGTAAAACCCATTTCAGGACAATAGAGTAGTTCTTCTAAATGTGTGGTTGGTATGTTATAAAGTTCGAAGAATTGTAGTAAAAAACTTTAGAAAATATGCTTTTTTAAAAGTTTTCCAGTTGTAAAAATTGTTCTGATTTTGCTAATTTTTTTCACTTTGTTTAAGAATGAATCGCGTTGTTATAAAAATAACAGGCTGTTGTTTATTGGTTTTGCTTGGCAATGTGCTCTAATGTGCAGAAAAACAGTGGAATATGTGTATGTTTTGTCTGTTTTTGGGAGGGTGTTTGTAGTCTCTTAATTAGAATGGTGTTAAATAATGGTCAAATATCTATGATATTGTTATTTTTATTATTTTTGACATTGAGATATAGGAAGTTACATGTAATTAAAATCATTATAATTATGAACAAATCATTATCTGTTAAGGATGTTGTTTCTTTGGTTAAAGATGGTATGACACTGATGATTGGTGGTTTTTTAGCTAATGGAACACCACAGGCAATTGTTGATGCATTGGTTGAATTAAATGTTAAGAATTTAACAATTATCGCTAATGATACAGCTTTCCCAGAAAAAGGACTAGGGAAACTTATTGTGAATAAGCAGGTGAAAAAGGTAATTACATCTCATATTGGTACTAATCGCGCTACTATTGAGCAATTAAATGCTAAGGAGATTGAGATTGAATTCGTGCCTCAGGGTACTCTTGCGGAACGTGTGCGTGCCGGAGGATCTGGTCTTGGAGGTGTTTTAACTCAGACAGGACTTGGAACTATTGTCGCTGAAGGTAAGCAGATTATTAATGTAGCCGGTAAAGATTATCTATTGGAAACTCCTTTGCGTGCAGATATCGCTCTTATTGGTGCCAGTATTTCTGATACTGAGGGTAATCTTGTTTATAAGGGTACTTCCAAAAATTTCAATCCCTTAATGGCTATGGCAGCGGATGTGGTTGTTGCAGAGGCTAAGGAAGTTGTTGAAGTGGGATCTATTCCTGTTGAGCAGGTTCACACACCTGCAATCTTTGTAGATTATATTATTTCGTAATTTTTTAATAAAACTTTAATCTTAAATATAATGGCTAAATCTTTAATCAGACTAAGAATGAGTGCTCACGATGCTCATTATGGTGGAAATCTTGTTGATGGTGCTAGAATGTTACAATTATTTGGTGACGTAGCAACAGAGTTGTTAATTATTAATGATGGTGATGAAGGTCTTTTCTGTGCCTATGATAATGTTGAGTTTTTAGCTCCAGTATATGCAGGTGACTATATTGAGGCGGTTGGAGAGATTACTTCTGTAGGTAATTCTTCTCGTAAGATGACATTCGAGGCCCGTAAGGTTATTGTTCCTCGTACAGATATCTCTGATTCTGCTTGCGATGTTTTAGAAGAGCCTATTGTTGTTTGCAGAGCAAGTGGTACATGTGTGGTTCCTAAAAAATGTCAACGTCGTAATAAATAAATCCCATGGAAAAATTAATTATAACAGCAGCAATTTGCGGAGCAGAGGTGCTTAAGGAACACAATCCTGCAGTACCTTATACTGTAGAGGAATGTGTGAGAGAAGCCAAGTCAGCTTATGAGGCTGGGGCCAGTATTATTCACCTTCATGTCAGAGAGGATGATGGGACTCCTACTCAGGACAAGGAGAGGTTCAGAGTGGTTATGGAGGCAATTCTAAAGGAAATCCCGGATGCCATTATTCAGCCATCTACCGGTGGTGCTGTAGGTATGACAGACGATGAGCGTCTTCAGCCAACAGAACTTAATCCTGAGATGGCAACTTTAGACTGTGGTACTTGTAATTTTGGTGGAGATGAGGTTTTTACAAATACCGAAAATACTATTAAGTATTTTGGAGAAAGAATGATTGAAAGAAATATCAAGCCAGAGTGTGAAGTTTTCGACAAGAGTATGATCGATATGGCTTTACGTCTTGCAAAAAAAGGATTTATCAAGCATCCTATACATTTTGATTTTGTAATGGGTGTTAATGGAGGTATTTCAGGAGAATTAAGAGATTTCATTTTCTTAAGAGAAAGTATTCCTGCTGATGCAACATATACTGTTGCCGGAATCGGACGATATGAATTCCCATTGGCTATGGCAGCTATTATTGACGGAGGTCATGTTCGCGTTGGATTCGAGGATAATGTATTTTTATCTAAGGGTGTTTTAGCTAAATCAAACGGTGAACTTGTTGAGAAAGTTGTTCGCATGGCTAAAGAACTAGGCAGGGAGATAGCTACTCCAGCCGAGGCAAGAGAAATTTTAGGACTTAAGTAATAAATATTCGATATAAAATATACAATGCAAAAAGGAAATAAATACGGAACTCATCGTGTTATAGAGCCTAAAGGTACTTTACCTCAGCCAGCTCTTAAAATAGATAACACAATGGAGATATATGATAATGAACTTCTTATTGATGTTATTACATTAAACATTGACTCGGCTTCTTATACTCAGGTAAAAGGTGCTTGCGGCGGTGATGCCGAGAAGATGAAAGAAATGATTTTGTCTATTGTTGGAGAGAGAGGAAAAATGCAAAATCCTGTGACTGGTTCAGGAGGTATGCTTATCGGTGTTGTTAAAGCTATTGGACCTAACTTTGCTGACAAGTCGGTAAAAGTGGGCGATAAGATAGCTACTTTAGTATCTTTATCATTAACACCTCTTGTTATTGATGAGATTACTAATCTTGACCCTGCTTCTGATCAGGTAGATATTAAAGGTCAGGCTATACTTTTTGAGACAGGATTATTTGCAGTTCTTCCAGATGATATCAACGAAAAACTGGCTCTTGCTGCTCTTGATGTTGCAGGTGCACCGGCTCAGGTTGACAGATTGGTTAAAAAAGACAACACCGTATGTATCATCGGTGGTGGTGGTAAGTCGGGAATGCTTTGCTGTTACCAGGCAATGAAAAATGCGGGAGCTAATGGAAAGGTTATTGTTGTTGAGTATTCAAAAGAGAATGCGCAACGTATTCTTGATATGAAACTGGCTACTCATGTTATTGTTGCTGATGCTACAGATGTAATAGATGTATATAATAAAGTAACTGAGATTGTTGGTGAAGAAGGTTGTGATATAGTTATTAATAACGTTAATGTACCTAATACCGAAATGACTTCTATCCTTATAACTAAGGACAGGGGTATGATTTATTTCTTCTCAATGGCTACTTCTTTCACTAAAGCTGCTTTAGGTGCAGAAGGTGTTGGAAAAGATATCGACCTTATTATGGGTAATGGATATGCTGCAGGACACGCAGATTTGACTCTTCAGATCTTAAGAGAATCTAAAGAGGTTAGGGCAATGTTTGAGAAACTATACGTTTAATAAATTATAGGATTTAGAAAAGATGATTACAAATAGAAGAAAAGAGCTTTTCCCTGAAGTTACCGATGAACAGTGGAACGATTGGAAATGGCAGGTGAAAAACAGGGTAGAGACTCTGGATCAGTTAAAAAAATTAATTGATTTAACTGAAGAGGAAGAAGAAGGAGTGAAGAAGTCATTAGCAACACTGCGTATGGCGATCACACCTTATTATATGACTCTGATTGATCCTAATAATCCTAATTGTCCTGTTCGTAAGCAGGCAATACCTACGGGTGCTGAGGTTCATCAGTCAGCAGCTGATTTATTGGATCCATTGCACGAAGATGAGGATTCTCCAACTCCAGGACTTACTCACAGATATCCGGACAGGGTATTGTTTCTGATAACAGACATGTGTTCTATGTATTGTCGTCACTGTACCAGAAGACGTTTTGCCGGTCAAAAAGATGCAGAAACTCCTGCTGACAGAATACAAAAAGCTATAGACTATATAGCAGCAACTCCTGAAGTCAGGGATGTACTTCTTTCTGGTGGTGATGCCCTTATGGTTAGCGATGCCATGTTGGAGTCGATAATTAAGAGATTAAGAGATATTCCTCATGTTGAAATTATTCGTATTGGATCTCGTACTCCAGTAGTTTGTCCTCAGCGTATTACTGACGATCTTGTTAATATGCTGAAAAAATATCACCCAATCTGGTTGAATACTCACTTTAACCATTCTAACGAAATCACCCCTGAGGCTACTGAGGCTTGTGCTAAGCTTGCTAATGCAGGAGTGCCTTTGGGTAACCAGTCTGTTCTTCTTAGAGGAATCAACGATACCGTGGGAATAATGAAAGATTTAGTGCGTAATCTTGTGAAGATCAGGGTTAGACCTTACTATATATATCAGTGTGATCTATCTATGGGATTAGAGCACTTTAGAACCCCTGTCTCTAAGGGTATAGAGATTATAGAGAATCTGCGTGGTCATACTTCTGGTTATGCAGTACCTACTTTCGTAGTTGATGCTCCAGGTGGAGGAGGTAAAATACCTGTAATGCCTCAGTATGTTATTTCTCAAGCTCCTGGTAAGGTTGTTTTACGTAACTTTGAAGGTGTTATAACTACTTATACTGAGCCTGCAAGTTACGACAATGAGGATTACTCAACTAGCGATTCTTCTAATGGTGTTTCTTCTTTATTAAAAGGTAGAAGATTATCTTTAGAGCCTGCTAATCTTGATCGTCATAAAATAAGTGAAAAACGCAAAAAGTAGATAAGGTAAATGCCTTTTATAGAGGATATATTAAAATATAAGAGCCTCTCTGTTGTGGGGCTTGAAAAGAACACCGGGAAAACGGAGTGCTTAAACTTTGTATTGCGTCGCCTGAAAGACAGGGACTTGCAAATAGCACTCACTTCTATTGGTATTGATGGCGAATCGGTCGATCAGGTGAAGATGACTCATAAGCCTGAGATTGAGTTGCAGGAAAGCACTATTTTTGTTACTTCCGAAAAACATTATCGTGAAAAGCATATTGTTTCGGAGGTGCTTGATGTTAGTGAGCAACATACATCTCTTGGTCGATTGGTTACGGCCAGGGCTAAGGGCAGAGGGAAGGTTTTAATTTCCGGACCTGCCAGTACGGCCTGGTTAAAAACTGTCATTAAGGATATGGAGAAGTTAAATGTTGGTACAACAATTATCGACGGTGCTTTGTCACGTTTAAGCCTGGGTTCTCCTGCTGTTGCAGAAAGTATTATTTTGGCAACAGGTGCAGCTGTTTCAAATAATATCCCACAATTAGTTAAAAAGACAAAGTTTGTATACGACCTTATTAATATTGAGGAATATAATACCACTATAAAAGACGAATTATTAAATAAAACCAAAGGTATTTGGGCAATAGATGCAGAAGGAAATGTTCACGATCTGGATATCCCTTCTGTATTCCTTATTGATGGAAGTAAGGATAAACTGTTTGCTCATGGCACGCTAATTTATGTTACTGGTGCCATAAGTGATAAGCTTCTTAATTTTCTTCGTATTCAGAAGAATATAAAAGATATTGTGCTTGTTGTAAAAGATTTTACTAAGATTTTTGTTTCACCTCATGCATATAATGCTTATCTTAACAGGGGTGGTAAAATAAAAGTTTTATTACGTACTAACCTTATTGCTGTGACAGTTAATCCTGTTTCGCCCGATGGTTATGTACTGAATTCTGAAAAATTGAGAGATGCAATGTCTGAGAGCTTGCAGATACCTGTTTATGATATTAAAAAGCTTTAGCAAAATGACAAGATTACGAAATGTAATAGATAAAGTTAGCGGAATGAGATATATGGTGGAGGAGCTTGAAATGTGTTCAAGTCTTGCAAAACGCCATCTTTTGTCTTCAGAATATCTTTATGATCAAGTGTCTATTGTTAAGGAAATTGAGAATGTTTCCGAGATGTTCTCTATTATTGAAAATGAAGAAAACAATTCTTTTATTGAGAAACTTAAGGCTAAACTTTCGCATATTCTTGATATAAGAACAACCCTTTGCAATATATCTAATGCTGCCGTATTAGACGATATTGAACTTTTTGAGGTAAAACGATTTGCTTTATTGTCAGATGAAATTTCTGAATTGCTTTCAACAATAGGTTATACTACTATTTGTCTGCCTTCCTTGGAGAAAGTTATTAGTATTTTGGATCCTGATAATCAGCGAGTGGCAAATTTCTACATATATCCTTCATATAGCCCGGTTCTTGCCTCTTTAAGGAAGAAGCAGGATGCTGTCAGAGATGAGAATCCTGAGGAAAGTGAAGAGATCAGATTGAAATGTGTTGAGCTGGAGGATCATATTCGTCAGGAATTATCACTTGCCTTATATGAGTATTCGAGTCCATTAATGGAGGCACTTGAAAGTGTTGCATATATCGATATATTATTGGCTAAGGCGGTTCTGGCTAAGAAGTTGAATCTTTGCAAGCCTGAAATGGCAAACGAGGTTACTTCTTATAAGGCATTATTTAATCCGCAGCTTAAAAGTATACTTGCTTTGAAAGGTAAAGAGTTTCAGGCTGTTGATATTAGTCTTTATGAGTCTCCTTGTTTAATTACAGGTGCAAATATGGCCGGTAAGACAGTTGTGTTAAAGACTATCGCATTAGCTCAGTATCTTTTCCAATTTGGATTCTTTGTTCCTGCTGACAGGGCAGAGATTGTGCCAGTTGAAGAAATAATGCTGAGTGTTGGAGATGAACAGTCGGAGATGAACGGATTGTCTTCTTTTGCGGCAGAAATGCTTAATATAAATGCTATTATTAAGGCTGTTCATTCTAAAAAGAAAATACTTGCTTTGATAGATGAACTGGCTAGAACAACAAATCCGGAAGAGGGTAAGGCTATTGTTAGTGCAACAATAGATATTCTTGAGGATTCAAATATACGAAGTCTGATCACTACACATTATAATGGTCTGGGTACATCTTGTAGAAAGCTTAGGGTGAAGGGCTTAATGACAGAAAAGATTACAAGTAAGGTAACCATAGAGAGTATTAATAACTATATGGATTACTCTTTGGTAGAGAATAATGATGATGTTGTGCCTATGGAAGCTTTAAGAATAGCAAATATTTTAGGAGTGGATTCGGAATTGCTTGAAAGAGCTGACAAATATACAATTAGATAAAGGAAATATAAATAGTAAAATACATATTAAATGCAAACAAGTAAGTTAGGACTTGATTTTACAAAAGTGGAAAAAGCCAAGCAAGTGTCAAAGAACATTGCTGAGAATGTACAAAAGTTTGTAGACAATTACACTACTGTAGCTGTAGAGAGAACTCTTTGTCGTTTGATGGGTATTGACGGAATAGATGCTGATGGGGTACCACTTCCAAATGTATTGGTTGATCACCTTGTTGAGAATGGTGTGTTGAATGAGGGTGTAATGTTTTATCTTGGTAATGCTATAGTTGACACAGGACTATCTACTCAGGAAATTGCAGAGAAGATTGCTGAAGGTACTTTAGATATTACTAAATTAAATATTCACACTAAAGAAGAGATTGATGCTGCTGTTAAGCCTTATATTGAGGCGAGTATGGAGCGTATCAAAAGACGCAGGGAGAAGAGGGAGAATTTTATTGAGAATAATTGTGAAGGTGCAAAACCATATTTATATGTAATTGTTGCTACCGGTAATATCTATGAGGATGTTGTACAGGCAGAGGCAGCAGCCCGTCAAGGAGCAGATATCATTGCCGTTATCCGTACTACCGGACAGTCGCTATTGGATTATGTTCCTTATGGTGCTACCACAGAAGGATTTGGAGGAACATTTGCTACTCAGGAGAATTTCCGTATTATGAGAGAGGCACTGGATAAAGTAGGGGAGGAAGAGAAGCGATATATCCGTCTTTGTAACTATTGTTCTGGTCTTTGTATGCCTGAGATTGCAGTAATGGGAGCTTTCGAAGGTCTGGATGTTATGCTTAATGATGCTCTTTACGGCATTCTTTTCCGTGATATCAACATGAAGCGTACAATTGTTGACCAGTACTTTTCTCGTGTAATTAACGGGTATGCCGGTGTAATTATTAATACGGGTGAAGATAATTACCTAACTACTGCAGATGCATTTGAAGAGGCACACACAGTTTTGGCTTCTGATCTTATTAATGAGCAATTGGCTCTTATTGCTGCTTTACCAGAAGAGCAAATGGGACTGGGTCATGCATTTGAGATGGATCCTAGTCTGGAGAATGGATTTCTTTTCGAGCTGGCACAGGCTCAGATGACCAGGGAGATTTTTCCTAAGGCTCCTTTAAAATATATGCCTCCTACCAAGTTTATGACAGGTAATATTTTCAGAGGTCATGTTCAGGATGCTTTATTTAATCAGATTTCTATATGGACAGGACAGGGAATTCAGTTGTTGGGTATGATGACTGAGGCTATACATACTCCTTTTATGTCTGATCGTTATCTTTCTATTGAGAATGCAAAATATGTATTCAATAATATGAAGAGTATTGGAGAGGAAGTGGAGTACAAGAAAGACGGAATTATTCAGAAGCGTGCTCAGAAGGTACTTGATGAAGCTTCTGAAATCCTTACAAAGATTGATAATGAAGGTTTGTTCTCTGCCCTTTCAAAAGGAATGTTTGCAGATATTAAACGTCCTGTTGACGGAGGAAAAGGTTTAGCTGGTGTAACTGAAAAAGGAGCCAACTATTTTAACCCATTCATAGACCTGATGAAAAACAGATAGTCTGTTAGGAATTTGATTTTTTATTATTTAGTATTAACTTGACAAAAAACATATAAAGATGAGCGGTGGTTTATATTCAACGGACGAAAAGGATTTCGACCAAACACTGGATCTTAAAAAGTTAAAGCCTTATGGTGATACAATGAACGATGGTAAAACTCAGGTTAGTTTTACTCTTCCCGTTCCTTGTTGTGAAGAATCTATAGAAGCAGCAAAGCAGATGATGAAAAAGATGGGCTTTGAGAACCCTCAAATAGTGTTTTACAAAGAATTAATGAAAGGATTTACTTTTTTTAATTGTTATGGAAGTACTACGCATACTGTTGATTATGAAAGCATTCATGTTCCAAAGGCAGATTCAGTTACAATGAATATGCATGAGGTAGATGAATTTGTTGCGGAGCATATCGGTCGTAAGGTTGTTGTTGTTGGAGCAAGTACTGGAACTGATGCTCACACTGTGGGTATTGATGCCATTATGAACATGAAGGGGTTTGCAGGTCATTACGGACTTGAGCGTTATGAGTCTATAGAGGCTTTAAATATGGGGTCACAGGTTTCTAACGAAGAATTCATAGCTAAGGCAATAGAGATGAATGCTGATGTTTTATTGGTATCTCAGACTGTTACGCAAAAAGATGTACATATTCACAATCTTGTTGAGCTGGTAGAGATGCTAGAGGCTGAAGGATTAAGAGAAAAAGTCATATTAATCTGTGGTGGTCCGCGTATTTCTTATGAATTAGCTAAAGAGCTTGGTTATGATGCAGGTTTTGGTATGAACAAATATGCTGATGATGTTGCTTCTTATGCTGTTCAAGAACTTGACAGAAGATTGAATAAAAATAAATAGTCATGGATAAAAAAGAAATAATAGAAATTATCGCCAAGCGTGTAGCCATGGAGCTACACGATGGAGATGTTGTTAACTTAGGAATAGGAATACCTACTTTTATTCCTAATTATTTGCCTAAAGATATTACCGTTACTCTTCAGTCAGAAAACGGATTGTTGGGTATGGGGCCTACTCCTGCAGAGGGTGAAGAGGATGAATCCTTTGTAAATGCCGGAGGTATGTATACAACAGCTAATCCGGGAGCTTCAACTTTCGATAGCTCTGTGTCTTTCTCAATTATCAGGGGAGGACATGTTGATGTTACTGTTCTAGGTGCTCTTCAGGTTGACGAAAAAGGTAATCTTGCTAACTGGGTTATTCCAGGTAAAATGACTCCTGGAATGGGAGGAGCCATGGATCTTGTTAGTGGTGCTAAACGAGTAATTCTTTCTATGGAGCACACTGCAAAGGGAAGACATAAGATACTTAAGGAATGTAATCTTCCCCTTACTGCAGCCGGAGAGGTGGATATGATTGTTACCGAGATGGGAGTTATGGAAATTACTCCTGAAGGAATTGTCCTTACAGAGAAGAATCCTGCATTTACAATTGAGCAAATTCAAGAGGCTACTGAGGCAAAATTAATTATTGCTGAAGATCTAATTGATATGAAGCAATAGTCCTTAAAGATAAAAGATTGAAAATTTTAAATTAACAGAAAAATGAGTAAAGTATATATCGTTGCAGCCAAAAGAACTGCAATAGGATCGTTTCTAGGTGCATGTAGTAATGTAACTGCGGAGCAATTGGGAACAGCAGTTGTGAAGAATATTCTGGAAGAGACTAAGGTTGATCCATCTAAGATTGATGAGCTGATTTGTGGTAACGTGCTTTCTGCAGGTTTAAAGCAAGGTATTGCTCGTCAAATCTCTGTTAATGCCGGAATTCCTCAGGAAGTACCTGCTTATGGAGTTAATATGATTTGTGGTTCTGGTATGAAGGCTATTCTTAATGCTGTTAATAGTATTAAAGCAGGTGATGCCAATCTTATCATTGCAGGTGGGGCTGAGTCTATGTCAGGTGCAGGATTTGTTATGCCAGCTACAGCAAGGAATGGTGTAAAAATGGGCGATCTTAAAGTTATTGACCATATGATTTGTGATGGTTTAACAGATGCGTTTGGAGAATACCATATGGGTATTACTGCCGAGAATATCGCTGCTAAGTATGAACTAACAAGAGAAGCTCAGGATGAGTTTGCTTATGCCTCTCAACAAAAAGCTATTGCTGCTGTTGATGGTGGTGTATTTAAAGGTGAGATTGTTCCTGTTGAGGTTAAGTCAAGAAAAGAAACTATTATATTCGATACTGATGAGTTCCCAAACAGAAGATCTACTCCTGAGAGACTAGCTAATTTACGTCCTGCTTTTAAGAAAGACGGTACAGTTACTGCCGGTAATGCTTCTGGTATTAACGATGGTGCTTCTTTTATAATGGTTGCTTCAGAAGAGGCTGTTAAGGAGCACAACTTGACTCCAATTGTAGAGATTGTTGCTACCGGTCAGGGAGGTGTTGATCCTGCTATTATGGGTATGGGACCTGTTCCTGCTATTGCAAAAGCTGTTAAAAAAGCTGGTCTATCTCTTAAAGATATGGATATTCTTGAGCTTAACGAGGCTTTCGCTGCTCAGTCTTTAGGAGTAATTACTCAATTATCTGCTGATCATGGAGTAACACCTGAATGGATTAAGGAAAGATGTAATGTTAATGGTGGAGCAATTGCTTTAGGTCACCCTATTGGAGCATCAGGAAACAGAATTACTGTTACACTTATTCATGAAATGAAGCGTTCAGGAAAGAAATTAGGATTGGCTTCACTATGTATAGGTGGAGGCATGGGGACAGCTATTATTCTTAAAAATATTTAGAATTATATACACTTGTAATTAATAATGGATTTTACTACATCAAAAGAACAAGATTTGTTTTTGCAAATGATTAGAGAGTTTGCAGAAAACGAAGTTAAGCCATTGGCTGCTGAGGTTGACGATTTAGAAAGATTTCCTACAGAGACTGTTGAGAAAATGGCTAAGATTGGTATTATGGGTATCCCTGTGCCAGTAGAGTATGGTGGAGCAGGTGGAAATAATGAAATGTATGCCATGGCTGTTGAAGAATTGTCAAGAGTTTGCGCTACTACCGGAGTAATTGTATCTGCTCATACATCTTTATGTGTTGCTCCTATTTTAGAACATGGAACAGAAGAACAAAAACAGAAGTATTTGCCTAAGTTAGCTTCCGGTGAATGGATTGGTGCTTTTGGTTTAACAGAGCCAAATGCCGGTACCGATGCTGCCGGTCAGCAAACTACTGCTGTGGAGGATGGAGATAACTTTATCTTAAACGGATCTAAAATATTTATTACCAATGCCGGAGTTGCTCACGTTTATATTGTGATGGCAATGACAGATAAGTCAATGGGTACTAGAGGAATCACTGCTTTTATAGTTGAGAAACACACTCCTGGATTTACTATTGGTAAAAAAGAGAAGAAACTGGGTATTAGAGGTTCTGCTACCTGCGAGCTTATTTTTGAAGACTGTGTTATTCCAAAAGAGAATATGCTTGGTAAGCCAGGTAAAGGATTCGGTATAGCAATGAAAACTCTTGACGGTGGTCGTATAGGTATTGCTGCCCAGGCTTTGGGTATTGCTCAGGGGGCTATAGACGAGACAGTAAGTTATGTGAAAGAAAGAAAGCAGTTTGGACGAGCCTTAAGTAAATTCCAGAATACTCAATTTCAATTAGCTGACATGGAAAATAAAGTTGTTGCATCCAGATTATTGGTTCGTGCTGCTGCAAGTGCCAAGGATGCTAAAGCACCTTATTCTGTTGCTGCAGCTCACGCTAAACTTTTTGCTGCAGAAACAGCAATGGAAGTTACAACTAAAGCTGTTCAACTACATGGTGGTTATGGGTATACCCGTGAATATCCGATAGAGAGAATGATGAGAGATGCTAAGATTACTGAAATTTACGAAGGTACTTCTGAAGTTCAGAAAATGGTGATTGCAGCTAATTTATTGAAATAATAAAATCAGGCAGAGATGGAGATTGTTGTTTGTATAAAACAAGTACCAGATACTAATGAAATTAAATTAGATCCGGTTAAAGGAACTCTTATTAGAGAAGGTGTGCCAAGTATAATGAACCCTGATGATAAGGGAGGATTAGAAATGGCTCTACAACTAAAAGATAAATTTGGGGCTCATGTTACAGTTATAACAATGGGACCTCCTCAGGCAGAGCTTATTTTACGTGAAGCTTTTGCACTGGGAGCTGACAGAGCAATACATTTAAGTGACAGAAAGTTTGCCGGAGCAGATACTCTTGCAACATCAAACGCTCTTGCGGGTGCTCTTCGTCAATTAAACTTCGATTTAGTAATAACAGGTCGTCAGGCTATTGATGGTGATACTGCTCAGGTAGGACCGCAGATAGCTGAACATCTTGATTTACCTCAGGTTTCATATCTTGAAGATATTAAGTTTGATGGTGACAAAACATTTACAATGAGAAAAGCTACAGAAGAGGGTTATCAAACTCTTGAGGTAGAAGCTCCTTGCGTTGTGACAGTTCTTTCTTCAGGAACTAAGCCTCGTTACATGTCAGTGAATGGTATTGTAACATCTTATAAAAAAGAAGTAGAAATATGGAACTTTGATAATATTGATGTAGAGGAAGAGAAACTTGGTTTTAAAGGTTCTCCTACAAAAGTGGTGAAATCATTCACTAAAGCTGTTAAACCAGCAGGAGAAATGTTTGAGGGAGATGCTAAGGAATCTGTGGAAGTAATTATTAATAAGCTAAAAGAAAAATTCATAATCTAAGCAAAATGGATAAATCTAATTTTAAAGATGTCTATGTATTCATAGAACAGAGAGAGGGTGTTATTCAAAGCGTTTCATTGGAACTTTTGGGTAAAGCCAGAGTTCTTGCTGATAAATTGAATGAGAAAGTAGTGGCAATGCTTTTAGGTTATAATATTTCTGATCAGGCTCAAAACCTTATTGCCATGGGTGCTGACAAAGTAATCTGTGCAGAAGATGAGGCTTTGAAAGATTATTTAACAGAGCCTTATACTCAGGCAATTACTCAAATAACAAAAGAGAATAATCCTGCTGCGATATTGATAGGTGCTACTACAATAGGTAGAGATTTAGGACCACGTATCTCCGCCCGTCTGGCTACTGGATTAACAGCAGACTGTACTTCACTGGAGATATCGGAAGACAGAGAATTGTTAATGACTCGTCCTGCATTTGGTGGTAATGTAATGGCTACTATTGCTTGTAGCGATCGCCGTCCTCAAATGTCAACTGTTCGTCCCGGTGTGATGAAAGCTGCCGTAGCAGATTCTTCTCGCCAGGGAGAGGTAGTTAATACAACTATTAACTTTGATAAGGCTAAATTTAGGGTTAAGTTAATAGATAAAGTTAAGGTAGAAAAAGAACTTATCGATATTACTCAGGCCAATGTTCTTGTATCAGGAGGTAGAGGTGTTGGTAATCAGGAAGGTTTTGATAATCTTAAAGCTCTTGCAAAAGTTCTTAACGCTGAAGTTTCTGCCTCAAGGGCAATGATAGATTCAGGACTTATTAATCACGACAGACAGGTCGGTCAGACAGGTAAAACTGTACGTCCTGACTTATATATTGCTTGTGGTATTTCAGGAGCTATTCAACACCTTGCCGGAATGGAAGAGTCAGAATTAATTATCGCTATCAATAAGGATAAAGATGCGCCTATCTTCCAGATAGCAGACTTAGGTATAGTAGGTGATGTAAGAACTATTATACCAAAGCTTACTGAAAGATTGAATAATAATTAGTAAGTCATGAATTACAGGCAATTAAGAATAAATTTAAAAGACAATATAGCTACTATTATTAATTATCGTCCAGATAAATTAAATGCACTTAACGCATTATTCTTTACTGAATTAAACCATTTTCTGGATAATATTCCAAGCGAAGTGCGTTTGATAGTGTTTACAGGTGAAGGTAAGGCTTTTGTTGCCGGAGCAGATATATCTGAGATGGCTGGAAAGTCTTCTAAAGAAGGAGAGCAATTGTCCTTATCAGGACAAGAGACTTTTTCCCGATTAGAGCAACTGGATATACCTGTAATAGCTGCTGTTAATGGTTTTGCTCTGGGAGGAGGATGCGAGCTCGCACTTGCCTGTGATATACGTATTGCCAGCAGTAATGCAAAATTTGGCCAGCCCGAAGTTAATTTAGGAATTATACCTGGATATGCAGGAACTCAAAGGTTGTCGAGACTTGTAGGTTTGGGTAATGCCCTTCGTCTTATTATGACTGCTGATATGATAGGAGCAGAAGAGGCTAAGTGTATGGGGCTGGTTCAGATGGTTGTTGATCCCGAGAACCTTATGGAGGAGACTTATAAAATGGCAAAAAATATCTTGAGTAAAAGTCCTGAGGCAATTGTAAAAAGCAAACGCGTTGTTCGTCAAGGTATAACTATGCCTTACGAGGAGGCGTATAAGCTGGAAGCCAAAGAATTCGGATCTTTGTTCGATACAGATGCAAAAGAAGGAATGGCTGCATTTTTGGAGAAGCGTAAACCTAATTGGTAATTACTGTTTAAGATTAAACTTATAAATTTTATAACATGACATATTACGAAAGATTACAAAATGTAACAATTATAGGTGCCGCCGGTAAAATGGGTAGTGGTATTACTTTGCTTACTGCTGTTGAGATGGCAGATGTTGGTCTGATGCCCGAAAATAGAAGTAAGAAATTTGTTCTTAATGCCCTGGATTTAAATAAAGAGGCTCTTGAAGGATTATTTGGATATCTTGAAGCTCAGGTGACAAAGTTATCTGCAAAAAAGATGGCTGCACTAAAGAATTTGTATCCGGATATTACTGATGAGGGAAAGATAACTGAGCAATATGTTAAAGATGTGTTAGCTATTGTTAATCCTGTTTCGGAAATGTCAGCAGCCAAAGATTCAACAATGATTTTTGAGGCAGCTGTAGAGAATGCGGAAATTAAAGTTAAGATCTTTAAGGAGCTCGAGACTATTAATTCATTAAAGCCCTGGTATTTTACTAATACCTCATCAATTCCAATTCATACTCTTAATGATAATGCTGGTCTTGAAGGTCGTATTGTGGGATTCCATTTTTATAATCCTCCAGCAGTACAAAAACTGGTAGAACTTATTGCTGCCGACGAGACTCTTCCTGAATTAGTAGAGTTTGCAAACACTTATGCAAAGAGATTACGCAAAGTTGTTGTGTTTTCCAACGATATAGCTGCTTTTATTGGTAATGGCCATTTTACAAGAGATATTCTTCATGCTGCCTCAGAGGTTGAATGTCTTATGAAAGAGATTAGCCTGCCAGAGGCAATTTATACTATTAATAAAGTTAGTCAGGAGTATCTTGTTCGACCTATGGGTATTTTTCAGCTGTGCGACTACGTTGGCATAGATGTTTGCTCAAAGATTCTTAAGGTTATGTCTGATAATATTTCTGATGAGGATTTCTCATGCAGTATATTAGAGAAGATGATAGAGGCTAATGTTATTGGCGGCCAGAATTCTGATGGTTCACAGAAAGATGGTTTCTTAAAATATGAAGAGGGAAGACCCGTTGCAATCTATGATTTCAAAGAAAAAGAATATGTTGCAATCGCTGATTTCAAGGAACAAGCTGACATAAGATTAGGAGCTAGGCCAAAATCTTTAGTAAAATGGAAGGAAGCTATTTCTTCTCCTGAAAAGGATGCCCTTTTAGAGGCTCATTTTGCGGAGATTAAGACAATGGATACATTGGGTGCTAAATTAGCATCTGTATATGGTAAAAAAGCCATAGAAATAGGGAAAAACCTTATAAATGCAGGTGTAGCTAATAATGAGGATGATGTTAATACTGTCATGATGACAGGGTTCTTTCATGCTTACGGACCAATAAATAAATTGTTCTAGTATACATATGAAATAAAATATTGAACTCTACAGGTTATAGTAATTATAATTTGTAGAGTTCTTTTTTTGTGAAAACTATCAATTACTTTTGAGGGCTTAGTAGAATACTTTTTTACTATATTAACCACTGAATTGGCCATATCCGGAGTAACCTCTTTTGTTTCACTCCTTAGTTTTGTTATAAGCTTCTAAAATACTTATGTATTTTAATAGAACATTTATTCTGTTCGTGAATCTTTAATTATTATTATAAATAATATAGCTTAAGCGATAAATACTATCCGTCCATTTCGTACTTATATTTCTATGTCTTTTACTAAATTATTTTATCTTTGTTTCACTGTTGATTAGGCTGTGTTTTTTAATCTAAATTATGAGTTATGAATAGTGTATTTAAGAAATTTCCCAAGACCTTTTGGACTGCCAATACCATAGAATTATTTGAAAGATGGGCATGGTATGGTTTTTTTGTATTGTTTGCGAATTATCTTACTAAATCGACAGATGCCGGAGCCTTAGGTTTTACACAGTCCCAAAAAGGTATCATAATGGGAGTGGGAACAGGAATCCTATATTTCTTACCCTTAATTACCGGTTCAATTGCAGATAAATACGGATATAAGAAAGTTCTTTCTCTGGCATTTATAATTTATACTTCAGCATTTATTTTCTTTCCTATGGTAGATACGTTTACAGGAGTTTTTGCCATGTATCTTTATCTTGCATTGGGAGCCGCTTTATTTAAACCCATTATATCGGCGACTATAGCCAAGACAACCACTGCGGAGACATCATCCATAGGATTTGGAATATTTTATATGATGGTAAATCTCGGAGCTTTCATTGGACCATTGGTTAGTTTGGTGTTACAGAAGCAATCATATGACTATGTGTTTTATATTTCAGCCATTATAATCTCCCTTAATTTTATAATGCTTATTTTTTATAAGGAGCCAGAACGTGAAATTAAGAAAGAGAGTTTTGCTCAGGCACTGGGAAATGTTTTTAAGAATATATATGTGGCATTGGCAGATGTAAAGTTTGCTATATTTCTTATTCTAGTTGCAGGTTTTTGGACAATGTACAATCAGTTGTTTTTTACTTTACCTGTATTTATTTCCCAATGGGTGGATACTTCAGTTGTTTATAACTTTTTTGCCGGTTTAGGTAACTTTGGTGCTTTCTTTACAGAGAATTATTCTCCCTCAGCTGGTGTTATGGATGCCGAGTTTATTACAAATGTTGATGCAATGTTTATAATAATTTTCCAGATAATTATATCTACGATAGTTATGAGATGGAAGCCATTGAACACGATGATGGCTGGTTTCTTTGTTTGTTCTTTTGGTATGGCACTGACATTATTGACTCAGAATGTAATGTTCACTATTGGAGCCATATTTGTTTTTGCAATTGGTGAAATGGCCGGTTCTCCTAAGATTACCGAATATATAGGAAGAATTGCCCCCAAAGATAAAGTCGCTCTTTATATGGGATGTTCTTTTATACCAGTTTTTATTGGAAATATAGGAGCAGGATTTATTTCCGGTAATGTTTATGGTGCAATGTCAGATAAACATATACTTACAAAGAGATTGGTTGAGGAACAGGGTTTTTCCGTTTCCGAAGAACTTACAAAGAACGAATATTTTGCAAAGACCGCAGAATTAATGAATATGACTAAAGCAGAGCTTACTAATTTCATGTGGGATAAATACGATCCTTCAAGTGTGTGGATGGTAATTATAAGTATTGGATTAGTGGCTGTAGCGGGACTTTTTGTTTATGACAGGTTTTTATTAAATAAAAAGTCATAATTTTGCAAAATATTTATAGATAGTAATAACAGCATAAGATATTTGAAAAATAAAAAACAGATGAATATATTACTTTTAGGTTCAGGAGGCAGAGAGCATGCAATTGCATGGAAACTTTTACAGAGTGAGAAATTGGAAAAATTGTATGTTGCTCCGGGTAATGCAGGGACCAAAGATATTGCTGGTAATGTGGATATTCAGGTTAATGACTTTCAGGCAATCAAAGTCTTTGTACTTGAAAACAATATAAATATGGTGGTTGTTGGTCCCGAGGATCCATTGGTAAATGGTATCAGTGACTTTTTTGTCGGGGATATGGAATTAAGTCATATTCCTGTTATCGGGCCATCGAAGAGAGGTGCAGAACTTGAAGGTAGTAAGGATTTTGCCAAGGAATTCATGGCACGACACGGTATTCCAACAGCAGCATATCTTACTGTAACAAATGATAATATTGAAGAAGGAGTTGAGTTTTTATCTACCTTAAAAGCTCCTTATGTGCTTAAGGCTGATGGTCTTGCTGCGGGTAAAGGTGTGTTGATAATTGAAGATTTAAAAGAAGCACAGGATTCACTTAGAGAGATGCTTGCAGGAAAATTCGGTGCTGCCAGTTCAAAGGTTGTTATTGAGGAATTCCTTTCTGGTATAGAACTTTCTGTTTTTGTACTTACTGATGGTGTAGATTATAAGATTCTTGCCTCTGCAAAGGATTATAAGAGGATTGGAGAAGGAGATACCGGGCTGAATACCGGTGGAATGGGTGCTGTTTCTCCTGTTCCCTATGTGGATGAGGTTCTTAGTGCAAAGATTGAGGAGAGGATAGTTAAGCCTACTATTGAAGGATTTAAAAAAGATAATATTGATTATAAGGGATTTGTGTTTATAGGTCTTATGAATAATGAAGAAGGAGATCCCTATGTTATTGAATATAACGTAAGAATGGGCGATCCGGAAACAGAGGTTGTAATGCCCAGGATTAAGACAGATCTTGTAGAACTTTTTGACGCTGTATCTAAGCAGGAGCTTGGTAAAGTGGATCTTGAACTCGATGATCGTTTTTGTACAACAGTAATGCTTGTTTCGGGTGGTTATCCTGAGGCATATGAGAAGGGTAAACAGATCACTGGCGTTGATAAAGTGGAAAATAGCATTGTTTTCCATGCAGGAACAAAAATGAATGGAGAGTCATTGGTAACAAGCGGGGGAAGAGTTATTGCAGTAAGTTCTTATGGGGACACCATGAAGGAAGCTTTGGATAAATCTTTTGCAAATGCTAAAGTAATTGAATTTGAAGGCAAGTATTTTCGTAAAGATATAGGATTTGATTTATAATCTTATTTAAAATATTTAATTCTGTAAGTGAGTAGTTTTGCTCACTTACAAATAAAAATCTATAAAATGGGAGTGGTTTTAAGAGCATTTAAGACAAAGCAACCTTTCTTGTTGTTGTTTCTACCTATAATAGCAGTTGCTTTTTGGTTGAAGTGGTTTATTAATCCTGTTATCAACTGGGATGTGGATAATCTTATGCCTTTTGCATCATTGCTTGTAAATAGCTTAAAAAACACTCCTTTGGTCATAGGTATTGTCAGTGTTGTTTTTATTTTATTGACTTCTTATGGTCTTTATTTTATAAACGAGAGGTACCAGATATTGCGAAAAGGTTCTAATTTACCGTCTTTGTTTTATCTATTGCTCGTTTCTGCACTTTCTTCTTGTATTGGATTTAATCCGGTGATTTTTGCTGCATTTTTTATATTGATAGCTTTTGAGAGACTTCTTTTTTCATATAAAATGCATAAAAATATTTCCAGTTTATTTGATATTGGTTTTGCTATAGGAGTGGCAACAGGATTCTATTTTTATTCAGGTGTTTTTCTGGCATTTGTAATACTCTCTTTATTTGTTATTGGTCGTGTTTCCCTAAGGGAGTTTTTGGCATTGATTGTGGGAGTTTTACTTCCTGCTTTGTTTATATGGACATATTATTTTTATACTGATCAGTTATCATTATTAGTCAGTAAATTGAATTATGGCTTTTCAGAGGGATTGGATTTTATTGCCTTTTCGTTCTATCAATGGGTATTTATAGGCTTTGTAGCTTTATTGTATGTTATTAGTTTAGCTGGAATGTTTTTAAGAAATGCCCTTAATGAGATTTTCGATATAAAATTTTTCACACTTCTCTTTTGGTTGACTGCCTTTGGTTTAGCTCTCCCTGTCTTATTTTTTCCTAAGGGAGTTGAGATTGTTTTTATAATTAATATTGCTGTAGCATTTTTTCTTTCCAGATATTTTGTAATGCAAAGACACAGGTGGTTGGGGGATGCATTTATATTGTTGTTTATTGCTGCCGTTGTATTATTGCAGTTTCCTGCCTTGTTAAACTACTTTTAGAATTATAATGAATAAGGATAAGGCGACACTTGCTATTTATGGTATCCAGGACAGGATAAATTCACCCTACCCTTTATACGTGCACGATCATTCTATTTGTCTTATGAGAAACGGAAGGGTTGAAAAGTTGTTGCAACTAGAAAGGAAAACGAGGATTAAGCGCGATAATAAATTATACGAGAGTATTTACGATATTTTAAAAGAAGAAAAACTTATTTCGACTAATGACTATGATGTAGTGTTTGTCGATAATGTTGTCGGAAGAAGTTTTATAAATACTCAGGGGAATATAAGATTTGAGGCTCCTCTGGTTGATAAGCCTTTTCCTGGGCATGAGAAGGGGCGCTTGTGGTGGTTTGATAAATCAATTGATGGCTATGTTTTGAATCATGAGTTGGCCCATATTTCATCTTGTTTACCTTTTTATGGAAATTTCGAGGATAACAGTCTTTTGATACATTTTGATGGTGGTGCCAGTCTTGGAAATTTTTCTGCATGGTTATTCTCTCAAGGAAATTTTGAGTTAATAGAATGTAACTGGGATCTTAAATATTTATCTTCATTATATAATGCCAATGCCTTGGTTTTTGCAATAATAGGAGCAAAGCAATTTGATCAGAATTCTGTTCCAGGGAAGATGATGGGGTTTGCATCATTTGGATGTTATGATGAGGGCTTGGAAGAATGGTTAGAGGAAAATAATTTTTTTGAAGATATCTGGAAATCAAAAAAATCATTCTATAAAAAGGCTTCTGTTGATTATGGGTGGGACAAGACATGTTTTGATTTAAACGATCCTTTCTTGCAGAACATAGTGGCTACAATGCAGCATATATTCCAAAGGGATTTCATGAACAAACTTATCTCTATTCAAGAAATATATAAAGCTAGTAATTTATATTATTCAGGTGGTTCTGCTTTAAATATTGTTACCAACAACAAGATAGTGGAATCCGGGATGTTTGAAAAGGTATTTATACCTCCATGTGCCGAAGATTCGGGTCTTGCTTTGGGTGCAGCATCTTACATGGAGTATTTGAAGCATGGGAAACTGGAGCAACACACACCCTATCTTAATAATTGGGGAATACAAGACTATAATGTTGATTTCTCTGGTGATGACATAGAACAATTAGCATCATTATTGCTTGATAAAAAAATAATTGGAGTCTGTAATGGAGAAGGAGAAGTAGGACCACGAGCCTTAGGAAACAGGAGTATAATTGCATTAGCAAACTCTGTTGAATTGGCACAAAAAGTTAGCGTAGAAAAAAAAGGCAGGGAATGGTATCGTCCCATAGCTCCTGTAATGTTACAGAGTAATCTCGAATATTTTACTGGAATAAAAGAATCTGTTCTTTCTAAATATATGCTCAGGGATTTCAATATTCTTGATGAAAGAAAAAAAGAGATAGAGGGTGTTGTCCATATAAATGGAAGTTCCAGGATTCAGATAATAGAAAACTATGATGATAACCCCTTTATATATTCACTTCTCGATTATCTTGATAAGAACTATAGAATAAAGGCTCTTATTAATACTTCATTTAACAGGAGGGGAGAACCCATAGTACACACTGTTGAAGATGCCATAAATTCTGCAAAGAATATGCAATTGGATGGGGTAGTGCTTAATGGTAAGATAGTTCACCTATAAGTATAGTTAATATTTTCTCTTTTCTTTTTTATAAATGAGGTCATTTCTATACCTTCGTGAGGTATAATATAAAACCTTTACTTATGAGAAAGATTGCGTTGTTTTCGGCAATTGTATTGTCGGTATTAATAGTTTCGTGTAGTAAATCTGTTGAGGATGCTGAAAAAGTAATTTCAGTTGACGGGTTGGCTAAACATATCTCAACACTTGCCTCAGATGATTTTGAAGGAAGAAAACCTTTTACAGATGGAGAAGATAAAGCTCTTGAGTATATAGAGAAAAGCATGAAAGAGCTTGGTCTTAAGCCTGTGTTTGAAAATGGAAGTTATAGACAGGCTGTTCCTTTAGTAGAAATTATGGGATATCCTTCCAAGCAGATGGAAATTAAATTATCTAAGAGAAAATCAATGGAATTTAATCTTTTAGATGATTTTGTGGTTCAATCCCAGACTACTTCAGAAGATATCTCAGTACAAGATATTCCTATGGTTTTTGCCGGTTATGGTATTGTCGCTCCCGAATATGGATGGAATGATTATGAAGGTATTGATGTTAAAGGTAAAGCAGTGGTTGTTCTTGTTAACGATCCAGGATATTTATTGAAGGATAAAAAGATGTTTAATGGAAGGGCAATGACATATTATGGAAGATGGACCTATAAATATGAAGAAGCAGCCCGTCAGGGAGCCAAGGCTGTGTTTATTGTTCACCGTTCTGATATGGCCGGTTATCCTTGGGCTGTTCCAAGAAGAATGTCGGAAAGTTCTATGTTCTCAATAGACGATAAAGAGAAGATGGAATACTGTTGTGATTTTGAGGGCTGGTTTCACCTTGATGCCGCAAGAAGACTTTTAGAAAAGAAAGGATATGATATAGATAAACTATGGGGACGAGGCTTGTAGTAAGGAATTCAAATCTTTTGAAATGAATACATCTTGTAGCTTAAGCATAAAAAAGACTTTTACAAGAGACAAATCATATAATATTGCCGGTAAGATAGAAGGTAAAAAACGTCCCGATGAAGCAATTATTTATATGGCCCATTGGGATCATTTGGGTTGTGTGGAAACACCAGAAGGAAAGCAAATATATAATGGAGCCAGTGATAACGCAGCAGGTGTTGCATGGGTACTTGAGATAGCTAAAGCATTTAAGGCCATGCCTGCACCAGATAGGACTGTCGTCTTTATTTCTCCTACTGTTGAAGAAGAAGGACTGAAAGGTAGTTATTATTTTGCAGATAATTCCCCAATACCCATGGATAAGATAGTTTGTGCAATTAATACCGATGTACTTCCGTTTATCGGAGAGTTTAATGATATAACCATAACCGGCTATGGTCATTCAGAACTTGATGATATTCTTAAAGAAGTGGCAGAGAGTCATGGTAAGTATGTTGCCCCAGATCCAACACCAGAGAATGGTATGTTTTACAGGAGTGACCATTTCCCATATATGAAAAAAGGAGTGCCATGTCTTTTTGCAAAAGGAATGATAGATAATAAAAAACATGGTAAGGAGTGGATGTCTGAATATATGAATAAATATTGGAAGACAATATATCATAAGCCAACTGATATCTACGATCCTGAGACTGCTGACTTGACAGGTATTGAGGCGGATGCACGTATATTATTTAATTTTGGATACAAGATAGCCAACAGTGAAATGTGGCCAAAATGGAAAGAAGGATCTGAATTTAAAGATTTACGCAAATAAAAAACAATAAAATTAAAGCCGCTTCAATTAATATTGAGCGGCTTTAATTTTAGATAAATATATAAGTTACTAACCTATCATTTTATTTGGGTCAACCCATTCGTCGAATTCTTCTGATGTAAGGAAACCTAATTCAAGAGCGGCTTCTTTAAGAGTAGAGCCCTCTGCGTGAGCTTTCTTTGCTATTTTCGCTGCTTTTTCATAACCAATATGAGTATTAAGAGCAGTCACCAGCATTAGAGATTTTTCAAGAAGTTCTTTAATTCTCGGGTGGTTTGGTTTAATTCCATATACACAATTATCAGTAAATGCCTTACAAGCATCTCCAATAAGGTTTGCAGATTGTAAGAAGTTGGCGATCATAACAGGTTTGAAAACGTTAAGTTCAAAGTGACCGTTAGATCCTGCAACGGAGATAGTCGTGTCGTTACCCATGACCTGAGCGCAAACCATAGTGATTGCTTCACATTGTGTAGGGTTAACCTTACCAGGCATAATGGAAGAACCTGGTTCGTTAGATGGAATTATAATTTCACCTATTCCAGAACGTGGTCCTGAAGCAAGCATTCTGATATCGTTGGCAATCTTCATAATGCTTACTGCTATTTGCTTTAATGCACCGTGAGATTCAACAATAGCATCGTGAGCAGCAAGAGCTTCAAATTTATTTGGAGCAGTATAAAAATCGTGACCTGTTAATTTTGATATCTGATTTGCAACTTCCAAATCATAACCTTTAGGCGTATTTAATCCAGTACCAACGGCAGTTCCCCCCAAAGCAAGAAGGGAAAGGTGTTCAAGAGTATTTTTTAAAGCATTTATTCCGTAGTGAAGTTGAGCGGCATAGCCAGAAAATTCCTGTCCTAGAGTAAGAGGAGTTGCGTCCATCCAGTGAGTACGTCCTATCTTGACTACATCTTCCATCTCTTTAGATTTTTCAAGAAGTGCATTTTGAAGGTACTCTACACAAGGAATAGTGTGCTCAACAAGTTTTTTATATGCAGCAATGTGCATTGCGGTAGGGAAAGTGTCGTTTGAAGATTGTGATTTATTCACATCATCGTTAGGGTGAATAAATTTTTCTCCTTCTCCAAGTTTACCTCCGTTAATTACATGAGCCCTGTTGGCGACTACTTCATTAGTATTCATGTTTGATTGGGTTCCTGAACCAGTCTGCCATATAACTAAAGGAAACTGATCATAAAGTTTTCCTTCAATGATTTCATTGCAAGCCTTGCATATAAGGTCTTTCTTTTCTTCAGAAAGTACACCAAGTTTATAATTGGTAATTGCAGCAGCTTTTTTTAGATAGCCGAAAGCTTCAATTATTTCTTTAGGCATTGAAGCCTCAGGCCCGATAGGGAAATTTTGTTTTGATCTTTGAGTTTGAGCTCCCCAGTATTTATCTGCAGGAACTTTAACTTCACCCATAGTATCATGTTCAACTCTGAAGTCCATAATTTAAGTGTTTTTATTGTATGTATTATATTTGCAAAGTTAGCATATAATCTATTTCTGCTATTTATAATATACATGTTTTAAAATATTTTTGTTGGTTATTTTACTATAAAAAATAAAATTCCTTATAATATGCTTAACTTTGATGCATTCAAAATAATATTTTCTTTTTAGATTAGCAAAAATCAATGTTGATTAATTTATTTCGTTATAAATGAGTAGAAACAAGATATATGGAGTGGCTTTGGGTCCGGGAGATCCGGAATTAATCACACTCAGGGCATTGAAGTGTTTACAGAAATCGGATGTGGTTTATTACCCGGGATCGTATGATAAAGATGGTGGGAAAGTAAGTTTTTCACGAAAGATATTGGATGCTCTTGATTTAAAAGAAATAGAAATGAGGGGTATCTTTTTAGAAATGAAAACAGATAGAATACAAGCCGATAAAATATATAATGATTGTTATGAAGAAATGGTATCTCTTTATAGTAAGGGGAAAAATATATCTTTTGTCAGTGAAGGAGATATAAGTTTTTTTAGCACTTTTTCTTATTTTATCGATCGTATTAAGAATGATGCAATTGATTTTGAAATGATACCCGGAATTCCTGCTTTTATTATGGCAGGATCGAGGGCAAAGATTCCTATCGTACTACAAAAGGATAATCTTAAGATATTACCTGCACCTGTTTCTAAAGCCCAAGTTCTTGAGGCAGTTGAAAGTAATGATACTGTTATTGTGATGAAATTAAGTACATTAAGCAAAGATCTGGTTAATCTGTTGGAACAACTAAAAGGAAGATTTGTATATTGTGAAAAATTGGGTACCCAAGAGGAATTTATTTCCAGAAAAGTGGACGATTTAAGGGGAAGGAAGATACCATATTTTTCATTACTTCTTATTAATAAGTATATAAAATGAGTATGAAAGGAAAGATATTTGTTGTTGGACTTGGTCCTGGAAGTGAAAAGTATATAGCCCCTGCAGCTATTGAAGCTGTAAAGCAATCAGATGTTGTTGTTGGGTATAAATATTATTTTGAGTTTATATCCTCATATCTAGAAGGGAAGGAATGTCTTGATTCCGGAATGAGAAAGGAGAGGGACAGAGCAGAAATGGCATTCTTAAAGGCAGAAGAGGGGAAAGTGGTCAGTGTTATCAGCTCAGGAGATTCCGGAATATACGGGATGGCTCCACTTATCTGGGAAATGAAGAAATACAGGGAGTCTGAAGTGGATATAGAAATTGTTCCAGGAATATCAGCTTTTCAGATGGCAGCATCCAAACTTGGGGCACCTATAGGTCATGATACCTGTATAATATCCCTTTCAGATCTTATGACTCCATGGGAAAAAATAGAGAAGAGAATAATAGCAGCTGCTGATGCCGATTTTGTTACGGCTATATATAATCCTAAAAGTAATGGCCGATACTGGCAGCTTTACAGACTAAAGGAGTTGTTCTTAAAATACAGGGATGAAAATACACCTGTTGGTTTTGTAAGACAGGCCGGTCGTGAAGAGGAAGATGTTTTTGTGACAAGTCTTAAAGATTTTAATCCTGAAGATGTCGACATGTTTACAGTTGTTATTATAGGGAATTCAAAAGCCTATACTTTTGAGAAAAAGATAATTACACCGCGTGGATATTATAAAGAAGATGAAGAAGGGAAATATGGCGTTGGTCAATCTATAATGATAAAGAGTTTCAAGACGATAGAGGGGATGTTGCAAAATAAAAATATTGATCTGGATAAGAAATGGGCTCTTATTCATTGTATACATACGACTGCCGATTTTGATATGGAGAATATTTTTTATGCAGATGATAATGCAGTAAAATTGTGGAATGAGAAGTTTGAGAGTGGAAATCCTCCTGTTATTATTTCCGATGTAACTATGGTTACTTCCGGAATAAGGAAGGCTGCAGTAGAGCGTTTGGGCATTGATGTGAAATGTTATCTTCATGATGATAGAGTCGCTGATATGTCAGAAAAGATGGGTATTACAAGAACTCAGGCCGGTATAAGGCTTGCCGTGGAAGAACATCCGGATGCTCTTTTTGTCTTTGGAAATGCTCCAACGGCTTTGATAGAACTCACGGACTTAATGAGAAAAGGTAAAGCGAATCCTACAGGTGTTGTTGCGGCTCCTGTTGGTTTTGTCAATGTTCAGGAATCAAAGCACAGACTTAAAGTTTTTAAAGATACCCCTAAGGTCATTATAGAAGGACGAAAGGGGGGTAGTAATATAGCAGCAACAATTGTGAATGCAGCCCTGGCCTTCATAGATGCTGAAAAACTTGAACCCGGACGAGAAGTCTAGAATATAAACCAGAAAGTTATTAACAATGAGATTTACCGTAATAGGTATACCGGATAATAAGGACTTTGAATTTTCTTTGCAGAGTAAAGATATAATAAGCAGAGCTAAAATATTTTCTGGTGGCAAAAGACATTTAAAGCTTGTGGAACATTTTTTACCTCTTGGTTATGAGTGGATTAACATTACTCCTCCTATTGATGATATTTTTAAAAAATATAAGGAATATAATGATATAGTTGTATTTGCATCTGGTGATCCTCTTTTCTTTGGATTTGCAAATACAATTAAAAGACAAATACCTGATGCTGATATTAAGGTATTTCCTTATTTTAATTCACTTCAGATGTTGGCTCATTCTTTGGTTTTACCTTACCATGATATGATTTATGTCTCATTGACAGGAAGACCTTGGCACGAATTCGACAAAGTACTTATTGAAGGTAAAGAGAAAATTGGTCTTTTAACAGATAAGAAAAATACTCCCAATGCTATAGCTTCAAGGATGATTGAATATGGTTATAGTAACTATAGAATTTTAGTAGGCGAAAATATGGGGGGAGAGAATCAAAGAGTAGGGGAGTATTCTGTTGGGGAAGTGAAAATTGGCTGTTTTGCTGATCTGAATTGTATGATTCTTATTAAGCAAGAGCAGATAAAAAAATGGTTTGGAATTCCTGAAGGTGAGTTTATGGGACTGGAGGGGAGGCCTAAGATGATTACGAAGATGCCTATTCGTATGCTTTCTCTTTCAATGCTGGATCTTTATTCCAAGAGAGTTTTCTGGGATGTAGGATTTTGTACAGGATCTATTTCTATTGAGGCAAAGATGCAATTCCCACATCTTAAGATTTTTGCTTTTGAGAAGAGAAAGGAAGGGGCGATGTTGATTGAAGAGAATTCCAAAAGGTTTGGCTGTCCCGGGATAACAGGAATAACAGGTGATTTCTTTGAGGAAGATCTAAGTGTATACGATGCACCCGATTGTTTATTTATTGGGGGACACGGTGGACGATTAGTTGACATGATGGGAATAATTTCCTCTGTAATAAAAAAAGGAGGACGAGTTGTTTTCAATTCAGTAAGTGATAAAAGTAAAGATGATTTTTATATTGGTGCCAGGAAATATGGATTTAATATCATTAAGGAAAGTCGTATTGTCCTTGATGATAATAACCCAATTGACATATTGGTTGCCGATAAATTATAAATAGTAAACCATGGTTAATAATACTGCAATAATATCTTTTTCAGATAAGGGAACTGAACTTGCTAAGCTTATAAAAAGTGAATTACAGGACGTGGAGGTGTTTTCCACAAGAGACAGAGAAGGAAGTGTGCCAATAAGTTCTGTAAGAGAATTCCTTTCCAGGGAATTTAATAATTATAAATCGATAATATTTGTTGGTGCTTTGGGGATATGCGTAAGAAGTATTGCTCCTTTTTTGAACAATAAAAAGACTGATCCCGCAATAATAAATATTGACGCAGCAGCTTCTTTTGTACAGGCTGTTGTTTCCGGTCATATCGGAGGGGCTAATGATCTTTGCAATAAAATAGCCCGTATTACCGGAGCTGTTTCTGTTGTCTCAACACAAAGTGATGTTTGTGATTTATGGTCGTTGGATATTTTGCATGAAAGATATAATTGGGAGTCTGAAAGTACTGGAAATATGAATGACATTATTTCTGTTTACATAAATCAGAATCCTGTTGCTTTACTGCTGGAGACAAGGGATAGGGGTACTGCTTTTATGGAGAGTAATAAAGCAGACTTTGTGGATATATTTTATGACATAAATGATATAGATGAGGATAAATATTCATTGGTTATTGCAGTAACCCCTTTTATTCATAGTTTTAAAATTCCTGCTCTTTACTATAGACCCAAAGTCTTGCATGTAGGTGTGGGTTGTAGAAAAAAATGTAAGGAAGATGGGATTTATGAGCATATCATAAATGATATGCGTGATAAGGGTTTTTCATACAAGTCAATTGTAACGGTTTCTACAATAGAACTGAAAAAGGATGAAATAGCAATACATCATCTTGCAGGAAAATTAGGTGTAGGCTTAAATATATTTGCTCAGGACGAGTTAAAAGATATAGAGGTTCCAAATCCTTCTGAAAAGGTATTTGAGGTCACAGGTAGTTATGGGGTTGCAGAGTCTTGTGCCCTAAAATCAGCAGGCAATCAGGAATTGCTAATTGAAAAGCAGAAGGCAAAGATGAGTGAAGGCAATGACTTTACTTATGCAGTTGCATATGATAAGATAAGAGAAAGAAAAGGTTTTGTTGAGATTGTAGGAGCAGGTCCGGGGGATCCGGAGCTTGTTTCGGTGAGGGGCAAAAGATTTTTGGAAACTGCAGACCTAATTCTTTATGCCGGTAGTCTTGTGCCGGAAGAACTAACCCATTATGCCAAGCCTGGGGCGGTGGTTAGGAGTTCTGCCTCAATGAACCTGGAAGAGCAGTTTGAAATAATGAAGGAATTCTATGACAGGGGGCTGTTTGTTGTCCGTCTTCATACGGGAGATCCATGTATTTATGGGGCCATTCAGGAACAGATGGCATATTTTGACGAGTATAATATGAATTATCATATAACACCTGGTATTTCAAGTTTCCAGGCTGCAGCGGCAGAGCTTAAATCACAGTTTACTATTCCGGAAAAAGTGCAATCGATAATATTGACAAGGGGAGAAGGTCGTACACCTATGCCGGATAAAGAAAAGTTACATATGCTGGCCAGATCTCAATCAACTATGTGTATATTTTTAAGTGCATCAATAGTCGATCAGGTCCAGAAAGATCTTCTTGTTCATTATCCCCCCACTACACCGGTGGCAGCATGTTATAAACTAACATGGAAAGAGCAAAAGATTTTTCGAGGAGAATTAAAGGATCTTGCAAAAATAATAAAGGATAATAATCTTACCCTGACAACAATGATAATTGTTGGAGATGCCATTGATAACAGAAAGGGATTATCAAAGCTTTATTCCCATAAGTTTAAACATATGTTCAGAGATTAAATATTATAAAACAAGCAGTATCTAATTATCAGATACTGCTTGTTTTATTTGTATTCTTTGAATATACGATAGTTATTCTACTACTTTTATAAATATCTGAGTATAGTAAATTGTACCGTCTTTAGATGTAGCTATTCCAATTCCCGTGTGAGTATAGTCCCCTTCTATGTTTTTTTTATGCCCGGAACTATTAACCCATCCTTGAGAAACAGATTCTGCTGTTGAATATCCGTAGGCCACATTTTCTGCAATACCTTTTACATTCTCAATTTCTTTGCATATACAATCAAAACGTTCTTCTGAGTCAATATGCCCAAATTCAATTTCTCCTGTTGCCATATTGTCACTATGCATTCTTGCGACTTTGGCAATAATGTCCGAATTAATTAAAATTGGTAATTCCTTTGAAGTCCTGTATTCATTGATTTCTTCGAATACTTTTATCTCCAGATCAATATTCTCGCTTATTGATGGTGATTCTTGCTCAATAGAAATATAATCTACGCATGATGATGTTAGGGCAATTAAAAGTAATAAACATGGTATGTGTATCTTTGTATAACATAAAATAACAACCGCTTTTTTTATAAAAATCTTTAGCACTCCCCCTTCCGAATAAAATCTAGCCTTCCCCATATTTCGTAGTGTTAATTAATTTATACAAAGAGTTGGTAATAATCGCTATTTCTCCATTATATATTGCTTTTAAATATATAAATAAATCTCATAAATACAAAGATTTGTCCCTTATATAGAATTGTTTCAAATTTTTTAAATATTTTATACAGCTATTCTTTTATGATTGTTTTAGAGTAGTAAATGAACAACTTGAGTTTTAAGACTTGCCTAATTAATTTATCTTTGTAGTATAAAATTTAGGATAATGATTTTAATATTTGGAGGTACAACAGAGGGTAAAAAAGCTGCAAATGTAGTTGATAAGGCAGGTAAGTCTTTTTTCTATTCAACTAAAACATCTACAATTGTAGATGGAATAGATAATGCAATTCTTCTGACCCGTGCAATGGATAAAGTTGCTATTTATAATTTTTGTTTAGAGAATAATGTTAGGCTTATTATTGATGCCGCTCATCCTTTTGCGATCGAACTTCACGGAAATATTGGTTTTGTATCAGAGCAATTAAGAATTCCAGTGATCAGATACGAAAGGATTTATCCTTCAAGGAATCCTGATTTTATTTGGTGCGATTCTTTTGATGAAGCAGTTAATTATTTAAAAGCTAATGGCATTAAGTCTTTGATAGCTTTCTCCGGTGTTCAGACTATTCCAAAATTAAAAGATTACTGGCAAGAAAACAAATGTTGGTTTAGGATTTTAAACACTGAGAAGTCTCTTAAAATGGCTTTGAGTCATGCTTTTCCAAAAGATAATTTATTGATCTTTGATGCTAAAGTTGCTAATGAGTATCAGTTAATAAGAGAATTAAACCCCAAAGCCATTATCACAAAAGAAAGTGGAGAAAGTGGCTTCTTTCAGCGTAAAGTTGATGCCGCAGTAAAATGTGGAGTAAAGGTAATAGTAGTCAAACATCCCGTGCTTTCTGATAAGTTTTTACCTGTATATAATGATGCAGAGTTAGAAGATAAGATCAGGGAGCTTAATGATGATTTTTTCCCTTTAAGGACAGGCTTTACGACTGGTAGTTGTGCTACTGCCGCTGCAAAAGCTGCAACTACTGCTTTGCTTACAGGTAATAAACAGAAGGAAGTAGAGATATTTTTGCCTGATGGAAGATCGATATTCTTTAATATTGAGGAATGCCATATTGGTAATAATTTCGTTAGTTGTACCGTAAAGAAGGATGCCGGTGATGATCCCGATGTAACCAATGGTTTGTTAATTGGTGCTAAAGTTTGTTTAAATTCAGCAAGTGAAATCCGATTTAAACAAGGAGATGGTGTTGGTGTAGTTACTTTGCCAGGATTTGAGATTAGTGTTGGAGAGCCGGCAATTAATCCTGTTCCCAGAAAAATGATTAGTAATGCTGTAAGCCAGGTTCTTGATTTTTATAGTGAGGAGAGAGGTGTTGATGTTAGTATTTTTGTTCCCGGAGGAGAAGAGATCGCAAAAAAAACCCTTAATTCCAAGCTTGGGATAAAAGGCGGTATTTCTATTATTGGAACTTCCGGTATAGTAAGGCCATTCTCAAAATCAGCATTTGTAGCAAGTATAAAAAAGGAAATAGATATTGCAGTTGCAAATGGTTGCGAGCATATTGTAATTAATTCGGGAGCCAAGAGTGAGAATTACTTAAAAACAAGATTCAATCATCTTTCAGAAAGGGCATTTATACACTATGGAAATTTTATTGGGGAAACTATTATCAAGGCAAGGGAGTGTAATGTGAAAAAGCTTAGTCTTGGAATAATGATAGGAAAGGCAGTCAAGTTGGCTGAAGGTCACTTGGATACACATAGCAAAAGAGTTTTAATGAACAGGGATTATCTTGTTAAGATAGCAACAGAATGTTTATATAATGAAGATTATATAGGAAAAATAAAAACTCTTAATTTAGCAAGGGAATTAAGTGGTATTTTTAAATTTGATTCAAGTGAAGCCTTCTTTAATAAGCTAATGAAAGCTTGTTATGATGTTTGTAAACCATTGGCAGGCGATGTTGAGATGGAGTTCTTGTTGATTAATAACGAGGGGGATATATTGGCGTTTAAGTTTGATTAATATTGTAGGAGGTTAAAATGACCAAGTATTTAGAAAGATTGATTGAGCAGGGGGAGCACCAGATGCAGGACTTTAAGTTTTGTATTAATGATTCAAGGAAAATAGCAAAGACTATTTCGGCCTTTGCGAATACAGATGGAGGCAGACTGTTGATAGGTGTTAAGGATAATGGAAAGATAGCTGGAATAAAAAGTGATGAAGAGTATTATATGATACAGTCAGCTGCAGAACTATTTACCAAGCCATCTGTAAAATTTGAGAGTAATGTAATAAATTATTACGGTAATACAGTCCTTGAAATATATATTCCTAAATCAGATAAAAAGCCTCATTTTGCAAAGAATGAAGATAATAAATGGGTTGCATATATAAGAAAGCAAGATGAGAATTTTCCAGCAAATGCGATACTTCTTAAGGTATGGAAAAATAAACGAATGAAGAAAGGTCTGTATGTTGAATATACAGATATCGAAAAGATATTGTTGGATTATATTGATATTAAAGGAAGTATTACTGTAAATAGATTCTCGCGCTTAGCAGGAATTCCCCGATGGAAGGCTGAGGATATTCTTGTTAAACTTGTTTGTTGGGATGTTATTAATCTGGTAATTAATAATAAAGCGTATTGGTTTGTTTTAAAATAAAGCTTGATAAATTCCCCCTTTAGCACAATCAATATTATCAACAGATGGTTACCAACATTTCTAAGTTGTTAACAAATGTGTGATAAGGGTGTTAATAACATTGTTAATAAGACTATCTAAACGTTTCTTTTTACAATAATCCATATAACGATAGGAGCTCCAAAAATAGCACTTACTGAGTTGATCGGTAGTATAGTATTGTTTCCTGGAAGTTGAGAAAAAATATCACATGCAAGCATAAATACAGAACCAATAAGTATGGATGTTGGAACAAGAACATTGTGGTTACTTGTTTTAAACAGATTTCTTGCCAGGTGAGGAATTGCAATACCAACGAAAGCAATAGGACCTGTGTATGCAGTGATTGTTCCGGCTAAAAATCCCGTTAAGCAGATAATAAAGAATCTTAGATGTTTAATATTTATACCAAGGCTGCGAGCATAATTTTCCCCAAGAAGTAGGGTGTTAAGCGATTTTTGCATTGTAATGCATAGTAATAGAGACAATAGAATTATTGGACTTATAATTTTTATGTCGTCCATACTTACAGCTGAAAGACTACCTAATGTCCATATTACAAATTTATGAACGTTTTCTTCTGTGCTGAAATATTGTAATATACTTACTATGGCTGAAGTCAAACTCCCAAACATTATTCCTACAATTAATAGTGTAAGGTTGTTTTTAACTTTTGTGCCGGCTGTAATTACCATTATTAAAACCAATAATGCTCCAGTTATTGCAGCTATTACTATTCCGGTATTGCTCAGGTAATTTACTGGTAATATAGTCATAAGCAGGCTTCCGCCCATAATGTAGAGGGCTACTCCCAGGCTTGCCCCGGAACTAACACCCAGAACAAAAGGACCAGCCAGGGGATTTTTAAACATAGTTTGCATTAGCAATCCTGAAATAGACAAGGATGCACCCGTTAAAATGGCTGTAATAGCTTTAGGTAATCTAAAATCGAAAATT
>CAXXRT010000059.1:0-40635 GCA_963666945.2 Marinifilaceae bacterium
TGTTGAATCCGGGTCTGTGAACTGAGCATAGACAATAACTTTGAAATGAAAGTTAAAACAGCAAACGATTCAACAGAAACAGTCGAAGACAAGAAAATTAAACTACTGGAAAGTTTCAGAATATCGTCAAGCTACGATATGTTTAGAGATTCACTTAATTGGTCTACCATAAAACTTTCCGGAAGAACTAAACTATTCAACCAAAAGCTTAATATTAACTTTTCCGGAGATCTTGACCCTTATGCACTGGAAGATGGTAAAAGAGTTAACAAATACGCAGGAGGGATTGGACGTTTAACAAGAACAAGCGTATCTCTTAGTGCGAACTTTTCAAGTAAAAAGGGACAAGAAACAAAGAAAGAAAAAGAAAGTAAAGTATGGAATTACGATAACTATGTTGATTTTGATGTTCCATGGAATATAAATTTAGACTATTCCTGGAGTTACTATAAGACTGGAAATAACAGTTCACAAACACAAATCTTTCGTGTCAATGGCGACTTCAAACTTACACCGAAGAATGGTAAAATAGGTTATAGTACTGGTTTTGATGTAAAAAGAAAAGAGGTGACTGCTACTCAGTTTAATATATACAGAGACCTACACTGCTGGGAAATGTCTTTCAGTGCCGTCCCTTTTGGGACACACCAAAGCTTTAACTTTGAAATCAGAGTCAAATCATCTCTTCTTAAAGACCTAAAACTAATGAAACGAGATTCATGGTTTGATAGATAATAGAAATTATTAAAGATGCAATTAAATAAAAAACTGGCTTAAGTACTGAACAATATTTTAAGCCAGTTTTTCTATAATTTTTTCCCCATATTCAGTCATAACAGATTCAGGATGAAACTGTAATGCACGTATAGTTGTATCTTCGGTGCCTAAGGCCCATTAATACACCTTTCTCATCGACTGAAGTAACTAATAACTCTTTTGGAAAACCTTCTTTACACACTGCCCATGAGTGATATCTTCCAGAAAAAAACTCCTCTGGAACTCCTTTATACAAACAATCTTCCTTGTCTACAACAATTGTATTTGCAGGAACTCCATGCACTATATCAGTAAGATTATACATCTTTCCACCATAATATTCTGCAATAGCCTGCATTCCCAAACAAACCCCCATTATTGGTTTTTCCTTGGCGAATACTATCCAGTACATCATTTATTGCAGGGGACTTCTGAGGGGTAATCCGGGCCCAGGTGATATTAATATTCTATCATATTTATAAATATCATCAATATTTACTTCATCATTCCTGACCACCCTGACTTCATCGCAATATTTTTCCAAATAATGAACCAAATTAAATGTGAAAGAATCATAATTATCAATAACAAATACCCTCATTATCTATCTTTTTTTTATCTTTGGTGCAAAATAAAGCATTTATTTTTGTAAGTCATACAAACCTTTACCTGAAAAAATCATGCTATACAATAAGTTTGTCTTTAATTTTCGTATTAATAATTAATAATAAATAATAAATTATAAAAAATGAAAAACACTCATTAACTCTGAAAAAGCACCTAAGGCTATAGGTCCTTACAGCCAAGCTGTAGAAGCTAACGGAACTCTTTATATTTCAGGTCAGCTTCCTGTTGATGTAAACACAGGTAAATTTGTTGAAGGTGGGATTAAAGAACAAACTGAGCAGGTAATGAAAAACATTGGTTATATTCTTGAAGAAGCTGGATACACTTTCGAAAATGTAGTTAAATCCACTTGCCTTCTTAGTGATATAGCTAATTTTGCTGAAATGAACGGCCGGTGTACGGTGGATACTATAAAGAAAACTGTCCTGCAAGAGCTGCTTTCGCTGTAAAAGATCTTCCTCTTGGAGCTCTTATTGAAATTGAAACTATTGGCAGGTTAAATAATAATTTTGAGGCTGTGTGTTACACAGCCCTCTATTTTTTTTACCCACACCCCAACTTTTCCCACCCCTGCTACGTACCTTTGGCATATACTTTGATATTTATATAAAAATATATTTTACCACAAATAATTATATAAAATTCACACCTATGAAGAAATTATTATTCATAATCATTGCCGTTGCTTTAGCTGTTGCTTGTGCCAGTCACAAAAAGCAGAAAAGAAAAAAAACAGTAACACCAACTTTGTCTAAAGATAGCACAGAGTACGAACTAATTATATTTGACACACACTTTGAATCATGGTTTGCCACACACTCATCTGAGGCTATGAAAAGATCAGATGAATACTACAAACATACAAACATCAAACTGGCTTTACGTACAGGAATGGAATAACAAATACAGAAGCGGCCATCCATTTTTCGAAAGTTATATAGACTACAGAAACGATGTAGACTATGGGTTAGATTTTAACTACAAACTATTTATGTACTTCAAATATGTAGAAGAAGAATTAAAAATCAAGATTAAAAACTATTGACCTTTTAACAGTACTTCTGCACAATTTAGTTGTTCAATAGTCCCCAAATCCATCCATAAAGATATATCATCAGTATATGTCTGTACAAAATATTCCTCAGCAAGACGAAGATATACATCCACAACCGAAAAAGCCCCTTTTTCGGTTATTTTCTGCAACATATCGTAATCAATAACATGAATTCCAGTAAAACCTACCGGCAACGACTTATAATAATCTTTGTTAACAATTTTCTCTTCTGATGTATTTAAATTCCTCCAACCAGTAAGTCTGTTATTATATGACATAAAAGCCCTATCCCCAAATTCGTTTCTCACCAAAAGAGTAGCCAATGCCCCTGAATTCTCATGCTCCTTAACAAGAACATTAATATCAAAATCAGAAAGAATATCTACATTATGAATAAGTATCGGTTTTCCAGGGATAAATAACTGGCTAGCTTTTTTTAACCCTCCCCCGGTATCTAATAAAAAGTCCCTTTCATCTGAAATGACAATATCAAACTCCAAAGTCATTTTCTTCAATAAAGGAAATTATCTGTTCCGCGAAATGATGTACATTGATTACAATCCGTTCTACACCATAATCTTTCAATTTTAGAATGGTATGTTCTAGTAATGGTTTTTCCATCAAGCTCAACCATAGCCTTAGGACAAGTACTAGTCAAAGGTCGTAACCTTGTCCCCAGCCCGGCGGCAAATATCATTGCATTCATAAAATTATTATTTACAATATATACTCATCCCCCTATCTATAGTATCATAGATCTCCGGCAAATCAATAATATTTTCAAGTTTTTAAACTTACGAATTTCAAATTCCTCAATCCCGGTACAATAGAATCAACAAAATGTTGCTTACTTTCATGCAACCCCCTCAAACCGAATGCCCCCATAGCCTGAAGCAACCTAACCATTGCATAGGCATAATATCTTTGAGTAAAATCTTTTCTATCAATATAAATATATTCCTGTACACAGTCCATATAATATTCAAACAATTGCTCTCTAACATTATCAGGAATCTCAGCAATAGCATCAAATAAAAGAGAAGCAATATCGTACTGTAAAGCACCTTTTCTCCCTCCCTGGTAATCTATAAAAAAAGGATCACCATCAACCAACATTATATTTCTACACTGGAAATCCCTGAAAAGGAAAAAAACCAGTCTCTGTATCCAGAAGATAATCTGTTAATTTATTAAAATCGTTTTCAAGTTTTTGTTCATCCAGAAACACCTTTGCCAATCTAAGCCAACAATACTTATAATAATTCAAATCCCACATTATCGATTGTCTATCGAATGCAGCACGAGGAATACAAATAGAATAATCAAGCCCTTCCCCACCATTTATTTGCAAATCAACAAGACTTTTTATTACTTTCTTATAAATTTCTATCAAACGAATCGAATACTCTTTATTATCATTACTGATTTCATCCAAAAGACTAATATCACCTAAATCAGTCTGAATATACCTGCAATTATCCAAATCGTCCTCAAAAATCTCTGGGACATTCATTCCCTTAGAATAAAAATACCTGGAAAATTCAACAAATGCCTTATTCTCCTTTTTATCATCATTTACTACTCCTATTACGGAAATAGAATCAGACTTTAACCTAAAGTATCTTCTATACGACCCCGAAGGAGGAAGCTCCGTAATCTTATCGGGCCTTCTTTCAAATCGCTTATAAAATAAATCTGCTAATAATTGTGGCATTAAGAATCGTTTTTACCTATAATGAGTCAATATTTTTTGTATCCGGAGCGGGAATACATCAATACTATCTCACAAATTAATAATCAGTTACTTATATTTTTTGTAGACACACATGTAGACACTAAATTGTTTTATTCTAAATATCCTAAACCCCTCTTAAATTCCGTCTACTAACACAAAGATAACACTATTTTAAGTATTAAAAAATCCCTTATTCAAATGTTAGAATAAGGGACAAATATATTAATTCAAATTAAACATTCTGCTTGTGCTTCAAATATACAAAGTCAAACTTCAGTAAGATCATAAAATACTCAAAGGTATTTTCATCGTTTTCTCGCTCCTGGGGTGTTTGGTATTCTTTATCTTCGGCAAAAGGAAGCATACTGATATAACTATCATTTGTAAGTTCGATAAGTTTGTTTTTAGATATATTGTCAATGTCTTCAACTCCTTTTTCAATTAGAACTTTTGCAAGTTCTTTACTTTTTTGTAGTTGATATTTTCTTCTTTCAATTGTGTCCATGATATTAATATTAAGGGTTTCAATTATTTTTTCAAGTATGTCAAAACGTAGATTAGACTTTCCTTTCTCGAAGTCGCTAATAGTAGCTTGCCTGGTTCCTATCTTCTCAGCAAGATCTGACTGTGTCATCCCCTGCCTTTTTCTTTCTTGAATTATTTGTTCTCTAAGTGTCATATTATTTTATATATTTGCAATACGTTCTTATATGAACGTATTATTCATTTGAAGAGAGAGGGCACAGTGTCCTCTCTTTTTTATATTAGTCTACCATGAAATCGAAATCAAAATCAAACTCATCACTTGAATATTTATTTTCAAAATATTCGATAGCATCATCATCGTTAGGAAATTGCTGTTCAGTAACACCTTTATCTATTGTTGTGTTTTCAAAATCCAAAGAACCTTCTCCTGTGAAAACAGTTTTAATTACCTCAAAACTTACTGTATCGTCTGATCTGTAATTTCCTTTAATTGTTATTCTTGATTTTTTCATGACTTGAATTTTTTAGTATTATTGTTTGTTTCTGTTACAAATATACGCAATACCGTATAATATACGAATAGTTTTGCAATAAAATATACGATAATGCGTATATTTATAATAATTCTAAATAACAATCAACAAAAATCCCCTGTCTCTACGATGAGAAACAGGGGACAAAATAAAAACCTAAATTCAAACACTATGACACTAACCGCTTCTTAAAAATGGCATTAAGAATACTTTGTACTACTTTTATATCGAAGATTCCATTACATACAAGTCCAGCTGCTAATCCATAAACAATAACCACATACCACTCTATATTATTGAACATACCTAAATTTAATCCCCAACCCACAAATGCTAAACCGATACTGACTAACCAAGAAAATAACTGGTTCAATCCTCCTGATACTTTTATATGTTGCTTCAGCCACTCAGTGATAAAGATCACTAGCGGACAGAAAGCAATAAGAGAGGCAAAGTAACCCGAGAAGTCCACAGCAGGAATAACACTCAATTCTTGACAAAACGCTGCAATAGGTAATAGCAGCATACTAATTAATAACACTAATAGCTTTTTCATAATTCGAAGTTTTGATTTAAAATATAATTTACTGTCTCTTTTTCATCCACTTTTCAGCTGTTCGCCCAGGGAAGTAGAAACCTATGACAATAACGCTTACCCAGAAGATTGTTTCTTTGACTTCCGGATCCAGTTCAATGCCGAAAGATTTAAGGACCAACATAAGTGTAAGTAGCAACATGGACCATATCGCAATGATCGGCCTAATATTCTTTGACAAAGGAGTATCAGACAACATATCTATTTGCAGTCTCCTGGTGCCTTGTTCTTTGTTCGAGAAAGTTTTTGCAACATCTGCTCCTGTCTCGACTATTTTTTCTGTATCCATTCCGAATAATTTTTTTAAGAATTTCATAATTTTAAGGTTGAAATATATATACTTGATTACCGGTATCCCTGACATCTATATGATTCCAGTGAACCATACTTTCCATTCTGATAGGGCAAGGTAATTCCTCCTGATTTTCAATCAACCATGCTCGAATCTCGCCAGCCTTCATTCCTTCTACATCGAAGTCGGCAGCTTGGCCAAAGACGTGGCCGGATAGATACAGGACAGATTTGTCCGTTTTTGTCTTGACAATTTCTGACAAATTCTCTCTAAGTCCTCGTTGGGTGAATTCTCCACCCCAGTGCCAATTGTTAATAGTGATCTTCTTTCCTAGTTTTTCACGCAACCAATCCATAAAAACTAGTAGGCGAGGGTCTAGGAATTGCCATGCTGTTTCTCCATATCTGCGGTAGACAGCAGGGGAAACAAACTCTTGTATTATAAAGTGTTTAGGTTTATACATTTACTTTAGTTTTTAAGCAAACTATTTCTTTACTATGTTCATCTAACCGTTCGGCATGAGCATTTAATCTCTTGGTTATAACGTCCTGTTCTTTATTGTAGTTTTCAACGAAATTGAGGTGTCTATCCTTCTGTACCTCCAAAGTGGTATTCATTGCTGTAACAGTGCTTTGCAAGGTCTTGGTTGCAGAAATAAATCCCTTCACCCAGTAGCCTATAATACCCATCAGGATGCCAATTATAGTGAACAGCCCGCCTATCAGATAGACGGCTGTTTTTATTGTAGTTATATCGTTGTTCATGCCTTAGTTAGTTAACAGGTTATTCCTTAGTTTCCTTTTTCTTTAATTACTGAAATAATTCCCTGTTGAACAAATACAGGATATCCCATTTGCTTGATTGCCTCAACAAATAATTCTTTTTCTGACTCAGAAAATAATACAGGAAGAGACTTATATATTTTCTGTGCTTTTTCAAACATTCCCAGATCACGGGTAGATGTATACATAAAGTTTCCGATCATTTTAGGTAGTGTTGAATTACTCTGTTTTTCAAGAATATTCTTGAAATTATTTCCTTCTAGATCACTAATTTCAACATTGTTTACATCGAATTGAAATTCTTTTTCTGTCTTTGCCATTTCTTTAAATTTTTAGTTTTATTAAAATATAATTTGAATTATTAATATCCGAATGCTACATAATAGCATGTAAAACTATTATCGTGAGCGTTATCCCTGTTAAACCAGAATCCTACGGATGTTCCACTTTTGCCTCCCCAGGTTTCACCTAGTCGGCCACATCCGTAATCTGCTGAAGCATTAACTCCAACAACCGCACCACAACATACTGTTAGCCCAGGGACAGAAACAAACTGATTTCCATCCACGCTAGATGTGAACGAACCTTTTACAAACCGGATATTATTAATTGTCCCAGTTAACGCTAAATTACCTCCGATTGAAAGATCGTCCTTAAACTTCACGTCTCCACCAATTTCCAGCACATTGGTAGCATTAATATCTGTCCTTACATACTTGGTTGCAGAATTGATAAATTGAAACCCGTCAGGGCTCAGCTCCGCAAAATTGAGAACTGAATTAATACTTACATATCCGTATGTTACTGAAAAATTCCCAACATTCAGATTATCTATTACACCTGAATACCCCGCAATTGATGCGTGTATCTCAAGTACTAGTTCTAATTTATACGTTGATGTAGATTCCACTTCAAATAGTGCTTTTCTATCCCACATGCTACGTGTGAATTCGTCGTAGGCTAGTTCGTTTGGCGCAGGGGGCAACAACGCCGAATAAGTAAAATAGTCAACACTTGTTACATATTCACCTGTTAATTTTCGTACGACAAATTTAGCGCTGAAGGTTGCTTCTGCTTCATTTCTGCAACTTAATTCAGCGTACATAGCTACATCACGTACATCAACTTCATACTTTTTGCCTGCTGTCAAAGTAAAACTACTTGACAAAACAAAAGTATAGGTACGGGTCTCATTTGCGGTCAAGGGGACTGCACCTGTACTCTTAGTTCCATATTGACTAGGAACTGGAGTAGAAGTTGAAGTAGATAGAGGAGTAAGTACGCCTTTCTTAATAGCCAGTGTTCTGTTCGTTCCTTGAAATTGAATTAACTCATTAAATGAATCGAAAATCAATTTACCATTGACACTCGATAACTTGTCGCCTGTCAATAACCAGTTCCCCATGTTGCCAGTAGTTGCTTTTATGATTCCCTCGATTACTGCGTTCTTCGCTGCCAGATTACCTAGCGCATCGACGTTGAAGTTTCCATTTCCTAGAGCGAATGTTGCTGCGGTAACGGCACCAAGGGCTGTAATGTGTAACGCATTAATTCTATCTGCTGTTATCGCGTTAGCGTGTAATTTATCTGCTGTTATTGCACCTGCAGCAATCTTATCTGCTGTTATACAAGTTGCTGCTAATTTGCTTGTTGTTATACTGCCAGCTGTTAATCTACTTGCATTTAATTCTCCTAGTATGTTTGCCATGTTAACCTGAAGGTTCTGGGCAATTACATTTGTTGTTTGTATAGTACTGTTTGTTATTGTAGTAGTCCAAGACGATACCCCCACTTCCTCGAATGTGCAATAATCAATATCCATAATAGAAGTTCCACCGCCAAAATTCAGCAATAGCAACGGACGAACGTATTTTGTTCCTGTCCTAAAATTATGTGAATTATCACCAACGCCTTGTATTATTCCCTCGTATTCGTGCCATTGTGTGTCAGGTAATACTAGTGAACTGACACAAAAATATCTATGTGTCCCTGCTCCTCCTGTAAGGTTATTATAATTAGCGTCCAAAGTTGCTACCCCCGGCATACATTCTACCCATTGCAGCAACATTATTAGTTTTAACTCTTATACGCATCTTATAAGTTTTATTCACGTCTACAGGAACGGGCTTACGCGAATACATATCTACCTGTCTAGCTGGAGTACTATAAACATTATTATTAGGATTAACGTTTCCTTTTGTAAGTTTTGGCAACAACAACCCCTCCCAACCTGTTCCCCAATAATCCAAGCCATATTCAAATTGTGCATCGTGAACAACACCTGTTTGCCATTGCATCTTAACGTTTTCAGTGAAAGTAACGTTTCCATTTATGTCCCAAGATATATTACCTTTTGCCAGGTTACCAGAACCATCGTACATAAGTTTCCATCCATCTGTCCATATATTTTTATGATTATAATTACATCCTGCAATTTTGCAATAGTATTCAGTTGCCCCTACTTTATCTGTTTTAGCTGATAATGCAAAAAATTCTTGGCCTAAATGGTTCATCATTTGAATTCCCATAAATCCGGCTTTTAAAGTATTGGCATTAGATGCCAATTGCCCCATTACAATATGCCCTGCATTACTATCCTTATGCCAAGTAAGAGAATATCCTGCTAACTTTCTACAATGATTATAGATGATACCGCTGGTATCTTCAAGAACATTTTCTGTACTTATTATAAGTCCAAAATCATTACTTGACGAACCTGTGCCTTTATTTAGATATTTACTTGTAAAATTAAATCCTGTTATTTGGTTTGTGCTACCAAGCTGGAATATAGTATTACCACTCGTATCTTTACTTGCGATTCCATAAGCATCCCCACCAAGTCCATAAGTATTCAACTTACCAAGATGCAAGTAATTATGGTTATTATTTACAAAAGTAATATACTGCCTTTGTTCTCCGTTTTCTGTGCTTACTAAATCTATGTAGTGTCCGTTATCTGCGATTATATCGTCCCCATCTGCAGGACGAGTTTCGTCGTTAAAGTCACTTAATGCAAAATATCTATTTTGGCTATCCACCCATACTACCTTTGCCCTATAATATCTGTTAGAATTTCCACCATTATAGTATTGACAAATAACCCAATCATTTACAGCAAATTGATTTTCATTTTCAAGCGTTACAATCCACAATGTACTTGTATCATTTTCTCTGTGTACTTCTTTAATTTTACCACTTGCCTTACAAATCCTTAAGCCGCCATTTACTGCCCGTTTCTTTTCCGCAATCAAATCTACGCAAGTGAATGAGCCATTAACTCTTAAATGCTGCAATTCTCCGTATCCTGCTTGTGTTAGCTTAAATCCTGCATTTGTAGCATAATTATCACTCTGTATATCTCCGTAAAATTTAGCTAATTTACTCTCTCCATAAAATGTTGCAATAGAGTTATTTTTTCCATTTCCTATAATTAAACTTTTATAATTAGTAACAGAACCATCGCCATTTCTGTAATTTAGCCAAAAGCCTGTGGCATCTGTGTTTATTTCGTTGTTATTGTGAATTAAGATATTGCCAAACTGCCCAATCGGTGCCTGAATTGTTCCATTGTGATGAGCCACAATAGTTTTACCTAAATTCAGATATAAAGAATGTGCCACACTTCCGTCCGCAGCTATGTTATATATCTTACCTTCATTAATAACAGTTCTTTTTGCTCCATCTTCATAGAAACATTGAGCAATAGACATATTAAAGTTTTCCCCGGCATCTCCGTTTCTTTTAGCGAAGTAAGATGCATTATGACCCTGTAACAACATGGAATTATCAGCCTCCATAGTACGAGGATTATAATATCTTCCATCATTCCCTTGTACACGTATATATGTAGCACTTGCAGCATAATCTATTCCACCAGCAGCAACTGAAAAATCATAGTAACTTCCATAAGATGTTGAATAGATTTTCCCCATATTCTCAAATGCCTCGTCCCAGTTAGCAAGGTGCAGATCACTAGTAAGTATCCCGCACCCCATAGCCTTCTTAGTCACCTCGTCGTACCACAAAAGCCCCCTTGCAGGGCTGTCCTCTCTTGTAAGTAGTGCTTGTAGTTCTCCACCCTGGTGACCAACACGCGCAACTCCATCATTACCCGCTCCTAATAACAGATTATCTGTACCATTATATTTTGCTATATTGAAACCGGATAGCATGCCTGGGCCAATTGCTACAGTTACACCATCCCTCAGGTTGACAAATTCGTCCTTGACGAATACGTGCTCGGCATGAGTCTCGTAGTTAGAGCCATTCTGAAATATGTTTCCTGCAAGGTATATATCTCCGTTAATTGTCTGTTTGCCTAAAAAGGTGTTATCTCCTACAAGCTTTGCCAACGAACTAAAATCAATATCGTCAGTAAAATATGATTTTAATGAAGCAAGATCAATCTGCTTACTTCCTGTAGAACCCTTAACATCTATTTCTAAAACATGAGAGCTTGTTAACTCTACAAATTGAGAATATTGCAAATCAATAATTCGCTTAGGAACACCTAGTCCATCTGGTGTGAACACTCTGTAATCCTTACCATTTACACTTCTATGTTCGTCCGACGTACTTGAAGACGTACGAATAGACGTATCTGTCATTGTAAAAGGGAAAGTATTATATACAGGTAATTCCAGAAGGGTAACAGACATCTCATCTTCCAAAAGATCATACTCTCCCTCCTTAATATAGTAATATGTATTATTATAAGAATGATGAATAATAGAACCAAAGTGAATATTTTCCCCCTGGATTATACCAGTCAATACCTTATAAGGAATCCCAAACCTACTGGCCAGCGATCTCATTAATATTTTAATATAACTATCACCAGTTCCACTACCTACCTGCCATGAACTAGAGATTTCTCCTCCGGACAAAGTAATATTATTTGCATATTTCTTATCATTATTTGGATCAACAGGCCTATCTCCAAACGATAGAATAACATCGTCTCCATTCTTAGATGCTCTTGAATTCAGTAATCCTGTCAATTCAACCCCTCCAAAATCTGGAATTGTTCTTAAAACAACCTCTCGATAATACATTCCAGTATAATTATTGTCAGGAAGATGCTGATTATTGTCCCCATATAATTCAATTGTTAATTGACCAGAAACTGGAAACCCATCTGCCTTCAACTCATATTCAAGCCAGTTTTTCCATGCTGTAGTCCCTTGACGAACACTAATCCCTTCCAGATATACACTTCCTGCATTCTGTTGCCAACCCTTAGGAGTCAGATACCATACCATATCACCAGAAACAATAAATATATTGACCTTTACTTTATATTCATAAGGAAGAATCCCCTCGCGACTACTTACATTATATTTAAATTGCAACAATATAGCCTCATTAGTTCGCTCTACATAGATAGACTGTATAGCGTGATCATCTGTTTTACCTCTTTTAATTTGCAAAAAACATTGATCAGAAGGTTCACGAACGCTTATCCAATCTTTGTTATCAACAGAATACGTCCACCCTGTATTACCATTTTCGAAACGATAATTTTGTAAGAATGAAGGATAAAACTTATAATCTTTCTTAACAGTTAAATCTTTAACTGCACTCTGTATATCTAATTCAAGATTATTAATAGGATAACAATCATCACCTACTTGACCCATTTCACTGACAACAACATTCTCAGTCTTAATTTTAGTTAGATCCTGATCGTAATATTCATAAGGCTTATTCATGTCCGTAAACCGGCCAACAAACCAATTTCCATTAATTTGAGTAATACATGCATCAATATCTGATAGAATATTATCTAGTACTTCATAGCAAGATTTGCCTTCATAAATAAAAACATCAATATTTGCCTGCAGCAACCCTGTCACAGTTCTAGACATTCGTGTCTCCCAAAGATCAGACGCAATAATGAATCCAAAATCCAAATCTAATTTATCGACACAATGCTTAATAATAGCTAAAAAACTATGCTTACCGATAAGGTCGAAGTCTATATTTTTCAATATACCTAATCCATCAGATGCAGTAACAATAACATCATAAGGCGGCGCAATATAAGGCTCTTGGTATTGTTCTGGAAGTACATACCCCGACCATATAACCTGACCATTCTTTTTAAGACTAACCTTATGTTTTCTATTATCCGCAGAGTAAAAACCAATAAGTTCAAAATCTTCATCACTTTGTATCGCCATTTCAAGCGAGGTTCCCATAATATAACCATTATCAGAACTATCTTTTCTCAAGACAGGAGAAGCACCAAGGCTTTTTTTCATAACCTCCCCAATATAACCTTCCAGTAAAATATCTATATCATAAGAATGATTATACTTCTCTGATAAAAAAACCTAACCTATATTTTGTCCCGTACGCCATATATTAAGTCATTATATTTTTTCTACTTTCTTCTTTTTTGAGTGCAGCAGAAAGAGTACTATTCTTTAACTTTAATTCACCACTCACCTCAACATTAACAGTCTGAACCTGTCGTGACGTATTTGCTGTATTTGTCCTGGCATCTATACTTTGCGATCTTGAATATGTATTATTTGAAAAAGTTCCTCCTGAGCCACCATCCGCAATTTTAGAAAGAGATCCCTTAATAAATGTCCCTAACCCTACTAATGCGACACCTGCAGCAATTGCAACAACAGGATTTAAAGTCTTCAATGCCTCCTTTATAGCCTGTATTCCTATTCCTGTTGCAATTGCAATTTTTCCAACCTGAATACATACATCACCCAACGTTCCCAGTACTAATGAACCAAAATCCTGTAATCCGGCTGCACCAACTGCGAGATTTCCAACAAATTCACCAAATCCAACTGCAGCATTTTCAAGATTAGAATTTATTGCATCAGCAAAATTTATCGTTGCATTTTTTAATTTTCCAAGATCTGTCTGAATGACTTTTGCCTTAGTAGAAATCTTATCAGGAAGATTTAATTTAATATCTAATGAAAGTGGCTTGATTACAGACTTATTTCTTTCAGCAACAAGTTTCTTATGAGTAGCGATATTTGCCTCAATCTCATTTGTAAGGGTATTATATTCTGTCTGTAATCGCTTTTGAGTTTTTAATGATCGACTTTCCAACTCATGCAATTTTGCTTTCTCCTGAGCAAGTTCTCGATCATCCTCAATCATATTCTCACCAAGCGCCTGCTGTGCTGCCAATATTCTGACTTTCTCTTGTTGTAATCTCAATTCATCAGCAAGAATTGACTTCTCAATTTCAGCAGCCTTATTTATCGCCGCTCTTCTTTCCTCTGCCGACTTGGTCTCATCTTTTGCTAACAAACGCATAGCATCAATCTCTTTTCGCCTTTTGGCCATACTTTCAATGAGGTTGACTTCCTGTCTCTCTAGTTTATTCTGTTCATCCTTAAGCTTTATTGCTGCAGCAGTCTCTTTTTTTATTTCATCAGCAACACCCCTAATTGAATCTGCAGCTTTTTTTTGCTGCTCAGGATCTAATCCAGTACCAACTTGGATCAAAGCCTGACCTGCATCTGCAGCAGCTTTTTTTAATCCATCCCAATCGCCTGCAAATAGAGCCTTAATAGCACTTCCAGTGTTTTGAAACAAAGAAATTATTCCGGTAAATCTGTTTACAATATTCTTTTTAAGGGATTCCCATAATCCAACAATTGCCTCCTTAGGATGAGTAAAGGCCCATACCATCTTTTCCCCCAATGCAGAAACTCTATCTACAATAACACCAAAAACTGCCTTAACGCCTGCCATCACCTTTGATAGTTGATTAGCACCGCGCTGAGTTTTAGTAAAATATGAAACCAAAGACCCCAGAGCCACAACAATAGCACCAATACCTGTAGCAATAAGAGCCATCTTCAATATCTTCAATGCAGAAGCAAAACCAGTAGAACCTGCAGCAGCTCCCTTAAACCCCCCGGCAAGCATACCTGTTGAAGTTGTTACAGTATTAATCTGAGAAGTTACCGCCCCAATATTTACACCAAACACCTGGGCAAACTTTGACATACTACCAGAAGCCTGCCCGGTAAAGTTCTGAACAGCCTTTTTCCCTTCGTCAGTCCCCTTCTTAAGACCTCGACTATCTGCACCAAACCGAACCTTTAAATTAGTTACAACATCACTCATAATAATTTACTTAATGCTTTTGCCCCTTGAACTGCTTTCTCTTCATCAACAACCTCCCCCTCTTTTTCTTCTTTCTCTTCCCAAGAAAATACCCATAGTTCCTTAGGATCTTTTATCTTATCCTTTTTTGCAAGCTGAACATTTACTAATTCAATTGTTTGCATCCTAACCAATTCAGCTTCTCTCTTCTTATCCGCTTCTTTAACATTAGAAAATGCCTGGAGCTTTAGGAAGAATTCTTTCAACCGCATTTCCCAAAACTCTTTTGAACTCATTCCTAAAACCCCTAGGGCAATTCCCAAAAAATAATCTATGCTTACTGGATCGGAATCTACTTTTTTTTTGCATCCTTATCAGATTCAATCATTGATTGTTCCTGATATATCCGGACAAACTCACCAACATGATAAGGCCTTAAGATTCCTCCAAGATCCTGCTCTGTCATTGTGAACTCCCTGCCATCAAGTCTCTCTCCCTCCTTAATACAACAATGCATCATGGTCGTTAAATCTCCTGGGGTAAGCTCCCCAAGATTATCCAACGAGGAAAGTTCCGTAACACCTTTGCGATCACAATAATCAAGTGTCGCATTCCAGTTAGCTTCCACACGAAGCTTTATTTCTCCAATTGTCAAATACGATTTTCTCATTATACTACAGGTATTACTTCAGGTGTCAACTTAGTTACTGCACTACAACTAACTGAGTAAGTTGCCTCATTTTCAGAATCGGTTTTTTCGCTGTATTTAGTGATCAACATTTTACCCTTGTAAACTGTTTTTCCTGGCTCTGTTTCTCCATAGACAAAATCTATAGGTTCACCTAGCAAAACAAGTGCAATCAAATCAACCCTATCTAATTTCTTAGACTTATCTGCTTCATCGTTGATCTCCACAATCCCATCAATACTAAAATCAGTATCATGACCAACCACGGATTTATTAGTCTGACCTAGATCCTCTTTAGTAATAGAATCCTTTATCTTAGGAGTAATATCAAAGCTGTTTGATGTTGTGCCTCCAAATAATTTCTCAACACCTTCTATAGCAGCCCTAAAAACAATATTATATCCTAATATTCTCTTAGCCATAATTATACATTTTGAATTATTACAAAATCAATTTCCACTTTAAAAGCCCTGGCTTCGGGTAGGTAATCCTGCTCCTCTCCTTCAAGACTAACAGAACGTATTTTCTCGACCCCTTTCAAAGCCTCAATATTCTGTTTTACTGCCTCTGCAAGTACTTCCATATTGTCAAGATCATTATCAACAACAATAAAATGAGTCTCATTCTCGTAGGCATAAATCCCCTCCTTGGTTCGCTTAGGCTTCTTTTTATAACCATATATTACAAACGGCATTTGGGCAGTCTCCGGAGCAATCATCGGATATGCCGGGACCACACCACTAAGAGCGTTGTGTATTATTTCATTTAACTGCATTTTTCTTTAAGAATTTTAGTGCAATACCTTCCATATCCTTATCCATAATAGATTCACTTTGCTTCTGAGTTCCCTCCCACGCTCTCTCAATAAAGAACTTAGGTGCATTACCACCCTTTCTTTCACTTGTCTTTGAGTTCCTGGCATTCTTAAAAGTATGTCCCGGAGCTCTGTTTGAAAGCGTACCGTAGTTCTGCCAGTAAGCCTTGAAATAAGCCCATCTACCCTCGTTGTTCTTAGCATGCCATCCCACCTTAATTGAAGGACAGCCCTTTATTTTACTGTAAGCTTTAACAGAAACCTTATTCGCCATGGCTCCCTCAGATCGAGGAGCCAAAGAACGAATTGACTTAACAAGAGGACGGGCAGCCTTACGCATAGTACTGATAACAATCTTATCAGAATACTTTGCCGGAAGCTTCTCAAAAACTTCCTGTAAAACATTAGCCCCATCTATGTCAAATTCCTGTACAGCCATTAGTCAAATACTTTTATAGCTTCAATTTTCATGAAGGTATTTCTTTGAACACGATCAAAACTTACTATCTCATAAGTCTCATTCTCGAAAGTGAACCTATATTTATTATTCACAGAAGGAAGATTATAAGTCTCAACAACCAAAACAGACACAAACTCGAGTCTGTCCGAAACCTCTTTCTCGGTAGTAGATTTCACCTCTACCTTAGCAAAGACTTTCTTATCCTGGACAAAGTTTTCTTTAACCTGCCCCGACTTCCCCGTAGTCGAGACAGGTCTTAGAAACACAATAACCCTATCAAATGAACTTATATCTACTCCCATCGCCTATATGGTCTTAATAAAGATTTAGATGTAGTTGGAAGTTTCTCAACTGCATCAGTAGGATTAGAAAACAACCGCCCGGTAGTCAATAATATAGCTGCCTTTACATCCTCAGGAACCGCCTCATAACCTGTGTCAAAAGTTATCTTAACAGAATCACCAATTAAATTATCTGGGATTATTACTCTATTATTTTCAACGATAACATCATTAGTAATCTCTGTCTCAATCTCTCCAACAACAAGCACAACCTTACTAATCATCTTCACAGGCGTCTTATCAATTACCACAATAAGCGCAAACTCAGCAGTCAACAAATACTGTCTACTAATGAATTGAAGTCCTGTATAGTTCTCGGCCGATAAAGTGGCAGCCTTAGAAAGCAAAGCAATATTGGAATCAAATTCCTCATGCATTATTCTTAAATGCTGTTTTGCTTCCTCCAGGGAAACAGGTAGTTCCGGGTATGCCTGTAAAAGCTTGTACATATTACTTATGTTCTTCTATATAATCAACTATCTTCTTTGCAATTGTCCCACCTATTCCAGTAATGTCCGTTAATGCTTCTTTAGCTTCAATTATTTGCTCTATAGTTTCTAAGCCATTTTCAAACAACAGATCTCTGGATGGTAAATCCTCAGGTAATGGATTCTCATCACCCTCTGTAGCAGGAGCCATAATTGCATAACCTCCGTCAATTAACTCCTTGGCAGCCTCGGCAGGAAGTTCTGCAACTTCCCCACCGTGGTATGCCCAACCTTTCTTGGGTTTCTTTATCTTAACTGTGACTAACCCCATAATTATTGAGTTATAATATCCTTAAATACAGAGAAGCTTTCGTCATTGCGAATAGCAGTGTTATGGAAAGCATGAAGCACAACTTCAATCTCTGCTGATTTCTTTCTTGAATATGGGTCTACCACAATATCAAGACCACCCCAATGACCAATAATAACATCAGCCCAGTTACCGTAAATCATTGCAGAAAGATTTGTACCTGTTCCTTTAGAAATATTGGATGGGACCACATTAGAGACAGCAGTCTTATAACCATTAACCTCACCGTTCTCCATCAAGTATTTTGCAGTACCTGAAGCTCTCTCAATTTGCTTAAGTTGTCCACGCACTTTTGCGTTAGTCAAATAAGCAAGGTTACCTATATCAGCATTACCCGCAGCAACGGCTGTTTCAAGATCAACCATATGCTTCCATGCAGGAGCCAAACCATTTTCACCACCAACAACAATACCGACATTGCCATTGTTCAATATTCCAAGAGGCTCCTTTTCACCATCACCATTTATAACGGCATGCTCCAAACCATAAGAATGAGCCTTTAATAACTCATCTATTACTAACCTCTCAACACCAGGAGAAGATTGGTTTAGCAATTGAATTGAATAAGCTCCGGCAACACTCAATCTCTTAGGATCAAGATTTACTTTAGGAAAAGATTGCTTACCTGTAGAAACTTCGTCAGTTTCACCATGCCAACTTGCATTAAATTGACTACCCTTCACCAATGGAAGCGACCCCTTAAGGCCGGTTAGATATTTAGCACCAAGACCAACCAAAACCAGTTTGTTTCTTAACGCATCAATATATACAAGTGGTTCTTCCTGAACCAGGTTTCCACCGTCATTTGCAACACCGGCACTCTGACCTGCAGCAGCACGACTAAAAGCAAGAACCTTGTAAGGAATTCCAAGTCCATTCAAAGACTTACCAATCTCAGAAACTTCTCTTACGGCCTCCTGAGACATCTCAGCTTCAAAACCAGTAAGTCCACCACCGGCAGCCTCACGGATAAACTTAGTAAAGCTAAATCGCTGAAGTTCATTTCTTTCATTCTCACCAACATTCTGCTCTGCTCTTTGTCTATCGGCTTCCTCTACAAGTTGAGCATCGGAAAGTTCACGCATGAATGATGCAATTTTACCCCTTGCTTCCTCCAACTCTTCTGGTTTCACGTCCTGGCCTGACTGAAGTTCCTTAAACCTCTGGGTTGCGCCGGCCAGATCTCTTTTGATTTCGCTAATTTTTCGCATTATTAAAAAATTTATATATTTATTAATCAGCCGTTAAGGCCAGTACACTCTCTGCTTCCATAAGAAGATCTGCATCAGCAGTCCTTTGCTCAGCTTCATCTGTCTCCCTTGAAGTATCATCTTCAGAATCTCCACCATCATCTGTAATTGTACCGTCAGGATTATCAATTCCTCTGAAATTATCAGTCCTTTTTTCCAAGAGATCCATTACATCTCTCACCCTCATTTCCTCAATCTGACTGTAACGATACTTACCGTCAAGACTGCGATAAATAAAATTGATAGCATCAAGAGTATTACCCCTTAAGCTTTTTTTAAGAGCATTCTTATTAGAAGGAATATTTACAACAGATAATTCAAGTAATTCCTGTCCGTCAAAGTAGTAAGTTGGATTGCTTCCATCCCTGGATTCTTCTCCATCACCCCAATAACCTTTAGCAGTCGGGGCAAAACCTACAGACACAGCCTTAAGAGTTCCCAGTAACAACTTTCTAAATATCTTTTCAGCCAATTGATTAAGATCAGCAGGTTCAAAAGTCACGGCAACAATAAGTTTTCCGTCCTCAATTCTAGCTTTACCAACACCGATCACCCTATCCGGATCATCATTACCACACATATCACCATAAACATTGTGTTGATATCCTACAATACCGTTATTATTAAAGCGTTCAAGGTCCCATTTATCTACTGGAAGCACTGTCCCGTGAGAATCCCTACTCTCATCGGAAGCAATAAACTCAATCGTACGTGTTTCTTCAACATCGTCCGACACTTTTCGAATATATCCAAAAGCTCTCTTCATTATTCCTTATTATTTTTGTTATTACCTTGATCTGCAGGCTGTAAATTTTGAGGGTAAAGGAAAGTATCAAGATGGTCGGCTCTATTCTTATTCTCCATTTCCCTCACCTCGTTCCTGGTCAACCAACCATCTTGAATACCAAAGTGATAAAAAGCACCTCTTGACTTTAAGTCCCCCCTTAATAATCCATCTAAAACAAATTTCATTTCAAAACTGTCCGTCTCATCTTCAAAGAACAGTTTCGATTCTATCTCAGTTTCAAACCTTTTTACTGAAGGTCTCATAGAATATTTTACAAATTGAATGTCCTGGTGTTCTATGTTGCTGAAAGTAGATCGTGAAAGATCAGCCAACATATGAGGCGGTACATTGAATATTCTTGCTACATCCTGAACTGCAAATATTTTAGTCTGCAACATTTGGGCCGCCTCCGGAGAAATTCCTATTTGCTTGTATTTAATCCCATACTCAAGGAATGCTGTACCAAAGTTCCTGGAAGAATTCTCATAATGTTGCATAAACTTCTTAAATTCGGCATCTCCCATTTGACCTTCATACTCTAATGCACCCTTAATATTTCCTCCTTTATCAAAAAATTCCTGACCGAACTTCGTCGCTGCCATACCGAGACTTATAGCGTCAGCGTTATACACAATAGGATTAACCCCTGTTAATCCATCCTTAGTGAATAACATGAAGTGCATCATTTCATCATCAGAATAAGTTCCGTCAAATCCCTGTGTACCGTAAACCTTGTAGAATTTTTTTCTATTAACAAGAGCAACATGAACGTATGAGGGATGAACCGGCCACAAAGCAACCGGATCACCCACAGCATTTCGCTCAATTATCGCATAAGAATTACCATGACCATCAGCATACGCATTCACAAATTCCCAAAACACAAAGATATTCATGTAAGAATTCGGCTTATAATGTACAAGGCGATGTACTGGGTGAGATTTAGCAACCTCTTTTCCTTTCGAAGTTTTCTCATAAACAACCTTAGGCAAAGACGCAATATTTTCTGATCTAATCCTCATAGCTGCATAGACAGCTGTAAAATTCATTGCCGTATTATTGTTTACATCAACACCCGCTTTAGCCCTCAAATTTGCGGGAGGATTATATTCATTGGCAGGAATAACCTGCACATCCCTCTTAAAAACTCCTTTAATCTTGTCTATGTTTCTGTACAAAAAACTCATTCTGTATGTTTTTGTACAAATTTTAGACGTTATTTACAATAAATCAATACGACATTGTCGGGTTTTTTCAATTATTTTTCATCCCTGCGCCTCAAAAAGCTATTAAAATTTGCATATCTACGCTTTCCAAACACCTTAAAATACTCTTTTTCAAGCCGTTCATAAGCCTCTTTTTGCGTTGTGGCCCTCTCTACTTCCTCCCAAAACAAAGAAATAAACCCTTTTTTAGTAATCATTTGTAGCACCCTTGCAGTAATTTCCATAATAATTTGTAGTATTTACATATAAATAACTCTTAAATCGTGGTCTCTATAAGCGTCAGGTTTAGCTTTCGCCCCTAAAGAAATCCAACCGCCGATTGCATTGACAGTGGCAACCACACCATCAATCTTTTCTATACTTCTTTTCTTGTCAAGCTTTATATTATCATTCGCATCACGGTAAACAACTACATTCCTAAACATCCACCTAATACAAGGATTTCCCATTAAATCCATCTCCTTACCTGTGATCATTGCCTCCAGCTTCTTTGTTGGCTCTGACATATGAGCCATATTCTGAGCATATTCATCAAGAACATCATCCCAACCATTTTTCTGTAAGCCCTGGATAGTACCGTGGTATGCCTTTGCAGGGTCGAAAGAAACATTCTTAACATCATACATTTTCAAAATAGTATCAATATCCTGTACATGTTCATCAATATCGATCACATCACCATTAGTAATTCTTATAACTCCCATTTCTTTCCAGGCTCTGTAATCAACCCTGTCCTCTTTCTCCTTAACCTTACCTTCAGGAATCCAGAAATAAAATAAGACAGGACAGTGCGGTTCCTCCGGAAACATCAATGCAAGTGCAACAATATCGACATGGGAAGCTAAATCCAGTCCCCCATAACAGGTCTTGCCGAGTAAATCTTCTGGATTTGTACCATAATCATTTGCAGCAACAATCTCATCAGATATCCAAACGTCCGGAGCATCAACCCACATATTGAGGTTCTTAGTCTTAAAGTTAACCTCTCTGGACTTCCTGTTAAGAGCCTTATCCAGTTCATCTTCCATATATTCAGGATAGACAGAAACACCATAATTCGGATTAGCTTTTTCCCAAGTTTTTGGATCCTTCCAGTCATCATCTTTGTCCGGACTAAAAATCAAAATGAATGTATCTTCCTGGACTTTTAATCCCATCAAAACATCAATGTAAAGGGTACGCATTTCATAACAAGGCAAATCCTTATTAAATCCTGCTGTCGTAATTGAGAAAACAAGAGGCTGACGCCTGGCACCCATACCGGAAATAATCAAGTTGTAAATTTCATCGGTTGGCCATGCATGCAGCTCATCACAGATAGCACAATGTGGATTAAATCCATCCTTGTTTTTTGTGTCCTTACTAAAAGGTTTAAAAGTCGAAAGAGTACTTGCCATAAAAATAGCCTGCTGAGATGTCTCAAGATATTTACGTAAAGCAGGAGAAGCTTCAACCATATTCTTAGCAGCTTTCCAACATACTTTCGCTTGCTCACGGTCAACCGCTGCACTATATATCTGAGCACCCTGTTCTCCATCCAGAACCATACAGTAAAGAGCAATACCGGCAGCAAATGTTGTTTTACCATTCTTTCTCGCAACTTCAATATACGATTCCTTAAATCTTCTGCGGCCATCTGCTCGTAACCAACCAAATATAGATATGATTATAAAACACTGCCATCCTTCTGGAACAAACTCCTGACCTGCCCATTCTCCTTCAAAATGTTTAAGCAAAGTAAAAAAAGCAAGTGCCTTTTGAGCAACTTTTTTGGAAAATATCAAACCCTTTTCTGGGGCATTCTCTAAGTCGTTGATATGACGTTCAACCGCTTTCTTCTCCAACTTTCCGGCAATCCTCTTTCCTGTCTGTACATCATCAATATACTTAAGAGCCTTATTAAAATATATCTCAGCTTTCTTCATTACATAAATTCTTTCATAAGTTTTTGCAAAGGATCCTCTTCTTGCTTAGGTGGCAACTTTACCTTTGAAGCACTAGCCGGAGTGATTCCCAATTCACTGGCAAGCTTCCTGGCATTGTCAAGATATTCGGTTGCCATTTTGTCCAATGCAGTCCTTGCCAATCCAGGACGACCTTTTCTATCAATAGTAAATTCTATGCAGCTCTGGATCTCAATATTTTCTAACTTTAGCCTTGACAACTTTTTTAAATCCTTAAGAGCCTGTATGTATTTCCCCATCTCAGAAGCATATAGCATAACGGTATTGATATTCACAACATCTAATATTCCTATTGAAGCCAACTGACCGGCAGTAACCTTATACACTTTTTTAGCCTCACTATTAAGATATGAAGGAGCCTTTGGAATTTCGGTTATTTTATCATATTCAACCTGGTCCGAATTCATTCTACAAGGCTGATCCGTACCTTTCATTTTTTTTACAACATCCGGTAATCTGTTTCTTCCTCCCATAGTATCCTTTTTTATCCTGTTTCAAAAAGTTCTCATTTTGCACGTGTGTTTATTTTTTTGGAGTGGGGTCTCGCTGTGAATTTCACTTAGAGATTTTACCCCCCTATCCCCCTGACGTGCAGACTTATTTCTTTCACACCACAACACACTGAATATTAATTCGTTGTCTTTTTTTTCTTGATTTATCTGAATTTCATCCATCTACATATCCAGTAAAGCCAAATTGTAATCTCGACATTACAAAAAAGAACTCCATATAATCTATTCTTTATTGGAGTACTCTCCATATCTAATGCAATAAACGCTCATTATTGCCTCTTATCTTCCATTTTTAGAACGCAGTGTCCAATGCTCGTACAGCAGGGTTGTCTAACCTTATTTCTGCCTCTATTGCGCTTATATAGATTTTAGTTGTTTCAACACTTGTATGTCCCAACATTTCCTGCACCTGTTCAAGCTTTGCTCCTGCCTTTAGTGCAGTGATCGCAGCCGTATGCCTCAGGCTGTGACCAGTTATCCTCTTATCATTCACGCCTATTTCATTGAGATACTTCCTTATCATCCTACTCACATAATCCTGACTTACACCCTGTCCCTTCCCATTCCAGGAATGATTCATAAACAATGGCTCACTTCCATTCAGATTACCTCTTTCAATAAGATATTCGTGAATAGGTTCCAATATCTTATCAGTAATGCCAAGCACCTGGTCTTTATCCAGGTGTCCTTTCCTCTGCAATCTCATCACATACTTACCCTCATTCATATACACATCATCCACCATCATCCTGCATACTTCAACCCTTCTAACACCCGCACGAATCATAAGGTTAATGATGGCATAATCTCTCTTCCCTACCAAGGAACTTCTATCGATTGAAGACAGAAGCTCCTTCACCTGGGCTACCCTCAGATAGTTCTTTCTGTGTCCACGGTATCTCTTAGGAGAATGAACACCGGCAGCAATGTTATCGTATATTCCATTACCTTCAAGCCAGGCAAAGAACTTCCTTACTGTAGTCAGATAACAATCAATCGTACTGGTACTCTTACCACCCCTGAGAAGATAAGCCTTATAAGCAATTATATCCGCTCGCTTCGGACGCCTCACATCTATCTTACTCACAACACAGTAATGAATGAACTGGTTAATGTTTATCTTATATTGATAACGACTATTCTCATTAACATCCTGCTCACTCAAAAACTCACGTACCAAATGATTTATTGTTTTATCTGACTTCATTTCTATGTCTGTATTCTCTAATTAGTTTCTTATCCTTGTTACCCTTCTCAGTATTACACTTCTTACACAAGGGCTGCCAGTTCCTCTTATCCCAGAAATCCTTACAAATTGGAGCAGGAATAATATGATCCACAACCTCAGCCTCCTTAATTATTCCTTTCTCTTTACATCTTACACACAAAGGATTCTCATGCCTAAAGGCCCTGCTCTCCCGTGTCCATCTAGCTGTATGGTATTCGTCCATACTTCTCACCCTCTGATAACCTTCCTTCTTAGGACGTTCAGGAATCCAAGGCCTTTTGTTTTTCTTTGATCTTACTGGCATGGCTATACATTAATATATTCCCACTTACTATTCCTCCACTCCTTTATTTTTCTTATAAACTCAATAGCTTCCGTTTTATCCTTGAATGGCTCATGGGGTTCAGTTGGTGGAATTCCTTTTGGATAACCGACACATCCATGAAAAACCTGAAATCCCTTAGAATCAACGTAATCGTACTCTTTAGTCGCAATGACAATATTCTTCTTATACCATGGAGTCTTGATAATCTTTTCAACATCAAACAAGCGTTGAACCACCCAACCTTCAAAACTTTTAATGATCCTAAACTCCGGCTGCTTTGTTATTTTATTTACACTCATTATTTCCCAATTTATTACGTAAGCAATATCTTGAATTTATTCCTCCTGTTTCTTTATCAATTATTACTTGTTTAAAATCATTGAGAAGCTCGGATACTGGAGAATTAAATACTAATTTGCTTTTATTTTTTTCCTCCTTAAAATTCTTCGGTATTAATTTCGACACCTAATTTTTTGTGATTGTCTAAATGTTTTTGTGATATCTTACATAGTTTATTGTTAAGTTTTTCACACTCTTTCGCATATAGCTCATGCAGCTCTCTATCCTCAAAGGCAAAACCACCTTCAACATGTTGTCTTATCATTTCACCTGCGTTTGTGAGTGCTACATATTTGGCATATTCTTTCTTCGCTCTTCTTTCTATATTCATTTTATTTATCCTCCTTAATTTTTCTTTTAATTCTCTTTAAATAAACATTGTACTTTGTTTCTAATCCTTTTTCACGTTGGGATATATTTATAACATCCCAACCTTGTTCTCCTAAATTATTTAGTTCTTTAATTATCGTATCCTCAGGGAACTCATTAATTATTATCTTTCTTTTATATTCAAATTTTACCATGATTGTTCTCCTCCTTATTTTAAAAATTCAGCCACTTTAATTACAAATTCATTACATTCATTTTCTGCTGTTATTTTAACTATGTGTGGTCTATCTATATGTTTATACAGTGCAATTTCGACAAGGCCATAACGAGATATTATACCTGTTAGACTATAATAATAATCCCAATCAGCATCAATTGAACCATTATAAATATTCAGTCCAAATTCTTCTGCTATTTTATTTATCTTTGTTTTCATTTTTATTATTTTAAATAGTTTAACTCTTTAGCTTTCGCCTGAATTGCCTTCATATCCTCTTCCGGATATCCCCAGTGAGGACAATATAATCCTCCGTATCCGTGGTTGTGATTTGATTTTTCACCGGTCTGGATGAAGTCTTTAAAATCCATCATTAGTCCCCAGAGAGTGCCACCATGATTAAAGTTTCTTGGTTGAATACCATACTTAGGCGATAAGGTCACTAATGGTTTTTCCCATTCTGGGTGCCATTCTGATTCATAGTACAAGCGATTATTTTTAAGGATAATCTTACCTGTTTTATCCGTCATTTTATTATAAAAAAAACCTTCTACCTCTTGAGGCAATTTCTTTTATAATTTGATTAACTATTTGGATTCTTTGTTCTTTACTCATTACTTTTTAGTTTAAATATTCTTTCTCAATGTGGGTTATCGTAGCTTCATCGCATTCGTCCATGTCAGGCATTCCTGGTACTTCGATTTTTGACATGTATCTTAATCCTCTTAAGGTTCTGTAAGACTCAAATAGTACACCGTCAGCAATCCAAAAGTGATCGTGATTATGTTTTTTGATTAGTTTTTTATCTCCTGTATAAACAAATTTCAAAGACTTTGGATAAAAGCTATCTTCAGATCTTGGTCGACATGGATTAGGCGCAACCTTGTATCCCATTTCTTTCATTTTAGGTATATCTTCATCAACAACACCTATATACGGCGCTATTTGATTATGACCACAACAACATCCTGTTGTCCTTATTCCTTTTGACCAAAGTTCTTTTATCTCATCAACTAGACAGGAGTCTATAGATATTCCTTCCCAGTTATTTGCCCTGAGATATTCTTTTTCCATACATGAAATAGTTGGTTCCATATCAGGGTAGCGAGGTATGAATACGCAAGTTTCGTATTCTCCTATCTTTTCTTTTCCTGTACAATTGCAGATATATTTTCTCATAGTGTTTAGTTTTAAGAGAACCATCCGGAGATTCCGGACAGTTCATATTTATTATTCCTCCTTACCCTTTACAGGCAACCAAACAGGTTTGCCAATCTTATCAACTTCATCCGCATTATATCCGGTCTCTTCTTCCCATTCTTCTGGACTGTCATAATTCTCAACACAATCCTCAACATCAAAGCCAGATACAAATATCTTCTTAGCAATAAAGGAACCTCCCTCGCAAAAATCAGGATGTACAGATCTATTACATCCATCTGTTGCATATTCAAGCAACTCCTTTTTTGCTTCGTCAATCGTACTGAAATCATCTATATAACCATCTGCTCCATCGAAACCCATATATGGCTTTTCGATCTCTTTGACTTCCGTAGGAATACTATTTGTATTTTCCTTTTCCCTTTTTTTCAAGTTCTGACACATTGTAGAAAGCATATTGTTTGCACCTTCAAGGCTGGCAATTCTCTGTGCCATATTTATCATTGTGGACTTTATTGGTGCATCTGCCCAGAATGCTTCTTCTATCTTTTCAGTAGTTGAATTTTCCCAACCAGCTGATTTAACAAATTCTAGTATTATTTTTCTTACCTCAATTGGTAGATCTGTATATCTCATTTTTATAGTTTTTAAAGATTATTTAATAATTGAATTTCCATTGACCCTTATATAGTCCTTGGCTTTTCTTTTAAATCTTCCCATAAAGAGTGGAGCAATTTGTCTGTCTTCACAGTAAAAAATCATACCAACACTTTGACGTGAAGAAACTTTACCTTTGAATCCTTCCTTTCTGAATAAGTGGGTTGCATATTTTTTAAGAAGTTTCTTTTGTTTTCTCGGTAATCTTCTTTCATCCTGCATTCTTTCCCATGAATCAGGATTAGGGTTTTTAGGCTTAATCCTTTCGTGTTTTTCACAATACCATTTTCCCCTGTAGTCTTTTGCGTAAGCAGTAGGTTTTCCACATTTACAGCACTTAGTAAGTGGCTCAAATACCATGGCAGAATAAGAACAATGTTTACAATAACCATAACCATCTGTTCTGCCTCTTCGCTCCATTTCGTGATTACAGGTTTTGATTTTTTGGTATCTATCCCATGCTTGTTGCTCTGCTTCTTCAAGGGTTTTGCCTTCGCCTCGAATGAAACATTTAGGTTCTTTGGGGAATGCTTCAAAGAATGCAGTACGGTAATTTCCTTTCTTTGAGAATACAACTCCAGAGCCACCTCCTTGACAGAAGCAGTCCCATTCGTGCTTGCTGTCGTATTCCTTTTCCTTATCAAAGGATGATAATTTTACTTTCATGATTTATAGTGTTATTTTTTAGGTTCAAATGCTAAGCAAGCTGCTTGCAGCTTCTTGACTTTTACATATCCGTTACCTGTGCGGTTAGAGTGTCCGAGAGAGCAGTAAACAAAATTGTTACTGTATTGATGTCTTACCATGTGTTTACAATCTCTGCACCTATGTTTAGGTTTAGGAGGCTTTTGTTCTGGAATTTCAAATAATTCACCTTGTTTCATTTATTTATAGGTTAAGTGTTAATTGATTACTCAACTGTTTCTCGATCTCAGAATAGTCCTTAACTGCCTGTTCTCGCATCTTGGTTAGTTTGGGGATAATTTTATTCAGCTCCTCTATAAGCTTTTTACATTCTTCTTTCCCTATCTCTAATCTGCATTTTTCAATATTCTCCGCTGATTCTTCATATAATTTACCACAATCCCCGTCTCCCTGTATTAATCGAGGTAGATATGACCTTACAGAGAAATAGTTTCCTCCTTTTCTAGGCATCCAAGGAGTTTTTCTAATTTCAGAAACGCTAACACCTATCTCAAAGCCGCTAACTACTTTCTGAAGGTTGTCGATTAGATTTTTACTATTTCCACTCATCACGCAACAGCTTTAATTTGATGTTTCTGTTTATCATTTTTCTTGATCTTTCTTTTTGCAAGAATTAAAGCAGCTAAAAATATTAACGCTGCAATTGAGCACGATACCGATATATATATTAATTGAGATTCCATAACCGGACTATTTACCAGGCATTGAATAACTATTTCTACTCTTATGAATATCAGCCAGACTCTTATCCAGTTCTGCATCCCTATCTTGTAGGGTCCCGGCAATAGCCTTTACCGAATCCTCAGACATACCTTCCTTTAAATTCTGAGGCAATGCATTGATAAAATCAACCTGTGTCTTTGCAGTGTCAACAACCACATCCAATAATCCTTTAATTTCCTTTGCGGTTTTTACATCAAGCTTACCTTCTTTTAGCATCTTTATTGTGTCAAATGCTTGGTTACGAACATCAACAAGTGTTATTCCTGAATTATTCATTGTTTATGATTTTATTGATTTCACGTTTTAATTTGGCATTAGCCAGAATAAGTTTTTTAATATCCTCAGGATATCTTTGAAGATTATTCCTATTCATCAATTCTGAGTCACTTACTAATTCAAGATTATCCAAGGAAATATTAGCCTGATTCCCATCCTTAAATACAACATTATAACCCTTTGGAATTCTACCATTATATCTCTCCCACAATACCCTGTGCAACAACCTGAATTTTCCTTCCGACACCCTTATCCATGCATAGGGAATTTTTCTTGATTTTCTGACAGAGATATATCCATCGTACTTCGTGTTATGAGGCTTATTTCCTTTCCTGAACATAGTCGGAGCAGCTTTTTCATATTGCTCTGTAGTCATTTTTTTACCCTTATTCCAAGGTGTTTGCCCTTTCTTAAATCTACTATTTATTCCTACATTACCTTTTAGTCTCCCAGATGCCTCAGATTGAAGATATCCTTCTGTTTTCTTAAGTCCCATAACATAAGCTTTGTTGTATACAGAAAATATATTTCTTCCAAGATGTTCAGCAATACTAGATGTATTCATGTGAGGATAATTTTCCTTCAAATAAGATTCCTCTTCTTTGGTAAAATATTTCCCATTCATTTTAAATAAGGTTAGTAATTTACAATAGGAGAATTTGAATTTTTATTAAGGGTTATTTATCAATTTGCTTTTTCTCTCTCTTGAAGTAATTCACATCTATCTCTTTCTCTACAACGCCTTCGCCATCACAGAATGCGCATTTAACATCACCTCTTTCCATACTAGGATGTTCGGCTATTGGAATATTCACATATCCTTTCCCTCCGCATTTTGGACAGATTTCCATTCCTGTATTTCGATTACTTTCTATTGCGCCCTCTTTCTTCACTATCATACCTTTTCGACACACTACTTCTCTAGGATCTATTTTTGCGGTAAAAACCACTGTTAAGAATAAAATTGTCATGATAATTATTTTTTAAGATTGATTAATTCTTTCATTGTTTCGATTGAGCCACTCTTATTCTTTCGATTTGAGGCTCTTTTCCCGCCGCCTGATCGTCTTGGGGGTGACACTCCGTGTATTTGCTCGTCTTGTCTTAAATTAGCCTCATAAACGGCCTCACAACGATTTTGCCAAAATTCATCGAACCACATAAGAACCTTGGTCATTGAAAAACTCTCATAAAATTCTCCGTATTTGCCTTTTTTCACATCAGAAAAGAAAAGCTTTATATCCGCAATGGTAGCAGCGTAATAATCCTCTAACATGTAAATTGAACACTCAATTATCTGATCAGCAGTCATTGGTCTCCTAACATTCAGCGAAGTATTAATATTCACCAACCATGCCTGAATGTATGCAATAACCTTATTAACACCCGCTTCCTTTTTCAGCGTAACCAAAGAAGGAGTTTCCTCATTCTGTACGCTCACAACAAGACTTTGCTGATCTTTCACATGCCTAAGTTCCATAGCAGCCTTACCGGGAGCCAACAGCAAAAAGTCTGTCGGTTTCTGGTATCTGGCTAAAGCTGCCGGCCTTTCAGATTTTACAATTGAATGATTCATAATTGTTAAGAGTTTAGGGTTTGAAGAATACTATTGGCTAAATCGCCGTAACCGTTATTCTGAGGATACTGTGTCGATACTGCCGGACGGTGATTATTTCTCATTTTAGCAGCAAGATCGTTAAACTTAGAATTTAGGATTTTCATACTCAGATTGTCGAACACCCATTGATCAACCTGTTTAATCATTGATAGAAAAACTGTATATGAATGCAGAATCTCCTGGTCGGTAGCATCCTTTTTCAGATACTTCATTTTCGAGATAAGCTGACTAAGGGCCTTAGCATCTGCACCAGTCCAGTAGTAAGTTAATCCTTTCCATTCTTCATATTTCTCAATGAAGTGATTTTTACAAGCAGAATGCAAAGTGATTTTACTGGGAGTTTCTTTTCTTTTTTTAGCGCAACTTTTTTTCTTTTCTTCTTTTTCTTCTTCAGGAAATAAAGACTCTTGGTTTTCGTCAAAATTCTCGTTTTGACAAATATTATTAGTTATTTCTTTATTTAGTATATTATTTCCTTTAGTATTTATTTGTTGCGGGTTTCCAGTAAACTGATTTTCAGTATCCTGTTTTTCAGTTTCCTGAAAATCGGTAAACTGATCATTTTCTATTATCTGAGGGCTCTTCAAAGACCTCATAATTATACCCCCTTAATTTACCATTTTCGTGAATTAATTTTCTTTTAATGTATCCATATTCAATTAACTCATTTATAGCCGTTCCAACAGCTTCTTTTCCTTCCTTTGTACATTTTTCTAATCCCTTAACGGAAAGATCCCACTCCTCAGGCAAAGACAGAATAAAAGCAAGCAGCCCTTTGGCTTTTAACGATATGGTTTTATCCTGGAGAAAACCGTTATATATCGTTGTATAATTTTTATTCTTATTAACTCTAAATCTCTGCATTATTTTTTATTTTTAGGCTGTTTCTTAATCAACGCTTTTTCAATTGCCATTAAGCTCTTAAGATCACAGTTATGGAATAACCTGGTTACAATTCTCAATTTCTCCTTTTCGTTTTTTGTTAACATAGTCTCCTCCTTTTAAATTTTCCTTCGTAAAGCCCCTGTTTAAATTCGTCTATTGTCAATTTATCATATATGTCAGAGGGAATAATGTGCTGATTACACCACCTGATAAACCTTATCCAATCCAATGATTCACCCTGAGACTGTGAATCACAAGTATCATGATTTCTGTACGCTTCAATGCTCTCATCTTTAGCTAACTTTAACCATGTCATCACAAGCCTAACCGTCACCTTATCATATTCACCAAAATGTTGACTTAAACCTTTCTTTAGAGTTTCATTAACCTCACCCCAGGTTAAATCGGAATGATACTCAATTAGCAACTCAGCCAATTTGAAAGCATAGCAGTTAATTGTATTTCTATCCTGGTTGCAAATGATATACATGTCAAATAATCGCAGATACAACAATTCCTGTAAGGCCGCCTTAGGTATCTGCACAACCAAATATTTTTCGTAGAATATAGAATCGACCATATCTCAGATTTATATCAGATAATCCGTATCCTTCCTTCCCCCCTTGCCTTCTTTCGCTTTTACTGTTTTATTAACCCGCGCCGGTCTACGACAATCCAATTCATTGACCATTGCAGTGATTTGTAACCCCAGGGCAAGTACCATAATTGATACTTTTTTCAGATTCGCCTCAATTACATTCTCCCTGATCAGCTTTCCAATATCTTCCTTTAGTAATTGAGAAATGTAAATTCTTGTCAGATCAGCAATATTCCTTGCACCAAGCTTTTTGAAAATCCTCTTTTTATGAGTATGCACGGTATCAGTACTTAAAAAAAGATCGTTTGCAACTTCCTTTTCAGTTTTGCCCAAAACAATCTGAGCTGCAATTTCATTTTCTCTTTTGCTCAGCGCAGGTGTTAACATGATCTAAGTTTTTTCTTATGCTCCGACATAGAAGAATGTGCCTTTTTACCCTCCAAAGCCATTTTCATTGCCTCCTGAACCAATTTCGGATGATTAACAGCATCCTCCCTTTTGATAATTTTTCCAACTGCGGCTCTGGTTAGCTTGTACTTTACAGCCAACATTGCTTTTGCTCCCCTAGGCAAATATTCCTGCCAGTCTTTTTCTTTTCCCACCATAACTACTGGTTTAACCTCCTGTATTCTTTTTTGAGTGCATCTTTGTCTAGCGACAACAGATAAGAAAGTCTGAATTTCATTACTCCTCCTCTCTTCACATCGTTAGAAGTATTCAATACACCTGCCCTGGTCCAGACCCCTACAGTTCCTACACTAATTTGAAGAATCTGAGCACAAGCCTTAGCATCAACCTCTATTCCATGAAATCTTTGAGTGTACAAATCTTTTACAAGAACTGTAAGATCTTCTTTTTTCAATTGATAAAATGTAACTGCCTCCATATCACTAAGATTAACTTGATTTCACACTGTACCCTCTTTGGGGTATTCGTTAACCTTTGTTTGCATAAGTTTATTTTGATTTATATATTTACACTCACAAAGGTTAACGCTTTTGTATTGTTGTTTATTTTCGTTTACAAATATTGTACATTATATGCACATATCAAAATAATTGTGCATAATATTTACATTATTTGTGCAAATACTTTACAATTCACTTATAATGAGTACAATAGGAAGTAGATTAAAAAACATTAGAAATAGCTTCAATCTAAATCAGGAGCAATTTTCTAACAAATTAGGCATAAAACGGGAAATGCTTTCTCGTTATGAGAATGATAAAAATCAAATTCCAAACCAAATTGTACAGAATATTCACAAAGAATTTAATATTAATGTATCCTGGCTTCTTACTGGAGAAGGAGAAATGTTAACAGGAGAATTCTATACCCCCAATGAATCAGCTCCACAAGAAATAAGCAACAGATTTATTGAAAGTCTTTCATATTTAAAAGAAAAAGGCATTGTAAAAAGCAACGCAGCAGTTGCTAGAAGCCTGAATGTATCTACTTCTCTTATCACGGAAGTAGCAAAAGGCAGAACCAATATTAAGCCTGATAAACTTCTTAAGTATTCTCAAAATTATCACGTAAATATTGATTGGCTTAAAACAGGAGAAGGATCGATGCTTTCTAATAGGGGTGAATGCTATACTCCATTATTTAATGATATTTCATTTTTATCCGATAATAAAACAACATATAAATCTGAAAAAGACAAAGAAATCTACAGATTACGAGAAAGTTTAAAAGACAAAGACAAGCTAATTGAGTCTCTAAATGAAATAATCAACATGAAAAATGAGATCATCAATAACCTTAAATCTGAACTTGACAGACTATCCACAGACGAACTAAATAAACAAACCGGCTAAGAATAATCCATAGAAATTACCAATTTAACAAATAACTTTCAAAAGTAATTTTATTATAGTAAATCCTATATGGGATCTAGTTAAATATTATAAATTTAAACCTAAATACATAATTTAAACACTGTATAACCATGAAAAACATTAAATTAACATCATTGATTTTATTTGCCTCATTATTGTTAACCAACTGCACAAACGTACTTGACAAAACAATTAACGCCGAAGATTTTCCAAAGGTTAAAGAGTTAATTTCAAAATCTGACACCCTAAAAGAAATGGAAAAAAATTACATTATTGATCAAATCGCTATGTATACAGGATTCTCTACTCTGGGCGATGCTTTAAAAATAGACAAATCAAATATGGCTAATTTTAGAAAAGCCATAAATGAATCCTCCCAGGAATTTCGAGAAAAAGAAAAAGAATATCTAACGAACATTGAAAACAACAAAAAAATACGAGAATTAATATCTCTTATTGAAGCTAAAGCAACACCTATCTCCATAGGTAGAGGTTATCTTTCTATGAAACTAAAAGGCAATAATAAATTTAAGAAAGATATTTTATACATAATCCTTAACTATAAATACACAACAAAATACGATACAGAATACTTTAACCAGAAAGTTAAGATTACTGATAAAGTTGCAAAAGATTTTAATGGAGAAATAGAAGCAAATATAAAAGAAAACTATAATGATGTAGCTGAATTTATGTACTCAAAAGTACCTACCAACGAAAAGAAAAACAAAGCAAAAATGATGGAAGGCCTTAAGGTAGAAACCACCCTTGTTGTATTCAAAGACAAAACAGAATTAAGCATCCAACCAGAAGAATGGAAATACCTTAAAAAGTAAACAATGGAACACTTTTTTGACTGGAGCGGGTTTCTTGATTTTGAGGTAACAAAACAATTATCTCATATAAAACCAAACTGGGAATTAATGTGGGATGAATCTACTGCTAAATATATTGAAGAAGAAGATAGCTTTGCAGAGGACTTAAACAAGTTAATCGAAGAGCTTAAGTACATTAAACCTCCAAATAATTACCACAAATATGAAGATATAGTATGCAAATATCAAAATGAGTTTTCAAATTGGAATATTCAAAAAAAAGGAAATAAATGGGAAGTTGGGGATTATGCATGTTTTCTTGAACAAGGTGGATTTCATGATATCAACGTAGAAAATTTAATTATTGCTGCAGCAGGTAGGATAAATGCTGCAATAAAACGAGGACAAACCAATTATGACGACATGGAAGAATCTCATCGCATCATGCTAGGTGATCTTATCGCTGTAATATTATTCCATAGAGAAGGCGATAAAATTCTATAATTAGAAATAAAAAACAAAATTATGACAACGGAAAGAACAATAGAAATACACACCTTTATAATACACAAGAAAGGTGACCCAAGCACTAAATATGATTTAACAGATCTACATGGGATAGATCTATATGATCATATGAAAACGAATTTAGCAAACTTTATTGACAGTAAACCTGATCTTGCTAAGTTTAAGAATAGCGCATACTATATTAGAAAGTCTGATAGTGAGTATCAGAAATATTGGGACTTTGACGATTCGAGACAAATAATATATGGTTTTTTAGAGACAGGAAGCTATGGTGTAGAGCAGGATATATTTGATACTCAAAAAAAGGAAACAACTGGAAAAGTAAAAAATACAGATGCAGTAATGATGCCTTTCTTTTTCCTAATCTGCATACCTAAAAAGAAGCCATACCAAGGATTCTTAATATTAGAAAGAATTAAAAATTATGGAATAAACAGTGTCTTTACTGAAATATTAAAAGAATATGTGGGAAATATAGATAAGGATTACTACTTCAAAACAAATAGATACATTGATAAAGATGTAGTCAGATCATTTGTAAAGGAAGGAGATTATAAAGAAATAACACTTACAAAAAATAGTCTACCTGCAGTAGCTGCAAAACGACTTGGACTAAGAGAACATGAAACAGATGAATTTAAGCTACAATTAAAGATAATAGGCAAAAAGAAAGATTCATTTAGAAATACAACATCAAGAAGGAAAATAGTAGAATTATTGGATAAAGACTATCGTAATTTTTTTACAATAGATGAATTGAATAATCTGGGATTTGACAATGACACTATAATTGGGGTAAGGTCAAAACTTGATGGAGCAGAGAAAGTAATTGACATGTCTGACACCATGAAAATGAGACCATATTATAAAATTTATGTATATTTGGACGGTAAAGGTTTTTCTGACTTTGAAAGTATTACAGAAAAAACAATACACCATATGGATAAACATCTAAATCATAACCTATATGATAATTAATCCTTTTAAAGACACAAGATTTAATATTCTAGAAATAATCAAGGGGCATTTCAAAACACTGAAAGCCCCTAATGCAAAAAATATGGAGACAAAAGACATCTTTGTATTTTTTACCCTACCTATTACATTGTCCTTGGGGTTATATTTATGCTTCGGATATCCTAATGAAGATACAGCCTCAATGTATTCAACCATAATGACATTATTGGCCGGATTATTGTTTAATGTGTTGGTTCTTATTATTTCTGCTGTAAAAACACCAGATAACCATTCAGATAAAGAGAATCGCAAGGAACTACTAAAAGAAACATTCTATAATATTTCATACACCATATTTATGGCATTAACTTCATTAGTATTTCTTCTTTACTGAAAATACATATATCAGATACTGCCCACAATATTTATGGAATGAAATTTAGCTGCGAAGCAATCTATCAAGGCATTGTAACAGTGGTTGTATATTCTCTGTTTATTCATATCTTTTTTACAATCCTAACAATCCTATACAATATTTTTAAGCTCTTTGAACTAGATATTGAACATATGCCTACAAGTTCCACAAAAGAAGATAAAAAAAACAAATAATCTACTCATTAAAAAACGCATGCCCCATAAGAATCTCCGCATTTTCCTCTGCTGTTAATTTGATATATTTTTCAAACTGTCGTTCAGTCTTATGTCCAGTTAACAGCATGATGGCTTTGCGGGGAATTCCTGCTTTGTACATATTTGTTGCGCCTGATCGGCGAGCGGTGTGTGTTGTTACTACCTGCCATTTTTCCCTTACATACTCCTTAACTTCTCCCCCTTCGGTTCTATAATATACAACATGGTCAGTTAATCCGGCAAGCTTACACACTTCTTTTATATGATCATTTATTTTCTGATCGCTTATTTTCTGCTGAAGATCGAAACCGCTTTCAAGTATCTCTTTAATTACCCAATGCATTGGAATCTTTACAGGACTCTGTTTTCTCAAAGCAGATCCTTTAATTGGCAACACGGTAATTATGCCATTATTTATATTGTGGTCCTGGATACGATTAAAGTTTGAAACTCTCAAAGCGGTGAATGCTCCTATTAGAAATTTCTTCCTGGATAAATCCAAGGCTTTCATCTTTCTTTCTATATTATGAGGTCTTTGATCCTTGTAATTTGCACGAATAAGTTCTTCATCAATAACAAGCCTGTGAATCTTCACAAGTTCCTCAGTAGTTAAATATATTGCATCAGAGGTCTCCGATTCTACTTTAAATTCCTCAAATTCTTCAAAGGAGTGCAATTTATCAAACTTCTTTGCTTCCCTCATAAAGAGCTTTATATTCTTAATCATTGTTCCAAAAGTATTCCTGGCATATCCCTTCTCTATTTCTTCGCCAAAACATTTCTTAACATACCCTCTCTTATATACCCAGGCTTTAAATTCTGTATAGAACTGCTGATTAATATCCTCAAATCTCAACTTCTTGCATTTAGATTCCTCAAAGGCAATAACTTTGTTTAATGTAGTTCTATATCCTTTTTTCGTCTGCAAGGCTTTCTTTGAATTCTCTATATACCTATCTACATAATCAACAAAAAGCTGATCATTTTCTTTTATTTCAATTGCATTGTGCCCACCAAGAAACTGATTAACCTTTCTTTTAAATTCTTCTTTAGTTGGAACCTTAAAATCTCTTTTGAAAAATAAGATAGTACTTTTTATTGCAGAATCAATATGCTCAATTTTCATATTGATGGCACTTCCTTCTTTGTATTTTGCAGATTTAATACAGCGCTGATTCGATTTACTCCAGAATTCAACAACTACGCTTTCTCCTGTCTTATACGAAAAAGCCTCTCCTGAATATCGTATAACTGCCCTCACAGGACTTACTTCTCTTTTTGAATGAACTAGGACAAATGAAACTTTCATATCGTTATATGTTTTTGTAGACACACATGTAGACACAAATGTAGATACTTTTAATCATTTTAGCAAGAAACAGACTACTAATAAAAACAACAAAACCACTGAATAACAGTGGTTTTAGCTCTGGTCTAGTATGCAATTTGTATCCGGAGCGGGACTTGAACCCGCACAGCCATAAGGCCACTACCCCCTCAAAGTAGCGTGTCTACCAATTCCACCACCCGGACATCTCATCATTGCAAATATAAAAGAAATTATTCTCTATATATAATTATTAAATATATTTTCGCTCAACAAATACAAACTTAATATTGAAGTAAAAAACATATTTATATAATCATTAATTATCAATACATTATAACACAAAAATAAAAAAACTTTCATTTTTCCCTTCAAACCCTTGCAGTATCAGGAAAACTATGTATATTTGCAACCGCAAAAGAGAAACAAACTAAGGAGTTTCAAAGGAAACAAAACCAAGTTTCTCAAATTTTAAATAGGGGGAGATACCAAAGTGGCCAACTGGGGCGGACTGTAACTCCGCTGACTTATGTCTTCGTAGGTTCGAATCCTGCTCTCCCCACCGACCGTTTGCGGGAATAGCTCAGTTGATAGAGCATCAGCCTTCCAAGCTGAGGGTCGCGGGTTTGAGCCCCGTTTCCCGCTCAAATTAAAAACCTTGAAGTATACTTCAAGGTTTTTTTTATTCTTCCAAATATAAAAATAGGGCACCATTTCTGGTACCCTAAAAATCTTGGAAATACTTATTACTAATTATTAATATGCCATATCGTCTTCTTCCCAACCAGTTCTCTTATAACCAACAAGAGTATAAGTTTTATCTGGCTCAGAATCATACACTACAGTTATTGTTAACTTATCTGTAACATTACCATTAGCTGTTGTATATGAATTATTTTCAATCTTTCCGGTAATCGAAGCATTATCAGAAGATCCGTATACATCCTGATTTTCCTGACTTTCAAAAGTCAAATCATCTTTACCGGAAGTTTTTAACATAAATGGCTTTTCTCTTGTACCATCGACTTTTACTCCATAAAATTTTACCCAAAAAACATTTTTCTCATTTTCTGTAGTATTATAAGTCTTTACTAAACACCAGGTATCATTATGGAAATCATTAAATTTCACATACCAGGTACCTGCAAATTTCTCTGATTTAGTTCCATCTTCATTCATGAAATCAAGACCATCATACAAATCACTATCATTACATGAACTGATGAATATAACTAAAGCAAAACAAATATATTTTATTATTTTTCTCATGTCAGTATATTTTTAGTTTTTGTCCCACCATATTTTACCAAATGCATCGACTAAAACAGGAGCATTTGGATTATTATCTTTCTCTCCCTTTACAGAAGGTAATTTAGAAGGCCAAACTGCAGATGCAGCTCCTATAGGCATAACAAGTTGACCAGGAATATATCCTTCTTCTCCATATGCCTTATCACTAATTTTAGGATAATCTGTTCTAGCTCTTTCTATGAAGCCTTCAACAAAATTTACGCCTTGTCTTAATGCTAACCACTTTTGTGTAATAATCTGCTCAAGCTTTTCATCAAACGTACCAGAAGATTTGAATTCATAAACACCACCTTCAGCTACATAATTAGCAGCAACCAAAACAGTATCCAAATAATAATCTTCAGCAGAATCATAAAAATTCAAAGATGTAACA
>CAXXRT010000060.1:0-112383 GCA_963666945.2 Marinifilaceae bacterium
GCCATAGGTGCGGATTTTCGGCAGTAAGGTATTTCTTTAAGCCAATAGCCATGGTTGGCGAAAGTGGAACAATACGATCCTTCTTATACTTGGTTTGTCTGATGTGGATGGTCATCCGTTCAAAATCAACATCCGATATCTTAAGATTGATAACCTCTTGTCCTCGCAATCCGGCAGAATAAATGAGAGTGAGTACGATGCGTTGTTTAAGTAATATAGGAGCGGCAAAAAGTTCCTTTAGTTCCTGTCGGTTAAGAATAACGGGCAGTTTAGTGCCACCCTTTAACGATGGTAAAGCAATGGCTTTTTTATTCATGCCCAATAAGCGATAATAATACCGCAAGCCGTACACCATGTGCTTAAAGCTGCTGCGCGATGGTGATTTAGGATCACGAGCCAGAGCAACGAGGTATTCGTTAATCTCATCCTCACTAATGTTTTCAGGTAGTTGTTTGAAGTGTATTACAAACAAGGCTATACGCCTAATGTAGTTGTTTAAAGTACTCTTACTCTGCCCACGCAAGGTTACTTGATGGCTAAGTTTAGTTACAACAGAAGAAAATTCAGGAACGAAAGTAATAGCTTTTTCAACAATGGTTAATCCTTTTTTTTACGCATAGTATCTAATTTATTTATTAAGTATTTCTTTAATATAATAATAATTGTCTATATAATTATTATTACTATATTTGAAATAAGCTATCCCGTAGGGATTTAGTTCAACATATGGTATAGTGCATACGTGTTTTAGAGGTTTTTGAAGGTTTGTAGCTTGTAAAAAATATGTGTAAACTGATAGTGAATCGTCTCGTAATTCCGCACGACACCATACCGTGAAACGTTGTGTGTAATTTGAAGTTCCAAACTATAACTTATAATATAAATATGAAGAAAGACCTGTTTATTAGCCATGCATCAGAAGATAAGGATGATTTTGTAAGACCACTATCATATTTATTGAGAGAGTATGGAGTAGATGTTTGGTACGATGAATTTGAATTAAGAATAGGAAGAAGTATAAGTAGAAGTATTGATAAAGGTATTTCAAATTCTAACTATGGTTTAATTGTATTATCTGAATCCTTTTTCAATAAAAACTGGACTGAATATGAATTAAGAAGTTTCAATTCATATGAGGTTGATAATGGTGATGTCTTATTACCTATTTGGAAAGAGGTAGATGCTAAATTAGTTAGGGATTTTAGTCCTTACCTTGCTGACAAATTTGCATTGACTACAGAAAAATCAACAATTGAGGAGATAGCTTTAAAAGTAATCGAAGTAGCTAAACCAGATTTATTTACAAATATACATCAGAAATTAGCAATTGAAGAGACACTGAAAAATGCAAAAATTGAGACAGCTAGTTTAAAGGAATTAAAACCAGGACCAATACGACATTTTAGATTAAACGCCAATTTAATTTCAAGAATAAGATTAATACGTTCATCATTATGGTTGTGTTACCCGCATTCTATGGATTTCTGGTTAGATGGATTTAAACGCGATTTGAATATTGAAAAAGAGATTAGATTCTGGGAACATATAAGTACATGTTTTCTTGAATTATTGTTTCATGAAAAATTAAGGAAATCTATAAAAGGAAAAGAGGGAGGATGCATATAAAGATATTTTTGAATTAATATTCGCGGTTATTCATAAAGATAAACAAGAAGAGATGGAGATAAAATTTAATGCCGATTTTATAGAAGTTGCAAAGGATGTTATTTCCTATAATCTTCCTATCTATGATATAAAAGAAAAATTACCATTTGTTGGAAAAGAAACAGTTGGTGAAGGAAAATAAAAACTACACACAATAATAACTAAGCGTTAGTGTGGTCTGCAAGGCCAAACATGAACGCCATGTTGACGAAACCGGTTTTAATAAGCTGTTATGGGGAATGATTGAGATTTGAATGGTTTCCTAAAAGTCTCTTTCGTTTTCAGGCTGTTGAAATTTGATGTTTGTATCAGCTTTGAAGCTTATATTTACTTAATTCATCAATCATCTCAGGGTATTATAGTGTACAATATTTAACCATAGGGCATAGTATTCCCATTTGCCCATAGGACATCAATTTTAAAAAGCCATAAGTTTATTTGAGTCAATCTGTTTTATTGTTTTTGGAGGTTCCCTGTTGTCAAAAAACTCCTATTGTAACAAGTTCTCCAATTTGGCCACATGGACATATACCATGCTTTAGGGATTCTTTGTGTTCTATGGATACTATACCAAGTTCTTTGCGTACTTGGGTTAATATCGTTCTTTTCTGCGAACTGCTCAATATTCCGTAGTGTCGGATTCTGGTGAAGTCTTTGGGCAAGATATGTATAGCAAAACGGCGTATAAATTCTGCATCGGATAATGTTACCAGGTGTTTCTTTCCGGCTTTGCGATAATCTTTAGCAGAAAATGTAACACTGTTGTTGTCTAAATTTTTAATTCTGTGGTTGCTTATCGCCACCTTATGAGTGTACCGGCCCAGATATTCTATGACTTGTTGAGAGCCAAAGAATGGACGTTTACAATATACTACCCATTTCTTTGAAAATATCTCTTTGTATATATTGTCATCGAGTACCATGATTTTTCTAAGCTCTTCGGCAAAACGGGCACGAAAGACTTTACTAATTGCCTTAACGGGGAACAGATACTTTCCCTTGGTTTTTGAGCTTCGCCATTTTCCTTGTATTGATAGACCACCTCCGGGAATGACGCAGTGCAGGTGAGGATGAAAGGAAAGGTTCTGTCCCCAAGTGTGCAATATAGCAATCATCCCGGTTTTGCCTCCAATGAACTTTGGGTTTGCTGCAAATCCTTTTATTACTGACCAGGATACCTTGAATAGCAATCCATAGATTTCTTTTTGGTGTTTCAGGCAGATCTTGTTTAGTTCATGCGGTATTGTAAATACCAGATGAAAATATGGGCTTGTAATTAATTCATTATCCCTTGCCCGGATCCATTCTTCTCGTTTATGTCCCTGACATTTGGGACAATGCCTGTTTCTGCAACTATTGTAGCTGATGTGTATTTTATTGCAATCCGGATTGGTACATTTATCGATATGCCCACCTAGAATGGGCGTCCTGCAGGCTGACAAGGCGTAGAGCGTTCTTAGCTGCCATGTATTGGGTACAATATCTTTTAACTGTTGATAGTTGCGTTGCAATATATGGGCTACCTCAAAAGCGGCATGCATCAGGATTTTGTTTTGTATAGTTTATCCATTGGACTAAATGCTGTCCCCCTTCCCAGATTAGATACATGTAAGTATATTAATGTGGTTTGTATATCTGTGTGTCCGAGTAACTCTTTTAGTGTAATAATGTCCATTCCCATTTCTAAAAGGTGGGTTGCGTATGTGTGGCGTAATACATGGGAGGTTACATGTTTACTGATGCCTGAGTATTTTTCTTGTTTGCTTTATAATCCATTATACTCCGGTTTCTGAGAATTGCTGAGGGGTTCCACTTGGGCTTTTGCCATTAAATAACCATTTAATGGGTCGTTCTGCCTTTAGGTACTTTTTAAGTCCAATACACAGGTTTTCTCCTAGGGGTACATATCTGTCTTTCCTTCCTTTGCCCTCTCTGATATGTAGCATCTTACGATCTAAGTCAATATCTTCTAATTTGATGTTTAATAGCTCAAATCTTCGTAATCCGCAGCCATATAGCATGGCCAGAACCATACGGTGTTTAAGAAGCTGTGGTGTTTTTAGAAATAGTCTCACTTCGCTTAAGCTGAGTACCACAGGAAGTTTTTTGGGGTGCTTTAAAGATGGGAGAGCAATCTGTCGAGGCTCCAATCATTCTACCTTGTAGGCAAAACGAAGACCGTAGAGTGTGTGCTTGAAATAACTAGAGGATGGTGTCTTGCTCTGCGTTTTAAGCTGGTGTAGATAGTCAAGGATTTGTTCGTCATCCAGTTCTAGCGGACTGCATTTAAAGTGGAGTGCCATAGTTCACAAACAGCGGGCATAGTTTATTAAAGTGCTTTCACTTTTCCCAGAAAGCTCTATTGAGCGTTTCATTTTACGAAAGAGTTCATTAAATTTGGGAATAGAAAGACAAGCTCGTTCAATTAGGGATGCGCTTTTTTTTCATCACAATAATATTTTAGTAAAACATGTATTAAAGGTAGTTATTGTTAAGGACTTTAGCTACCTTTAGGTTTCGTTCAATATTTGGTAATAAAACAATTGCGCTAACAGTGTAAAGAACATATTTAAATTGTATGATACAAACTTATTAAATAATAATCATGAGTAAAATAAAAAATGATGCACCTGGAATGAAGGGACAAAGAGGAAGAACCAATGATGGAACTTTGCGGGAAAAACGTGGAGATACTCATATGGGAACAATTGAGGAAATGTATAACCGCGATTTTAACGTTAGAAGCGATATGCGTTTAGATACATATCTTAAAAATAATAATATAAAATCGTTGAATGATTTAATTAATGGTAATAAAGGTAAAAAGTAATAAGAAAAATTAGCTAATCTTAAAGTGAGATCAATAATGCATATTGATGAATACGGTTACCCACCTGTTGAACGTGATGAGGTTTATCACGATATTTTTGCCCAGGCAGAAAACTTTAAAAAGAACAGGGTTTAGTATGGCGGATCAGGCGAAGTTTCAAAAGATGCTGGAATTGTTGCTTATGCTTGAATGTAAGTATGGCAGAACTATTCATGAAATATCAGAACGTTTTTATGTTTCCTCAAGGACTGTATACAGGTATTTCGAAACATTTAAACAGGTTGGTTTTGTTATTGAAAACAATAATGGGTATTTTAAAATAAACAAGGAGGATTCTGCTGCACAGGATATAAGTCAGTTACTGCACTTTTCTGAGGAGGAGGCTTTTATTTTGAGTAAGGCTATTCATTCAATTGAGGATGGTTCTGAATTGAAGGATAAGTTGGTCAAAAAGTTATACAGTCTTTATGATTTTGACAGGGTTGTATATGCCATAACTAAAAAGGAGGAGACTGAGAATATCTACAATTTAATTCAGGCTATAAAGCAGCAGAAACAGGTTTTGCTGAGGGGGTATAAATCGGGTCATGGTAAAAGCATAAGGGACAGACTTGTTGAGCCTGTGGATTTTACAGTTAATTACCTTGGGGTGTGGTGCTACGATACCGAGGATAGCAGCAATAAGATGTTTAAAACGGCCAGGATAAAAGAGGTTGTTGTAATGGAAGAGCCTTGGCAGTATAGGCCTAACCACAGAAAGGGTATTACTGATATATTCCGTATGGAGAGCTTTGAGCCTGTTGATGTTCAACTTAAGCTTTCGATTGTGGCCTATAATCTTATTATTGAGGAATTCCCTCTAAGTGAAAAATATATCTGTAAAATTGACGATGAGACATATTTGCTTACTACAAAAGTTGGTAATTTTCTGGGAGTAGGAAGATTTGTGTTAGGTCTTCCTGGAGAGATTGAAGTCGTTTATCCTTTCGAATTTAAAGAATATCTTAATTCTAAAATTAAAGAAAATATCTTTTAAATATTTTTTGACACTAGTTGTCAATATTGCGATGTTTCTTTGTCATAAAACTTTTAATGATGGAGTTTTTAGTTTTATAAATTAAATAATCTTTAATAAAAATTTACTGTTATGGTTAGTATTGGAAAAATGCTTTGCAAGTCTTATGATGAAGTAAGTATTAACAAATTATTGTACGGGAATATTGCTTTTTATAAAAGGACAGATTTTTGGATTGGTTTTACTTTTGTTGCTGTGTTCCTGGCAGTATCGTATTTTTTTTATGAATTTAATTTTTCTCAATTGGGATATTTAATATTTTTTTCCATTCTAACTGTGTTGTTTGGATTAATTTTTAATGAGCATACAAAAAATAGAATGAAAGCTAATAATATTTTAACTGACAGAAGTTTATTAAAGAATTGTCTTAATGATAATTATCATGAAAAGAGGTTAAGGAAATTTCATGAAACGTTGAAAGATAATAGTTTATTAAATGGTACAAATAAAGATATAAATATAATCTCAGGATATGTGGAGTTTTTAAATAGAGAATCAGGTAGTTTAAGAAATGAGAGTAAAGAATATCTTTTAACAATAGGTTTTTTGGCATTTCTTTTTTCTCATCTATGGATTAAATTTATTGATTATTTAGCTGGGAATATGAAGAAAGAAAACATAGCAAGTATTTTTTTGATATTTATGATTGCTGTTTTTATTTTGTTTATACTATTTAAAATTTATAGGGGGTCAGTATACTTGATGAACAAAAAAAGTATAAAATATAACTCTATTTGTAAACTGCTTGAAGAATTAAAGATAAATCTTGAAATTAAAAATAATTAATATAGAATTTTATTTACATTATAAACAATATAAAGTTAAAGTTCCCCCTCTATTAAAAATAAGCTGGTTTATGAGTTTTTAGGTACCATGCGTTAAGTGGGTGAGTTATTTAATTATTATTATTTATTTAGTTAATATTGTTGTGCAAAAATGAGTTACAGAAATAAGTTGCTTATTGAATTATAATATGGTTAAGCCACATACCTGATATTAAAACTGTGGCAGAGTAAATTACAAATGCTATGGCTTATTACGTACAAAGAACAGTACAAGATGACAAGGGTAGGTATGAAGTTCATCATTATGATTGTGTTCATAAACCTACTGAAAATGCACGAACTTTTCAGGCCGACAATGATAAGGATGCTATTAATAAAGCTCCTTTTAAACCAGCTGATGGATGTTGGTATTGTATGAGAGCTTATCATAAAGGCTAATTGTGCATTTCTGTTGTAAAATACTTTGGGAGAGATAGTGTTGAATTTTCCCAAAGTATTTTTTTCAATATATGTTTCTTAATAATCTATTTAGACTTGTATTACTTCCTGTGGTTTCTCCACAAAAGATACTAAAACCTGATTCTATAACTTAGAATATGTTATCTGTATATATTTTATTTATCATTTGCTTTGTTAAATATATGTGTTTTGTTAAGTTTACTAGCAAATGCAGGTAATAATACTTTAAATATATAAAACGCTTTCAACATGCCTTTAGAGACTAAATCAAATTAAAATGAAAAGACTTAATATATTCATAGTTCTAATTATTACTGTTTTAGGTTGTAGCGAACATAACAGAAATAACTTGTGTGTCGAAATAACTAATCTGGATATTGTGAAAAATCAGTCTGTTTCAATAACAAGTCATCAACTTATTAAAGATGTTCAAGCAAGTTTAAAATCATATTTGCCTAATACGATTAAAATTAGTGATACAATTTATGTAGATTTCATTAAGTATTCAAATAGAGGGAGCTATGCAAATAATGATTCTATAATAATTGATATTTCAGATTTAGATACAATAACCGACTTGAGGATAAAAAATATAGTGGCGCATGAAATGCATCATATTTTGTATATGAATTGGTTATTAAAAACAGTACGAAACAGACCTCAAAACGATAATCAATTAGTACTTTCATGGTGGCAATATAGAATAATTCATGAAGGAATTGCTCAACAAATAAACTTTACAGATTATCCTGAGCCTATAAGGATGTTGTATCAAAATGAAGTATTATTGACTGAATTGCTGGACTTTTGGATTAGTAACCAAAGAAATATTGTAAAATCAAGTAATCCCAAACAGGTATATTCCGAAATTCAGAATTATATGTGGAATGAATGGTCAATAGAAAAGTTGAAGCTATATCTGTCAGAATCAGAAAAATTCTCCCCTCACAGACCAACAGTAGAATATTATTTAGGGTATCATTTTTATAAAATAATAAATGATGAGCTCGGTTCAGATGGGCTTATGAAAGTTATTAACAATCCAAAATATCTGTTACGGATTTACAATGAAACAATAGATAAAAAGAATTTAAGTTTGCCACAAGATATTGTTGAATTATGGAAAATAAATTATAAAGAAAATACAGCCACTAACACGCGGTAGATAATGCATAGTTTGCAGTAGGCGCAACACAAGCCACGCATCATACCGCTAACCGTTAGTGGCAATTAAACAGCAATTAACAACATTACAATACGAAATATGAAAATTGCAATAGTACAATTAGAGCCAATAAAAGGGAATATTGAAAGAAATATAGAGATACATATAGATTGGATAAAACAAGCTATTAATCGACACGCAGACATGATTGTTTTTCCTGAGCTATCATTGACTGGATATGAACCTGAATTAGCCAGATCGCTTGCGACCAATCAAGACGATAAAAGGTTAGATTGTTTTCAGAAGTTAAGCGACGAAAAAAATATCACAATAGGGGTTGGATTACCGACAAGGAAAATGGATGAATTATATATTAGTATGATAATATTTCAACCAGAGAAAGTCAGAATTACATATTCGAAACAATATTTATATCCAACTGAAGTATCAACCTTTACAGCTGGATTTAATCCGCTAGTTCTTGAATTTGAAGATGAAATTGTGGCACCAGCAATTTGCTATGAATTATCAAATAAAGAACATTTCGAAATTGCAATTCAAAATAGTGCTACAGTATATCTGGCAAGTGTATTAAATTCTGTTAATGGTATAGATTCAGACTTAAAAAATTAAGTGATATTGCTAGAAATTATAAAATGGTGACTTTTATGGCTAATTTTATTGGAGAATCAGGTGGATATATTTGTGCCGGAAAATCTTCTGTCTGGAATGAGAATGGTGAAATAATCAGACAACTTGGAGACAAAGAAGAAGGTTTAATTATTTTCGATACAAAATCTAAAGAAGTAATAACTGCCACTAATAAATAGCACTATGAGCGGTCTGTAAGACCTAGTGATGAGTGCATGTTGAACTACATCCCGGTCAAAGCTAGATACTAATATGAGTGATTCTATGTGTTTATTGACGTTTTTGTCTGTTTTAAGAAGTATGATGAGATGATTTTTAATAATACTTGTAAACAGTCATCTGTTTTAATATCGCTTTAATTTAAGATTTTAGATCAAAAACAGTAAAAATCCCAAAGATTAGGCACTAGCAAGCTACTCCTCATGGAAATGAAGGTTAAAAGGGAATAAAACCAGATTATTGTAAAAAAGTATCGAGTAATTGATGGACTGGTCGGCATGGAGAACGTATACGAGGTAGTTCTTTTACTACGTGCATTCGTCCGTTTTTGCATTTGGGGCATTTTTGCATATCAAAACCTGTGAGTCGTTTTATACGCTCAATAGATGTTTCATCTTCCTTTTTGCCTGACATTACCTTTTCCACAAACGATTCTTCAGGCACAAACTGAAGACGAAGATTCCGTTTTGTGGTATGGTTGTAAATTCCGTATCGACGGATTTTTACAAACCGTTTGGGCAGTATATGCTGACAAAAGCGATGTAAAAACTCAACACCAGGTAAACTTACAGGTTTCTTTTGTGCCTTGTCGCGGTAATCTTTTGCAATAAAAGTTACATGCGTATCATTCATCTCAATAATTCTATCGTTACTAATGGCTACACGATGCGTGTACTGCCCCAAATACTTTATAACATGTTCAGCATTAGCCATTGATGGCTCGCAATGAACCACCCATCGTTTTTTATATGAATCTTGAATAGAATCACTGAAGCCAGCAAGTTTATTCGTTTTTCGCAATGCTCGTTTCATGGCATCTAAATATTTGCCCTTAAAAGCATCGCTCAACTGATGTATGGGATACAGATAATTTTGATAGGTTCCGATTCGTTTCCAAGTTCCACTGAGTGTGTATCCAGCAGCTGGAACAAGGCAATGGATATGCGGATGCAACGATAGGTTCTGCCCCCAGGAGTGCAGCACGCAAACAGCACCACTTTCTGCGCCATAATGTGTATAGCCAAAACTACGGAGAGTTTGCCATACCGAAGCAAACAAGGTTTTATAATATAAGCGAGGATCGAACAGACATATTGTATTTAATTCGTGTGGTACGGTAAAAATAATGTGATAATGGTTTACTGGAAGCGTTTGGGCAACTAGCTTCTCAATCCACACCGCTTGTTTTGCAGCCAAACATTTGGGACAATGTCTGTTGCCACAGCTGTTGTAACTGTATCGAACTTCTAGGCAGCAATCACAACGTTCTTCATGTCCACCAAGAGCTGATGTACGACACTGCAGAATATCAAATAGCACTTTCATTTTTTCAGCCGATGGGCGATACTTTTTAATATATTGCTTTCCGAAACGTTGTATAATATCAGTAATTTCTAAACCTGAACGCATGGTTTATCTTCGGTTATAGAGCGTATCGAGCGGACTATGTGGTTTGATATGTTCACATTGGGCTACATGCAGGTAAATCATTGTGGTAGTTATCTCAGCATGTCCTAAGAGTTCTTTCAGGGTAACAATATTTAGTCCCTCTTCCAAAAGATGAGTAGCATAACTATGGCGGAGTGAGTGGAGGTTTACTTCTTTGGTAATGGAGGTTTTCTTTAAGTTTTCTCGCATAATCCACGATAAACCTTTAACACTATATTTTCCACTAGCATCCTTTCCGTTAAAGAGCCATAGGTGCGGATTTTCGGCAGTAAGGTATTTCTTTAAGCCAATAGCCATGGTTGGCGAAAGTGGAACAATACGATCCTTCTTATACTTGGTTTGTCTGATGTGGATGGTCATCCGTTCAAAATCAACATCCGATATCTTAAGATTGATAACCTCTTGTCCTCGCAATCCGGCAGAATAAATGAGAGTGAGTACGATGCGTTGTTTAAGTAATATAGGAGCGGCAAAAAGTTCCTTTAGTTCCTGTCGGTTAAGAATAACGGGCAGTTTAGTGCCACCCTTTAACGATGGTAAAGCAATGGCTTTTTTATTCATGCCCAATAAGCGATAATAATACCGCAAGCCGTACACCATGTGCTTAAAGCTGCTGCGCGATGGTGATTTAGGATCACGAGCCAGAGCAACGAGGTATTCGTTAATCTCATCCTCACTAATGTTTTCAGGTAGTTGTTTGAAGTGTATTACAAACAAGGCTATACGCCTAATGTAGTTGTTTAAAGTACTCTTACTCTGCCCACGCAAGGTTACTTGATGGCTAAGTTTAGTTACAACAGAAGAAAATTCAGGAACGAAAGTAATAGCTTTTTCAACAATGGTTAATCCTTTTTTTTACGCATAGTATCTAATTTATTTATTAAGTATTTCTTTAATATAATAATAATTGTCTATATAATTATTATTACTATATTTGAAATAAGCTATCCCGTAGGGATTTAGTTCAACAATAAATATACGTAATGCGGGGCGATTTGGTAAATTTGATATTTAGAATTTTTAATAAACAACGTAGCGGTTTGATAGTGAAGTGCCTTGAAATCCCGCACTAGGCATATTCGAGCCGTTACCGCTCATTTAATATAAAACGAAATGAAAAGAATAATAATACTTGGATATTTAATATTACTGAATATAACAGGATATTGTCAGAAGGAAAACTTTATTGAACATGTTGATAAGTATACTATAATTGCTACAGAAACAGACTCGGTTACTTTCCCCCCTTATTTTAAACATCCAAACGAGATAGACTCTATTTCAAAAATATATAGTAATTGCCAAATGGAAGCTCGTGCAATTGAGGAGTTTCAACTGAAAAGTTATTCAGTAAATGTCAATGTTGACAGTAAAGATAGAATCGTAAGACTTCAAAATGGAAAGGAAATAAGGTTATCCCCCAATTACCAAAATGGAGAGGTTGAATATGCATTCGAGAAAGAATTTAAGGACTTTGGCTTTCTTCTTTTTAGAGTACAGTGGTATGAGGGGAATGACTATTTTCTTTTAGATACTAAAACAGGAGAAAAAAAATATACAATAGGTAGAACGTACTTTAGTAATGATAAAAACTTTGTTATAAGCATTAACAACGATATTTTAGCTGAATATTCGTACAATGGATTTCAACTGTTTAAAATTGAATCGAATGGAAAACTAAATCAGATATGGAAGTTTTCACCGAATTGGGCTCCTGAAAATATAAAATGGGTAGATAATGAAACGTTAATTGTGAAAGGATATTATTATGCTGAAAGATTGGAGAAAAAGACCTTTTATAAAATGATAAAGATTAGCGAGCGGTAACAATAGTTAAATACCATAGGGGGGCCAAAGCTATTCAGCAAGGAATTCTCATTCTGCCACTTCAGTTACAAACAAAATTATTATATTTACTATCAGAATAATACGAAAGCTGATATTTAACTGGAAGTAGGTTTTGACCTCAGTGGTTATCTATTTCCCTACGGTACTTAGCAGACAACTTTGGTGTGCAATGCCAAAAGACGAAACAGCAACCATTGAAACATTGGAACATTAGATAATGGAAAATATAATAACGGCCAAAAACCTGACCAAAAAATATGATGACTTTATTGCAGTCAATGATATATCATTTGGTGTAAATAAAGGTGAAATATTTGGATTTTTAGGACCTAATGGAGCAGGAAAGACAACCACAATAAATATGCTGATTGGAATGGCAAAAATTTCATCAGGTAATATTTATTACAACGGCAAAGACCTGACAAAAAACATAAAAAAAGCACAGGAAATTATTGGTGTTGTTGCCGATGAAAGTAATTTATATGATGAAATGAGCGGATATGATAACCTTTGTTTTTGTGGTTCTTTATATGGTCTTACAAAAATGGAGAGAGAAACAAAAGCTACAGAATTATTAAAAAAATTCCAATTGACAGATGCTGCAAACAAAAATTTTAAGGCGTATTCAAAAGGAATGAAACGAAAACTGACAATTGCAGCAGCTTTAATCCACAATCCGCAAATTTTATTTTTAGATGAGCCAACCACAGGTATTGATGTTGCAAGTGTAAGGCAAATAAGGGATATGATAAAAAAAATGAATGAAACCGGAACTACCGTTTTTTTAACAACTCATTACATAGAAGAAGCAGAAAGACTATGTGATAGGGTTGCATTTATAAATAATGGTAAAATTATACAAATTGATTCGGTTGAAAATTTATTGAACGAAACAAAAGAAGCAAATATAATTGAGGTGGTTTTTGAGACTAACAGCTATAACAAAGAAGAATTGTTATTAAAACTAAATCAACGATTTACAAGCATTAAATGCAGTTTGAAAAACCTGAATACAATCAAGATTTTAAGCCCTGATAAAATTGATATTTCGCCTATTGTATCATTCTTATCATTGGAGAATATTTTCATTACCGAAGCAAAATTAATTAGACCGACACTAGAAGATGTTTTTGTGAAAATGACAGGCATTGAAATTGATTTAATGAAAAAAGAGAAAGAGAAGAAATGAAATCAAGTATCGCTTTTTGGAATATTCTCTCAAAAGACATGAGAAATTACTATCTGAAACCGCCAAATATCAGTTGGGGAATAATTTTTCCATTTGCTTGGATGTTGATGATGTTTATAAAAACCAAAGCCACTTTTAACATTGAAGAAGTTTTCCCAGGAATTGTAGGCATGTCAATTCTCTTTGGAACAACATCAATGCTTTCGGTAACAATTACATTTGAAAGAAAATCAAGGTCATTTGAACGATTGTTATTAGCTCCGATTAGTATTAAATTGCTTATAATGGCAAAAATAGCAGGAGCTATATTATTTGGCATTTTTAACAGCATTGTTCCTGTTTTGTTTTCAGTTTTGTATTTTAAAGCAACAGTTGTTAACTGGACAATGCTAACAGTAGGAATAGTGCTTTTATCAATCATTTCAACATTACTAGGACTCTTTATTTCTGTTTCTGCGAAAGAGGTATTTGAAGCACAGACTTATTCTAATTTTTTTCGCTTCCCGATGATTTTTCTATGTGGATTATTTGTGCCAGTTGTGTCATTACCAATTTTTATTCAACCTTTATCATATATTTTACCTGTAACATATGGAGTTGATATTTTGAGATTTTCTATTTCTGGAAATAATTCAATATCAATATATTTTGACTTGATTTTTGTTATGGCTTTTTGTTTAATCTTATTTTGGATTAGCTTATTGAATATTAGGAAAAAATGGATAAAATAACATAAAGAAAATAAGGCACATGCACACAACATCGTGTATTGTGCATTTGGCGGATAGTGCTAATATCAAGGGTGTTGCATGTAATAAATGGTGTAACGGTTTGACATGTTAGTGCTTCTAATCGCCAAACGACACCATACACGTAACCGTTATATGAAATGAATAAAAACTATGAAAATACCTGTATTTACATTAAATGCATTTGCCAAGACTGAAAAAGGAGGCAATCCCGCCGGAGTCGTTTTAAATTCTGATGGCCTTTCAGATGAGCAAATGTTAGCGGTCGCCAAAAAAGTTGGATTTTCAGAAACGGCATTCGTTCAAAAATCAGATAAAGCTGATTTTAGAGTCAAATTTTTTACTCCAAGTGGCGAAGTTGATCTTTGCGGACATGCAACAATTGCTACGTTTTATTTGCTAGGAAATAAGCAAATCATCCGACCTAGCAAATACAAACAAGAAACAAAAGCAGGAATTTTAAAAATCGAGATTCTGCAAGATGGTTCAGTGCTCATGGATCAAAATCCACCACAATTTTTTGATAAAATAGACAAAAAAACAATAGCAGAATCTCTTAATATCTCCGCAGAAGTCATAGTGGATGATTTGCCAATTCAAATAGTATCAACAGGACTAAAAGATATTTTTATTCCTGTAAAATCTCTCGATCAATTAACGCAAATAAAACCAGATTTTGAAAAAGTGAAAGAGATCAGTAAAAAATTTGACGTAATCGGCTATCATTTATTTGCTCTAGAAACAAAATTTGGAACGACAGCACATTGCAGAAATCTAGCCCCTTTGTACGATATAGATGAAGAAGCAGCAACAGGGACTTCAAGTGGAGCTCTAAGTTGTTATCTTTTCAAATATGGAAGAATAAGTGAATCACAAATAAATGATCTGATTTTTGAACAAGGTTACTCAATGAACAGACCATCAGAAATCAAGGCAAAGCTGGACATAAATGGAGAAGAAATAACCAGAGTAAGAGTTGGCGGGATTGCCTCCAATATTAAACAAATCGAAGTGGATATTTAGTTTTTATTCACATCACATAACACGGCATATACGGCTACAGTTTGCTCCGTACCTCCGCAAACCTCCGCCCATATTGCACGGGTGTAGCCTGACGGCTATTATACACCCATGCAACATCGTATATGCCGAAACGTTAGCATTAATTGTAAACAAATTTATGATATATATTTTTTTTAAAAAAAGGAGGATATTAATTATCTTTAGGTTTGTAAATTTCAGGATATGACAAAAGAAACAGCAATAAAATTATTTCAGGATCAAAGAGTTCGAGTTCATTGGGACAATAACCAAGAAAAATGGTATTTCTCAATTGTTGATGTAATAGCAGTATTAACCAAAAGCATAAATCCTCAAGCATATTGGAGAAAATTAAAGGAAAGGCTTAAAAAAGAGGGAAATGAAACCGTGACGAATTGTCACGGGTTGAAAATGGAAGCTGCGGATGGTAAAATGAGAATGACAGATGTTGCTGATACAGAACAGTTATTAAGATTAATTCAATCAATTCCTTCACCAAAAGCAGAACCATTTAAAGTCTGGTTAGCAAAAGTTGGATACGAAAGAATTGAGGAAACCGAAGACCCGGAAAAGGCATTCGAGCGTGCAATGGAAACCTATTTGAAAAAAGGTTACTCTAAAAACTGGATAAATCAACGATTAAAAAGTATAGAGGTTAGGAAAGATTTGACTGACGAATGGGAAGTTCGTGGAGTTAAAAAAGGGCTTGGGTTTGCAATACTTACAGATGAAATAACAAAAGCATGGGCAGGGTTAACAACACGAGAATACAAAGACCTTAAAGATTTAAAGAAAGAGAATTTAAGGTACAATATGACTAATTTGGAATTGGTTTTAAACATGTTAGCCGAGGCAACGACGACAGAGATTTCAAGAGAAAAAAAGCCAAAGACATTTTCTGAAAGCAAGAAAATAGCAAATCAAGGAGGGACAATAGCTGGAAATACAAGAAAAGAGATTGAGGAAAAAACAGGTAAAAGTGTAATATCTCCGTTGAATTCTAAAAAACCAGGTAAAGGTGAAAACGAAAAAGTAGAAGGCAAGGAGCTTAGAGAATAAACGATGAAATGTAACAATAGCTAAAAAATCATACCTATCCTACAGGGCAGTAACGATTTTTAGCAAACACCGTTAGCGGTTATTTAGATCGTGACATTTGAGATAATCCATTAAATAGAATTCAATGAAAAAGATGTATTTTAATATGATCATAATTATAGTAATAGCAGTATTTTTAACATTGCTTGATATGTTTGATTTACTTGAAAAATCAGCAAAGTTTATGCTAATACCAATTTTGATATTTTACTTTATCGGTCAGTATTCAGAAAAGAAGTTTAAGAAATAAAAGTAAGAACTCTCACAACTGTGCTAGTTTTAGTATTTTTGATTTCTTTCACAGGTGTGCGAGAATTTTAGAAATTTAATAATGAGTGAATTAATAATATATAAAGATTTTTCCAATCCGTAATAGACACTATAAATGACGCTAAATATAAAGCGTATAAATCGGTTAATAAATTTAATATCGGTCAAAATTTTGAAATAGGAAAATTGATTGTTCAAAATCAAGAAAAATATGGTTGGGGTAAATCTATTGTTGATAAATTATCGAAGGATATAAATAGAGTAATTGATGCTGTTACGGGATATTCTTCTCAGAATTTATGGAGAATGAGACAGTTTTATTTAGAGTATAGGGATAAACCAGATTTACTTGAACTCACTAAAAACATACCGTGGGGACAAAACCTGTTAATTCTTCACAAGATAAAAACAGATGATGAAAAATTATATTATCTGACTGCAACTGATAAATTAGCATGGAGTAGAGCTGTCCTGTTAAATCAGATAAAAGCTGAAGCATCTCAGAGATATTTAACCGATAAAAAAGCGAATAATTTTGATAAGACATTACCTACAATTGGAATAATATTATGCCCGGTAAAGGACAACATCGAAGTTGAATTTGCACTTAGACCAAGTAATAAACCAATAGGCGTTTCGGAATATAGTTTAACTGATAAATTACCCGAACAATTTAAAGGTAAGGTACCCACAGCTAAAGAACTTAAAAAAATGCTAACAAAAGCTATACGTAATACAGGTGAAAGTGAGTATTGAAGTGGATGAAGTATAATTGAAATTTGAATAATAATAATTGAAAATAAGTATAATAAAATCCCGCACTACGCATAGCTGAGAACGTTGTAAACAATTTAAAGAGAGCACATTTATTAGAATTTTTAGTATCTAAATTCAAATAATATAATAATTTTAAAGAGTATGGATGATAAAACAAAAAAAGAGATTAAATTTTTAAAAGTATATTCAGGATTCTTGACAGTTGCTCTTTTGTCCACCATCTTTTATGTAATGAACCAAACTAAAGAAAGAAACTTTAAAGAAATTAATGTAGAGAGAATTAATATTATTGAAAGTAATGGTGATTTAAAATTAGTTATTAGTAACAGTAAAAGACAGCATCAAGGAATTATTAATGGAAAACCATTACCAAAAAGAGAAAGACAAGCAGGATTGATTTTTTTCAACTCTGCTGGCGATGAATGTGGAGGATTGGTATATGATGGAAATGATAAAGAAGCAGGATTAGTTCTTTCAGTAGATAAGTATCGGGATGACCAAGTAATGCAACTGCGATATATTGAGAATACAGAAAAGGATGCTAGAACATACGGTATGCAATTTTGGGATTATCCAAAAGAAGATGGATTCCAGGAAAGAAATCAAGCTTTTGAAAATTTGAAAAAGATAGAAGACAATAAGGAAAAAAGAGCTGCCTATCTAAAAATGAAGCAAGATGGTTTGTTGCCGGAAGATAGAATGTTTGTTGGTAAAAAAATGAACAAGGATGTAGGATTATTTATTAACGATAATAAAGGCAGACCAAGAATAAAAATATATATAGACAATAATAATAATCCAAAAATAGAACTTCTGAATGAAGAAGGCGATATTTTGGTAAAAGAATAAACTGTTTACAATAACTAAGCGTTCGAAAACCCTTTTGAAAGCTCAATGAAGAACTCTATCGGTAAGCCGTATGAGCGAAAAGTTTACATACGGTTTGATGCAGGGGGTGCTGAAGGTTAACAAAATTATATTATCTTTATAGTAAATTTAATAGTGTGAGCCTTCAGGCTCTACTCTACGCCCCAATAATAAAAACTAATAACATCGAAAAATTATGAGAAAGTTTATTATGCTTTTATTAGTCCTTTTTACTAGTTGCATTAGCACAAATAAACTGTTAACATCAATTGAACATTCAGAACATGATAATTATGGATATTCTATTGAAAACCCAATACTAATAGGACATTTCAATAGTTGGCAGAAAAACACTGAAGTAGCATTACTGTATTTGTCAAAGTTGATGTACACTAAAAAACCATTACAGTTGGTTTTACATGCTACGGTGGAAAAACCATCAGACCAACCAAGAACAAGGAAATCACTTCCACTACGCTACGGTACGCCCTCCAGCTTAGGGGGTGAATTTCTTGATTTATATGTAATGGTGCCAAAGGGAACAACTGATACCCTAAATTTATATTTTGACTTTGAAATAAAAGGTGAAATAAAAATTCCAAAAGGTTTAGAATTTGATATTGATCAAATAAATAACATATATAGATGATTGGCTTAATTAATTACTGGTGACAACACGATGATAATTAACCATGCGGGCGTTAGGGTTGTATTGAAATTATGAATAAGCAACATACATACGGCAGCTTGAAAGATAGTTGCTCCGAAATCCGCCCGGTGCATACCGCTTACCGTTGGGTGTAAACGCAATAAATTTAATTGAAGTGAATCAAATAATAAAAAAGTAAATATTCATTATCCTAATAGTACAAGACTTGCATTTTTTGATATAAATAAAATGTTGAGCAAGAAGTTTCCCGCGGATTGATTTTTTATAACGAAATGAAGGATGGAGGTTTTTCTGGTTTAAATAAGTCAGTATACGACATCACTCAAGAAACCATTTGGATTTCTACCAACGTAATAATTAATGATAATAACAAAAATATTATTTATGAGAGCTATACGCTAGACGGAAAATTTTTGGGAAGAACAGTAGATGATTCCACAGGTCGATTTACAGGATCAGGATCTACAGTTGACGACAATCCTGATTTTATCGATCAAGTGCGTCTACATGGGGCAGGTAAATATAAAATCAAAGCCATTGTTGAGGCAACGGGAGAAGAGTTTACAAGAATTTTGACAATAAAATAAAACAAATACGCATTTAAATGCCAAGTGACTATTTCTTACCTTTAATTATAATGAGGGAATAAGTGAGGGGACAGATAATTTTATTTCTACAGCTTTTTTACTATAAAAAACCATTTGTTTTATATAATTTTGAAAATGTAATCACAGATATTGTTAATTACATATGGATAGATTTTTTCAATATAAAGAGGTGAATTTTGGTAAGAATCCATTGATATAGAATAAGAATAAAGAAAGCAATTAAAATATATGGCTAAAAAGAACGGCAACTGAAAGGAGAAAAGCATAGAAGAGTCACTTTGGGATTCGGCAAATCTTATTTGGGAGGTTCGTAAGGAATTTTCTGCAGGTGATGAGCTGGGTATTGGTTTTGAGGAAAAGGCTTTTTTCGATATGCTGTTGCAGTTGTGTTATAAATATGATTTTTCTTACCCTGAGGATAAAATGATTGAACTGGCTAAAGCTGTTAAGGGTTTGGTTGATGAGCAGGCAAGTTTTCCGGATTGGAATAACAGGGATGATATTAAGGCTGCTCTGAAAGTTGGGTTAATAATCCTTCTTGATGAATATGGCTATCCTCCTGTTGAACGTGATGAGGTGTATCAGGATATTTTTGCTCAGGCCGAGAACTTTAAAAAGAACAGGGTTTAGTATGGCTGATCAGGCGAAGTTTCAAAAGATGTTGGAAGTGCTGCTAATGCTGGATTGTAAGTATGGCAGGACCATAGGTGAAATATCTGAGCGTTTTGGTGTTTCCGGGAGGACTGTATATCGTTATTTGGATACTTTTAGGCGTGTTGGTTTTGTTTTTGAAAATAACGAAGGGTATTTCAAAATTAACAGGGAGGATTCAATGTCTCATGATATTAGTCAGTTGTTGCACTTTTCTGAGGAGGAGGCTTTTATTCTGAGTAAGGCTATCCATTCTATTGAGGATGGTTCTGAATTGAAAGATAAGCTGGTCAGGAAATTGTATAGTCTTTATGATTTTGACAGGGTTGTTTATGCCATAACTAAAAAGGAGGAGACTGAGAATATCTACAATTTAATTCAGGCTATAAAGCAGCAGAAACAGGTTTTGCTGAAGGGGTATAAATCGGGTCATGGTAAAAGCATTAGGGACAGACTTGTTGAGCCTGTTGATTTTACTGTTAATTATCTTGGTGTTTGGTGTTACGACACAGAGGATAACAGTAACAAAATGTTTAAAACAGCCAGGATGAAAGAGGTTCTTGTAATGGAAGAACCTTGGCAGTACAGGCCTTGCCACAAAAAAGGTATTACCGATATATTCCGTATGCAGAGCTTTGAGCCTGTTTCCGTTCAGTTGAGACTTTCAATTGTGGCCTATAATCTTATTGTTGAGGAATTCCCCTTAAGCGAAAAATATATCAGTAAAATTGACGATGAGACATATTTGCTAACTACAGAAGTTGGTAATTTTCTTGGAGTAGGAAGATTTGTATTAGGTCTTCCTGGAGAGATTGAAGTCGTTTATCCTTTCGAATTTAAAGAATATCTTAATTCTAAAATTAAAGAAAATATCTTTTAAAAATACTTTTTGACGCTGGTTGACATAACGGCGTTGTTTCTTTGTCATTATAACTTTAACTGATAAAGAAATTTTGTTACTATGTCAAGAGAACTTAGAATAACCGGAGAAGGGCGATTGTCTTTAAAGCCCGATATAGCAAAGATTAAGCTTCCTGTTGTGTCAAAAGAATTGGAATATAGGGCAGCTATAGAGGAGCTGAACAAAAAGGTTTTTGCTGTACATGATATTTTAGAAAATAATGGAATTAACAAGGATTGTCTGCGTACAACTGATTTTCTGATTCGTGAGAATTGGAAATATTTTAAGGACGAAAGACTAAAACCCAAATTTGAAGGTTATACTGCTTCTCATGATCTTATACTTGAACTACCTCTGGATAACAGTCTTATGTCTTCTGTTTTAAGTGATTTGACAAATAGAGGACTGGGAATCTCCTTTTCCATAAGCTTTGATGTCTCTGATAGGGAGAAGCACAATAAAGAATTAATAAGAAATGCGGTTTTGGATGCTAAAGAGTCGGCAGAAGTAATTGCTGAAGCTTCGGGAATTTCATTAAAGGAAATAATAAATATTGATTATTCATTCAGCGAAATTAAATTTCATAATGAGGAAAATGAATATGATATCATGACAAAATGTTGTTGTGATATGAGTATACCTGATTTTGCTCCTGATGATATTAAAGCAAAAAAGAATATCACTATTATTTGGCTTATTGAGTAGAATAAATGTAATCTATATTAGATTTTGGTGGAGCACAATATATAGAGAATAACAGGGCGTATCAAAGATAGTATTGATGCTATTTATATTATGGGGGTTATATTGATCTTTATGTATAGTATGATTTTTTATATGCCAGCTAACTATAAAATCCATTTATTTTAAATAAATTTGACTGTTTCTGACAAAGATTAAACTAATTTCAATAATAAAGATATGTATAATTCATTATCGGAAATTCAAAGACAAAAATTCTTTGAGATATCAGGAAAAGAATATAAAGAAGGGAAATTAAGAGACAAGCTTTATACCCATAATGCCTATAATGATAATATATGGGAACAATATTCTCCGTGGGTTTTTTCGTATGTCATTGAACCCGATACTGGTTATTTTATTTGTGAATTGGCTCATAGAATGACCAATAACAGGATATATGGTTGGGATAGGGAAGGTAATGAGTTGGGGACTGAAATAACAGAAAAATATTTTGAAGAACATCTTTAAGAATAAATTGTGCAATATTAATAAAAATATTATGTTGTTGATGTAGAAAACATAGTAGCAAAATGTTGATAAGTTTGGAAAATGGAAAATAAAGCCAGCCGTAAATAATGTGTAAAAATAATAGCTGAAATATCTGAGAATTAAAGGGCTATAGCTGCTTCAATTTCCTTGTAATTTGACAAGGAAGTGTTTGCAGTCGGTTACTATTCTTATACTCACCGTTTCGTTTGTGGTGGATATGTGGTTGCCTGGTTTCGATGTGTATTTTCTTGATACTATCTATGTTGATAAGGCTATTCAACGGCATAATCTTATTCAGACTATTTCTAGGATTAATAGTAAGTTAGAGGGAAATGATAAGGGACTGGTTGATGACAAGCCAATCTTTAATGGTCTTTTTATATCTACTTTACTGGGAATAAGTTTGTCAATTTCCAGAGGAATAATATTTGAGCAATTTGGAAGAAAAGGAATTTCAAATGTATTACTACCGGTAGTTTCTCCACAAAAGATACTAAAGTCTGATGCTATAGGCTAGAATATATTATCTGTGTTTATTTTATTTATCATTTATTTTGTTGAGTATAGCTATTTTATTAAATTTGTTTTGCAATTTACTAGCAAATGAAAGCAAAAATACAATTATCTTCAGGTATGCATCACAATCAAAGGGTTGTGTTAATTACTATGGTGTGACTAGGTCAGATGGTGAATTACTATGGGAAAAAGATAAAACAGAACTTCCAATAAAAATTATTAAATAACTCAAAAAACTACAGGTAATATTTTGTATAAGTAATGGCAGGGAAAGCTCTAAATATCAAGGTTTGTAGCCCGCTCAAACTGCATAGCGGTATGACAGGAAAGTGCCAAGCAATCAATCTGCCACTACTTATACCGCAAACCGTTGTGTGAAAATATTAACGAGCATAGTGTAAAGAAATTAGATATTGATTGTTGAAATATTAAGTAAACCATTAATATAAAATATAAAATATAAAATATAAAATATAAAATGAAGTTACCATGTCATTAAGTCCAAAATTATCAACAACTTTTACCAACACAAAACTTAGAACTCCAGATAATATTTGTGATTTGTCAGGAATGTGTTCGGTATGCTCAGATAAATGTACAGGTTTGTGTGAGATAGGGCTATCTGCGATTAGAGGAATTGAGGTTGCCTATCCATATAATACAAATAATCAACAGTTTGCATCTGAAAAAAAATATCCATTTGATTTTTCGCATTTTAATATTAATGGTCGTGTATTTGGTGCAATTGGAGCACCCGAAGATGCAGAACAAACAAATGTTCATTCAGCAGATATTTCTTACCAAATTGGCTATCAAAACAAGATTAAATTAAAGGCTCCTATAATATTGCCTGCAATGGCAAAATTAAATTGGGAAGATTATTATTCAGGTGCTGCTATGGCTGGAGTTATGGTTGTAATAGGGGAAAGTGCCATTAATAAAGATTTGGATTTAAAACATGACAGCAATGGCAAAGTGAAACATGCACCTATTCTTGGCAAAATGATTGATTGTTTTAGAAGATTTGAAAAAGGATATGGAGATATTGTATTGCAAGTAAACGCTGATGATATTGTAGTAGGAACGGCTGAGTACGCACTAAAAAACTTTGAACTTAGAACCATAGAGATTAAGTTTGGACAGGCAGCAAAAGGAATTCAGCATGTAGTTCCAGTATATTCATATGATGAAGCAGTATCCCTTAAAAATAAAGAATATCTGGTTTTTCCAAATCCAATGAACGAAGGGATTAAAGAAGCATTTGATCGTAATGAGGGTTTTCATTGTATGCATTGTGGTCGTTTACCTATGTGGAATGAGTCTATACTTGAAAATCTGATAAAGAAATACCGAGAGCTTGGTGCTGATAATATTTTATTTAAGATGGCAGGATATGATAAAGAAGACATAAAAAGGGTTATACAGATTGCATCAAAAAATAAAATTGCCTTAATAACCTTTGATGGGGCTGGTGGAGGAACGGGTCATAGTCCGTGTAAGATGATGAATGAATGGAGCCATCCAACAATTGATTTAGAAAAAATAGTAAATAGTATCATTAAGGAAATAGCCAAAGATGGTGGTTGGATTCCTGAAATAGCGATAGCAGGTGGTATTGCAATGGAAGATACTATGTTTAAAGCAATAGCCCTTGGTGCACCCAATATTAAAATGGTTGGAATTGGAAGAGCTGCCATGGCTGCTGCTATGAGCGCGAAGAATATGGGAGAATTGATTAAGGAAGGCAAAACACCTAAAAGTCACCTAGCTTTCGGAAATGAGATTGATACAATATTTAAGGATGCAAAATATATTAAAAGCATTTATAAGACTGATGTTAAAACCATATCTTATGGTGCGATTGGTCTTTATTCATATATTAATCGCATATCTTTTGGTATGAAATTATTAATGACTCTTAATCGGAAATTTAGTTTAAAATACATCGACCAATCAGATGTTATTCCTTTAACGAAAGAAGCAAGAGAATACTTATCAGAATAATAGAGTATTGATTGTTATAAAAAAAAAGATAAAGGAGTAAAAATTTGTACATAATATTTCATATAGGTAATGGCAGGTAAAGGGTTAAATATCAAGATTTGACAGGGAAGTTCCACGCAATCTGCCACTACTTTACAATTTAACGTTAGTGTGTCACGAAGCTGTTGTTTTTCAGTAAGTGTAAATCCTCCCTAAGCAATTTGCTGTTCACCTGGAAGAGTTGCAGACAGATAAGCTCGTGAGGGTGACGCTGAAGCTCTCTATACTCTATCGGTAGGCCGTATGAGCGAAAAGTTCACGTACGGTTTGATGAAGGGGGTGCTGAATGTTTATGAAATTATATTATCTTTATGGCAGATTTAAATAGTGTAAGCCTTCAGTATCTGATCTACTAATTCATTTCTAAAATATTGCTTATATAAAAACAATAAGGACAAAAATGCAGATAAACAATTATATATATACCTTTATTTATAATGATACTGAAAGAGAGCTGTGTAAGCTCGAATCGAGATATATTTTTAATAAGGAAGAAAAGAATAAACTGCTTTTCTCCGATATAAAGGCAGAACCTTCAAGTAGTGCTTTCATAAAAAAAAGACTTGATATTATTTTGTTTTCTGATGATTATTCTACCCTGATAAATAAAATTAAAAAGGAATGTATATGTGTTGACGGTTTCAAAGTTGAATATTTAGTCTTGGATGGTGATAAAACTGAGTATGCTGAGAGGCTTAGAAAGTTAAAAGATATAGGCTACAGCATTGAAGGCAATCCTGACTATTATAAACCGACAATAACATATGCATTATCATATTACGAGGGTGTTTGGTATTTTGGTGTTTTGGTTAAAAATAATTTTGCCTGGCATAAACACAAGCAAAAACCATACTCATACAGTAATTCAATAAATATAAATATTGCCAAGGCTCTTGTCAATATTGCAGCAAATGCAGACAAAGAGAAAAAGCTGCTAGATGCATGTTGTGGCGTTGGTACAATAATGTTAGAGGCCTGTTTTGCGGGTAATAATATTGAGGGCTGTGACATTAATTGGAAGGTATGCAGGCAAGCAAGGGAAAACCTTTCTCACTTCAACTATACTTCTAATGTATATCGCTCCGACATTAAAGACATAAACAATAGATATGATGCCGCCATAATCGACTTGCCATATAATTTGTTTAGCTGTGCAGATGATGATACTGTATTACACATTATTGAGTCGACAGCAGAAATCACAGATCGACTTGTTATTGTATCTACCTCGGATATAGCAAACTTAATAAGCAATGTTGGATTGAGATTATTAGATTATTGTAGTGTTAGTAAAATAGGAAAGGTAAATTTTGCAAGAAAAATATGGGTTTGTGAAAATAATGGGGCGTTAGTGTAAATAGCTAGATAAGAATAAGTTAATTTAACAGGCTTGCTGACATCCGACATATACATTTAACGCATAAGTTAATATTTTAGATCCGGATAGAATACTCCTGATTTTAAAAAGCTATAAGTAAGCTGTCATTACATACGATAATATTTTAATAAAACTTGTGATAAGGGTAGCTATTTTTATTGACTATAGCTAATTTTAGGCCTTGTTAATCAACATACGCGGCACGTTGGCAATAATTGGAAAACATACAAAATTCTGAATGAAAAACCTGAATCAAAATATAGAAAATTATTATCTCAAGGAAGGACTATATGAAGATATCGTTAGTCGTCTCGTTGAACGGGATATTGATTTGAATAAAGTAAAGAGATCAGATATTGCTGGTGTTGATGAATTTCACGTTCGAGGCGCTGCTGTATCAAAAGAACTCGCCAATAGTATTAAAATAGAAGGTGTATCTGTTTTAGATGTAGGGTGTGGTTTAGGAGGTCCTTGTAGAATGCTTGCAGAGGAGTATAATTGTCAGACAACTGGAATAGATCTTTGCAATGAATATATAGTAACAGCTAACAGCCTTTCTAAGCTCCTAAAGCTGGATAATAAAACGACTTTTATTCAAGGGGATGCTACTGACCTTCCGTTTGAGGATAATAGCTTTGACGTTTTATGGACACAACATGTTCAAATGAATATTCCAGATAAGAAACAATTTTATTCAGAAATATATAGAGTATTGAAAAAAGGTGGTCATTTTCTTTTTTACGATATCTTAAGAAAAGGAGTTGGAGAAATTAGCTATCCAATGCCTTGGGCTAGTAATGCTGATATTAGTTTTTTATTTGCAGAGGAGGAAATGGATAATATTTTAAAAGAAATTGGTTTTAAAAAAGAACAAATTACTAATCAAACTCAGACTGGAATTGACTTTTTTGAAAAGCTTGTTGCCAGAATGAAAGATTTTGGCACTCCTAAAATGGGGTTGAACGTACTCATGGGAGAAATGGCAAAACCACAACTAATAAACTTATTTTATCATTTAAAAAATGGTGAACTAGAACTTAAAAGTGGTGTTTATAAAAAATAAACTGTAGTCGATAATGTTTAAAAACAATCTTACAATCTACACATAATCGTTGACAATCCATTTTTATTTGCCGGGCTGCTTGAGTAAAATATGCTTTTGGGAGGATGATTTCTATAAAGAATTGTAAAACCATAATTAATTATTAAATTTATAATTCTTATTATATCGACAGGTGCATTTAAAAATTATTGCTTTTTGGAGTCATATTACAAGTAAAAAAAATAAAAAATGGAACTAGAATATAAAACAGACAGACTTCCGTTGAACTTCATCATCCTTGGATATATTTTATCAGCTATTGGTATTTGGAGATTAATTATTGTTGACTGGACAGGATTATTGTTTTTATTATTATCAGTTTTTCTTCTTTTCTTTAAATCGGGTATTATAATTGATACCGAGAAAAAAATGTTAAAGAAATATTTTGGAATCTTTGGGGTGAAAAAGGGAGAATGGAAGAATATAGAGCAATTAACCAGTCTTCAGATAGTAAAATCAAGGGAAACGCAGTCGATGAGTGTGCTTTCGATTAGCAGAATAGAAACTAATGAAATCTACATACTCTATTTGAATATGTCTGACAGAAATATTGAACTAATGACGGGCAAAAAAGATGATATTCTTAATAAAGCAAAGAAAATAGCCTCTTCTCTAGGTATATCATTAATAAATAGTCCTGAACAGTAATGAATAAAGTATAGGGTTTTTAATATTCAATGTTTTTTTGGTTCTGTGGTACAGGAAATGCTTGTGCTTATTACAAGTATTGAATATCGCTCGATTAGTCAAAATGAAAATCCTAAAATTTAATGTTCTAAATAGACCATTGTTGTCCATTCATATCTAAAAATAGCCGGTTCATGAGTCTTTTTGTAGCATTCGTTAAGTGGGTTGGGTATTTAATGATTATTATTATTTATTTAGTTGATTTTGTAGAATACATGATATATTAATTATTTATCGTGTATGCTAGGATTTAAAGTAAAATGATTATTAATAATTAAATTTAAGGATTTATGATTTGGTTTGATCTTAAAAGACTGGAAAAGAAAATTATTGAAAATGATTTCTCGGATAATGAAGGTTTTAGCTATTTTCTTGCATTTCTGGTATTAGGCTTTATTGTTGGATATAATGATTCAGTATGGAATAGGATCTCTTCTATAGAGCTCTTAGTTGGTTTAGTAATTACTGTATGGGGGGCATATTCTATATTTAAAACTAATGCAAAAGGTGATGGACAGGACTTTTTTAAAAGATATTTTGCGCTTGCATGGGTGGTAGGTTTTAGAATTTTTGTTTCTCTGTTAATATTTTTTACATTGTTTCACATGGTGTACACAATTGCAACTGGTAATGATGCTGATGAGGTGTTGACGGGCTGGACTGATGTGATAATGTCCTCATTAATAACTCTTGTTTTTTATATTATGTTGAAAAGGTCTTTTAAAAGGGTGTCGTTAGGAATTACTCGGTAAGGTTTGTATCATGAAACCATATTTGATTTTGTACGTAGATTACTTGTTTGGAGTGGAATAACAACAATCAATTAAGGAGATGGTCAGTTGTTAATAAACAATTGACCGCATCGGTTTGCTTAATGTGATTCTATGAAATGACCCTAGGGCTTTTTATAGAACATTATTTAAGGAACTGCAAGGTGTATAAGAGAATGTTTTGATTTATTTCAAGAAGACGATGGAGGGGGGAGGATATGAAAGAGAATCATTTTCACTGGTTTGTTGGTATTATTTTGTTTTGTGCATTATTTAATGTGACAGGTATTGCTCAAAATGAAAATAAGCCTGTTAGACATGATACTACAAAGGTTGTAGAGTCTTTGGGACCCAGCAGTGTTACTGGGCAAACAAAGAGAGATGAGAGTGTTGCTGCTAAATGGTTGCTCAAATATTATGACAGTAAAGAATCTCTTACAGAGAGGAGTGGATTTTCATATGGACTGGATTATTTTTCCAGTTTTCAGGCTGCAACAGCTAGTTTGGGAGAGAAAACATCCTTTAGTGGGGTATTACGTTTTTACGGTACATTGAATCTTGTAGGAAGAAAACCGGGCAATATTGGAGCTTTGATATATAAGGTTGAAAACCGGCATGCCTATGGGGGAAATCTACCCTCCCAGAATCTTGGATTCGAGGTTGGTTATGTTGGACTTACGGCTACTACCTTTAGTGATATAGATTGGGCATTGACGAATCTTTTTTGGTTACAACAAATAAATGATTACAAGTTTGCTTATGTCGTGGGTTTTGTTGATGTTTCCGATTACGTTCATGTACATGGACTTGTTGATCCCTGGAATGATTTTAGCAATCTTATTTTTTCTTCCGGGACTACGATACCAATGCCTAATCAGGGATTGGGCGCCGGTGTTAAGGTGATGGTTTCCCCTCATCTATATCTTCAGGCTGGTATGGTTGATGCTAATGGGGATCCTACCGATCCATTGGGCAGCTTCAAAAGTTTTTTCAATACATCGGAATATTTTACAACAGTGGAAGTGGGTTGGATACAATCGTATTCCCAAAGATTTTCCGATAATATTCATCTTTCCTATTGGTATGTTGATAAAAGGAAGAAAGCTGCCACTGCTGAAGGCTGGGGATTGGCCTTTTCTTTTTCCAGGGTGTATGGGAAATACTGGCAGACTTTTTTACGCGCTGGTTATGCCAACGAGGGGGGAGCTCTTTGGGAGAAATCTCTATCAGCTGGCCTGGGATACAATATTCCTTCTACTCACGATATTATAGGTATGGGAGTAAGCTGGGGAAGACCTTCTTCTTCTACCATGGGTAAGGAATTGGGCGATCAATATACCGTTGAAATATATTATCGATGGCGTTTCCAAAAGTTGTTGGCCATTTCTCCTGATATTCAATTACTATTCGATCCGACTATGAATATGGGTAAGGATGTTATTGCTATATTTGGTTTACGTACAAGGATAAGTCTTTAATTAAGCTATTGATATAGAAATTATTAGTTTGGTAAAACTGACTTGTGAGTCAATCGATTAAGATAAAAAGTCTGTTCTGGAGAATAAATTTATATTACATACATAAATGATATTTATATGTTAAATTATGATGATATCATATTTTAATATTGTTTAAGATAATTTAATATAATTTGTTAGTATTTTGTATCTTTACTACTTAATATAAATTTTTTTAGTAGATGCTCTATATAAAATTCCTCGTGTTAGAGCTAAGTTAATATAAGTAAATATTGAAATTCAACCTGTTTGATACTGACAGGAGTAAAAGGAACTAGACTGATCATGTGCCGATTATATGGTTTCTTAATTCTAATTTGATTTCTCTGAGAGGAAAAAGTTTGAAATGAAAAATAATGTAGGTTTATGGATATAAAGAATAATCATATATTTCGGATACTGGTGGGTGATAATGCTTCCTTAAAAATTGAGGGAATAATTTTCATCTCTGCTTCTCTTTTGTGTATTTCAATGGGTGTTATTGCGATTTTATGGAATTATTTTATTGGCTTACCTTTAGTTTTAAATATTTTGATAGTTGTTCTTGTATTCTTTTTTGCTTTGATATATTACTATGCAAGAATAAAACAAATCTATAATGGGAAAGTTCTTGTTCTTGTGACTTTAATTTTTTTGTCGTGTATTTGGTTTTTTAATAATGGTATAAGGGGATCAGTTCCGGCGATATATTTACTTGCCTTGCCTTTCTTTTTATGTATTACGAGTACAAAAGACCATTTGAAAGTACTGTTAGTTACTGTTGTGAATTTTGTTCTTTTGGTTTATATCGAAAGAATATTTGGTGATAAGCTTATGGTATATTTTCAAAGTGAAGAAGTCGTTCTAAGTGATAATATATTCGGGTATGTTGTATGCATATGTTTTTCTTATCTCTTGTTAACAGCTATAATAAAGAGTTATAATAAAGAAAAGAACAAACTAGTTCATAAAGAATTAGAAATGAAGAAATTGAATGATTCCAAAGATTTGTTGTTTAATATTATTGCCCATGATTTAAGATCTCCTTTTACTTCATTATTAGGTCTTACTGAAATAATGGCAGATAATTCAAATAATTTATCATTAAAGCAATACCAGAAGTATTCTGAATTAAATTTACGTACTTTGAATAATGCATTTAATTTACTTGAAACTCTTTTAAATTGGGGAAGAATTCAACAGGGTACAATTCAAGTAAATCCTCAAAAAATTAATTTAAAGGAAGTTGTTAAGGAAAGTTTTGAATGCTTTGAAGAAAAATATACCAGAAAAAAAATTGAAGTTAGTGTTGATGTTAAAGATACAATTGAACTATATACCGATATATATTCAATCCAAACGGTTATGCGGAATTTAGTTTCAAATGCTATTAAATATACTCCTCAAGGCGGAGAGATTTTTATATCTGCAGAAGAGCTGGAAGGTAATAAGGTAATCATCGACGTAAAGGATACTGGTATAGGGATGAATAAGGAAATTATTGATAGTCTGTTTAAATTTGATGTCAAGTCTAACAGACCTGGATTAGATGGAGAATTAAGTGTTGGGTTGGGACTATTTATTTGTAAGGGACTCGTTGAAAGTCAGGGTGGGATTTTTAATGTTGAAAGTGAAGTTGATAGGGGTACAACTTTTAGATTTACTGTTCTAAATTCCAAGAACCAGGAAAATATTTAATTTATACTTATTATTCGGTAAACTTTATAACATTTTTTGTTTTCCGAAGATGTATTTGCCAGAATAAATTTTAGCAAGTACTATTAACCCTTGTGTTGTGTGTTTTTGACTTAACTTATTACTGTGTTAAAAAAAACATGAATTAAGTGTAACTATTCATTATTTTAGGTACTAAATAGTAAACCAAAATTACTGAGAATTGAAAAAGGAAGAGAAATTTAATCAAATAGTAGCTGAAAATGGTGAGCGCATAAAGCGTATATGTAGCTATTATAATTCTAATTCAGACGACCAAAAGGATATGTTTCAGGAGGTGTTGGTCAATATCTGGAAAAGCCTTGATAGTTTTCGGGGGGATTCAGCTATCAGTACCTGGATATATCGTATCGCTGTGAATACTTCACTTACCTTTACTGGGAAATATTACAGTCGTATGAAATTGATAATTAATTGTAATACGCAAAATCTTAATGCAGTTTTTGATGAGGATAGTTTGTGTGCGAAACAGATTCAGGAAGAACAATTTGATCGTCTGCAAACTGAGTTGAATATGCTTTCTGTGATCGATAAATCTTTGATATCGCTAATGCTGGAAGGCTTGACGATGAAAGAAATTGGCAATGTAATTGGTATCACCGAAGCCAATGTGAAGGTGAAAATTCATAGAATAAAAACACAATTAAAAGTTAGATTAGGAGGTAGTTATGAAGCAGAATAATAAAATAAAGGAAAGTTTAGAGCTTATTGAATTTACAAATAAGCTTAAAGATGAAGATAACAGTTATGCCAATTTAAGCAAAGGACTTCAAGTTGTTTATTGGGTTTTAATACCTATTTATATGATAATGGTAATACGCCATATTGTTGATAAAAGTCCCAGTGAAGATATTCTCGGTGCTTTCTGCTTTATGTTTGCTATGTTAATATTTGCTTTATTATTCAGAGGATACTACAAGGAATATAAATTTGTTGATTACTCCCAACCAACTCTTGTAATGTTAAAAAAAGCGGCATATAGATATAAACCATTTCAATTAAAATTATTATGGGCTATTATGGGCGTATTGTTTATTGATGCTGGCTTAAGTATAAGAACTGATTTTGGAATTGGATTTGTTTGGACTCAGGTGTTTTTCTTAGGCTCTATTGCTATATCGATGATAATTGGTTTGATAATATGGAAAGTGCGTTATAAACCTTTACGTGATGCAGCTCTTCATCTTATTCATGAAATTGAAGGATAGTATTAGGTTAAAATACAATATGAGGGTGTCTCCGTTTAAGCACCTCCATTATTATTTTACCCATGTTCTCTTTTTGAGGGCATGGGTTTTTTATGTCCGATACTTTGGATGTTTTTTTGTTCTGGTTTTATGAATTTATGAGTCTTAAGTAATATACGTATTGCTTTAATTTAGTAAAATTTATGTAACCTTTTATGGCTTGTTTGCATACTATATTGTAAGATTAAAGTTTAATAAAATATACCTTCCATGGAAAATCATTCAGAAAACAAGAGCAAATGTCCTGTTACCGGAGCAACACATATGCATAGTGCTGGCTCTAGTGGTCCTAAAAACCTTGATTGGTGGCCTAATAAATTAAAATTAAACATACTAAGACAACACTCTTCTTTATCTAGTCCAATGGGTGAGGATTTTAACTACGCAGAAGAGTTCAAAAGTCTGGATTTGTATGCTGTTAAAGATGATTTATCTAAGCTAATGACCGATTCGCAGGAATGGTGGCCGGCAGATTTTGGACATTATGGACCTTTGTTTATCCGTATGGCATGGCATAGTGCAGGCACATATCGCATAGGTGATGGTCGTGGTGGTGCAGGGTCGGGTCAACAACGTTTCCCACCTCTTAACAGCTGGCCGGATAATGTTAATCTTGACAAGGCACGCAGGTTACTTTGGCCTGTTAAGCAAAAGTATGGTCGCAAGATATCCTGGGCCGACTTAATGATTCTTGCCGGGAATGTTGCATTGGAATCTATGGGATTCAAAACCTTTGGTTTTGCCGGTGGACGTGAAGATGTATGGGAACCGGAAGAGGATGTTTATTGGGGCTCGGAAACTGAGTGGTTAGGGGGAGAGAAACGTTACTCGGGAGAAAGAGATCTGGAAAATCCTTTGGCTGCAGTACAAATGGGGCTTATTTACGTTAATCCGGAAGGGCCTGATGGTAATCCTGATCCTGTTGCAGCGGCTAAAGATATTCGTGAAACCTTTGCCCGTATGGCCATGAATGATGAAGAAACAGTGGCACTTATAGCCGGAGGACACACCTTTGGTAAAACCCATGGAGCCGGAGATGTGTCACATGTTGGACCTGAACCTGAGGCTGCCGACATTCAAGAGCAAGGTCTTGGATGGAAAAGTACTTTTGGCACTGGAAAAGGAGGTGACACCATCTCCAGTGGTCTGGAAGTAACATGGACCCAAACTCCGGTCAAGTGGAGTTATTACTTTTTCGAAAATCTGTTTAAGTATGACTGGGAGCTAACTAAAAGCCCTGCAGGCGCTCATCAATGGGAGGCAAAAAATGCGGGTGGTGTGATACCTGATGCCCATGATTCATCAAAGAAGCATCCACCAACAATGCTTACCACCGACCTTTCTCTGCGTTTCGATCCAGAATATGAAAAGATTTCAAGACGGTTCTATGAGCACCCTCTTGAATTTTACGATACCTTTGCCCGTGCCTGGTTTAAGTTGACTCACAGGGATATGGGTCCAAGGGCACGCTACTTAGGTCCTGAGGTACCTGGAGAAGAACTGATATGGCAAGATCCCATACCAGCTGTGGATCATGAGTTGATCGACGATAAGGATATTGCAGAATTGAAAATAAAAGTATTAAATTCAGGATTATCAGTATCTCAATTAGTCTCAACAGCCTGGGCTTCGGCCTTTACATTCAGGGGATCAGATAAACGTGGTGGCGCCAACGGTGCTCGTATTCGTCTTTCTCCTCAAAAAGATTGGGAGGTAAATAACCCTGCCTTGCTTTCTAAAGTATTGGGAACACTTGAAGGTTTACAAAAAGAATTCAACAATAGTCAATCTAACGGAAAAAAGCTTTCTCTTGCCGACCTTATTGTATTGGCAGGTTGCGCCGGGGTAGAGAAAGCTGCTAAAGATGCTGGTCATGATGTAATTGTTCCTTTCACTCCGGGACGTATGGATGCCTCCCAAGAGCAAACCGATGTAAATTCCTTCTCTCTATTGGAACCATGTGCTGATGGTTTTCGCAATTATTTAAAAACTAAATACTCCATAAGAACAGAAGAGTTGTTGGTTGATAAAGCACAGTTACTTAACTTAACAGCTCCTGAGATGACAGTTCTTGTGGGGGGTATGCGCGTGCTGAATACAAATTTTGATAACTCTAAACATGGTGTTTTTACCAAACGACCAGAAGTTCTTAGCAATGATTTCTATGTGAATCTATTGGATATGAATACAGTATGGAAACCAACTTCTGATGATAAAGAAATTTTTGAAGGATGCGATAGAACCACAGGTAAACTGAAATGGACAGGAACGCGGGTGGATTTGATTTTCGGATCAAACTCTGAGCTTAGAGCACTTGCTGAGGTCTACGGAAGTGCAGATGCTAAAGAAAAGTTTGTAAAGGACTTTGTCGCTGTATGGAACAAAGTAATGAATCTGGATCGCTTTGATCTTTCCTGATATTTTAAGTAATGGGAAATAAACAGTATTCAACCTGACAACGGGTCTTTACCTGAGTAGAGGAATTTAATTTTGAAATTGTACCATTAAGAACATTCTCGAAGGGAAAATATATAAATATTGCGATCCTATAAAATGAGCCTATTTAAGATTAGGAAGGTGACGGACTCATTCCATCCTTCCAACCAAAATGCAATTGAGCAGGTTTTTGAGATTTTGAGAATTCATTTCCCTTCCTTAAAGGAAGAAAAAATAAATGAAATTCTCGAACAGATGAAGGATCCTTTGAAATTTAAATTTTCATCTACATTATTTGTTGCTGAAGATGGGCGCTATAATGTAAAGGGATTTGCTATTCTTTTTTACATGCCTGACACCAAATTTTGCTTTCTTGACTATATAGCCGTAAAACCCGGAATTGTGTCTTCAGGAATAGGGGGGGCAATATATGAAAGAATAAGGGAGGAATCCCAGTTTCTAAATTCTATAGGTATTTTTATGGAATGCCTGCCTGATGATGAATCGCTATGCAGAGATAAAAGTGTTTTAAAGCAAAACAGAGCGCGTCTGGCATTTTACGAGCATTATGGTGCTCGGCCGATTATTGGTACCAAGTACGAAACGCCTGTATATCCCGAAGACGATTGTCCTCCATATCTGATTTTTGATGATTTGGGCAACGACTATAAATTGTCTTCCTCTGAGGCGAAAAAAATTATTAGAACAATTTTACAGCGGAAATATCCAACTTATTGTCCTGAGGAATATGTAAAAATGGTAGTTGATTCAGTAAAAGACAATCCGGTAAGATTGCGTGAATATAGATATGAAGTAAAAAACAGTACGATGGAAAGGCCAAAAGCCATAAAGAATCTTGTTCCATTGGTTATTAATGATAAGCATGATATCCATCACGTTAAGGAAAGAGGGTATATTGAATCTCCTGTGAGGATAGCTAGTATTTTAAAAGAAATAAGCAAATTGGAAGCTTTTAAAATAATACCCTTTAGAGAATTTTCTGATAAGCATATCACAGAAGTTCACAATCCTAAATATTTCAATTATTTTAAAACGGTATGTAATAATTTTCCAGAAGGGAAATCGATATATCCTTATGTTTTCCCTGTTCGGAATGCAACACGCCCACCGCACGATTTATCGGTTCTGGCCGGATATTATTGTATTGATACATTCACCCCACTCAACAAAAATGCTTATATCGCAGCACGTTCGGGGGTGAATTGCGCACTTACAGGGGCTGAGTTTTTATTGGAAGGATATCATACGGCTTATGCTTTAATAAGACCTCCCGGTCACCATGCAGAACGTGATGTTTTTGGCGGATTCTGTTATTTTAATAACTCCTCAATATCTGCTCATTTCCTTTCAAAATACGGGAAAGTTGCTATACTCGATATCGATTATCATCATGGGAACGGACATGAGCAAATTTTTTATTCCAGAAACGATGTGTTAACGGTTTCAATTCATGGAAACCCTTCTTTTGCTTATCCTTATTTTACCGGATTTTCCAATGAAACCGGGGAAGGAGAGGGGTTGGGTTTCAACCATAATTTTCCACTCAAGGAGAATATCTTGGGAGATGAATATTTGGTGGTGTTGAGAAAAGCTTTGAAGAAAATCGAATCATTTAAACCTGATTTTCTTGTTGTAAGTCTTGGATTGGATATAGCAAAAGGAGACCCAACGGGAACATGGTCTCTTAAGGCTTCTGATTTTAAAAACAACGGTATTGAAATTGGCAAACAATCATATCCAATTTTGTTTGTACAGGAAGGAGGCTATAAAACCAGAACCCTTGGAATTAATGTCCGCAATTTTTTTGAAGGATTTTTATCAACAAGAGTAAAATAAAGAGATGAAAATAGGACTTACATACGATTTGAGAACCGATTACCCCAAGGAGGGATATTAAATGGAAGAAACTGCCGAATTTGATAAAGAAGACTTCGGCCAATCTTTTATAGGACAGCCTAATGAAGTGGAAGTAAAAGTTAAAGACAGTTGGGATTTTACAACTCCCTTTATGTTTGTTGAGTGGATATCTGATGAAGGTGGATATTGGGAACATCCAATAACCATGGCGACATTTCATACTATAGGTGCACCAACAGCAAAAAACAGATGGATTCCTGAAAAAGCCGGAATTCATCAAGTCTCAGCTTATGTGAAAAATGGTCAATTGAAGGAGGTTGACAGAATAACTCTTTCCACAACAACTGTAGAGCAATAGGGTGAGCTGTGTTCTTATATACTTTTGGGGAAGTTATATGGAATTTTCCCAAAGTATTTATTTCAAGGTATTGCTCGCAGATAACTGTTGAAAAACTATGAGTTACAAATTACAGAGGTGCATTCATCCGTGAAATTAGTCGTTTTACCTGTTCGTATGAGTCGTTCATTAAAAGATTTGGGTTTTATTATGTTTTGTTCTTTTGTTTGGTTAATATTGTAAGTAACTTTTATATATATATTGACGTAGTACACATAATATGTTAATTGTGATTCGGGATAAAGAATTAGAGCAAGGAAATAACAAGTTAGGATTGTCTGTATGATATTCAAAAGGAATATGATTTCAATAATATTAGGATGTTAAATAATTTTTAAAACAAGGATTATGGAAGAACAAGTAATGGCAATGCCACGGATTGGAGAAAATGCACCAGAATTTAAAGCAGTAACAACTCAGGGTGAAATAAATTTCCCTTCTGATTATAAAGGTAGTTGGGTTATTCTTTTTAGCCATCCTGCTGACTTTACTCCTGTTTGTACATCTGAGTTTATGACTTTTGCAACATTGGAAAAACAGTTTAATGAAGCAAATTGTAAGCTCGTAGGTCTTTCTGTTGACGGACTTTATAGTCATATTGCCTGGTTAAGAACAATCAAAGAAAAGATTGAATATAAAGGAATGAAGAATGTTGAAGTTACATTCCCTTTGATTGAGGACATAACAATGGATGTTGCAAAAAAATATGGTATGATGATGCCGGGCGAAAGCAATACAAAGGCTGTTCGTGCTGTTTTTGTAATTGATCCCAAAGGTATCATCAGAACAATTATTTATTATCCGCTTAGTCTGGGACGTAATTTCGATGAATTGTATCGTGTTGTAATTGCATTGCAAACAGCTGATGAATTTAATGTGGCTACACCTGCCGACTGGCGTCCAGGTGATGAGGTTATTGTACCGACAGCAGGTTCGTGTGGAGTAGCCAAGGAAAGAATGGAAAGTAAGGATAAAAATACAAAATGCTATGATTGGTTTTTTTGTACAAAAGATATAGATAAAGATACTATTTTGAAAAAGATACTTAAGAAATAGAGTGAAGTAAACGTTTATATAAGGTAAAATTAATGGCAGGGTTTGTTGCGTATTTAATCGTGATAACCCTGCTGTTTTTATATTTGCATGGTTTTTTACAAATATTGATTGTCTTTTATATTTTTTATTATCTTTAACATGCGGATTGGCTTACACTGAAATAAAGAGAGAATACTTAAAGTTTTTATGTCCGCATGCCTTTATACTTTTTTAGATGAGGTATCAGAGACCACAAAATATACTATTTATATATGGAGGATAACAGATCGAATATTGAAGTATTAAAAGATTTTGCAAGACGTACTAGTAGAGAAATTTACTATAAAGAGGAAGAATATCCAATGTCTGGTTACCGAAAGATTCCTCAATTTAGATATTTTGTTTTTATTCCCATTAATGAAAATAAGACGAGTTTTTTTGTATTGTTTAGTGATCCTTATTATACTATAGGTCAATATACAGTTTTTTGTGGGGTATTTACTGAATTGCCTTTTCAGATTGAAGGGAAAGTAAATATTCGTAAAAGAAATATTATTGATAAGTTGAATCCTTTTGAGAAAAGGGTTAATGCTGACTTTGTGAGTAACAGATTTAGTAAGAATACGGTTTTGTCCTACGAATATGAGAGCGATTTGCGAAAACTACTCAACAATGTGATGATAGAAGAGCGAATTCTTGATGTTGTTGATAAATCTGATTTAATGCATGTTTCGATAAATGAGTATAATGTAGATTTTGTGCCTGAATTAAAAGGAAAAACTTGTTTGTCTGTTGTAAATCCTCAATCCTGGGTTTTTGAAGATAGTGAGATTGAAGAGTATTATAATTTGGCTGAGCGTATTAGGGTTCATATAAGAGGATAGTTATATTGACTTATATTCAAATATTGGGAAATTAAGTTTATGTGTACATATGTAAGTTGTGGGCTATATAGTGGATCTTTTTTCCAAATTCTCTAATAATTTGTCTGTAAGTGTAATTAGCATACATTAGTTTTTGGCAGTGTTGCACAATATTTGTACTTTTGCAAACTACTAAAGGTAAATTAGAATAGAGAATAAATATGATTAAGATAACATTTCCTGATAATAATGTGAGAGAATATGAAGCTGGTGTATCCGGTCTTGATATTGCGAAGAGTATTAGCCACAAGCTGGCTAAGGAGGTTTTATCTATAGAGGTAAACGGTGAGATTTGGGATTTGACAAGACCAATAAACGAGGATGCTTCTATAAAACTTTTTAAGTGGGATGATGAAGAGGGAAAACATGCATTCTGGCATTCTTCGGCTCACCTTATGGCTGAGGCTTTGCAGGAATTGTACCCTGGTGTAAGATTTGGTATTGGACCAGCAATTGAAAGCGGGTTCTATTACGATGTTGATCTTGGTGACGAAAAAGTTTTGACGGATAAAGATCTTCCTAAAATAGAGAAGAAAATGAAAGAGCTTTCCTCTCGTAAAAGTGAATATGCTCGTATTGATGTTTCTAAGCAAGAGGCTTTGGATCACTTTTCTTCTATAAATGAAGAATACAAGGTTGAACTTATTAACGATCTTGAAGACGGAACTATTACATATTATAAGCACGGCGGATTTACGGATCTTTGTCGTGGTCCTCACTTGCCTGATACTGGGTATATAAAAGCTATAAAACTTACCAGTGTTGCCGGTGCTTACTGGAGAGGTGACGAGAAAAATAAGATGTTGACCCGTGTTTACGGTATTTCTTTCCCAAAGCAGAAGATGCTTGATGAGTGGATTGAGATGATGGAAGAGGCAAAGAAGCGTGACCACCGTAAGCTTGGTAAGGAAATGGAATTGTTTACTTTCTCTCAGAATGTGGGGCAGGGGCTTCCTCTTTGGTTGCCCAAGGGTGCTCAGCTAAGAGAGAGACTGGAGAATTTCCTTAAGACTGTACAAAAGAAATTTGGATATGATCAGGTTCTTTCTCCTCATATTGGTAATGTGAATCTTTATAAGACTTCGGGGCACTACCAGAAATATGGAGAGGATTCATTCCAGGTTATTACTACTCCACAGGAGGGTGAAGAGTTTATGCTTAAGCCAATGAACTGTCCTCATCACTGTGAAATGTATAAATTTAAACCTCGTTCTTATAAAGATCTTCCTGTGAGAATGGCTGAGTTCGGTACTGTTTACCGTTATGAGCAGAGTGGTGAGCTTCACGGGTTGACAAGAGTTAGAGGTTTTACTCAGGATGATGCGCATATTTTCTGTACTCCTGATCAGCTGAAAGATGAGTTTAAGAAGGTTATAGATATTATTTTTATAATATTTAATGCTCTTGACTTTAAGGATTTTATCACTCAGGTTTCTTTAAGAGATCCTAATAATAGTGAGAAATATATAGGAAGTGACGAGAATTGGGAAAAAGCAGAAAGAGCTATCATTGAGGCTGCTGAAGAAAAAGGTCTTAAAACTGTTGTAGAATACGGTGAGGCTGCTTTCTATGGACCTAAGCTTGACTTTATGGTACGTGATGCTATAGGTAGAAAATGGCAGTTAGGAACTATTCAGGTTGATTACAACCTTCCTGAGCGTTTTGAGCTTGAATATACAGGTAGCGATAACCAAAAGCACAGGCCTATTATGATACACCGTGCTCCTTTTGGATCCATGGAAAGGTTTGTTGCAGTATTGCTTGAACACACCGGCGGAAGATTCCCTCTTTGGTTAACTCCAGACCAGGTAGTGGTAATGCCTATTAGTGAAAAATATAACGATTATGCGAAAAAAGTTTCAGATTTACTAAATAATTACGATATTCGCAGCGTTTTAGATGATAGGAATGAGAAGATTGGACGTAAGATTCGTGATAACGAATTGAAAAAAATACCGTATCTACTAGTAGTTGGAGAGAAAGAAGCAGAAGAGGATAATGTATCTGTACGTAAGCATGGTGAAGGAGATATGGGAGTAATGAGTATAAAAGAATTTTCAGAATTAGTAAATAAAGAAGTAGAAGAGCAGTTGTCTTCTATTCACAGTTATTAACTAAATAAGGGAGGAATATAATATAGCAACAATTGATCACAGACGAGGGAGATTCCCTCAGAAAAATGAGGCTCAGCATAGAATGAACGAACAAATCAGAGCCGCGGTTGTTCGCGTTGTAGGAGATAACGTAGAGCAAGGAGTATATTCGAGACAGGAAGCCTTAAAGATGGCTGATGAACTGGAGCTTGATTTAGTAGAAATATCTCCAAAGGCAGATCCGCCAGTGTGCAGGATTATCGATTATAGTAAATTTCTTTATCAGCAAAAGAAAAAGCAAAAAGAAATGAAAGCTAAATCGGTAAAGGTTGTCGTTAAAGAGATTCGTTTCGGACCAAATACTGACGATCATGATTTTGATTTCAAATTGAAACATGCCCAGAAGTTCTTGGAAGAAGGAGCTAAAGTGAAAGCTTTCGTATTCTTTAAAGGTCGTTCGATATTATTCAAGGATCAGGGTGAAATATTGTTGTTGCGCTTTGCTCAGGAGCTTGAAGAAGTTGGAAAAGTAGAGCAGATGCCTAAATTGGAGGGTAAGCGTATGACTATGTTTATTTCTCCAAAAAAGAAAAAATAAGGACAGATATTTATAGTTATATAATTTTCTGAAACACAATTAAATTTTTACGAAATGCCTAAAATGAAGACCGTAAGCAGTGCGAAAAAGAGATTTACGTTGACTGCATCAGGAAAGATTAAGAGAAAGCATGCTTTTAAAAGTCACATTTTGACTAAAAAGAGCACGAAGAGAAAAAGAAATCTTACCGCTTTTGGTGAAGTACATGCTGCTGACCAGAAGAATGTTAAGCTACAGCTTGCAATGTTGTAGGATTTTACGAGAAAGAAAAATTAGTATTTAAACCGGATGTTTAGCTTGTGAAAGTTCCTCAAGGGGACGCTAACATTCAAAAACTGAAAATTATGCCTAGAAGTGTAAACAGTGTTGCTTCAAGAGCCAGAAGAAAAAGAGTATTGAAGCAGACCAGAGGTAACTTTGGTAACAGAGCAAATGTGTGGACGGTAGCAAAAAATACCTATGAAAAAGGTTTAGGTTATGCTTACCGCGACAGAAAGAAGAAAAAATCGAATTTCAGAGCATTGTGGATTCAGAGGATTAATGCTGCTGCAAGACTTGAAGGTTTGTCGTATTCTAAATTAATCGGTCTTTTGCATAAGGCGGAAATCGACATTAACCGTAAGGTTCTTGCTGATCTTGCAACAAATCATCCAGAAGCTTTCAGAGCTGTGGTTGTTAAAGCGCAAGAAGCTGCAAAGTAATTATAAATGACTAAAAAAAATGCCGGACCTTTTGGTTCGGCATTTTTTTTGTGCCATGCTTTTTATTATCTTTGAGACTTAAATAATATTTAATATAAAATTTATAAATTTATACAGTATGAATATTGCTCTTATTGGTTATGGAAAAATGGGCAAAGAGATAGAACGTATAGCTCTTTCCCGTGGGCATAATATTGTATTGACTATAGACAAAGACAATCTTGATAATTTGACTAAAGAGAATCTCCAGAAGGCCGATGTTGTAATAGAGTTTACGGTACCTTCCTCTGCTTTCGGTAATTATAAGTTATGTATGGAGGCTGGTGTTCCCGTTGTTTCAGGTACTACCGGGTGGCTGGACAGAATGGAAGAGTTAAGGAAAGTGTGTGACTATACAAAGGGGGGATTTTTCTATGCTTCAAACTTTAGTGTAGGGGTTAATTTGTTTTTTGCTTTGAATAAGAAGCTTGCCAGATTAATGGAACCTTTCGATGCTTATGATGTGGAAATGGAAGAGATCCATCATATTCATAAGCTGGATGCACCGAGTGGGACTGCTATAACTTTAGCTGAGGGTATATTTGAAAATATTGGCAGGAAAGATAAGTGGGAGCTTGGTAAGTCTTCCGATTCTTCTATGAAGATTATAGCCAAAAGAGAAGGAGAGGTGCCTGGTACACATACTGTGAAGTATTTCTCCGATGTTGATGAGATAAGTATCACTCATAAAGCTTATAACCGTCAGGGCTTTGCTCTGGGGGCCGTCCTTGCCGCTGAGTTTATGTCGGGCAGGACTGGGATTTATGGTATGAAGGATTTATTGGGAATAGAATAATATTATAAATTGGATCATATGAACCATCCGTGTTTTTAATGCGTAAAATCATGGTAGCTCCATATGGTAAATGAAATAAAAATACAATCATATGAATCTTAGAGAAATTTTATCAAATAAGTGGTTTAAATTTGGTTTTGTTCTGTTGATCTTTCTTTTATGGACTATTTGGGTAGGCAGCTGGTGGCTACTTGTCTTTGTTCCGGTTATATATGATATTTATATTAGTAAAAGGGTGCATTGGGCATTCTGGAAAAAGAAGGGGGTTAAAAAGCAAACCAAGTTTGTTGAATGGGTAGATGCTCTGATATTTGCTGTTATTGCAGCGACTCTTATCAGAATGTTTTTTGTTGAGGCCTATACTATACCTACATCATCAATGGAGAAATCTATGCTTGTAGGAGATTATTTATTTGTTAGCAAGGTGGCCTATGGACCAAAGATGCCTAATACTCCATTGGCGGTGCCTTTTACTCACCATACATTGCCTGGAACAAAGAGCACTAAGGCCTATTCTGAGCTTATTAAATGCGATTATAAGAGGATAGCCGGATTCGGTGATGTCAAAAGAAATGATATAGTTGTATTTAATTTTCCTGCCGGTGATACAGTGATAGTGGGATATGAAAATCCGGATATTTATACTACCATTAGAAATACAGCTTTTCAATATAAATATGAAGATCAGAATAATGGTAATGTACAGAGGGGTGATGAGTACTACACCAATCTTGCAAGGAAATCGATTTACAGTAATTATGAGGTTATTGCACGTCCTGTTGACAAAAGGGAAAATTATATTAAGCGTTGTGTAGGTATTCCAGGGGACAGACTGGAGATTGTTGACGGGCAGGTTATGGTTAACGGTAAGCCACAGGAGGATTTTAGTGGAATGCAGTTTAACTATGGAGTGCTTACTAACGGTACCAGTATAAATTCTAAGAAACTTGACGAAATTGGGATTGCCAAAGATGACAGAAGAAGAAATTCTTCTTCTGAATATCAATTTCCTTTAACAGCAGAAAAGGTGGAGGCATTAAAGAGTCTTGCAAATGTAAAGGCGGTAGAGCGCTTTATTACCAAAAAAGGAGACTGGAATCCTGATGTATTTCCTTTCTCAAAAGATTATCCATGGAACAGGGATAACTTTGGTCCATTAGATATTCCAAAGAAGGGTCAGACAGTTGAGATTAATATGACTAATCTTCCTTTATACAAGAGAATAATAGGAACATATGAGGCTAATAAGCTTGAGGTGAAGGATTCTTCTATTTATATTAACGGAGAGAAAGCCAATTCTTATACTTTTAAAATGGACTACTACTGGATGATGGGTGATAACCGTCATAATTCAGCCGATTCACGCTTCTGGGGATTTGTGCCTGAAGACCATGTGGTTGGTAAGGCTTCGTTTATCTGGTTGTCTCTTGATAAGGACAAATCTTTTATTGGTAAGATAAGATGGGGCAGATTATTTAAGTTTATATAAAAAAATAATTGATTCTTGCTGTTTAGTGAGAAATGTGATTTTTCATTTAAATTAGAGGATTGACGGTTTTAAAGAGGTAAAAAATCTTTAAAACCGTTTTTCTATTTGTTGTTTTTTATAAGTTTCTTGAAATTGATATTCAGTACTTATTGCAGTTTTCATAATTTTTGATTAATTTAACAAATGAACCAATACAATAAATTATGGCTGCAAAAAAGAAAATATATGTGCTTGATACAAATGTTATTTTGCACGATTATCGCTCTATTTATAGTTTTGAGGAACACGATGTAGTTATTCCTATCACGGTTCTTGAAGAACTCGATAAATTCAAGAGAGGAGATAGTCTTATAAATTTTCAGGCCAGGGAATTCACCCGTGAGTTAGATTCCATAGCCGGAGACGATCTTTTTAATAAAGGGATATCTTTAGGGAAGAAAATGGGTAGGTTGTTTATTGAAACGGGTAAGGAGTTTTCTGATGAAATAAAGAAATCGTTTGCCGAAAACATACCGGATCACAGAATACTGGCAATAACCGATTTTTTAAGGAAAACAAAGAAGGGAAGGGAAGTAAAACTTGTCACAAAGGATATAAACCTTAGGATGAAGGCCAAATCCCTTGGTATAGTAGCAGAGGATTACAGAAGAGACCAGATTCGGGATATAGACTTTACCGTGGAGAAAAACATCTCGGTTATAGATAATGTAAAGGATGAGCAGATAGCAAGAATTTATGAAAATCCCCAAGGTGTTCTCGCATCTGAATTCGACTTTATGCATGAAACAAAGGGAAATCAGTATTATATTCTTAAGGGTGAAAAATCGAGTGTGATAGCTACATACGATCCATTTACCATGGATTTGCGTAAGGTTGAAAAGCTGAATACTTACGGAATATTTCCAAAGAATGCAGAACAGGCATTTGCCATAGATGCCCTTTTAAATCCTGAGATTAGTCTTGTAGCCCTCAGTGGAAAGGCGGGGAACAGGAAAAACACTGTTAGCGCTTGCTGCTGCTTTGCAACAGAGTAAAAAGTACGAGCAAATATTACTGGCAAGACCTATTGTGGCTCTTTCCAATAGGGATCTGGGATTTCTTCCCGGTGACGCAAGTGAGAAGATTTCTCCATACATGCAGCCATTGTTCGATAACCTTGGTTTTATAAAGCATAGATTTAATCCTCATAGCAAGGAAAATATTCTTATAGATGAATTATTGGCAGATCAAAGACTGGTGATTACTCCACTGGCATATATAAGGGGCAGGAGTTTGTCCAATACCTTCTTTATTGTAGATGAAGCTCAGAACCTAACACCCCATGAGGTGAAAACAATTATTACCAGAGCCGGTGAAGGTACAAAGATGATATTCACAGGAGATATAGAGCAGATAGACTCACCTTATCTCGATAAGAAGTCGAATGGTCTTGCCCATCTTTTCGATAGGATGAACGGACAGGATGTTTTTGCTCATGTTCATCTTAAGAAAGGAGAAAGGAGCTACTTGGCTGAGTTGGCTAGTGATTTATTGTAAAGACTAATTAAAAGTGATCTAAATAATCGAGATATACTAAAGAATAAAAGGCGGTGTACATACATAATAGTATATATTCCGCCTTTTATTTTTTATAACAACAGTTTAAATTTAAAATATTGTGGTCGGGAAATGAGATTTCGCAATATTTTTCCTAACGATAAAATTTTCTTTCTTAGGACAATCTATTTTCCCATCTGATTCTGAAAAACAAAGGCTTAAAAGGAAAACAACACGGGAAATGCCAAATCTATAATCAAAGCAACAGATCTTCAATAATATTATTGACAGACCTCACCTCCTACCATTAATCACCCTCGGCTCGCTAAAGCGTAACTACGAACATAAACCATAAACATCCTCGAGGTAGAAGACAAACGCTAATGATCAAAACCTATTTTCAGTAACGCTTTACTGAAAGTTTTTCCTTTTTTTTCAGACGAAAATCTCAAATTCTCCGACCAACATTATTTAATTTTAAAAACCAGTTATATTACTAGTAAGGTTTCACTGGTGAATTTGTAAATCCATAAGTTACTATCTAAAAAAATGATACTAACCTATCTTTTAATAATAAATATCTCTACACTGCTATTAAAATACCTTCCTCATATTAATAGATGGATCTTCTATATTGTAGAAATTTATAGTGTAGTATTTGTAACCTTCAGACCCACCTTCTTGCATATACAGTCTCCACCCTTGTGGACTAAAGAATGCATTCATAAGCTTTAAAACATGAGGATTGTTATTAAGTAAATCGTTTATATTAGGAATGTTGGATATTACATCTCCATTACGCACAATCTTCATTTCGCTTTCGCCTTGTTTAATATAATCGACTGGTATAAAAACGTAAGGTGTTGATTCCCCATCACTATTACCAATATACATAAATCCACGACCAATATCTTCTCCATTAAGTATGCAATGTTCGTTTATCTGAAGATACTGAAGTTCTGGTACGTTATTACGTATTTCTGTCAAGAATTCAGCAATCTTACCATAATTATCATAGTCGTCATGGTAAATTGGCCATCCATACCATCGGTCATCCATCACTGCTAAAAATGTGTCGAATGCACGTGGTGAATCCATTGGTGGAAGATCGAAACCACTAATATACCCTTCGATACCTTCATTTCCAATAGTCCAAAGGTCTAAATCTTTGTTATATGTAAATCGATCCACTGTGTCTGTACCCATAAATATAGGTTCTGCTAATATTAATTCGTCGTGAGTGAAAACAAAGTTTGCAACTGTAGATTGTACTTGTTTACCGTCAACTGAGTAGTCTAATCCATAAAATTGACCCTTTTTATCAGGCAAAGCAAGAATGGTAATAGTAACATCACGAAACTTGGCAAAGAACGGTTCTTCATCAGTAGCTCCAAAACCTTTGGTTACAGTTATTCCAGAAAAGTTACGGGCTAAAATAGACTGCACGTTTGCATAATTATGCTGAATATCAGTCATGTCCCAATCCTGCTCAGAAGCTTTTTCTAAGATCATTTCATTTTCATTATGTTTGCCTTTAAGTGTGAGCTTACCATTCTCATTTTTCATAAGAATATACTCTATATTACCACCTAATCCTGTTTCAGTCCCCCACCATTCAGTAGGTTTTGCCAACCAATGAAACACCTCATTAAACGTGTTAAAGTTAAGAACGACACCCGTTGAATGGTAAATAACAAATTCAGATGTCTTACTTCCAAACCCGTTTGCGATGGTAACTTGTCCACAAGATCCTCCTTCTATTGGGGCAAACTTCATCACAAAAAAATCTCCGGCACTAGCTGTTTTCCCGCGAGTTATAATAGTGGTTTTCCAACCATATTCTGAACCTGATAATACATTTGTTAACTCATCTATCGCCTCAGTCATTCTTTCAGTTGGCGATTTATCAAGATTATACTCAAAATCCTTTTTGCAGGATGAGAGAAAAATCATAAATACTAAAATATATAATATTCGTTTCATTTTTTTTAAATTTAATATGAGTATCAAGATGTGAGACATTATTGAACTGAAGTATTTAAAGCTGTTTCAATTCTCTTTTGAAGGCTGTATAAATCAACGCCCCATGTCTCCTTATAGTAGGTTGTAATAATGTTCAGCTTACTGATAAATTTATTATATCCAACAGTTGCTTCAGGTGAACGAAACATGATCATGTTCCAGTTCTCGTCAAACCTATAGTCCAACATATATAAATATAGAAAATTACCCCATTCAGAATTAGCAACATCGCCCCAATCGTTAGTGAATTCACCGTTATGATCCTTTAAAGGGACATAATAGATATATGGCTCATTGCTATACCAAGAGCGGTCTAGCATACCAGCAACAATTTCTACAAAGTCCTCATTCTCATTCAACATTGAATATGGCGTAATAAAGCCCTTTGTCTGTGCATCAGCAGTATTTAGATCCATCCATCTGGCGGTATAATCCCCTTTACAGATTTCCTTGAATTCGTTTGGATAGAATTTGGTTTGGTGCATAATATGGGCAAATTCGTGATGAAGTGTATGAAACGAAGTCATTATCTTTCTTCTTTTCTTCATCGCTACCTGTTCTGGAGTATCCGAATCGTAGACATCCACTTCGGCAAAATTATCGACATCGAAGATGGTTACCTTCCGCCCACCTTCGGCCAGTCCCAATGTCAAAGTCCCATTCTCATTATATTGGGGTGTTCCAACTAACACCAACAATTTAGGCATATACTTGTACAAGAAGTCAGGATTTCCTCCTGCTATTGATTCCTCTTCATAAGGTTTGATCCAAAAGTTCAGATAAGCCTCTAAATATTCTTTTGCTTTCTCCATTTTAGGAGGCGTCACATAAAAATTATTCGAGATTTCGCCAGCGTCCCATTTGTACTTCACTTCTACATTGTAGGGCTTTGTAAGATTCTCGTAAATCCACAAATCCAGTTCGTTCTGAAATGACTCATTTAAAACCACAACAGATTCATCCCGTAAGTCATCCTCTTTATCGCATGAATAAAAAGAGAATAGAACAGATGATATTAGTAATAATATATATATCCTTTTCATTTATTTTACAATTTATTAGTACACAAAAACTATCTTGCATTGGGTGTTAAGCCATACTGCTGAGCCGAAACAGGAATCTGCAATACTTTTCTTATATCATCTCCGTTTAAAGTAACCGGAGTTCCTCCTTTAACATTATGCACAACTTTCAGATTAAAACGACGAATATCAAACCATCTCATTCCGTCGTAATAAAACTCTCTTCTTCGGGTGTCAATTGCACAATTCAAGTATGTTCTTTGCTTATCATTCAGCTCATACCATGGATTAAGCGGAGAATCAGCATGTGAGTTGTTTTGATAAGCAGTGACTATTTTATCTTCAGTCACTTTATTCTCCTCACTGTAATTTGATAATCGTTTTTGGAAATACAAATCAAGATCCTGCTCGGCATCAGTATACTTTTTAAGCATAATATTAGCCTCGATTCTATTAAACAGAGCCTCTTCTGCAACAATTTTAGGGGTCATAGCATAGTAGTAACCTATATCAGAGTTAACATCCATTCTTTTAAAGAAATAGCCCCATTTCAAAATAAAGTCATCCCCATTTCCAAAGCTGGCACTCGCTTGACTCCAGGCATTATTTCCATTAGCTACAAAAATTTCATCAAATAATTTCTGCTTTATTCCAGAATTTGTAACATTTGAAGTATATGCATATCGTAATGTCGCCTGAAAATAATAGAACCAATAAGTCACATTACTTGTCAACATAAAGTTTGCAGGCTCAGTTGCTTTAGAGTATTCAGCAATCTGCTCTTCCAATCCCATATTACCATATTTCCCAGAATGATCTCTAATGAATGATGATGGGTTATTTCCTAAAGCTTCAGTAGCATAGTCCACCACCTTTTGCCATTCCGCTTTACGTGTGTAAAATCGTGAAGCAAAGGTATTGGCTGCTGCTTTATTGAAATGATATTTGGGAACATCAAATGCAGAATCGTCGATATATTTTAGACCTTCGATCAGATCATTTTCAATCAATTCATAAACTTTAGCAACCGTTTCTCTCTTATAATCCTTAAATACTATAGTTTCTACTTCTGTAACGTATGGCACACCTAAATCAGTAGCTGCAGTAGACGGATTGTAAGACTTTCCCCAAAGGTCGACCAACATAAAATGACAGTAGGCTCTAATTACTAAAGCTTCACCATAATAGGCCTGATATGATTCTGGAATAACTTCTCCTACTTTCAGACTTTCGATATACTCTAAAGCTTTATTAGCATGAGAAATGGCATTATAACACTCATCCCAATAGCCAGCAGGCGAGTCCTGACTATTATCGGTAAACTCTTCCCAAAAATAGCCTTGTTCATTATTACTTAAGGATAAATGCCCTTCTCCTTTATCGTCTGCATCATCCGACATGGAATAACAAAATAAACCATATGTCATTTCAGGATAAGCACTGGTCAACAGCTCTTTCACTTTCACTTCCGAATCCAAATCCATTCTGTTGTCAGGCCTGGTATCCAGATAGTTATTACACGACATAAAAACCAAAGTCGCAATAATAGTCAGTATATATAATATTTTCTTGTTCATCATATTAAGTATTAAAATCCTAATTTAAGTGAGAAAGTATATTGTTTTGGTACAGGAAGTGCGACCCCGCCAGTTCCGAAAAACTCAGGATCCTGGCCATTCAAGGCACTATCCGAATACAACAACCACAAGTTGGTTCCCTGTGCTTTTAGTGAGGCACTTGATAATCCAAGTTTATTTAGAAAGTTTTTAGGAATACTGTATTCCAAAGAAAGCTCTTTCAAACGGATAAAATCCCCTTTTGCAACACGCTGATCAGAATAGTTATATGCATTGTAAGTCGATTCTAACTCATAACCATAACGATCAGAAATATCCTTAGAAGCAATAACTGGAATATTAACAAACTCTTCATCACCAGGTACCATCCATCTGTCTCTCATGTCCTTAGTAACGGCATCCATATCGCTATATGAAGCATGGAATGAAGGATACAAACGGATCTTATTTCCAAACTGATAGCTGCAGAATACATTCAATTTCCAATTCTTGTAATTAATAGCATTTGAAAACCCACCTGTAACTTTAGGGTCGATAGAACCTTCGTACTTAAGATGGCTCACTGAATCATCCTGGAAATAAACTTCCTTAGTGATATTTCCATCTTTGTCATAAAATTGGGGTAAACCTAATTTATCCAAACCAGCAAATGGAATTGAATACAAGCCACGAACAGGACCGCCTTCCATAGCACCCCCCTCAGCTTTTACTAAGTCATAAATCATTGGCTCATTTTTCAAATTGGTAATTTCATTTTTGTTGTAAGCAAAAGTTAAATTTGATGACCATGAAAAAACTTTATTTTTAATATTTTGAGTTCCCAAACTGAACTCAATACCTTTTGAAGCCATATCAGCATAATTGGCAAATTTCCAAGCTTCTCCACCAATCCCTGATGTTCTCACGTATGCAATCAGGTCGAATCCTTTTCTTTGATAAGCATCAACACTTATAGATATACGGTTGAATAAACCCATATCAAAACCTATATTGGTTTCGTACTGCTTCTCCCAAGTCAACTCAGAATTCTCCAATGATTCAATATACATGGCATTCTGTTTTTCCGAATCGTAAGGAGTCGTTGTAATGGTGTTTCTGTATACAATTGAAGCATTGTTTGCAGGTCCCATAGAAGCTGTTAAACCATAGGTTCCTCTGAATGACAAATTAGACAACCACTCAACGTCAGTAAGATAAGATTCTTCTTTAGCGTTCCATTTACCTGACAAGTTCCATGTAGGAAGATATCTTGAGCTTTTTGATTGACCTAATTGGTTTGATCCATCGACACGAGCGGTACCATTAAAAGTATATTTACCCATATAGGAATAGGCTATATTGGCAAAGCCTGCTACAAATCGATCTCTGAATTCCTGCATCCCGAAATATGAAAATCCAGACTCATTGGTTGACTTCATGATGTTAGGATCAGTAAAGACTGTTCCTCCTCTATCATACTGGTAACCATATCCATTAAAAAAGTCATTTTGACGGTCAACATATTTCAATTCCTGCCCCAACATCACATTCACTGAATGAATTTCATTAAAAGTTCTGTTGTAATTCAACATGTTTCTGAAATAAAAATTCTTCATCGTATTAGATTCTTTATTATAGAAACCGCCATTAGGCAAAACTGAGATTTTCCTCGAATTTGGAAGAGATATATCCTTCCAAAGATATCTGTTGGATTCAGAAATAACTGGATCATCCACACCAGCATTGTAGGCTCCCACTACATTGGATCCCTCCTTTATAATGTGCTCGTTTGATGATTTTACATAGCGCATCGATCCGGTAAATTTATACTCCAGATGTTTGTTGATCTTGTAGCCTAAATCAGCCTGAATTGATAAATCCAACACATCCAGATTGATGTAGTTATTTTTGTATTCTTCAAAAATGTTGAATGGTGCATAATTCATTCTTACATATTCAGAATTACCATTCTCATCATAAGGCGTGATTGTTCTACTTGTATTTAATGCATAAGAAAATGGATTAATATCGAACTCTCTTGAGTAGTTCCCATTAACTACATCATTAGAACGGTTAAATGTACCCGGTGTTCTTTGCTCTCGGATAGATCCCTTGGATTGAATACCAATAGAAAGTTTATCCGTCACATCAAAATCACCACGCATATTTACTGTATAACGGTCAACATTATCCGCAACGGTCCATCCCTCATCATTCAACCAGGAAGTTGACACATAAAATTTAGATGTTTCAGATCCACCTGAAAAAGAAACCGAATGATTCTGCTGTAAAGAATTTCTAAACAAGATATCAAACCAATCGGTGTTTGTTCTTTCATATTTTTTTAAAAAAGCTGCTCTAGCCTCGGGTGTATTTTCCAGTCCAAATTCCCCATTCTCATAGGAGTTGATTTGTTCATACATCTTGTAAAAAATACCCCCATCTTTCGAACGCATCATGTCACCATGACTTAACCAACCTTTTCTTTCCATTTCCCTGAACATCTCCATCTGATCCTGAGAGTTCATGATATCATAATTGGAATAATTAGGTTTCATTTTCATAGTGAATTCAGAAGTTACTCTGATGGAGTTCTTACCAGCACGCCCTTTCTTTGTTGTGATCACAATCACTCCATTCATGGCACGTGCACCGTACAAAGCTGTTGCTGAAGCATCCTTCAGAATCTGAAAATTTTCAATATCATCCGCATTTAAACCGGCTACTGATGAAGAAATAAGTGTTGCAGGGTCACCTGAAGATAACTGGTCAGGAGAGATATCCACTACATCCTCAAGAACAACGCCATCAACAACCCAAAGAGGTTTGGTATCACCATAAATTGAAGAAGCACCACGTACACGAATCTTAGGAGCCGCACCAAAAGTACCCGATACATTCTGCACAGATACACCGGCAACCTTTCCTTCCAACATACGTCCAACATCGGCCACTCCGGCAACCTTTGCATCCTCTGCTTTAACAACAGTAGCTGAACCGGTAAAAAGTTTACGATCAATTTTCTGATAACCAGTAGTTACAACAACCTCCTCAAGCTGCTCCGCATCGTCCTTCATAACAATATTTAAAACTGTCTTCTCTGCAATTTTAACATGCTGTGTTTTCATTCCCACGAAAGAAAAAACAAGAACAACTCCAGGTTTATCGTCAACGCTCAACTCAAATTTACCATCTATATCAGAAGATATACCGGTCTGAGTTCCTTTAACAACGATAGAAACCCCGGGAAGAGGGGATCCCTGACTGTCTTTCACGGTACCTTTAACTGTTTTTTGTTGCTGCTCTATAGCAGAAGTTTTTTTAGTAACTTCTTTTTTGAAAAGAATAACTGTTTTATCAACTACCTTATAAGAAAAAACAGTTTCTTTCAGGCACTTGTCTAGGATTTCTTCAACGGATGCATTCTTAACATCGATACTTACTGTTTTGATTTTTTCCACACTTGCATCATCATAGAAAAAAGTAAAATCGGACTGACTCTTAATCTGTGAAAAAACTTTTTCTATGGTCACATTCTGTAATTTAAGATTAAATTTTGCATTCTGAGAATACACAGAAGCAGACACTTGAATTATACATGATAATGTTAAAACTAGACTAAGTTTCATGATTTTAAACATTTTTTTTAAATGCCACCTTATTGGAGGGGCAAACTCATTAATTTTTTTCATAAATTTGTAATGTTTATATGAATAATTAAACAATCAGGTTTTACCTGATCAGACAGAGGATACGGCCAATATCTTCTGTCTTTTTTTTATCTTTCTTGTACTATAATTATTTTACCTTTTACTTTAAATTTTACTCTTTTTGTTGTTTCAATTATATCTATAATATTATCAAAGTCGCTGTATCTCTTAATATTTCCAGTAAAAGTTATATTTTTTACTTCTTCATTTTGGTAAAATATGTCAATATCGTACCATCTGGATAAAGTCTTTAAAATATCGTCCATTTTGGTTTTCCTAAATACAAACCGTCCATCTTTCCATGCAGTATATAAAGATATGTCAACATTTTTCTTGATAATATTTCCTGTATTTTTTTCAATCAGTCCCTGTTCTCCCGGACAAAGAATAATTTCTTTCTTGTTTTTAGGAGAGATTATGCTTACGCTACCTTCAACCAGTGTAGCGGCTATCTCATTTTCTTCATATGCCTTTACATTAAATGATGTTCCCAATACTTTAATTTTGGCATCCTTAGTTACAACTATAAATGGTTTCTCAGGGTTTTTAGTAACATCAAAATAGGCTTCTCCAGTCAGGTAAACAATTCTTTGCTTTCCGGAAAATGAAACAGGATATTTAAGTTTTGTTTCTGAATTAACCCATACCTTTGTTCCATCTGCCAATGTAAGAAAGTATTCACCTCCTCGTGGTACATTCAGGCTGTTGTATATAGGTTTTGAAATTTCTTTTTTCCGGGAAACTTTTTCCTTTTTATATGAAATTACTCCGCTGTCAGTAGTTATTAGACTACCATCTTTTTCTTGTAGTGTATTCTTTTTATCTCCTGAAAGATAAATCTTTTCTCCACTTGCAAGTACTAAGGTAGCCTTGCTTGATCCTGTTTCTATTTTAGTAGAAGCCAGTTGCTTTGAATAATCAGGCTTTTCTATTGTTAGGAATGTTAGCGTAATTGCAACAGGCAATACTATGGCAGCTGCATATTTTAGGAATGAATAAATCTTTATCCTTTTCTCTTTCTTATTTTTCTTGATAATAAACTTCGAATAATCTTCTTTCCAATCAATTTTAGAGTAAGAAGCGAATTTATCTTCTAAATTCTCAACACTCTTAAAACTTCTTAGAAGTTCACTATTGTAAATGGAAGACTCTCCCCATTCTTTTACTGATTGGCTCTCCTCCTCTGAAAGATCGCCTCCGATAGATTTAGCTATAGATTTAGCCAGATTGAATATATATTTTTCTTTTCCCATAAATGCATTTTCCTTCTTATAACTCTTAAGACCCCTTAATATTAAAAAAGGGGTAGAAAAAATAAAAAATTATAAAAAGATAAACCAAATGATTGATAAAAGTTCTTTCATTTGTTTTTGAAGTATCTGTTTTCCAGTCTTCTTGTGGGATTTAACTGTTTCAACCGCAATATCTAATTCTTCTGCTATTTCCTGGTTTTTATATCCTTTTAAATACAGAAGGTAAACTTTTTGTGTCTGATTAGGGAGTTTATTTATTGAAATATACAGGTGACGATAAACTTCTTCTTCTAATACTTTATCCCAAAAGGAAGATGTTTCTTCTTTTGTATATGTTATGTGTGAGGCATATTTATCTTTTACCTTTTCGTGTCTTATTTCTTTAAGAGATTTATTTTTAACAGCACTATAGAGATATGATTTAAGTTTTTCAATGGAAGAGAATTTTTCTTTATTGCTACAAAGGGTAAGAAAAATATCCTGAACAATGTCTCTGGACTGTTCCGTGTTGTTTATATACGAATCAGCAAACAATACTAATGGTGTATAGTATTCTTCGAATAGTTGTCTGAAGGCACAGTTTTCTCCCTCTGCAAGCTTTTTAAGCCATATATTCTTTCCCTCTTGGATAGTCATTTATTTACATTTCCCTCCACAAATATATCATTAGATATTGAGAAATGCAAAAAGATGTAACTTATTGACTATAGACTTAAGGGTAATGAAAGAGGCTAATCTGGTAAGATTAACCTCTTAATATAATAGATGTTTGTTTTAGAATGATTGCATATTATGCAGTTTTTCGTATGTTCCTCTTTTTGCGACCAGTTCTTCGTGTGTGCCCCGTTCAACTATTTCCCCCTCGTTGAATACGCATATCATATCGGCATTCTTGATGGTAGACAGTCTGTGGGCAACAACTATGGAAGTTCTGTTTTGCATTAGCTTGTCGAGTGCATCCTGCACCAGTCTTTCCGATTCAGTGTCAAGAGCAGATGTTGCCTCGTCGAGAATCAAAATAGGGGGATTTTTAAGTATTGCACGGGCAATGCTAAGTCTTTGTCTCTGTCCTCCCGATAGTTTCCCTCCACGGTCACCAATGTTAGTCTGATAGCCATTTTCGGTCTGCATTATGAAGTCGTGTGCATTGGCAATTTTTGCAGCAGCAATCACATCTTCTTCTTTAGCGTCATTTATTCCGAAGGCTATATTGTTGAATATTGAGTCGTTGAAAAGTATAGGATCCTGATTAACGTTACCCATAAGCTTTCTGAGACTGTTCATGGAAAGATCCCTGATATCGTGACCGTCTATAAATATTCCTCCTCCTTTTACATCGTAGAAGCGAGGAAGAAGATCAACGAATGTTGTCTTTCCTGAACCAGACTGACCGACAAGGGCAATGGTTTTTCCCTTAGGAATTAAAACATTTATATTTTTAAGAACATCCTTTGAACTGTTGTAAGCAAAGGTTACATCCTGTATTCTATATTGTTGTTGAATTCTTTAAGTTCTTTAGCATCCTTTTTATCCTGTATAGAAGATTCGGTAGTCAGTATCATGTCTATCCTGTCCATAGAGCAAGTCCTTTTTGTATGCTGTAAAGAGCGTTGGAAAAGGCTTTTGCAGGATTGATTATAGAATAAAAAATAACCATATAGGCCATGAAATCCTGAGGCTTCAATGTTGAATCACCAGAAAGAATAAGTTGTCCTCCAAACCATAGCACAATAACAACAACAATAGTACCAAGGAATTCGCTCATAGGATGGGCAAGATACCTACGCCTCATAAGGTGGTTCATTATCCTGCGGTAATCATCATTGTCTTTACTGAAGGCTTCGTTCATATGTTTTTCTGCAGTGAAGGCCTTTATAATTCTAAGACCAGAAAGACTCTCTTCAATGAACGACAGAATCTGTCCCATCTTATTTTGTCCCTCCATTGATGAGCGTTTAAGGGATTTTCCTACTCTGCCTATAATGGTTCCCGCAATGGGAAGAAGTATAAAGACAAATAGAGTAAGTTGCCAGCTCATTATTATCATCATAGCCAGATAAACAATAATGATGATAGGGTTTTTAAAGAACATCTCAAGAGAGTTCATTATAGAGTTTTCAACTTCCTGAACGTCACCAGTCATTCTGGCAAGTATATCCCCCTTTTTTTCTTCAGAAAAGAAAGGAAGAGGAAGTTGTAAAATCTTTTTATATATCAGATTTCTTATATCCCTTACCACACCATTTCTTATATATACCATTTCATAAGCGGCAAGATACGAGAAAGCCGTTTTAAGTAGTACAGCTAGCACCATAACGCCTCCAATAAGAATTAGAGCCGTTGGGGCTCCATAGTGATCTTTAATGGATGTGATGAAAAAGTAGAAGTTGTGTTTTACTGCATCAATGGTTATTTCCCATGGAACTTTTGTGGTCACATCTTCCTGGGTTCCAAAAAGAATTCCAAGTACGGGGGCCATCATAGCGAAAGAAGCTCCACCAAATGCGGCATGAAGGAAATTGAAAAGAATATTTCTCCCAAGTTTCCACTTGTATGGAGGAATAAAACGTTTTAGTATCTGAATAAAATCGTGCATCTGTTTTTTATAAATATTCAATTGTCAGATGGAGCGCACCATGATTTTATAATCATTATTCCTGTAGTATTTAATAATTCTAAAATCATGGACGGTACATCTTAATAAATAAAGGTATATACCGGAGGATTAAATTCCGGTATAATTAGAAGGAGTTATAGTTTTTAGTTTTGCTTTTAATTCGTCGCTAATCTCAAGAGTATCGATAAATTCAGCAATGCTATTCTGAGTAACTTTAGTGTTTGTTCTTGTCAGTCCTTTTAGAGCCTCGTAAGGATTTGGATATCCCTGGCTTCTAAGTATGGTCTGTATAGCCTCAGCAACTACTGCCCAGTTGTTTTCCAAATCTGCCGCAAAGGCATCTCTGTTGATAATTAGTTTATCAAGACCCTTAAGGGTTGACTGGAAAGCGATAACTGTGTGAGCCAAAGGAATTCCAATATTTCTTAGTACTGTAGAGTCAGTAAGGTCTCTTTGTAGTCTTGAAACAGGAAGTTTATTGGTAAGATGCTCGAATATTGCATTTGCTATACCAAGGTTACCCTCAGAGTTTTCAAAGTCAATAGGGTTAACTTTATGCGGCATAGCCGAAGAACCAACTTCACCTTCTTTGATCTTCTGTTTGAAATATTCCATAGAGATATATGTCCAGAAGTCCCTGTCAAGGTCTAACAATATAGTGTTAATTCTTTTGAAGTTATCGAATATTGCACCGAAGTTATCGTAGTTAGAGATCTGAGTAGTATATTGTTCTCTTTCAAGTTTTAGAATATTGTTAACAAAGTGGTTTCCGAACTCTTTCCAGTCTATTTCAGGATAAGCCACTTTGTGCGCATTGAAGTTACCAGTAGCACCACCGAATTTGGCAGAGCAAGGAACCGCTTTAAGTAATTCCAGCTGTTTGGTAAGTCTGTAAATAAACACCCTTATTTCTTTACCCAAACGTGTAGGCGATGCAGGCTGACCGTGAGTTCTGGCAAGCATGGCCACATCAACCCATTCTTCGGCAAGTTGCTCTAGTTTTGCAATAAGTTTATCTATCATAGGATAATAAACCTCGTGAGCAGCATCCCTTAGAGAGCAAGGAACCGATGTGTTGTTAATATCTTGAGATGTTAATCCAAAGTGGATAAACTCTTTATATTTTTGAAGATTAAGTGCGTCGAATTTTTCTTTGATAAAGTATTCAACAGCTTTTACGTCGTGGTTTGTAATGCTTTCAATATCTTTAATTCGTTGAGCATCTTCCGTAGTGAAGTCCTGATATAGTTCACGAAGATTTTCGTATAAAGATTTATCAAAATCTTTAAGCTGCTCCAAAGGAATTTCGCAAAGAGCTATAAAATATTCAACTTCAACCATTACCCTGTAGCGAATCAATGCGCTTTCAGAAAAATATTTAGCAAGGCTTTCGGTTTTTGATCTGTATCTTCCGTCAATTGGTGATATAGCGTTTAATGCATCCATTTCTTTATCTTTTTATTTGGTATTACTATTAGCTCACAAAATTAGTAAAAAATGCGATATAGTCCTGATTTAATATTAATTGTTTGATTCAAGAAGCTTATTATATGTCTTGTGCAGGAATATATTTATTTAGTAACTACAGATATAAATTGTTGGTATTTCAAAATTATTTATGAATATAATATTACTAAAAATCAAGCAGGTTAGTTATATTTGTTATCGAATATATAAAAAATGAATTAAATGAACATGTTTAGGGGTTTTGGATACGGATTGGGAACTTATGGCAAGGCCATGAACCTTATATTCAACAAAGGTATGGCCTGGTTTTTTCTTTTCCCTTTGCTATTGAATATATTGCTTTTCTGGATAGGAACTGAACTGATATCGGGGATTACCAGCGATATAAAGCAATGGGTTGATAGTTACATTTCAGGGTTGGATATAGGATTTCTGAATAACGGAGGATTTAAGACAGGTCTTATGTGGGCTATCAAGATACTTGTCAGGGTAGGGTATTTCTTTGCATTCGCATTTTTCGGTGGGTATATAATTGTGGCCATTATGTCGCCCGTGTTTTCATGGATTTCAGAAAGAACAGAAAAGGCACTTACAGGAAAAAATTATCCTTTCAGTTTTACCCAGCTTTTAAAAGATGTGGCCAGAGGACTTGCAATAGTTATAAGGAATGTGTTTTTGGAATTAATTATCGGTCTTGCCTTATTTATTCTTAGTTTCATCCCTCTTGTGGGTCTTGTTACACCTGTAATCATGTTCCTAGTGACCTCATATTTTTATGGATTCTCCTTCCTCGATTATGCAATAGAGAGAAAGAGGATGAATGTTGGAGAGAGTGTAGAGTATATGAGAAGTAACAAAGGAATGGTTATGGGTAACGGATTCTTGTTTGCATTGTCGCTGTTAATACCTTTCTGCGGTGTGATGCTTTCCGGCTTTATTGCTATTGTTTCTGTTGTTGCAGGGACTATTGCCGTTGCTGAATATCATAGATCGCAAAGATAAAACTCAAGTTTTTATACTATTTATACTTTAAGATAATCCGGGATTAAGGAAATAGTTATTGTATTTAACAATAATTTCCTGTAATTCCGGTTTTGTTTTGGTGTTTACCACAGCCTGCTTTTTCGCATGCCTTAAGCCTGCTTTTTACTATGTTTTTACTATTGAGCTAGTAGTAACCTAGTACAAACCTAGTACAAACCTAGTAAAAGCACTGGGGATTGTGAGGGGGAGATATGGGGAGATGACTTAGTCTTTATTAGGGATTGTGTTTAATTAAATGTTTGTCCTTAAAAAAAGTTTACATGATTTTCTAATCATGGTATGAGTTTATCATTTGTCTTTTTTGCTAAAATTATGACTTATTTATTTATATATTTGAAATTATTTAGTAAAGTTGTGTTTAAATCACTGCCAAATGGAAGTATATGCAACTAATGTATGATAAATAGAACTACAAGTTAAGATACTGGAAAACAAAAATATACAATGACAAGTACTAGACAAAGAGCTGAGCTACAAGCTCAAATTTGGAGAATTGCCAACGAAGTACGTGGCTCTGTTGATGGATGGGATTTTAAACATTTTGTGTTAGGAACTCTCTTCTATCGTTTTATTAGTGAAAATTTCACCAATTATATTGAAGGAGGAGACGAGAGTGTTGATTATGCTAATCTGCCTGATGAAGTTATAACACCTGAGATTAAAGATGATGCTATTAAGACTAAAGGGTATTTTATATATCCTGGTCAGCTTTTTGTAAATATCGCAAAAAATGCCAATACCAATGCAAACCTTAATACAGATTTGGCTGCAATTTTCTCAGCCATAGAAAGCTCTGCCAGTGGTTATCCATCAGAAGATGATATAAAAGGATTGTTTGCAGATTTTGATACTACCAGTACACGACTAGGTAACACTGTAGAAAATAAAAACAGTCGTCTTGCAGCAGTTCTAAAGGGAGTGGAAGGGTTAAATTTTGGCAATTTTGAAGACAATCATATCGACCTTTTTGGTGATGCCTATGAGTTTCTTATTTCCAATTATGCAGCCAATGCAGGAAAGTCGGGAGGTGAGTTTTTTACCCCTCAAAGCGTATCTAAGCTTATAGCACAACTGGCCATGCACAAACAGGAGACAGTAAATAAGATTTATGACCCTGCTGCAGGTTCAGGCTCTTTACTTCTTCAGGCGAAAAAACATTTCGACAATCATATTATTCAAGATGGATTTTTTGGTCAGGAGATAAACCACACCACCTATAACCTTGCCCGTATGAATATGTTTCTGCATAACATTAACTACGACAAGTTTAATATTGTGCTTGGTAATACCCTCCTAGATCCTCAATTACGAGATGATAAACCCTTTGATGCCATTGTCTCCAATCCTCCCTATTCGGTAAAATGGATAGGAAGTGATGACCCAACCCTTATTAACGACGACCGTTTTGCCCCTGCCGGAGTTCTTGCTCCCAAATCGAAAGCAGACTTTGCCTTTGTGCTTCATGCACTTAGTTATCTTTCTGGTAAAGGAAGGGCAGCTATTGTCTGTTTTCCCGGTATTTTTTATCGAAATGGCGCTGAACAGAAGATTAGAAAATACCTGGTAGATAATAACTTTGTAGAAACAGTTATTTCTCTGGCTCCAAACCTTTTCTTTGGAACTTCTATAGCTGTAAACATTCTTGTTCTTTCAAAACATAAGAGCGATAATAAAACCCAGTTTATTGATGCCAGTGGAAAGAATTTCTTTAAAAAAGAGACCAATAACAATATTCTTACCGATGACCATATTAAACAAATTATGGGAATGTTCGATAGCAAAGAGGATGTTGAGCATGTGGCAAAATCAATTGATAATAATATAATTGCGCAGAATGATTACAATCTCTCTGTAAGTTCTTATGTTGAACCGGAAGATACAAGTGAAGAGATCGATATAGTAGAGCTAAACAAAGAGATAGCTGCTACGGTGAGTAAGATTGACGTGCTTCGTAGGGATATTGATGCAATAGTAAAGGAGATTGAGGAATGAGTAAACTAGCTAAAGAAGTTATTATTTATAGGAGTGCTGACGGTATTTCTGAACTTTCTGTTCATCTGGAAAACGAAGATGTTTGGCTGACTCAAAAACAACTGGTTGAGCTTTATCAAACTGCAAAATCAACAGTAAGTGAGCATATTAAAAACATTTATCACGACGAAGAATTAACCCCTGAAGCAACTGTTCGGAAAATCCGAACAGTTCAAAAAGAAGGGAATAGGGAGGTTTCGCGCGAGTTGGACTATTATAATCTTGATATGATTATTGCCTTAGGATATAGAATTAATTCTAAGATAGCTACACGTTTTCGTCAATGGGCAACAAGCCGCCTTAAAGAGTATATTGTTAAAGGTTTTACAATGGACGATGAACGCCTAAAAAACCTTGGTGGTGGCAATTACTGGAAAGAACTGCTCGATCGTATCCGTGATATTCGTTCCAGTGAAAAGGTAATGTATCGTCAGGTACTTGAATTATATTCTACTGCAAGTGATTACGACCCTAAAAGTGAAGAGAGTATCACATTTTTTAAGATCGTTCAAAACAAACTTCATTTTGCAGCCCATGGTAATACAGCAAGTGAGGTTATCTATCTGCGTGTTGATAGTGATAAACCATTTGCAGGGTTAACCAGCTTTAAGGGAAGTCAGCCAACACAGGCAGAAGCTATGATTGCCAAAAATTATCTGAGTGAGAAAGAGCTGAAAGTTCTTAATAACCTTGTTTCAGCATATTTCGATTTAGCAGAACTTAATGCCATTGAAGAAAGAGAAATGAGAATGGCAGATTTTGTTAGGGAGCTTGATACCATACTCTCATCAGCCGGGAGAAAACTGCTGGATAATGCAGGTCAAATATCTTCTAGCAAAGCAAAAGAGAAAGCAAAGCTTGAGTATAAAAAATACAAAGCCAAGACACTGGAGAGTGTAGAAGAGGAGTATTTAAAAACAATCTCTATGTTGGAAAAACAGGCAAAAAAGCAAAGCCGTAATAACAAAAATAAGGCATGAAAAATATAAAACCACAGAATACACAAGGCACTCAGAAAAATAGCTTTATGGAAAAGTTGTTAGAGGGAGTTGAGGTTGAGTGGAAGAGTTTGGGGGAGGTTGCAGAAATAAAAACAGGAAAAGGTGTTACCAAAAAAGATTGTTCCGAAACAGGAAAATATCCCATAATAAGTGGAGGGAAAGAATTAATGGGATTTATCAACATATTTAATAGAATTGAAAATACTGTTACAATATCGAGGGTAGGTGCTAATGCAGGCTATATTAACTATATTTATAGAAAATTCTATTTGAATGATAAATGTTTTTCAGTTATACCACACAATTCTACTAATACTAAGAATAGAATCAACACTAAGTATTTATATTACTTTTTAAAATCAATTGAGCAAAATATCATTAGTTTGCAAAGCGAAGGAGGTGTACCTACAATTAATACAACAAAAGTTTCTAAACTCCAAATCCCCATCCCCCCACTAAAAGTACAAAAAGAGATAGTTCGAATTCTCGACACTTTTACAGAGCTTACAGCAGAGCTTACAGCAGAGCTTACAGCACGTAAAAAGCAGTATAACTATTATCGTGATGAGCTGTTGAGTTTTGAAGAGGGTGAAGTTGAGTGGAAGAGTTTGGGGGATAAAGACTTTTTTGAAGTAGCCTCAGGTGGCACACCATCAAAATCAAAACAAGAATATTGGGATAAAGGAAGAATTCCTTGGCTTAAATCAGAATCTTGTAATAATAAACCTGTATATTCGGCTAGTAATTATATAACAGAATTAGGCCTAAAAAAATCAAGTGCTAAACTTTTAAATAAAGATACTACTTTAATAGCTCTAGTAGGTGCTACCATTTTTAAAACTGCATATTTAGAATTTCAAAGCACAACGAATCAGAATATTGCCAGCATAAAATCTACAAAGCCAGAAGTTGTAAATGATAAGTTTGTGTTTTACTATATAACCAATTTATACGAAGTGCTTAAAGCGGAAATGCGAAATTATGGTATGCTTAATCTTACAAAATTAAGACAATTCAAAATTCCAATACCGCCACTTAAAAGCCAGAAAAAGATAGTCTCCATCTTAGACAAATTCGATACTCTAACTAACTCAATAAGTGAAGGTCTCCCAAAGGAGATAGAGCTAAGAAAGAAGCAGTATGAATACTACCGAGATATGTTACTAACTTTCCCTAAAGATAATTGATACCGAATTATTTGCTAGAAAACATTAACCTATAAACTAATGACTACATACAAAACCATAGCAGAAACAAACAATTTCATTGTTTTAGATAAATACACTAAGTTTTCGGAGGTGAACGAGGCACCTGCAGTCTATCAAACTGAGGCAAGCTTGGAGCAAGAGCTTATACGGGATTTAACAAATCAGGGGTATGATTACATGCCTGAGCTTACCTGTCCTAAAGCCATGCTAGCTAATGCGAGAGTGCAGTTACAGGCTCTTAACGATATGGTGTTTTCTGAAAGTGAGTGGTTGCGTTTTGTAGAGGAGTATTTAGATAGGCCTGGTGATAATCTGATTGATAAAACAAGGAAAATACACGATGACTATATCTACGATTTTGTGTTTGATGATGGGCATATACAAAATATTTACTTAGTAGATAAAAAGAATATTGCACGTAATAAAGTTCAGGTAATCTCACAGTTCGAGCAAAAAGGTACTCAGGCAAATCGTTATGATGTAACCATCTTAGTGAATGGTTTGCCTTTGGTACAAGTGGAACTTAAGAAACGTGGTGTTGCTATTCGTGAAGCTTTTAATCAGGTTCATCGTTATAGTAAAGAGAGTTTTAATAGTACAAACTCTCTTTTTAAGTACTTGCAGATATTTGTCATATCTAATGGTACTGATAGTCGCTATTTTGCCAATACCGTTGAGCGTAATAAAAATAGTTTTGATTTTACCATGAACTGGGCAAAGTCGGACAATACCCTTATTAAAGACTTAAAGGATTTTACTGCCACTTTTTTTCAAAAAAACACTCTTTTAAATGTACTTCTTACCTATTCGGTATTTGATGTAAGTAATACTCTTTTGATAATGAGACCCTATCAGATTGCAGCAACAGAAAGGTTGTTGTGGAAGGTAAAAAGTTCGCATCATGCTAAAAATTGGTCTAAACCTGAGAGTGGTGGGTTTATCTGGCATACCACAGGATCGGGTAAAACCCTTACGAGTTTCAAAGCGGCACGTCTTGCTACAGAGCTAGATTTTATTGATAAAGTCTTCTTTGTTGTAGATAGGAAAGATCTCGACTTTCAAACCATGAAAGAGTATCAACGATTTTCTCCGGATAGTGTTAATGGTTCGGAGAGTACAGCGGGCTTAAAAAGAAATATTGATAAGGATGATAATAAAATCATTGTAACAACAATTCAGAAACTGAATAACCTGATGAAAGGGGAGAGTGACCTGCCTATCTTCCAAAAGCAAGTGTTGTTTATATTTGATGAAGCGCACCGCTCTCAATTTGGGGAGGCTCAAAAGAACCTGAAAAAGAAGTTTAAGAGGTACTATCAGTTTGGTTTTACAGGGACTCCTATCTTTTCTGATAACGCTTTAGGTTCAGAGACTACTGCCAGTGTCTTTGGTAGTGAATTACACTCCTATGTGATTACCGATGCTATCAGGGATGAGAAAGTACTTAAATTTAAGGTGGACTATAACGATGTACGCCCTCATTTTAGGGATATTGAGACAGAACTTGATGAGAAGAAGTTAAGTGCGGCAGAAAATAAAGAGGCTTTGCTTCATCCCTCTCGTATTAAAGAAATTTCTCAATACATATTACATAACTTTAAGCAGAAGACCCATAGATCGCAAGGTAGCGAAAGAGGGTTTAATGCTATGTTTGCAGTGAGTAGTGTTGATGCTGCTAAATGCTATTATGAAGCAATAAACAATCTACAAAAGGAGAGTGATAAGCCTCTAAAGATTGCTACTATATTCTCCTTTGCAGCCAATGAAGAGCAAAATGCCATAGGTGAGATTATTGATGAGAGCTTTGAACCTTCAGCAATGGATACCAGTGCAAAGGAGTTTCTAACGGCTGCTATCAATGACTATAATGGTATGTTTAAAACCAGTTTTGGAGTTGATAGTAAAGAGTTCCAAAATTATTATCGTGACCTGGCTAAAAGAGTAAAAAGCAAGGAAGTTGATTTGCTTATTGTGGTTGGTATGTTCCTTACGGGTTTTGATGCTCCTACCTTAAATACTCTTTTTGTAGATAAGAATCTTCGTTATCATGGCTTAATGCAAGCTTTTTCACGTACCAACCGTATTTATGATGCTACCAAAACATTTGGTAATATTGTTACTTTTAGGGATTTGGAAAAGTCTACTGTTGAGGCTATTACGCTTTTTGGCGATAGTAATACTAAAAATGTAGTGCTTGAGAAAAGCTATAAGGAATACTTAGAGGGCTTTACTGATATAGTAACGGGTGAAGCTCGTCGTGGGTATATCGATGTGGTAAAAGAGTTAAATGAAAAGTTTCCAAATCCTGATGATATTGTCAGGGAGAAAGATAGAAAAGAATTTGCCAAGCTCTTTGGTGAATATCTTCGTGTTGAAAACATTCTTCAGAACTATGATGAATTTACCAGGCTTAAAGCACTTCAAGCTGTGGATATAAACGATGCCGAAGCTGTTGAGGAGTTTAAAGAAATATACTTTGTAACAGACGAAGATATAGCTGCTATGCAAGAAGTGGAATTGCCGGCAGCCCGAACTATTCAGGACTATCGTTCAACATATAATGATATTCGTGACTGGCTGCGTCGTGAGAAAAGTGGTAAAGAATCAGAGGAATCAAAAATTGACTGGGATGATGTTGTTTTCGAAGTAGATCTTCTTAAATCTCAAGAGATAAATCTTGACTATATTCTGGAATTGATTTTTGAGCATAATAAAAAAACAAAAGATAAAGCCTCTTTGATAGAAGAAATTCGTCGTGTCATTCGTGCGAGTATTGGTAATCGTGCAAAAGAGAGCCTGGTGGTGGATTTTATCAATGAAACTGATCTTGATACTATTCAGGATAAAGCTAGTATTATTGATGCTTTCTTTGGATATGCTCAGGCTAAGCAGAGATTAGAGGTGCGTGAACTGATTGCTGACGAGAATCTTAATGAGGAGGAAGCGAAACGATATATTATGACTTCGTTGAGGCGAGAGTATGCCAGTGAAAATGGTACTGAACTTAATGCTCTTTTACCCAAAATGAGTCCGCTGAATCCGCAATACTTGACAAAGAAGCATAGTGTTTTTTCAAAAGATTGCATCTTTTGTTGAGAAGTTTAAGGGTGTGGGTGGTAAGATTTAATATCAATAAAATCCATCAACATAATATGATTTTTTACGTTTAATTCTTTGTTTAAATTAATTTTTTGTACTTTAATGTAAATTATAAATCATAAGCATATGCACCGATTACTCTTATTAATAGCCCTTATATGTGTCGCATTATTTTCGACCGGACAGGAGGTCGGAAAAAAGGATAATCTAAAAAAGGATAATCTAAAACGGGACAGTCAGAAGCAGGATAGTCAGAAGCAGGATAGCCAGAAGCAAGACAGTCTAAAACAAGACAGTCTAAAACAAGACAGTCTAAAGCAGGACAGTCTGAAGCAGGAACCTTTGAAAAAAGAGAAGCCTCTGGTTTACAGGTTTTCCATGAGAAGGGATATAGGTCCTGCAATCTGGAGGCAGACAAAGCAGGCTTTTGAGGAGGCAAGGGAGATGAATGCGGATTATTTTCTGATTCATATGAATACATATGGGGGGGCTGTCGTTCAGGCCGATTCTATACGTACTATGATATTGAATTCAAAAATTCCTGTTTATGTGTTTATAGATAATAATGCGGCATCGGCAGGTGCACTTATTGCTATTGCATGCGATAAGATTTATATGAGGAAAGGCGCAAGCATTGGTGCGGCTACGGTCGTGAATGTATCGGGTCAGGCTATGCCGGATAAATACCAGTCGTATATGCGATCAACTATGCGCTCAACGGCTGAGGCTCATGGCAAGGATACCTCTGTTGTTAATGGGGATACCATTGTAAAATGGAGGAGAGATCCGCGTATTGCTGAGGCTATGGTTGACGAGAGGATTGCAATTAAGGGAGTGGTTGATACTGGTCAGGTATTGACTTTCACCTCGGCAGAGGCTATGGAATTCGGTTATTGCGACGGTATAGTTGAAAATATTTCGGAAGTTATTTCTGCCGTGGGCATAGAGGATTATGAATTGGCAGAATACCGGCCGACAGCTCTTGAAAATGTTATAGGTTTTTTGGTGAATCCTTTTGTTCAGGGTATTTTGATAATGGTGATTATTGGTGGTATATATTTTGAACTTCAGACACCTGGTGTGGGCTTCCCTATTGCGGCTGCTATTACTGCGGCGGTGATATATTTCTCCCCTCTCTATCTTGAAGGACTTGCAGAAAATTATGAGATACTTATTTTTGTTGTAGGTGTTATACTCATTATGCTTGAGATATTTGTTATTCCTGGTTTTGGCGTTGCCGGAATATCGGGTATTATATTAGTCATCTCCGGTATGGTGTTGAGTATGGTGGATAATTTTGGTTTTAAGTTCGAAGATATATACGTATTGGCATTGATGAGGGCTTTGGCCTTGGTGGTCACTTCTATGGTGATTTCCCTGGTCGGTTCCATTGCTGTCACCAGAAAGATATTTGGAAGCAGGAAGCTTGCCTTTGCCCTTAATACGGAGGAAACTGTTTCTGAGGGGTATATAGGCGTTGAGACTTCGGTCTCTTCTGTGATAGGGAGAATAGGGGTGGCTTATACTGTATTAAGACCTTCAGGAAAAGTGATGATAGACAATGAAATATATGATGCGACTGCAGTTGACGGGGCTTTTATAGAAAAAGGAACTACGGTTAAGGTTGTTAAATATATTACCGGTCAGGTATTTGTGGAAAAAGTTTAGATTAGGAAATATGGATTATATATATAATATATTTAAAACATCAGAAATAACATCTGATGTTGCTCTTTTAAGGATAATAATAAGTTTTGTAGCGGGTGGTTTTATAGGATGGGATAGGGAGAGAAGACTTCAGCCTGCTGGTCTTCGTACGCATATTCTTATTTGTATGGGATCGGCCTTAGTGATGTTGATATCAATATTTATACCTCAGACCTTTGTTGACTTTCAAAATGGAGATCCTGGTCGTATTGCCGCTCAGGCTGTGACAGGCATAGGTTTTCTGGGTGCCGGTGCAATACTGAAAATGGGTGTTAATATAAAGGGATTGACTACGGCTGCATCCATCTGGATAACTGCCGCCCTGGGATTGGCTATAGGTTGTGGATTGTATCTGGTTTCTATTATTACGGTGGCCCTGATATTATTTGTTTTGTGGGCCTTGGATATCTTCGAGAAAAAGATGTTTATTCAAAAACTTTCAAAAACATTAAAGATTGAAGTCAGGTATAATCATTTTGATGTAGATTATGTGAAAAGCATACTTAAAAAGTATAAAATAGCAGTTGTTACTGTAGATATTGATTCAGATATTGAAAATAGTTTAAAGATATATACCTTTGTAATAGTATTTCCCGAAGAGGTCAAGCTTATAAATCTTGAAAAAGATATAGAGGCTATAGAAAATGTGATAAGTTTTAAAATATCTACTCTTTAGTCTTTTTACTTATGTTATCTGGATTGACTTACGGTCGGTTTTAGGGAAATTAAAGTGAGTGTTGGAAAATAATATGTTTTTATAGATAGAAAAATGCGAGATAAATTAACAATAGCCATCGATGGCTATTCTTCGTCAGGTAAAAGTACTGTGGCCAAGGATTTGGCGGCAAGATTGGGTTATACATATATAGATAGTGGAGCAATGTACAGGGTGGTTACGCTTGTGGCAATGAGAAAAGGTATAATTCATTCAGGTATAGTCGATGAGGAGAAATTGAACAGAGAGTTGGAACAAATAGATATTAGTTTTTCGTATAATCCCGAAAGTAAAAGGTATGAGTCGTATCTTAATGGCGAGTTGGTAGAAGATGAAATTCGTTCTATGGATGTTTCCAATAAGGTTAGTCATATTGCAAAAATTGCCTTTGTAAGAGAGTTTCTGGTTGAAAAACAAAGGGAGATGGGCGATGTTGGGGGTGTGATTATGGACGGAAGAGATATAGGGACAGTGGTTTTTCCCTTCGCCGACATAAAATTGTTTGTGACAGCTAATGTGGAAGTCAGGGCCAAAAGAAGGTACGAGGAACTTGTTGGCAAGGGAGAGAATGTTAGTCTTGAGGAAGTTGTTGACAATGTAAGGACCAGGGATTATATAGACGAAAACAGAGAGGTTAGTCCTTTGAAAAAGGCAGATGATGCAATTGTTCTTGATACAAGCAGAATGACACCGGCTGAGCAGTTGGAATGGCTTGAGGAGATTGTTAAAGAAAAGTTGGCAGTATAAAGTGTATATGTGATGAAGGTTAATATAGATCCAAATTCAGGCTTTTGTTTTGGTGTTGTTAATGCTATAAATAAAGCTGAAGAATATTTGAAACGAAAAGAGGCTCTTTATTGTATCGGTGATATAGTTCATAATAGTCATGAGGTAGATAGATTAAGAAAGGAAGGCTTGATAACTATTGATCATGAGGAGTTTAAAAAACTCAAAAACGTGAGGGTTTTGTTGAGGGCTCATGGTGAACCGCCTTTGACTTACAGGCTGGCAGAGGAAAGAGGTATAGAAATTGTTGATGCTTCATGTCCCGTTGTCTTGAATTTGCAGAGAAGGATAAGAAAGGCCTGGGAAGAGGGTAAGAAAGAGGGCAGGCAGATAGTTATTTATGGGAAGAAAGGGCATGCTGAAGTCAATGGTCTTGTTGGTCAGACCGATGGAGAGGCATTGGTGGTTGAAGGTGTTGAAGATTTGGATATAATTGATTATAGTAAACCTATCGAGATTTTTTCGCAGACTACCAAGACAATTAGCGGTTTTAAAGATGTGGTTGAGAGAATCAGAGAAAAAGCCATGTCGGTATTCGTTGTCAATGATACAATATGCAGAAAGGTCTCAAACAGAATACCTGAGCTAAGGAGATTTGCAAAAGAGCATGATTTTATTGTGTTTGTTAGTGGAAAGAAGAGTTCTAATGGGCATATGTTGTACGAGATTTGCAAGCAAGAGAACAGTAATACTATTTTTGTTCAGGGGGTGGAGGATTTTGATGTTGATATTGTAAAAGATGCTGATTCTGTTGGTATATGTGGTGCAACATCCACTCCTCGTTGGGTTATGGAGGAGGTTTACGAAAAGATTATGAATGAATATAATTCTTAAGTTATGGGAAAATTGAAAAATATAGGGGTGCTGACATCCGGAGGGGATGCTCCTGGAATGAATGCTGCCATAAGGGCTGTTGTTAGGGCCTGTATCTATAATAATATAACGCCATACGCTATATATGAGGGATATAAGGGTTTGATTTCCGGGGATGTAAAAGCAATGAACTCCCAGGATGTTAGTAATATTATTCAGAGGGGAGGGACTATATTACGATCCGCAAGGTGTGATGAGTTCAGGACTAAAGAAGGCAGGAAGAAGGCCTATGAATCTTTGATAAAGAATGATATTAATGCTTTGGTGGTTATTGGTGGTGACGGAACATTTTCTGGTGCCCGCATCTTTTCTCAGGAATACGATATTCCGGTTGTGGGAATTCCCGGAACGATAGATAATGATCTTTACGGAACTGATTATACTATTGGTTATGATACTGCATTGAATACAGTTGTTGAGGCTGTTGATAAAATCAGGGATACTGCCAGTGCTCATAATCGCTTGTTTTTTATAGAGGTGATGGGTAGAGATGCCGGATTTATAGCATTAAGAAGCGGTATTGCGGTAGGGGCTGAGGCTATACTTATTCCAGAGGCAGAGATTCATTACCATAAGCTGGATAAATATCTTCAGAGTGGTTATAAGGCTCACAAGTCGAGTGGTATTGTTATTGTTGCCGAGGGGGATAAATCGGGGGGTGCTTATGAGATTGCCAAGAAGGTTATGAAAGATCATCCTGAGTATGATGTAAGGGTGACTATTTTGGGACATATCCAGAGGGGAGGCTCACCAAGTGCTTACGATAGGGTCTCGGCTTCTGTGTTGGGGGTTGCAGCTGTCGATGCTCTTATTGATGATCAGAAAAGCATAATGGTCGGGATGTTGAATAACGAAGTTGTTCATGTTCCTTTTAATAAAACAATAAAGAATTCCAAGAAGGTGAAGTCGTCTTTATTGGATATAACTCAGATATTGTCGATATAGCTGATTTTAAATAATTTCCCGGGGCTGCATCAAGAGGTGTGGCCCTTTGTTTTTTTCTGGAAAAAACAACTAAATTTGCTTTATAGGTCAAACATGTTTTATTTTGTATTAATTTTCGTGGTTAAAAGTTAATATAAAAATACTGTGGTGAATGACCCTTTGTAAGGATTAAACTTAATAATGTTTTATGGTATATGTTGAAGTAATATTACCAGTTCCGGTAGGCGAATACTATACTTATGGAGTTGGTCCTGAGCTTGAAGAGGAAGTGGCTGTAGGTAAGAGGGTGGTGGTTCCTTTTGGTGCAAAGAAATTCTATACAGGTATAGTTAAGTCTATAGGTAATGCTAAGCCTGAAGGTTATGAGGTTAAGGATATTGCTTTGGTTCTGGATGGTAAGCCCTTGATGGACAAGGATCATCTTGCCTTTCAGGAATGGATATCTTCTTATTATATGTCTTCTCCCGGTGATGTTTTGAAAGCTGCTCTTCCCGCTGGTCTTAGGATTGAGTCCCAGACAAAGGTGTATATTAAGTCGAAGGATTTTTCGTTTAAAGAGTTGAAGTCCAAAGAACTTGCAATTTATGATATTTTAGATAATTCTGCAGGGGTAACAATACAGACACTTAATGAAGCGACAGGTTTAAAGAATTGTATGAATTATGTGCGTTCTTTAATGGACAAGGGGATAGTTGGCGTTGAAGAATGTTTGATGGACAGGTATAAGCATAAGGAGGAAAAGTATATAAAGCTTGTTAAGGATTTTTCGGAGGAGGAGATGAATGAGCTTGTTGATGGTTTGCGAAGATCTCCTAAACAGCAAAAATTGTTGATGCTTTATTTGAATCTTTCGAAAACATTTGTGGATAGTGTGCCGGAGAAGGTGGCTAAGTCGGTGTTGATGAAGATGGCAGATGCCGGTTCTTCTGTATTAAAATCTTTGCTGACCAAGAATATATTGTGTGAATATTCTGAGATTGTTAGTCGTTTAGATGTTTATAACGGAGATTTGAAGGCCTTGAATGAGCTTAATCCTGCCCAGCAAAAATCTCTAAAAGAAATAGAGGATCAGTTTGAAGATAAGGATTGTGTGTTGTTGCACGGGGTTACATCTTCGGGTAAGACAGAGATATATATTCATTTAATAGAGAAGTATATAAGACAGGGTAAGCAGGTTTTGTATCTTTTGCCGGAGATAGCTCTTACATCTCAGATAATAAGAAGGTTGAGGTCTTTTTTTGGGGACGCTGCCGGTGTTTATCATTCAAAGTTTTCGGATTCGGAAAGGGTGGAGGTATGGAACAATCTTCGGAAGGTGGATAATGAAAATCCTTATAAGATAATTCTGGGGGTTCGTTCTTCGTTGTTTCTTCCTTTCGATAATCTGGGTCTTATAATAGTTGATGAGGAGCATGAGAACACCTATAAGCAGCATGATCCGTCTCCGCGTTACCATGCACGTGATGCGGCCTTGATGCTTGCCCGTTTGCATGGGGCTAAAGCACTTCTTGGTTTTGCTACTCCTTCTATCGAGAGCTATTACAATGCTCAGAATGGTAAGTATGGTTTTTCTGCTTTGAATAAGCGATATAGCGATATATTGATGCCCGAGGTGATGATTGCCGATATGGGGGAGGCCAGACGGAAAAAAATAATGAAGGGTCTTTTTACTCCATTGCTGTATAAAACGATAGAGGAGTCTTTGAATGATGGAAAGCAGGTGATTTTATTCCAGAACAGACGTGGTTATGCTTCTTTTTTTGAATGTAAGGACTGTGGATATGTCGCCAGGTGTAAGAATTGCGATGTGAGTCTTACTTACCACAAATATGAAAATAAACTCAGTTGTCATTATTGTGGTCACAGTATTGAGCTGCCTCATAAATGTCCTGTTTGTTCAAGTGAAAATATATCTACCAAGGGCTTTGGTACAGAGAAGATTGAGTTTGAGCTGAACAAATATTTCCCCTCTGCCAATGTTGCAAGATTGGATTATGATACTACCAGGACAAGGAAAAGTATGGATTCTGTTATTCATGATTTTGAAAGTAGAAATATTGATGTTTTAGTTGGCACCCAGATGGTGTCTAAGGGGCTTGATTTTGATAATGTTGCCGTTGTGGGTATTATGAGCGCTGATTCCATGTTGAATTATCCTGACTTCAGGGCATTTGAACGAAGTTATCAATTGATGGCTCAGGTTGCGGGGAGGGCTGGCAGGCATGGACAGAGAGGAAAGGTGGTTATTCAGACGACTGCTCCCGATCATCCAGTGGTGTGTGATGTTGTGGGAAACAATTATGAATCTATGTACTCAAGGCAGATAGAGGAAAGAAGGGAGTTTATTTACCCTCCGTATTTTAAAATGATTGAGATTGATATTAAGTATAAGGATAGGAGTGTTGTTTATTCTTTTGCCAATAAATTGGGTGGTAATCTTAGAAAAATATTCGGGATCAGGGTTTATGGTCCCCAGGTTCCTCTGGTTGGAAGGGTGCATGGAAATTATTTGCTTAAAATTATTTTAAAATTAGAAAATTCAAGGTCTTTGGCCCGTGCTAAGTTTTTGTTAAGAAATGAGGTCGATTCTTTGTTGGCAGAAAAGACTTATAGGCGCGTTTTTGTTGGGTATGATGTTGATTGTATTTGATTATCAATAATTTTTTTTCAATAATAAGTGAATAAGTTGTTAATAAAAAGATTCCTTTTCTTTATAAAATTGTTCTCAATAAAATTTTAATTCTATCATAAAATTGTATTTTTACCTCAAGAATTTAAAATTCAAACTTATGTCGAAAGTAATAGCTTTAGCAAATCAAAAGGGGGGAGTTGGAAAAACAACCACAGCTATTAATCTTGCAACCAGTCTTGCCGTTTTAGAAAAAAAGGTATTGATTATAGATGCTGACCCACAGGCTAATGCCACTTCAGGGTTCGGGTTTGAAGTAAGAGAGATGGAAAACACAATTTATGAGTGTATTGTGGAAGGATTGCCTCCAAAGGAAGCGATCATTGAAACAGAGGTGGAAGGACTTCATCTTATACCTTCGAATATTGATCTTGTAGGGGCAGAGATTGAGATGCTGAACTTTGAGGAAAGAGAGAAAGTGTTGTTGAAAATGCTGAAAGGTATCAGGGATGAATATGACTATGTGTTGATAGACTGTTCTCCTTCACTGGGCTTAATAACAGTGAATTCTCTTACTGCAGCTGATTCTGTAATGATTCCTGTGCAATGTGAGTATTTTGCACTGGAAGGCTTAGGGAAGCTTTTAAATACTATTAAATTAATTCAAAACAGACTTAATCCTGATCTTGTTATTGAAGGCTTTCTTTTAACTATGTACGATTCGAGACTTAGGTTATCGAATCAGGTTGTTAGTGAAGTAAGAAAGCATTTCCAGGATATGGTATTCGATACTATTATACAAAGAAATACCAAGTTGGGTGAGGCTCCCAGTCATGGTAAGCCTGTGATTTTGTACGATGCAGAATGCAAGGGTTCTACCAGTTACTTAAATTTAGCTAAAGAGTTAATTGATAAAAACAAATAAGATAGTTATATAAGAATGGCCAAAAAAAATGCATTAGGAAGAGGATTGGGGGCATTGATAGATAATGCTGAGACTATTAAGGCTACAGTTGAGGACACAATAAAAGCTGCAGCCATATGCGAAATAGAAATAGATAAAATAGATACAAATCCTTTTCAGCCAAGGACTCAGTTTGATGAGGAGGCTTTATATGAATTGGCTCGGTCTATTGAGCAGATAGGTATTGTTCAGCCAATAACTGTAAGAGAAATTGAAGGTGGCAGATATCAGTTGATAGCCGGAGAACGTAGATTCAGGGCGTCTAAATTGGTCAATTTACAAAAAATACCTGCGTATATACGTAGGGCAAAGGATGACTCAATGTTAGAGCTTGCTCTTGTTGAAAATATACAAAGAGAAAATCTTGATGCTATTGAGATAGCTATCAGCTATCAGCGTTTGCTTGAGGAATGTGATCTTACCCAGGAAGAATTAAGTGACAGGGTGGGGAAAAAGAGGTCTACAGTAACAAATTATCTTAGATTGTTGAAATTGCCTGCAGAAATTCAGCTTGGGATAAAGTCAAAGCAATTATCAATGGGGCATGCACGTGCTCTTCTTGGTCTTGATGATTCAGATACCCAGTTAATGGTTTTCGATCAGATATTAAAATATGATTTTTCTGTCAGAAGAGTTGAAGAGGTTGTTAGAGAATTAAATAACCCGAATATTGCAGTTAAAGAAGCAGAGAAGAAAGAGGAAAAAGAGGCCAGGGCTAAGCTTAAGGGTGAATATGAGCAATTACAGGGACAGTTAACCGATTATTTTAGTACAAAGGTTCAGCTTAAGCGCAGTACTGATGGAAAAGGGAAAATAGTCATTCCTTTTAAGTCGGATGAAGATCTGGAAAGAATACTAGGAGTATTGGATAATATGAATTAGATAGCATTTTGTTGATAAAAGTTTGAATGGTTGTGAATAAGTTTATTGTAGTTGCATTAATATCTTTTTTTATTATCCCCATTAGCGGATATTCTCAATTTAAAAAAGATAAATATCCGGAAGAATCTTCTAAAAAGAAAGTTGTGTCGGAAAGGGCTTATAGAACCCAAAATATATCCGATACTTTAATTGAAAATTTACCTTCTGTTGTTATAAAAAAGAAACCTCATTCTCCGCATAAGGCTACAATTTATGCTATGGTATTACCTGGATTAGGTCAGATATATAATCACCAGTACTGGAAATTGCCCATTTTATACGGGGGAATAGCTGCTACTTATTATGCTATTAATTGGAATGGTGATATGTATAAAAAGTATAAAGGTGCTTTTATTGATTATATCCAGTATCTTGATTTTAAAAATAACGGGGGAACAGAACCTGAGACAAAAAGGTGGGAAAAGATATATATTGGAGATGTGACGGAGTTTACTCAAACCCAGCAGGAATGGTTTAAAAATACCCTTAAAAACAAGAAGGATTCCTATAAGAGGGACAGGGATCTGATGTATATAGTAATGGGAGGTATATATGCCCTAAATATTATCGATGCTACTGTGTTTGCGCATTTCTATGATTTCGATATCAGTGATGATTTAAGTATGGGAATAGTTCCAACTATGCAACATAGTGAGGTGGCGGGAAATAGTGTGGGATTGAATTGTATTATCAGATTTTAGTTTTTTGGTAATGCATGTAATATAGAATTTTTGAAATAAATATTATTATAAAGAGTTGAAAAGATGGTGAGAAGATTATTTATAAGTTTATTGGGTCTGTTTTTTGTTTTTGATTTATCCGCAATAAATATTGCTGAGGTTGACACTACTTATAATAGTATTGATGTAGTTGAAGAGGATGTTTATTCATCTTTTGTTGATAAACTCGATGAACTGCATCAAAGATGGTATATTGAAAATAATTCGCAGGACTATATTGATAGTCTCGATGTGATAAAAAAACGTAAGGGGTCGGTAAAATGTCCCGATAGTCTTTATATAAAGAGGTTGGATGATATGCATTCTGCCATACAGCTTTCTTATAATAAGATTGTTCGCAATTATATAGAATTGTATACTGTCAGAAGAAAGGCACAGATGAGCAATATGCTCGGTCTTGCAGAATATTACTTTCCTATATTTGAAGAATTGCTTGATGCTAACGATTTACCTTTGGAATTAAAATATCTTCCTGTTATTGAAAGCGCATTAAATCCAAGGGCTTTTTCGCATGCCGGTGCCTGTGGATTGTGGCAGTTTATGTATGGAACAGGGAGAATGTATAAACTTTCAATCAACTCGTATATAGATGAAAGAAGGGATCCTATAAGGTCTAGTTATGCTGCGGTAAAGTTCCTGAAAGACATGTACAAAATGTATGGGGACTGGATACTTGTAATTGCTGCTTATAACTGTGGTCCCGGTAATGTTAATAAAGCTATACGCAGATCGGGAGGTAAGAAAAATTATTGGGATATTTATTATTGGTTGCCTAAGGAGACCCGAGGGTATGTTCCAGCATTTATAGCAGCTATGTATGCCTTTAATTATCACGAAGAGCACGGTATTTACCCTTTGAAATCAGATTTTCCTCTGATGTGTGATACTGTAATGCTTATAAATAAGCTTCATTTTAAGCAAATATCAAAAGTACTGGATGTTCCAATAGAACAGATCAGAGATCTTAATCCTCAATATAGAAGAGATATCATTCCTGCTTCAGAGGCACATCCTCTGGCATTGAATCTGCCTTATAATTATGTTGGGGATTTTATAGATAACAGGGATTCTGTACTGGCTTATAACCGGAATAAGTTTTTTGATAACAGCGATAGGATAGTTAATCCCCGTGACAGATATCAGGAATATGCACATTCTGCTCCTAAGGGTAGGGCTAAGGTTCATTATAAAGTTAAATCGGGTGATGCTGTCAGTCTTATTGCCGATTGGTTTAATGTGCGTAAAGCCGATTTGTGTTATTGGAATAATATAAGGAGAAATGTTATAAAAGCTGGGCAACGACTGGTGATCTATGTGCCAGGTAATCAGGCTTCTTATTATAAGGATTTCAACAGTATGTCGTATTCTCAGAAACAGGCTACCAGGGGGAAAAAACCAAGGACAGAAGATGTAGGTAAATCTGAAAATATTGCTTATTCAGGTGATTTTGTTTACTATACTGTAAGGAGGGGGGATAATTTATGGACTATTGCAAGAAAATTCCCAGGTGTATCAAATAATGATATAATGAGGTTAAACAATATCAGAAATGCTAAAAGCATTAAGCCTGGAAAGAAATTAAAAATAAGAAGAATAAGTTAGTCTTTTTAGGGTTTTGTCATTGATGCCTAACTCATTGAAATAAGCAGACAGGTTTAAAATAAAAATATTTTTACATATCCAGCCTTCAAAATAGCAATATTTTGGAGGCTGTTTTTTAATACTAAGTTATTGCTGTATTAATAATTTGGCGACATTTATTGTTCCCGGTTATAATATAATCTGATGTAATACAATATAACACAATGCAATACAACACAATACAATGCAACACAACACAATGCAATACAATACAATACAATACAATACAATACAATACAATACAATACAATGCAATGCAATACAATACAATGCAATACAATATAATCGTATAGAAAAATATCAGCAGAGCTATTTATTTCTTATTTAAATAAAATGTCGGAGTATTTATTGTATTCCTCAATAAAGTTTGGAGTAAATATATCTTTATCCAGATTACTCTCGATTTCTTTTTTCGACCAGTACTTTCCTTCCTCTATTTCTTCCGGATTAATATTTATAACCTGATTTGTGTTGGTGATGAATGTATAAACAAGCTCTCGTTCTACTTCACTTTCCCAAATGTATTTGTCAATTAATTTGACAGAAGATAATTCCAGACCTAGTTCTTCCATGCTCTCTCGTTGAAGCGAAAGCTCTATTGTTTCGTTGGCACTGATATGCCCTCCTACGGCAGTATCCCATTTACCCGGTTGTATTTTTTTATCTGAAGCTCTTTTTTGAAGATATAGCTTGTTGTTTCTTAATACATGAAGATGGACAACAGGGTGAAGAGGTTTGTCTTTTTTCCCATGGCAAAGACTTCGGGGTTTTATGTCTGTTATTTTTCCTTCATTGTCGACTATAGGGAGCCATTCTTCGTTTTGATACTTCTTGTTAATAATTTTTTTTCTTGCTACTTCTGTAATTATAAATGCACCAAAGATTATATATATAAGTACGCTGCTAATAAAAGCCCATGCTCTATCGGACATATAGAATGTTGCATAAAAAATCAGCAAAGTGTGTGTGCCTAATAGCCAAAACAATATTCGTAAGCTTCTTTGTACATCTTTTTGATCAATTTTTGATGTGTCGAGATTTGTTCTTTTTATGTATCTGCCGGTCATTGCTCCAACTATATTTATTCTGGAGAATGCAGAAAGTCCTATTATTGAACAGATAATCAGTTGTATTAGTCCTGGCTTTATCTTAAAGAATACGGGATTATCCAGGCTCAGAGAAATGGCTCCTAAAAAAACAATAAGTAATGTATCTGCCAGAATAAACTTGTCTACTTTTTTATCTTTTATAAAGAAGTATAAAATCTCTCCTATGCCTATACCAATAGCGGCAATAAGGCCTGGTACTGTCCCGTATATTTCTTCAATTAATATATAAATGATGATGGGGATAAAACCAGGAATCAACTTTAGTATAATAGATAGTCTGCTCATTTTTATTTGCAAAAGTATTAAAAAACTAAAGATAGTGTGGATAATGCTAAACAAAATATCCTGTTTTGAAGTAAAATCTAAAGACCTGGGGTTAATTTTAATGTATTATTCCTTTTTAATAATAGAATATGGTTGTGAGGATATGAATATTTCCGAAATTTTACTCAGCAATAAATTATTATTGAAATTGATTGATTTGTAATACCTATTTCGACTGTATATGAAAAGAACAATGACATTGGCGGGTAAATTTCTCACCTGGAGATTGCGTCATATCAGCGACAAGCAGTTTCTGGTTATTTTAAGTATTCTTATAGGAGTAATTACCGGTATTGTAGCTGTGGTAATAAAAAATAGTTCTTACTATATTAGAATGATTATAAGGGATATTGCAGCTTTTGGAGATTTTGGGGTTGCAAATATTGTATTTCCCGCTATAGGAATTATGCTGTCAGTGCTATTTGTTATATATATAATAAGAAAACCTGTGCGTCCTGGTATCCCCAATGTTTTATATGGTATTTCCAGAGATAATGGAAGGATTAGTCCCCATAATATGTACTCTTCGGTTGTTACAAGTTCTATAACTGTCGGTTTTGGGGGGTCGGTTGGTCTGGAGGGACCAACAGTTACAACATGTGCAGCCTTTGGTTCTTTTTTAGGGCGTATAATGCATCTGAATTATAAACAAATAACTTTATTACTGGCATGTGCATCTGCTGCCACCATTTCAGCTATTTTTAAAGCCCCTATTGCTGCAATTGTCTTTGCCCTGGAGGTGATAATGCTCGACCTTACAATGTGGTCTCTGGTGCCATTATTGATGGCTTCTATGGCTTCTGTACTTACTTCGTATTTTTTTGTCGGACAAGATGTGTTGTATCCTTTTGAGGTTGTACATAAGTTTAAGCTTGATGATATTGTCTGGTACATTGGCCTTGGTATTTTTTGTGGTCTAATATCTTCTTATTTTACTAGGGTGTATTTATTTTTTGAGGGAAGATTTCAGAAGATCCAATCCATATTTAAAAGAATTATGGTTGGGGGGTTAATACTTGGAATGTTGGTATTCTTATTTCCTTCTTTATACGGTGAGGGATATGAAGATATTAACAGTTGTTTGTCGGGTGATTATAGTTATTTATTTGATGATACAATATTTCAAGGCTTTTCTGAAAATAAATATGCACTGTTAATAATATTTCTGGCTATACTTTTGTCCAAAGCAGTAGCTTCTTCTGTAACTGTTGGTGCAGGAGGAGTTGGAGGGATTTTTGCCCCCAGTCTTTACATTGGGGCAAGTGCTGGTGTTTTTTTCGCATCAGCAGTTAATATAATAGGCATTGCAAATCTTCATGTTGATAATTTTTCGCTGATTGGTATGGGAGGTATGATTGCCGGAGTTTTACATGCACCTTTGACCGGTATTTTTTTAATCGCCGATATTTCCGGAGGATACCATTTGTTTGTACCCCTTATGCTTACCAGTACCATCTCCTATGCTACGGTGAAGTCTTTTGTCCCTCATTCTGTTTATACCGTTCAGTTGGCAAGAAGAAAGGAGTTGATGACTCACGATAAAGATAAGATCGTATTATCTTTAATGAAATTGGAAAGATTGGTTGAGAAAGATTTTGTTCCTGTACATCCTGATTATTCTTTGGGTAAACTAGTTGAAGTAATTAGTTTTTCAAGTAGAAATATATTTCCTGTTGTTGATGGTAGAGGACGATTTCTTGGGATGGTAAAATTGGATAATGTGAGAAAGGTGATGTTTAAACCTGAATTGTACGATTCCCTGCATGTCAGGGACTTTATGTTTAAACCTAAAGATGTTGTTGAAATAGTTGAGGATATGGACGAAGTTGTTAAGAAGTTTCAGGTTAGTGGGCGTTATAATCTTGTTGTATTAAGAAATGGCTATTACGTTGGTTTTGTTTCAAGGGCAAAGGTTTTCTCTAAATATAGGCGTATGTTAAAGCATTTTTCTGAGGATTAAAAGTATGGTATCCATTGTTTGGATACCATAGTTAAAGAATTAAAATATTTTTGTTTATAATCTGTCATTATGTTTTAGAACGACACAATATTTAAAATAGTTTTTCCGCCAAGTCAACAACTCTTGCCGAATATCCCCATTCGTTGTCGTACCAGGAAAGCACCTTAACGGTTTTTCCCTGAACCATTGTTAATAGAGAATCAAAGATGGAAGAGTGTGAATTCCCTATTATATCGACAGAGACAATAGGATCTTCAATGTATTCCAATATCCCTTTCATACTTACCTCTGCGGCCTCTTTCATTGCGGCATTTATCTCTTCCCTGCCAGCCTCCTTTTTTAGGTTGACCACCAGATCGACTAAAGAACCAGTAGGGGTGGGTACCCTTACCGCCATACCATCTAGTTTGCCTTCAAGTTCCGGAATAACCTTACCTACAGATTTTGCAGCTCCAGTAGTTGTTGGTATTTGTGAAAGAGCAGCTGATCTAGCTCTTCTTAAATCTCTATGGGGAAGATCCAGTATCCTTTGGTCGTTAGTGTAAGAGTGAATAGTTGTCATTAAGCCGTTTACTATGCCAAATTTGTCGTTCAGAACCTTTACTATGGGAGCAAGACAGTTGGTTGTGCAGGAAGCATTCGATATACACTCATCATCTGGCATTAGGTCGTTATCGTTGACCCCCATTACAATCATTCTGTCGATCTCATCTTTAGAAGGAACAGTAAGTATAACTTTTTTAGCACCATTCTTTAAATGGTCACCATATCCTCCTTTTTCACTTTCTTTTTTTGTGAAAATACCAGTTGATTCAATTACAATATCAGGAGTTTTTCCCCATGGGATGATTTTGGGATTCTTTTCAGCTGTAACTTTGATCTTTTGGTCATTAATAATCAGATAATTCTCATCATACGAGATCTTTTCATTGAATTTGTCCTGAGTAGAATCATACTTTAACAGATGAGCTAAAGTTTTAGTATCTGTAAGATCATTTATGCCTACTATCTCGAAATTTTTGCGTTTAAATGCAATTTTAAAGACATTCCGTCCTATTCTTCCGAAACCATTTATTGCTATTTTTATTTTTGTCATACCCGCTTCCTTTTTGTTTATACTATTAAGTTATACAAAAAGTACGAGATTTTGATGCATTTTAGTGTTTAAAAATAAAGAATTAATTTAATTATCCTTGAAATACTAAAGAATCATCAATTAATAGAATAATATTTTCAGTACTGCAATAAACGTAAAGATAATCTTTAAAAAATAAGTAATTACAATTTAAAATTAGGCTGTATGATTATCCATTTGATTTGTTGTTTCTGCTTTAGTATATGCCGGACATTTTTTGCCAATTGCGCATGAAGCAAATAATAATCCCCCTATAACTACAGCAGCAACAAGTAATATTCGTTTTTTGTTTTTCATGATATCAGATAATTTGTTAAGTACATTGTGCAAAAATAGGTATAAAAATTAAAAGACCAAATTTCATTGTTTAAATAGTAAAAGTTTGTGTTATTTTCTTTTTGAAATAAATATTTGTTGAAAAGCTTGAGGATATGTGTTAAAAAACAGTTGCTGTGATACAAAGGTTTTAAAAATAAATTATATATTTGTATCGGACAGATGTTAGTTCATGTTCATGTCCTTAAAAGTGTGTAGTAAATTAATTGTTAGTGTGTAAAAAAGGAGATCTTTGAGATCTCCTTTTTTTTTGCCCGTAATGCAAATAAAAAAAGCGGCTATTAAGCCGCTTTCAAAGTTATTGAAGTATAATTTCTTATTATTTAGCAATCTTTTCTAGCCATTTAAGCATAAACAGCATTGTAAACATTGATAGAAGACAAGCTACAACAAAAACACTCCATGTTAACCAAAGAGGAATACTTTCATAAAGAATTGCTCCAATAAATAATAGTTGGTTACCTACAGCTGTAGCTCCCAACCATCCACCTTGCATAATACCCTGGTATTGTGGAGGTGCAACTTTTGAAACAAATGATATTCCCAGTGGGCTTATGAAAAGTTCTGCAACGGTTAATATAAAGTAAGTTCCTACAAGTAACCATGGTGTAACTCTTGCACTGTTTTCCAGTCCACCCATAGCTTCCACATCTTGGAAAAGAGGAAGTCCAAATGATCCCAAAGACATAAGTACGTAAGCCATGGCCGCAATAAACATACCAATAGCAATTTTCTTAGGAGTAGATGGTTCTTTACCTTTAGCACGTAACCATCCGAAGATAGCCATGATTATTGGTGTAAGGAATACAATAAAAATAGGATTTATTGATTGGAAAATCTCAGCACCCTTAACAGTTACGAAACCTAAATTAACAGCTATTCCGCTCAAGTTAGTATAGTCTTTTGCGAATAGAGTAAGAGAAAGTCCGTTTTGGTGGAAAGAAAACCAGAAAAAGATAACAATACCAAATACTGCAAATAAAGCGTATAGACGTTGCTTTATCTCTTTTGCACTCATTTCAATGGCATTACTGTTTTCTTCTTTATTAGAATCGTTGTTTGCATCTTTATTAGCAGGATCCGGATAGTGCTTTTTGTTCGTTACATATATCAATAATGAAATTGCCATAGCAACAATTGCCGCACCAAAAGCATAGTGGAAACCTGTGTTGAATACATTAAGATATTCTTTGGCAAACGCAGTCAAATCTGTTGTTTGTCCCCCTACATTAACTATTAGTTCTTTGAATCTTTCAAGGGCACCACCTTGGATAGTTCCTTCCAATTGCTGATGACATAAAGCAGGTAAATCTGCACTATATTCAAAACCATTGTTTTTAAGGTAAAGGTTTCTGATTGCAATTGCTGTGAAAGGAGCGAAAATAGCACCAACGTTAATGAACATGTAAAATAAAGAGAAACCTGAATCTCTCATATTGCAATATTTTACATTGTCGTACATCTGTCCTACCAAAGCCTGAAGGTTTCCCTTGAATAATCCATTACCAAAGGCGATAACGAATAAACCAACGCAGGTTATAATTAAATAAAGAGTTTTGTTAGGTACAGGCGTTGGACTTGGAATAGCTATCATTAGATAACCAAAAGCCATCACTATTAGTCCTGTAAGGATAACTCCTTTAAAGTTTTTTAGTTTATCGGCAATAATACCACCAACAAAAGCTAAAATGTAAATTGAGAAGTAGAATACAGAATAAATCAAACCTGCATCCTTACCATTAAGTCCAAATTTTGCTTGTAAAAACAGCACCAAAATGGCCATCATGGTATAGAAACCGAAGCGCTCACCCATATTTGCCAATGCGGCAGGAATAAGGCCTTTAGGATGTCCTTTAAACATAGAATTATAATTTAAATTAGTAATAGAATTTTCTACAGCTCACAAATATAAAAAAATTTTCTTACCCCGGGCTTTTTTTAAGATAAATAGGAACCCCTTTTAGTTAAAAAGTGTATATTTAACAGTCTCTTTATTTTATATCTTGTGTGAATATGAAGAAATTAGATGAATTACTATACGGCAAAATGTTTGTTGCCCGTGAAATCAGAGAAATAGACCGGTATACTATAGACAATGAACCTATTGCTTCTGTCGATTTAATGGAAAGAGCTGCAGAAGGAATATGTGAGAAATTAAGTCAGCTGTTTTCTAATGATTGTGGTTTTAAAATATTTGCAGGTCCTGGCAATAATGGGGGCGATGCCATTGCCCTTGCCCGTTTGTTGTTTCACAAAGGCTATAAGGTTGAGCTATTTGTTGTAAAGATATCAGACCATCTTTCTGTCGATGCTGAGATGAATTTAAAAAGGCTGGAGAAGATAGAGGGTGTTGATATTATATGGATATCGGATATAATAAATATGCCTGATTTTAATAATAGAGATGTTATTGTTGACGGACTTTTTGGAACCGGGCTTTCCCGTGCTATTACGGGTCTTTGTTCGCAGGTTATTAAAATCATTAATAATGCAGGCGTAAAAATTGTCTCTATTGATATCCCCTCAGGCCTTATGGCTGAAGATAATTGTGCTAATGATCCTGACAGTATTATTCAGTCAGATTACACTATAACTCTCGAATTTCCGAAGTTGTCTTTTATGTTTCCGGAGAACGAGAAGTATGTTGGTAAGATTATTGTAGTTCCAATTGGATTGCACCCTGATATAATTAATAGAAAACACACAAATTACAATATTTTATTGAGAAGAAATCTGAGCAATAAGGTAAAAGAACTTTCAAGGTTCACCCATAAAGGTAATATGGGGCATTCATTGCTAATAAGCGGCAGTTATGGAAAGATGGGAGCTGCAATTCTGGCATCTAAGGCATGTCTGAGAACTGGAACAGGACTGCTGACTGTGCATATCCCGGAAAAGGGATATCAGATAATTCAGACAGCAGTTCCTGAGGCTATGGCTGAAATAGATTCATCGCAAACTATATTCACGGATTATATAGATTCAGATAAATATACAGCAATAGCGGTAGGTCCTGGTATTGGAACAAACCAACAGACCTACCAGGCATTGAAAAGATTGTTGGTGAATTATAAACAACCCATGGTGTTCGATGCAGATGCCATAAACCTGATTTCAATGCATGAGGACTTAAGGGAGTTGATTCCCAAAGGAAGCATACTTACACCACATCCCGGGGAGTTTGCAAGATTGGCAGGAGTGTCTGCAAATTCATATCAAAGACTGAATAAGCAAATATCTTTTGCAGAACAATATTCTGTAACACTGGTGGTTAAAGGTGCATTTACCTCTGTTGTCACACCCGATGGCAATTGTTATTTTAATACAACAGGAAACCCGGGAATGGCGACAGCCGGCAGCGGGGATGTATTGACAGGAGTTATACTGGCATTACTCTCTCAGGGCTATTCTCCTGAAGATGCTGCTACGATAGGAGTTTATCTGCATGGTCTTTCCGGGGATATTGCTGCATCAAAAACTGGGGAGAGGTCACTTATAGCCGGTGATATTGTTGCTTTTATGGGGGATTCATGGAAAAAACTATTAAAATTATTATAACTTTGTAAAGTTTGATTTTAATAATTAAATCCGATTAGTCATGTCGAAAAAATTATTCGTAATAATTCTATTAAGTATTTTTGCTTTTAATGTTTCAGCAGATAAAAGAAAAGAGCCTCTGAATATTCCAGTTAAAATAAATTATTCTCTCCCCAGGGTTGTTCTTGATGTTAATGTTACTCTCGAAAGAAGAGTGTTTATAAAAGGTCAATTTTCCCAGTATGCAGAAAAATACCTGGGCGTGAACTCTTCAGAGATAATAAAACAGGATAGGGAAGAATGGAAATTGAAAAATGTTGAAATAGATTCTTATTCAGAAGCCGATCCTGACCACAATTACAGTTTGTCTCTGGCCAGGGATTATTCAGCAATACGATTTAAACTTTCTCCTCAAGGCTTTTTATTGGGATTAAATACTATGACTAAAGAAAAAGACCAGGAAGATAAATCATCAGTGATTAAAGTTATTTCCCCGGACGAGCCCAAAGAATTTATATATGCAAAATTTTCTATAGACCGTCCTTACAGGATGGTTGAGGATACGTTGAAAAGACTTCCGGAAGGAGTGTTAATAAAAGGTGCGAATATTTCTGTATACGACTTTATCGGAAAAACAGAAGAAGAAAAGGCTAAAGAGGCTGCCCATATTATTTATAAACTAAGGAAAAGAAGATTTAAGATTCTTACCAGCAATTTCGAAGAGCTGCCACCGGATGGAACTTCTTATAAGGTTATTGTAAAAGAACTACAGAAGTTAGAAAAGAAATATCTTGAATTGTTTTTTGGGAAAGAATATACAGAGAAATTAACAAGAAATTATAAAATAATACCCGATGCCGGCTCGAAATCGCAGGTTGTCATGCGCTATTCCCTGACAAAGGGCTTTGTTAGCAAGACAGATGTTTCGGGTCTTCCTGTAATTCTTGAATATAAGGATATAGTTAATGTAAAAGAATCAGGGCCGGTAGCTGCACAATCTGTTCCCAGTAGTCCTATTTACTACAGGTTACCCGCTCAGGCAAATGTTGTGGTATTGGCCGGTAAAGATATTTTGGGAATAAAACCAATGGTAATCCCCCAGCTGGGATCCATAACTCAGATATCAGCTATTGTCGTTGCAGAAGAAGAGCTGTCAATTGATTTTCATCCAGATTACGGATCTATTAAAAATATATACAAGAAATAAGGAGAATACTTTTGTTTGTTAGCAGTAATTAAAAAGATTTCCTGTTTTATCTTTATGTAAATAATATTGTCAGTGTTTATCTGATTGTTATGTTTTGCAGATACTTTAATTATAAAATCTGGGATATTCGCTGGAAATTATGTCTTTCTTTTTTATCTTGTTATATAAAATTAAATTACATTTGCACTCAATTTTCAGGGATAATGACTATTAAGCCATCCTCCTTATTTTCAGTGTAATTATTAAATGTATTGCGATATGGCTATTGTTCAAAACAGGAGTCTGTTGGCTCGTTTCCTATTGTGGCGGGTTAAGAATGTGAAAGAGAAGCATTTTATTTTAATGTTGAGTTTTTTAGTGGGAATGACTAGCGGGCTTGCCGGGGTGCTGCTTAAGAACACTATACATTATGTGCATCATTTTCTTACCAAGAGTATGGCTCTTGATTCCGGGAACCTTATTTTTCTTGCCTTTCCTGTTATCGGAATAGCTATCACCGTCCTGTATGTAAAATATATAGTCAAAGACGACATAGGTCATGGCGTTACTAAAATTCTCTATGCCATAAGTAAGAAGAATAGTAATATAAAATCCCATAACAACTACACCTCAATGATAGGTAGTACCCTGACTATAGGTTTTGGTGGTTCCGTAGGAGCTGAGGCCCCGGTTGTATTGACCGGCGCATCAATAGGGTCAAACCTGGCCCGTATGTTCCATATGAACTACAGGACTATTACGCTAATGCTTGGATGTGGTGCAGCGGGTGCTATTGGGGGGATTTTCAAGGCTCCCATTGCCGGGCTTGCTTTTACCCTTGAGGTGCTTATGTTGGATTTAACAATGGCTTCTCTCATTCCTCTTTTAATATCGTCGGTTACTGCGGCAACTGTTGCATATTTCTTTATGGGGGAGGGTGTACTTTTTGAATATGTTATCAAGGATGCATTCGATTTATCGAACATTCCATTTTATATACTGCTTGGAATATTTGTTGGTTTCCTTTCTGTTTACTTTACAAGGATGTCTGTCCGTGTTGAATCATTTATATCCGGTTTTCAGCATCCTCTAAAGAAATTGTTGATTGGGGGCGTGGCACTTGGATTAATGATATATCTTTTCCCTCCCTTATACGGTGAAGGTTATAATACATTGCAGAGTCTTTTAAACGGAGAACCTGGAAAGATGTTCTATAACTCCGCATTATTTTCTATGCAGTATAATAACTGGTTACTTCTTTTATTTGTGGCAGCATTATTGCTTTTAAAGGTAATTGCTTCTGCCTTTACAAACGGTTCCGGTGGTGTGGGAGGTATTTTTGCACCTACCATGTTTGTCGGTGGTGTTGCAGGTTTCTTTATATCCAGAGCAATAAATGGTCTTGGCATAATCGATCTTCCTGAAAGTAATTTTGCCCTTGTTGGAATGGCAGGGATGATGGCGGGTGTGATGCATGCCCCTCTTATGGCGATGTTTCTTATTGCGGAAATTACGGGAGGATACGGCTTGTTTATCCCTCTTATGATTACATCCACCATTGCATATGTTACTGTTCATGGTTTCGAACCTCATTCAATATATGCCAAGCGTCTTGCTAAAAGGGGAGAACTTATCACTCACAACAAGGATAAGGCCGTACTCACTCTTATGAAGCTAGGTAAAGTAATAGAAACCGACCTTAAAATTGTTCGTCCCGATGCTACCCTTGGAGAGCTTGTTAAGGTTATTTCTCATTCAAAAAGAAATATTTTTCCGGTTGTGGAAGATGATGGGGAACTACAGGGAATAGTTCTTCTTGATGATATCAGGCATATAATGTTCAATACGGAGATGCATGAAGATACCTATGTAAGAAGTCTTATGATTATGCCTCCTGCTGTTGTTAATTACAACGACCCTATGGATGTTGTAATGAAGAGGTTTGAAGAGACAGGAGCGTGGAATCTCCCTGTTCTTCAGGATGGTAAATATCTTGGATTTGTTTCCAAATCAAAAATATTCAGTACATACAGAAGAGTGCTTATTCACTTCTCTGAAGAATAGAAATTAATTTATTTATATATAAAGGTGTTGAGTTTAGGCTTAACACCTTTTTTTTATCCGGGAAAATCTACCCATATATTGTAAAAAACAAAAAAGGCTGTCTCATCATAAAATGTGACAGCCTTTGTAGAATATAGAGTAATAAAATATTATCCCAGTAACTCCATTACCTCTTTCTCAACATTCTCGGCAGTATATCCGAATTTCTTATCAAGAATACCTGCAGGAGCAGAATATCCAAACGATTCAAGTCCGAATACTTTTCCGTTTTCTCCAACTAGTCCTTCTAAAGTAACAGGAAGACCGGCAGTCATACCAAATCTCTTTATTCCTTTAGGAAGAACTTTGTTCTGGTAATCTGCAGATTGTTGACGGAACAGTCCTTCAGAAATAACAGAAACGATCTGTACCTTAATATCCTTAGCTTTCAGAAGCTCAGCACCGGCAACCAGAGTTGCTACCTCAGAACCGCTTGCAAGTAATACTATGTCAGGTGTTCCTTCGCATTTCTCAACAATATAAGCACCTTTTTCTGCTTTAAGAGCTCTTTCGTATCCACCTTCAAGATTCTTGATGTTCTGACGTGAGAAGATCATTGCCGTTGGGGTGTCTGTGTTTTCCATAGCCATTTTCCATGCAACAGTTGCTTCGTGCACATCAGCAGGACGTAAAGCAAGTAATGACTGCTTGTGAGAGTGATTCTTCATCTTTTCAAGAAGTCTTATCTGAGCCTCTTGCTCAACTGGCTGGTGAGTAGGTCCGTCTTCTCCAACACGGAAAGCATCGTGTGTCCATATATATTTTACAGGAACTTCCATTAATGCAGATAGTCTTACTGCAGGCTTCATGTAATCAGAGAAAACAAAGAATGTACCACAAGCGGCAATCACACCACCGTGAAGGGCAATACCGTTACAGATAGCAGCCATTGTCAACTCGGCAACACCAGCCTGAAGGAATGCTCCGGAGAAATCTCCTTTAACAAGATCCCTTGCACCACCCTTAATAAAACCATCAGTCTTATCAGAGTTTGAAAGGTCGGCAGAAGAAACAATCATGTTTTCCACTTGTTTAGCTAGTTCCACAAGAACTGTTGCAGAAGCAGCACGAGTAGCCTGGTCTGCTTTTTGTTCTATTGCAGCCCAATTTATTTCAGGAGCATTGCCAGAGAAGAATTTCCTGAATTTTGCAGCCAGCTCAGGATTTGCAGCTTCCCATTCTTTCTGTTCAGCTTGCTTAGCAGCAGCATATTTTCTTTTTTCTTCAAGTTTTTGCTCGTAATATTCTTTTACCTCCGGGAATATCTCAAATGGAGATTCAGGATTTCCACCAAGGTTTTCAATAGTCTTTTTAATATCAGCACCTGCAGCTGTCAAAGGTTGACCATGAGTAGATACCTTGTCTTCAAAGCTTTCGCCATTGGCATCTCTTGCACCTTTACCCATTAATGTGTTACCAATAATAAGTGTTGGTTTTTCTGTCTCTTCGTTGGCCGCTTTTAATGCAGCACGGATTTCATCAGCATCGTTACCTTTAACAGTAATGACTCTCCATCCCCATGCCTCGTATTTCTTAGCAGTATCTTCTACAGTTACTTCCTCTACTTTTGTAGATAACTGTATATTGTTTGAGTCGTAAAACATTATTAGGTTGCTTAGACCCAAGTTACCAGCAATTCTTCCGGCACCTTGAGCTATCTCTTCCTGAATACCTCCGTCAGAAATAAAAGCGTATGTTTTGTGAGACATCCATTCTCCGAATCTGGCACAAAGGAATCTTTCTGCTATGGCAGCACCAACAGCCATTGTGTGTCCCTGTCCCAGTGGTCCTGATGTGTTCTCTACTCCTCTTTCAAAATCTACCTCAGGGTGTCCTGGTGTTACACTTCCCCATTGTCTGAAGTTTTCAAGATCTTCCATGCTGTATTTACCTATCATAGATAGGGTGGAATATAGCATTGGTGACATATGTCCCGGATCAAGGAAAAATCTGTCCCTGTTTTCCCATTTTGAATTGTCCGGATCGAACTTTAAAAACTCAGAATAAAGGATGTTTATAAAATCTGCACCTCCCATAGCTCCACCAGGGTGACCTGATTTTGCTTTTTCAACCATTGCAGCAGAAAGAATACGGATATTATCTGCAGCCTTGTTTACTATCGATGAGTTAGTTTCTAGCGTATTTTCTGCTGTGTTTTTTACTACCGATGTGCTCATTTTTTTGCGCTTCTATTATGTTTAATAATATGTTTGTTTTCTTGTGCAAATATAGGTAAAGCAATTTTATAATGCCGTATAAATCAGCAATAAATTTTATGCTTCTTATATAAAATGTGTTTTTTTAAAGCTAGATCATCGCCTTGTTTTATTCGCTTTATGCATTAAAGTATGATATTCAGTATTAATTAAGTTTATAAAACCATATCTTGAAGATTTACCTTTTTAAGATATAAATGAAAATCTTAATATTTATTGGAAATGTTATCAGGCTTTAAGTTTAAAATGAGTATATGTATGAAAGTTTTTTCCGATGTACCATCTTCGGCGTTTTTACTAGGCTTGTACTAGCTTTGTACTAGCTTTGTACTAGCTTTCTGTTACCTGCTTAGTATAAAACAGGTATGAAGTTATTATATAACTATGATAAATACCGTAGGAGGTGCCGTACTGGAGGGTTCGGAATATCTTTTATGTGCTATTCTGGGAATCCGTCTTCAGAATGTTTTTAAATTGCGGATATCTATTTTTAAGATTACAATAATTTAATACCTTTGCAGCGTCTGAATCAAAAAATAATATCCAAAATCAATAACGATGATTGATAACTCCAAGATTAAGATATTTTCGGGAGAAAATAGTATGTATTTGGCAGAAAAAATAGCAAAGGCTGCCGGAGTAGAATTAGGAAAAAACTCTTTGCTTCGCTTTAGTGATGGTGAGTTCGTCACAAGTTACGACGAAACAGTCAGGGGAGACCATGTATATATTATTCAGTCTACTTTTCCCCCGGCAGACAACTTGATGGAATTATTAATGATGATTGATGCAGCCAAAAGAGCTTCTGCTTACAAAGTTATTGCAGTAATGCCTTACTTTGGTTTTGCGCGTCAGGATCGTAAAGATAAGCCAAGAGTTGCTATCGGAGCTAAATTAGTGGCTAATCTATTGGTGGCTGCCGGAGTTGACAGAGTTATGACAATGGATTTACATGCCGACCAAATTCAGGGATTCTTCGATATTCCTGTTGATCATTTGTACGGTTCTTCTGTATTGCTTCCTTATCTTGAGTCTTTGAAGTTGGAAAATCTTGCAATTGCTTCTCCTGATATGGGTGGTTCCAAAAGGGCTCATACCTATGCCAAATATCTTCATGCAGGTATGATAATCTGTCATAAGAGAAGGGAAAAAGCCAATGAGGTTGCAGAAATGACCGCTATTGGTGATGTTGAAGGAAAGAACGTTGTTATCGTAGATGACATGATAGATACGGCAGGAACTATGGCTAAGGCTGCGGATATGTTAAAGGCTAAAGGTGCTTTAAGTGTAAGGGCTATTGCAACTCATGCCGTGCTGTCTGGTCCGGCTTACGAGAGAATAGAGAACTCTGCCTTGGAGGAAGTTATCTTTACCGATTCAATTCCTTTGAAACATGAATCCCCTAAAATTAAGGTTCTTTCAATTGCTGATATGTTTGCAACAACAATAAATAATGTACACGAGCATAGATCAATCAGTTCTCATTTTATAGTTTAAAAGCTGATGATATTATAATAGTATTACGGGGTTGAGCAATCAATCCCGTTTTTTGTCACCACTATAGTCTGCAAAAGCTGTTGCATGTAATTGAAATATAATGTACTTTTGCACGCTGAAAAGAGAATAATAAAGAAAATATATTGATGATATGGGACTTCAGTGCGGAATAGTTGGATTACCTAATGTTGGAAAATCTACACTTTTTAATTGTTTATCAAATGCCAAGGCTCAATCGGCAAACTTCCCGTTTTGTACTATAGAGCCGAATGTGGGTGTTATTACTGTACCGGATGAAAGATTAAAACAATTATCAGAGTTGGTTAATCCTCAGCAGGTTCAGCCTGCGGTAGTTGAAATTGTGGATATTGCAGGACTTGTGAAAGGTGCAAGCAAGGGTGAAGGTCTGGGTAATAAGTTTTTATCAAATATACGTCAAACTGATGCCATCATTCATGTGCTTAGATGTTTTGACGACGATAACGTGACTCACGTAGACGGAACTATTAACCCTGTCAGGGATAAAGAGACTATAGACACAGAGTTGCAGCTTAAAGATCTTGAAACAGTTGAGGCAAGAATTACAAAAACCCAGAAGCTTGTAAAGGTAGGGGATAAGGATGCCAAGAAATTGATGACTGTATTGGAAAGGTATAAAGAGGCTCTGGAACAGGGTAAATCTGCAAGAACAGTAGAGCTTGATGAATTCGAACAAAGGGTTTGTACTGATTTGTACTTTCTGACAGATAAGCCAATTATTTACGTATGTAATGTTGACGAGGCTTCTGTTATTTCCGGAAACAAGCATGTTGATGCTGTTAAGGAGGCTGTAAAAGATGAAAATGCTGAGGTTATTGTCATCGGAGCAGGTATTGAGGCTGATATTGCTGAGCTTGAGACTTACGAAGAAAAGCAGATGTTCCTTGAAGATCTTGGTCTTAAAGAGGCAGGTGTTAACAAGCTGATAAAGGCTGCATACCACATACTGAATCTTCGTACATATTTCACAGCCGGAGTAAAAGAGGTAAGGGCATGGACATTTAAAAACGGATTTAAGGCACCTCAGGCTGCTGGTGTTATACACACCGATTTCGAAAAAGGATTTATCCGTGCAGAGGTTATCAAGTTCGAGGACTATATACATTATAAGTCGGAGGCGGCTTGTCGTGAGGCAGGTAAGATATCCATAGAGGGGAAAGAATATGTTGTTCAGGATGGAGATATCATGCACTTCAGATTTAATGTTTAGAATATTTAAACTCATTCTTTAAATATAGGGAGTGTGCTCTTTCACCAGGGCATGCTCTTTTTTTTGAGTCATTCTTTTTGAAGCAGAAATTCTTTAAGACCTTATAATTGGGGACTTATACCTAAAATGCTTGCTGACGTAAAATCCCTAAATTCATTTATTTTTCTACTAAGACATAGAAACTCCTCCTTACCATCGTCAGACAGCTATGTTTTTTAACGCATAAAAATCAATAAATTCTTAACGGAATTTTACTAGAGGCTGCGCATTTTTAGATAGAAGTCAAGCTTTATAAGTCAGCCAGAAGTTTTCCTTTTTCTTTTTCTTTTGTTATGTGTTTGGGTTCCCCAATTATCTGTGAAGAGTAAATTCCCCTGTGACCGGATACCAGATACGATACAATACATGCAATGGCTACATAAACGCCACATTCTGCTCCGAAAAGTTCTATCGCCATAATGGTGCAAGCAATGGGAGTGTTGGCAGATCCTGCAAATACTGCTACGAATCCCATCCCTGCCAATAGTGCTACCGGTATTGGTAATACAAACGATAGGGCGCTTCCAAGGGTTGCCCCTATAAAGAACAGGGGAGTCACTTCTCCTCCCTTAAAGCCTATGCCAAGAGTCAGGGCGGTAAAGGCAATCTTCAGCAGGAAGTCGTATGGGGGCAGCTGGGTTGTGAACGATTCACTTATTACCGGTACACCAAGACCAATATATCTTGTTGTTCCCATAAAATAAACAGCAGCAGCAATAATTATTCCGCCGATAAATAATCTTAAGGGTGGATATTTAATTTTGGCCTTGCTGAACTTGTTTATTGTAGTTGTAGATTTTGTAAATAAGATAGAGGCAAGACCGAATGCTACTCCTGCAATAATACAGTAGACAATGTTTATTAGACTTATATGGGGTATGTTGCCAATAAAATATTGGGTGTGACCAACACCCCAGCTGTGTGTTATAAAGTCAGCAATAATAGAAGCCATAAAAGCAGGGAATATTGCAGTGTATTTTACTTTTCCTATATTGTATACTTCCAGTCCAAATACCGCACCTGCCAGTGGAGTCCCAAATACAGAGCCAAAACCGGCACTCATACCGGCTATAAGAAGTATCTGTCTGTTTCTGGGATTTAGTCTGAATATCTTTGTGAACTGATCGGCTATGGAGCCTCCCATCTGAATGGCAGTACCTTCCCGTCCTGCAGAACCTCCAAAAAGATGTGTTAAAACTGTTCCCACAAGAATAAAGGGGGCCATCTTGAACTTTATTATCTTTTTGGGATTGTGGATGTTTTCAATAATAAGATTGTTCCCCGCTTCTATATCTTTTCCCCAGTAATGGAAAAAACCTCCTATTACAAGACCGGCAAAAGGAAGGAGTGCAATTATCCAGAGATTTTCTTCTCTGAAGTTGGTTGCCCATTTAAGAGATTCAAGAAATAGTGCTGATGCAGAACCTATGCAAATGGATATTATTGTACATGCTATTAACCATCCAACAATATTTAATAGTATTGGATGTTTTTTCAAAAAAGGGATATTCCCTATTATGCTGAATAAATTTTTACCTGAGAATTGCATATAATCTGCCCGTTTATAATTAATAATTAATAATTAAACAGGCGTCATTAGCATTTATTGCGGTTCAAATAGGAAGACACCATTTCCTTTAAGCGTTGGCAAAGATAAATATTTGTTGTAGTATTTCAAAATTTATTGTTTAAAGCTTAAGTTCCCCGTCCTGCATTTTATTGGGTTTATAATACCACAATAAGAACTCAGGACGAGAATGTTGCACCACATGGTTTTACTCTACATATAAAACCAGCCCTTTAAGGTATTCCCCTTCCGGATGGTAGATATTAACAGGATGATCAGCAGGCTGTTCCAGCTGGTGAAGCACCCTTATCTTTCTTCCTGTGTTGGCTGCGGCTGTAAATACTGTCTGACGGAAAGTCTCTTTGCTAATTACCTGAGAGCAGGAGAATGTAAACATTATTCCTCCTGGTTTAATTACCTCAAAGCCTTTGCGGTTTAGTCTCTTGTACCCTTTAATTGCATTGTTCAACACCTTTTTGTGCTTTGCAAATGCTGGTGGGTCAAGAACTATAAGATCGTATTTGTCCTTAGACTTATCAAGAAATTTAAAGGCGTCCTCTACGTAGGCTTCATGACGATTATCTTCAGGGAAGTTTAACTCCACATTTTCCTTTGTTATTTCTATTGCCCTTGCCGATGCATCAACAGAGTGAACAAGATTGGCTCCACCCCTCATTGCATAGAAGGAAAATCCTCCTGTATAGCAGAACATGTTCAGCACCGATCTTCCCTTGGAATATTTCTCAAGAAGTTTTCTGTTTTCTCTCTGGTCTATAAAGAAACCTGTCTTTTGACCCTCAAGCCAGTCAACCTTAAACTTAAGGCCGTTTTCCAGTGCAGTAAAATCCTTGCATTCCCCCCATAGGTATCCGTTCTCAGGATTAATATCTGCCTTATAGGGAAGAGTAGTCTCCGATTTATCGTATACGGCAGTCAGGTTGTCTTTCAATGTTTCTTTAAGGGCTTCTGTTATTTCTTCCCTTGCCAGATACATGCCGACGGAATGGAACTGAACAACAGCTATTCCTGCATAGTAATCAATGACTAGTCCCGGCAATCCGTCTCCTTCTCCGTGTATCAGTCTGAATACATTGTTCTCAGGATTGTTTGCAACGCCAACAGCTATTCTCAGTTGCCATGCAGACCTGATCTGTGACATCCAGAATTCCCTGTTTATTTCTGTCTTTTTAAAGCTTAAAACCCTTACCGCAATGGAACCTATCTGGTAATGACCGACAGCCATAAACTCTCCGGCATTGTTGTATAGCTCAACAATATCGCCTTCCTTTATATCCTTGTCCATTTCCTGGATAGCTCCAGAAAAAATCCATGGGTGATACCTGTATAACGACTGGTCTTTTCCGGCCTTTAGAATTACTTTTGAATATTCCATAATCGATAATGTTTAAATAGCTTTAAGACTATTATTTTTTAAGGGCGGTAAAAATACAAAAAAACTGATTAATCGGCCTTGGTTTTTTGTCTTTAATATTTTATGGGCTTTTATATAGGGTATTATTAGAATATCGATGCAATAAGATTTATTTATAGCTACTTATAAGTGTGTTTTATTAAAAACTAAAGTACAGTTATATAACTCTCTATTTTTTAATATCTAAGTATTTATTATTTTTGTTTGCTGAAATTAATCAGAATATAATCCTTTTATAAAGAGGGCGCAGAATAATAAAGTTTTACCGCTTTATATTGTAGGGTAATAGGAAAGAAAAAAGATAATAAAAACAATATAAATATGTCAGACGATAAGAAAATCATTTTCTCAATGTTCGGGGTTAGTAAGATATTTCCCCCGCAGAAGAAGGTTTTAAACGATATTAACCTGTCGTTTTTCTATGGTGCAAAGATTGGTATCATCGGTCTTAACGGTTCGGGTAAATCAAGCCTGCTGAAAATAATTGCAGGACTGGATTCAAACTACCAGGGACAGATTGTATGGCCTAAGGAACACAATATTGGCTACCTGCCTCAGGAACCTGAGCTTGACGATACCAAGACGGCCAGGCAGATTGTTGAGGAAGGGGTGCAGGAGGTTATGGATCTTCTTAAGGAGTATGAAGAGATAAATATGAAGTTCTGTGAGCCTATGGATGATGATCAGATGACTAAACTGATAGAAAGACAGGGTGTGTTGACTGAACTTATTGAGCACCACGGAGGCTGGGAAATTGACTCTAAGCTTGAGAGGGCTATGGATGCTCTTCGTTGTCCCGATGGTGATGCTCTTGTTGAACATCTTTCAGGGGAGAAAGAAGGAGGATTGCTCTTTGCAGACTATTGCTAAAGAAACCTGATATTTTGCTTCTTGATGAGCCTACCAACCACCTTGATGCTGAATCGGTGCAGTGGCTTGAGCAGCACTTGCATCAGTACGAGGGCACAGTCATCTGTATTACCCACGACAGGTATTTCCTTGATAATGTAGCTGGATGGATTCTTGAACTTGACCGTGGGGAAGGAATTCCCTGGAAGGGTAACTACTCTTCCTGGCTGGAACAGAAGTCCAAGCGTCTGGAGATGGAAGAGAAGACTGCAAGTAAGCGCAGGAAGACCCTGGAAAGAGAGCTTGAGTGGGTGCGTTTGGCTCCCAAGGCTCGTCAGGCCAAGTCAAAGGCAAGACTTAAGGCTTACGACCAGATGATGGATGAGGATATAAAGCAGAAGGAGGAAAAACTGGAGATATTTATTCCTAATGGTCCTCGTCTTGGTAATAAGGTTGTTGAGGCTCACAATGTGTCAAAGGCATTTGGTGAAAAACTTCTTTTCGATAATCTTGAGTTTGAATTACCTCCTGCTGGTATTGTCGGTGTTATCGGTCCTAACGGTGCCGGTAAAACCACCCTTTTCCGTATGATTATGGAGCAGGAAAATGCCGATAGCGGTAGTTTCTCGGTTGGGGAAACCGTAAAGATTGGGTATGTTGACCAGCGTCATGCTGATATTGATCCTGAAAAGACTGTTTATCAGGTTATTTCCGGAGGTGGAGATACAATACGTGTAGGCGGACGTGAGATAAATGCAAGGGCTTATGTGTCAAGGTTCAACTTCTCTGGTTCCGATCAGGAGAAAAAATGTGGTGTTTTGTCGGGTGGTGAGCGTAACAGGTTGCATCTGGCCCTTACTCTTAAGGAAGAGGCTAACGTGTTGCTTCTGGATGAGCCTACCAACGATATAGATATTAACACCCTGAGGGCTCTGGAGGAAGGTCTTGAGAGCTTTGCAGGTTGCGCCGTGGTAATATCTCACGACCGGTGGTTCCTTGACAGGATTGCAACTCATATTCTTGCATTTGAGGGTGATTCTCAGGTATGTTTCTACGAGGGGGGATATTCTGATTACGAGGAAAATAAGAAAAAACGTCTTGGGGATGTTACGCCCAAGAGAATAAGATACAGAAAACTAGTTGACTAGTTTTATAAATAATAAAAGGGAAGATATGTCAGGGGAAGAAAAATTTATACCAGGTATTTATCAGTATTGTGACAGGTGGTGTGAAAGGTGTGCTTTTGCATCGCGATGTGAGCAGTTTTCACCTACAGAATTTGAAGATTTTCTTTTGGATGAAGATATTGATGATGAGGATAGGGCGGAGGAGAATGAGGAGTTCTGGAGAAAACTGAACGATATACTGGAGGCTGCCTATGAGATGCTTAAAGATATTGCCTTGCAACACGATGTTGATGTTGAGGATATAATAAAGGAGGTAGAGGGTGGCGATGATGAGGATTATCACGATGAGGATGATCTTGAACTTGATGATGAGCAAAGGGAGATGATTGACAATAATGCAGTTATTAAGCTTTGTAATAAGTTTGAGTCTATGACCATTCAGTGGTTTGAGTATTCTGATGAGCTTCTAGATGAAAAGGAGAGGAGTATCAATAATATCATCAATATGGAGATACCCGGAATGAGTGTGGAGAAGGCTATTCTTCCTGTTAATGATGCTTTCGATGTTATTAACTGGTATAATTATTTTATACAGGCTAAGCTTCGAAGGGCTTTGTTTTACCGTGACAGCAATAATACAGAGGAGAGAGACGCTAACGATAGTAACGGGTCAGCAAAGGTTGCCCTTATTGCTATTGACAGGTCGATTGCGGCATGGAGCTATATGCTCGATTTTGTTCCTGAGACTGAAGATAATCTCCTTCAGATTCTTATTGTGCTAAGTGAAATAAGAAAAAGGACAGAAGCGGAGTTTCCGGATGCCAGAAGCTTTAAGCGTCCCGGACTTGATAAATAATATTAAAATTAAAGAGGGCTTGTTGATATCAACAAGCCCTCTTTATATATACTAGTTTTTCAATAACTATTCGAATTTACCTTCTTTAAGGAAATCTATAGCTGCATTAATGTCCTGATACATTACCCTGTCTTTCTCGTTGAAAGGAACCACTGTTCTGAATTCTGTAAGGAAGTTTTCAAGGTATTCCGAAGATTTCTTAGGACGGTTGAATTCAACACCCTGAGCGGCATTCATAAGCTCAATGGCAAGTATTCTTTCCAAATTGTCAGCAACTCTTAACGACTTAGTAGCTGCGTTACCGCCCATACTCACGTGATCTTCCTGCTCGTTAGAAGAAGGAATTGAGTCAACTGAACATGGGGTACACAATTGTTTGTTCTGACTAACGATAGCAGCAGCGGCATACTGAGGAATCATAAATCCTGAGTTAAGTCCTGAGTTGGCAACAAGGAATTCAGGAAGTTTTCTGTCGCCTGAAATCAAACGGTAAGTTCTTCTCTCTGAGATGCTGCCAAGCTCTGCCATGGCAATGCTTAGGAAGTCTAATACAAGAGCAAGAGGCTGACCGTGGAAGTTACCACCAGAGATAATCATATCTTCCTCAATGAATATTGTTGGATTGTCGGTAACAGAGTTGATTTCACGTTCAACAACAGAAGCCACGTAGTTGATAGCATCTTTAGAAGCACCGTGAACCTGTGGCATGCAACGGAAAGAATAAGGATCCTGTACGTTTACTTTTTCCGAGGCAATCATTTCGCTTCCTTCAAGAAGAGATCTTATATTTTTAGCAGTTTCTATCTGACCTGGGTGAGGGCGTGCCTCGTGAATAGGTGCCAGGAATGGATCGATACGGCCATCGTATGCCTCTAGTGACAGAGCACCAATTATATCTGCATATTTAACTAATTTGAATGCTTTTAGAAGAACATATACTGCATGAGAACTCATGAATTGTGTTCCGTTCAGTAGAGCAAGACCTTCTTTGGCTCCCAGAGTGATAGGCTCCCATCCGAACTCTGCATTTACCTCTTTGGCACATCTTCTTTCTCCTTTATAGAAAACTTCGCCTTCTCCAATTAGTGGTAAGAATAGGTTAGCTAGTGGAGCAAGGTCACCTGATGCTCCAAGAGAACCAAGTTCGTTAACTACAGGAAGTACATTATTGTTGTACTGGTCGATAATACGCTGTACTGTTACAACCTGAACACCCGATTTACCCATAGAAAGAGCGTGAGCCTTAAGTAAAAGCATTAGTTTGATGACTCTTTCAGGAACTGGGTTGCCTAAGCTGCATGCGTGAGACATAACAAGGTTAGCCTGTAGTTGACTAAGGTCTTCAGGAGAAATAGATACTTTACATAGAGAACCGAATCCTGTAGTGATACCGTAAATAGGCTTGTCAGATTCTTCAATCTTTTTATCAAGATATGCTTTACAGTCCTCAATTAATTTTATTGATTCTTCTGATAACTCTAATTTATAGTCGTTTTCAAGAATTTCTTCAATTCTCTCGAAAGTCAGTTTCTCAGGTGAGATATAATGTATATTTGCCATGATATAATATTTTATAGATTTTTAGTAATTAATTATAATAGATTAGATAACACTTTGTGTATATAACCTTTCATTAGTCTATAATTCAATTATATCAAGGAAACCTGATGTCTCCCCCTATATGTTTTATTGGTCTTTGATCTTTTCTCAAAAGACTCATGATATCTTATTTTATCTTGTTAATAAGTTCTTCTACTGTGACTTTAAATTGTTCTCCTGAAGTCATATCCTTAAGACTAACAACTTTTTCCTCTATCTCCGATTCTCCTGCCATAATCACAAAAGGAATATTTTTTTTGTTGGCATAATTCATCTGTTTTTTCATCTTGGAGGAATCGGGGAAGATCTCTGCGTTAATTCCTGCTTGCCTTAGTCTGCCCAAAATAGGAAGACAATAAGCCTCTTCTTTTTGGCCGAAGTTAATAAACATTGCCTTGGTTGTGCCAAGAGTATCCTTTGGGAAAAGTTCCAGGTTTTCCATCACATCGAAGATACGGTCGGCTCCAAACGAGATGCCTACACCGGATACATCTTTAAGACCGAAAATACCTGTAAGGTCATCGTATCGTCCTCCACCAGTAATACTACCAATCTGGAAATCCTTAGCCTTAACCTCAAATATTGCTCCAGTGTAGTAATTAAGACCTCTGGCTAGTGTCAGGTCAAGTTCTACCTCAGTATCTACTCCCATGTTTTCAACATAGTTAAGTACTGTTCTTAATTCCTCTACTCCTTTCAGTCCTGTTTCCGACTTAGAAAGAGTCTTTTCGAGTGTGTTAAGTTTTTCATTATTCGAACCTTCAAGCATGATGATTGGTTGAAGTATATTAATTTCTTCATCACTTATGCCTTTGCTTCTTAGCTCTTCGTTTACGTTGTCAAGACCTATCTTGTCAAGCTTGTCAATTGCTACGGTAATGTCAATAATTTTATCGGCCTGACCGATTGTCTCGGCAATACCGGCGAGTATCTTTCTGTTGTTGATTTTTAAAACAACATTTATGTTTAATCTTTTATATACCTCGTCAACAATCTGAATAAGTTCCAGCTCGTTAAGTAGAGAGTCGCTGCCAACCACATCCACATCGCACTGATAGAATTCCCTGTATCGTCCCTTCTGTGGTCTGTCTGCTCTCCAAACGGGCTGTATCTGATAGCGTTTAAATGGAAAGGTGATTTCACTCTGATGTTGAACTACATAGCGGGCAAATGGTACTGTAAGATCGTAACGAAGTCCTTTTTCACTTATCTGGTTTGTAAGTTTTACAGAGTTGCGTTCATTAAGATCTTCGTCTCTGACCTTAGAAATAAAATCTCCTGAGTTAAGAATTTTGAAAAGTAATTTATCTCCCTCTTCACCGTATTTACCCATTAGAGAAGAAAGATTCTCCATGGCGGGAGTCTCTAATGGCATGTATCCGTAAAGACGGAATACCTCTTTTATTGTGTCGAAAATATATGTTCTCTTCACCATTATTTCAGGTGAAAAATCTCTTGTCCCTTTAGGAATTGAAGGTTTTTGTGCCATGTCAATAAATTAATTTTTAATTTTTCCGCTATGATTGGCAAATTTAAAGAAATATTGACACGACACAATAAATATTGTATATTTATTCTTTGCCGTAAGTAACCGTTTTTTACTGGAATATTATTGCTTGGTACGGAAATTGTTATATTTATAAGTGAGTGTAAATATTAAAATCAGTAAAAATGAAAGTTTGTCTGGAATATTTATTAACTTTGTAATGCCTTAAGGGGCTGACATGGATTTGACAGCATGTAGAATGTGTATGTAAGCATGTCGGGCGTTGTGATGCTGGCCCGTAAATCTCAGGTCTCAAAATTTTAATTGGCGAATCAAATTACGCTCTTGCAGCCTAACCGAATTACAGTAGGTTAAGGTTTAATCGTCGACTCTAGGATAGTTGATGACAAGACATCCCGCTGGTGGTTTCACCTTGTTCCTTCCGGCACCAGGGATGCAGACAATTCAGGGTTAGTTGCAGTCTTGTTTCGTGACTGTGATGAAAATTTAGAAACTAAGGTTTGGTTTTGGGTGCTTTTTCCCGCGCCTTACTCGAAAATCAATAAAAAGATAAGCATGTAGAAAGCTTATGGATTCCATGTTTGGACCCGGGTTCAAACCCCGGCAGCTCCACTAAAAGAGATAAAAGAAGAGGGTTTCAGTTTTTCTGAAGCTCTCTTTTTTTGTGACTTGTCTTTTGAAACCCACTTACAGGTCTTTGGTTATAAAGTCAATTATATAGTATATCAGAACAACTATAGCCAAACATATTAAGCCCAGCACAATTATAAGTTCAGTCTTCATTATTATTGCAAGAATAAAAATCAGTATTAATGCTACTAAAACGAAGTTTTTCATTGTTTTAATAATTTAGGTGTTGTTGTTTTGTTTTGTTTTGTAGGCTCATTTATTTTAACTGTACTTTTTAAATAGTTTAAGCGCATACAGACTGGCAGTTGCAGTGCCTATAATATAACTGGAAGCAATTATTGTTATTCCTTTTGCTGAATATGCATCTATGTCAGGTAGGTACATAAGAGAGCAAGATAGGATAAGGGGTATAATAAAGCAGGCGTTGATAACTGTGTTTTGTCCTGACGAAAGTCTTATTTCTTTTGTTTTCTTACTGTTTAGCCTGTACAGGTAATACTGTATGGCGACATTAATGCAGAAAAAAAGACTTATGTAGAAAAATTTTGTTTCGCAATAAAGAATTATTGAGAGAATAAGCAGGCTTACCGACAGTGCTGCATTGATAGTATAAAAGAGTTTATAATTTTTCTGTTTCATAGTTATGTTTTTAAATTATAAATATACATAAATAATTTTTATTTATGTAATTGTTACGGAATGAATAGATCTGTATTTCTTTTTGTTTTAGTCTCATTAACCCTTGGTTTTTAGAGCTATTTCTTATGTATTTTTAATTATTCATGTGCTAATGCTCAGGCAATCTATCTGGTAGATATGAATGCTATGTAAATATTTCTTATATAAAATAATGCCTTTTGATTGCTTCGAATGTTTGGCAGTAACGATGTAGCTTTGTTGTATTTTTATAATTTATAATATCAGATTATAATTAAAAAAGTTTTAATTTAGCGGAACATGTATTAATAAAAGAAAAGCTTTTGCAAAAAGATCATTTAGTATATAGACCTTAAGAAAAAGGAAAAGGAGGCATACCAATTGCTTTTTGATACTTACTTTGAGCGATTATTCCTATTTGCTTCTAATTTTGTTTTTATTGATGATGTTGCCAACGATATAGTTCAGGATGTTTTTATTTCTCTTTGGGAAAAATCTGATTCTCTTGATGTAAATTCTTCTCTGAAATCTTTTCTTTATGCAATGGTTAGAAATCGCTGTATTAATTATATACGGGATATGAAGGTGGAGGACAGGAATAAGAGGTTATTTCTGGAGGCTCACATTTATTCTGATACCATAGATGCTATTGAGGATGAGGATTTGCTTGAAGAGATAAGGGCTTTTATAAATGAATTACCTGAGCAGTGCAGGGAGATTTTTAAGATGCGTACTATGTACGGCTACAAATATAATGAGATTGCTGAGGAAATGAATGTGTCTGTTGATACTGTTAAGGTGCAATTGAAAAGGGCTAAGGATAAGTTAAAACTTAAATTCTCGGGCTATGGTTCTTCTTTTATTTTCTTTTTAATATCTAATTTTATTTAGTATTTATTTGTATATTAGTATCTTATGGTGCTTGTGTGTTCGATTTTTAAAAAATAATGTGATTTTTTTAAAGATTTCTGTTAACATTTTTTAAAATTTGGTGTTATAGGGGTAAAAAGATCCTGACTCAGCTTATTAATATGATATAAGATTGTAGTGATTTGCTTTGTTTTAAATAATTTTAATATGACAATAGATTGGGAAATAATTAACAAGAGTCTTTCAGGGGAACTATCAGAAGGGGAGAGAGAAATTTTAAATAAATGGCTCGCTGACTCAGAATTGCATAGAAATATGTATGATAATATAAAGATAAAAAGAGGGAAGAATACTTCTGTTGAGATTTCTGATGCTGACCTGAAAAAATATAAGACTCAATATTTTGCAAAACTTGATACCTATGGTAAGTCTTCTATAATAATTAAAAACAGGTTTATTTATTATGCGGCATCTTTAATTATTCCTTTAATGATAGCTACTTTCTTTCTATTGAAAAATTATAAGTTTGAATCAGAGAGATTGGCTTACATGTCTTCTATAAAACCTGGAGAGAGTAAAGCCGTTTTGGTTACTGCTAATGGGGAAAAGGTTTTTCTTGATACTATAAGTAGAAATATTCTTTTGCAGTCAGGTGCTGATATTAAAACTGTAGATAAAAGTCTGGTTTACTCGGAAAATGCTGAAAATATTGAAACAATAGTTGAGAATAAACTTATAATTCCAAGAGGTGGTGAGTATAAGCTGGTTCTTGCCGATGGGACAAAGGTTTGGCTGAATGCTGATTCTGAGATGAGATATCCGGTAGTTTTTAAAGGTGATAAAAGAGTTGTTTATCTTAAAGGTGAGGCATATTTTGATGTGGCCAAAAATAAAGAGAAGCCTTTTATTGTTAAGATGGATAATGTGGATATAAGGGTATATGGTACTGAATTTAATATTAATACCCATATAGAAAACCTCGTACAGACTACTTTGGTTGAGGGCTCTGTTTCTGTGAAAGCGAAAGGCAGTGTGGAAGTAATGATAAAGCCTTCCCAGATGGCAGAGCTAAATATTAAGGATGGGAAACTTAATGTGAAAAATGTTGATGTTGAAAATTATGTGGCATGGAAAGATGGGGAATATGTTTTTGAGGATCAGACTTTGGATGTAATTCTTCAGGAACTGTCCGTTGTGGTATGATGTTGAGGTTTTTTATATGAATAAGGATGTTAAGAATCTACATTTTAGTGGTTATCTTAAGAAATATGATTCTATTGAAAAAATATTGAGATTGATAGAGAAAACAACGCATGTAAAATTTGAGATTAAAAGGAAAGCTATATATGTGAAAAAATAATAATTCCGGAATATTTTGGCGAATATTCCGGAATGAAATCTCCTGACTGTCCGATTTCCTACAAAAGTTCAGTCAGAAATTGTTAACTTGTAAAATACAAATTTATGGAAAAAATGTTTTGGTTCTGCCATAAATATGGTGGAAAACGACTTAAAATTTTCAGAGTCATGAAAATATGTATCGTAATAATGACGGTTTTCTGTATGAGTGTTGCCGCGAAATCTTTTTCCCAGCAACAAAGGGTAAGTCTTGATATGAAGAATGTCGAGGTTATAAAACTCTTTAAAGAGATACAGAAAAAAGCTAACTTGTATTTTGTATTCAATACAGAAGATATAAGTAAACTAGGTAAGGTAAGTGTAAATGTTAAGGATGAGACTGTGGAGGATGTACTTAAAAATATCCTGGGTAAGACTGACCTTAAATATGAGTTTGACGATAATGTGATAATTATCAGTCCTTCCGGTAAAGAAAAACAAGTTAAGCAGGCACAGAATATCAAGGGGGTAGTTACCGATAAAGATGGAAATCCCCTTCCAGGTGTTTCTGTGGTTATTAAGGGTACTCAGTCAGGTGTATCTACCAATATTGATGGTAATTTTACTATCGAGGTGGCATCAATGAAAGATATTACATTGGTCTTCTCGTTTGTAGGGATGAAAACCAAGGAAGTTAAATATATTGGTAAAGAACTGAAAATAGTTCTTGAGTCTGATACGGAGGAACTTGAGGAGGTTGTTATTACCGGTATCTTTAATAAGCCAAGAGAAAGTTTTACCGGTTCTGTTTCTACTATCACCAAGGATCAGATTATGGTATATAAAGGCCAGAATGTACTTCAGACAATTAGAAACATAGATCCTTCTATTTATATTGCATTAGATAATGCTGCCGGTAGCGATCCTAATCATATGCCTAATGTTTCTATTCGTGGTAATTCTTCCCTTCCTACTACCTTAGAGGAACTTAACAGTGGAACACAGCAGCAGTTGAACCAGCCTCTTATTATTATGGATGGTTTTGAAATTACTCTGCGTAAATTAATGGATTTTAATGATGAAGAGATAGAAAGTATAAACGTACTTAAAGATGCATCAGCTACTGCTATATATGGTTCAAGAGGGGCAAATGGTGTTATCGTTATAAAGACTAAAGATCCAAAGGCTGGAAAACTTAAGTTTTATCTGAAAACGGGCTTGGATATTGAAATGCCTGATTTATCGTCTTACAACTTAATGAATGCAAAAGAAAAATTAGAGTTGGAAAGGATGGCTGGTTTGTATAACAGTGATTCTCCTACTAAGGATTTGAAGTATAAGGATCAATACAATCAAATTCTGAAAGACGTTTTAGCCGGGGTTGATACTTACTGGTTGGATGAACCAGTGCGCACAGGAGTTGGTGAGCAAGTAAATTTAAGAATTGAGGGAGGTAGTGATGAATTTAGATGGAGTGCCTCGCTTAATAATAAGTCTACTCTTGGTGTAATGAAGGGCTCTGAAAGGAAATTGACAGATGCTTCAATAACATTACAATATAAATATAAAAATGTATTATTTAGAAATCAGGCTTCTTATTCTGTTACTAATGCTGCCAATAGTAAATACGGTAGTTTTTCTTCTTATGCGAATATGAATCCGTATTGGAGGCTAAAGGATGAAAACGGTGATCTTTATCAATACTATACTACAGGTGGTAAGTATGGAAAGGAGTATAATAACCCTCTTTGGGATGCAAGCTTGAATGTTATAGATAAAAACCGTACTCAGCAGATTACAAATAACTTTTCTGTAGAGTATTCTCTTAATGGATTCATTGCCAGGGTAAGGCTTGGGGTTTCCAGAAATGATAATACTTCTGATAAGTTTTTGCCTCATAATCACACCAGTTTCAGGAAGTATGACGAAAGTGGGGATAATTTGAGAAAGGGCTCTTATGCTTATTCTGATGGTTCTAAAGAGATGTTGGATTTCAGTTCAACTATTAGCTACAGTAAAAAATTTGCAGACAAGCATCAGGTGTATGTTGGTTTTGATTATTCTGTAGCCGATACAGAAGGCAGTACTTATTTTGTTGATGTTGAAGGTTTTTCTAATGAGTTTATGTCTGATTTTGGAAACGCCATTCAGTATAAGGAAAATGGTAAACCTTCAGGTAACCATGTTATCACACGTCGTGTTGGATTTACAGGAA
>CAXXRT010000061.1:0-42233 GCA_963666945.2 Marinifilaceae bacterium
TTCGAAAATATTGGATGTTGCAACTGGTACTGGGGATTTTGCAATTAAATTGCATGATTATCTGGGAGCTAAGATTACTGGGGTAGATATTTCAGAAGGAATGCTGGAAGAGGGTAGAAAAAAAATTAAGAATACTAAATATGAGCCCTACATAGATTTGATATTAGGTGATAGTGAGAAGTTATGTTTTCCCGATTATAGCTTTGATGCTGTTACAGTTGCTTTTGGTGTCAGGAATTTTGAGAATCTCCAAAAGGGTATCGAAGAAATGTGTAGGGTTACCAGGAAAAAAGGTAAAATAGTTATTCTTGAATTTTCAAAACCAGCCTATTTCCCGATTAAACAGCTTTATTCTTTATATTCGTTTTATATATTACCATTTTTAGGAGGAATATTTTCTAAGAATAAAAAGGCATATATATATTTACCGGAATCTGTAAGAAATTTTCCAGATGGTAATGATTTTTTGAATATAATGAAAATTTGTGGATTATCTAATTGTTACCAAAAAAGACTATCTTTGGGTATAGTAACTATTTACGTTGGAGAGAAATAGTATTTTATTTATAATTAATTTGCTTTTGAGTAATAAAAGAATATATCTACTTATAGTGTTGACGTGTTTATTTTTAGTGGCTAATGCACAAAGAATAAACAGAAATGTATTTCTTCACTACCAGGAAGTAGATTCTAAAAAGTTTCATTTCGGTTTTACCCTTGGTTTTAATTATATGGATTATAATTTTTGTTTTAGTGCTGAACCCAAAATAAGAACAGAGGTTGCGAATATAAAACCAGGGTTTAACGTAGGGGTCATTGCTGATTATAAATTAAACAAAGATTTCTCAATAAGGATATTGCCGGGGTTAGAGTTTGGATCGAGAAGTATAACATTTATAAAAGAAAATAATAAACTAAAAGGAGAATTTGAATCCATCTTAATTGATTTGCCTTTAGTTTTAAAATATAAAGCCAGTAGATTGAATAATGCAAGACCTTATTTTATTTCTGGTATTGGCTTTAAATACGATATTCAGGCAGACAAAGGAATAAAGCCAGAAGATAATATATTTATTAGTACTCAGTCTTTTGATTATTATTGCCAATTTGGATTTGGAATAGATTGGTATTTTCCATACTTTAAATGGTCTACAGAAATTAAGTTTGCTATAGGATTAAGAGACATCCTTAATCATATTTGTGATGAAAAGAATCCTGAATTTGAAGATTATACAAAAGCTATTGAGAAAATGAATTCTAAAATTGTAAGTATTTCGTTCCACTTTGAATAATCAATATGTATAAAGAAATAAATATCTCATTATTTCCTTCTCAAGCAGCAAATAATGATTCTATTAAAGAATATGTTGCAGAAAAATTAGGTGTATCACAGGGGGAAATTAATTTAATCAGGAAGTTAAAGAGATCGATAGATGCAAGACAGAAAGATGTTAAGGTTAATTTAAAACTTGCTGTTTGGATTAATGAGATTCCTGAAATAAGAAATAAGAATATTACCGATTATAAGGATGTGAGAAAATGTTCAGAGGTGATAATTGTTGGAGCTGGTCCTGCAGGTCTGTTTGCGGCTCTGAGATTAATTTCTAGGGGGAAGAAACCTGTTATTTTTGAAAGGGGTAAATCTGTAGAGGAAAGAAAAAAAGATTTAAAAGAACTTTATAAGACAGGTAATGTTAATACTAATTCTAATTTTGGATTTGGGGAAGGAGGAGCGGGAACGTTCTCAGATGGTAAATTATATACCAGATCAAAAAAGAAAGGCAATATAAAAGAGATTTTAGAGATATTTCATGAGCATGGTGCTCAGGAAGAAATACTTTGGGATTCTCATCCCCATATTGGTACGGATATTCTTCCAAGGGTAATTATAAATATAAGAAATACAATTTTGAAGTATGGTGGAGAGGTAAATTTTAACTCAAGAATAATAGATTTTATAATTGATAAGAATAAGATTAAAGGTGTTGTTGTTGAGGGTGGAAGGCAGGTAAAAGCGGATTCTGTAATTCTTGCAACGGGCCATTCCGCAAGGGATGTATATAAAAAACTTAATGAAAAGGGTGTAAGTTTAGAGAGGAAAGATTTTGCCGTAGGCGTAAGGCTGGAGCATCCCCAATATCTTATAGACTGCATACAGTATCATAATAATAACGGTAGGGGAAAGTATCTGCCTGCTGCTGAATATTCCTTTGTTGGTCAATTTGATGGAAGGGGGGTATATTCGTTTTGTATGTGTCCTGGTGGTGTAGTGGTTCCTGCAGCAACTGATTCGGAACAACAGGTAGTTAATGGAATGTCATCATCCGGCAGGAATACCCAGTGGGCTAATTCTGCTATGGTAACTGAAGTAAAACAAGAAGATCTTGTTAATTATTCAAAATATGGAGTATTGGCAGGAATGTATTTTCAGGAAAAGCTAGAGAAATTGGCTTGGGAAAAAGGAGGTGGAAAATTATATGCTCCTGTCCAATGTATGTATGATTTTGTGAATAATAAAAAATCAAAGATTTTGCCGGTTACTTCATATAAACCAGGAATAACATCTTCTGATATGCATAATTGGTTACCAGATTTCATAGTATCGGGATTACAGAAAGCATTTATGTGCTTTGGAAAAAGAGCAAAAGGTTTTTTGACTAATGAAGCCTTATTGCTGGGAGTAGAAACCAGAACATCGTCACCGGTAAAGATTCCTAGAAACAAGATTACTTTTCAACATGTTGAAATAGAAGGGTTGTATCCATGTGGAGAAGGTGCCGGATATGCAGGCGGAATTGTCTCAGCAGCAATGGATGGTGTAGCATGTGTGGATAAAATGACAGATAAAGATGTTTAATATAATCTTTATTACTAATATTTTGTTAATGAAATCTTTATAAAAAGTTAATTTTTTTCTAAAAAAATATTGATTTCTCAAAGCTAATGATTATTTTTAGGTGCTTTTAAGCGGGAAAAGTAAATGTTTATTAATCGAAAATAATTAGGTATGAAGAAAGTTTTAGTATTTATTTTAGTGAGTTGTTTTACTCTAAGTGTATTCGCTCAGGATGCTGCAGAGTTGAAAAATGCAGGGAATGAAGCTTTGAGATTGAAGAATTATGCAGAGGCATTAGTGAAGTTTGAAGAGTATTTCAAAGTGATGGAAGGAAAGGATGAGGCAACAGTTTTTAATGCTGCTTATTGTGCGAATAAGATAAAGAATTATGGCAAAGCTGTAAAGCTTTTCGATGAATCCATTCAGAATAGATATAAAGTGGCTTCTTCTTATGCTTATAAGGCAGATGCGTATAAAAGACTTAAAAAATATTCAGAAATGGTGGTTACTTTAGAGGAAGGACTAAAAGCTGTTAAAGCTAATCCTAAACTAGAAAAAATGTATTCTATTCATTTCTTAAAAGAAGGTTTAAAATATCAGAAAGCCGGTAATGTAGAAAAAGCAGCCGATAATTTCGAGAAAGTTCTAAATGTTACAAATAAGAAATATAAGTCTGATGCATTATTTTCTCTCGGAACTTTGTATTTTAACAATGGAGCAAGAATTATTCAGAAAGCTACTCCGTTAGCAAATAAAGATAAAGCTCAATATGATGCTGCTAAAGCAAAAGCGAAGGTAGAATTTGAAAAAGCTTTAACTAATCTTAACAATGCTTTAACTATTGCCCCCAGCAGAGAAGATGTAAAATCTACTCTTGCAGAAGTTAAGAAAGTGATGTAAAATAATATATTAAAATATATATAAAAAAGCGGAGGTAATTTCTCCGCTTTTTTTATTAATAGTTTTATGCTTCATATATAGAATGAATTTCCTCTATTCTTTATATATTTGCAACCTGACAGGTTTTTAATAATCAAATTTTTATACAATGATAGTTTTCTATAGGAAAGACAAAATTGTTTATGCTGTTCATACTTTATCAGGAATTGATTCACTTGACTTAGATAAATTAAGTTGGTTATTTGGTAATGCTGAAAATGTTGAAAGCAAAAATATAGATGGTTTTTTTGTAGGGCCAAGAAAAGAAATGATTACTCCATGGAGTACCAATGCAGTTGAAATCACCCAAAATATGGGGATAAACGGAATTCTTAGAATTGAAGAATTTGAAGAAGTAGAAAGTAAGAATAGCCCATATGATCCCATGTTGAAATCTATCTACAACAATCTGGATCAGGATATTTTTACTATTGATGTTGAACCTGAGCCTATTATATATATAGATGATATTAAAGAATATAATAAAAGGGAAGGTCTTGCACTTAATGATGATGAGATAGGGTATCTTGAAGGTCTTGTAGGAAAATTAGGACGTAAATTAACAGATTCTGAAGTTTTTGGTTTTTCTCAGGTCAATTCAGAACACTGTCGTCATAAGATTTTTAATGGTACATTTATTATTGATGGCGAAGAAAAAGAAGATAGTTTATTTAAGTTGATAAAAAAAACTTCTAATATAAATCATAATAGGATTGTTTCTGCATATAAAGATAACTGTGCATTCGTAGAAGGGCCCAAAGCTGTTCAGTTTGCGCCAGAGACTCAGGATAAACCGGATTTCTTTAGAATTAAGGATATTGATACAGTTATATCACTTAAGGCAGAAACTCATAATTTTCCAACAACAGTTGAACCATTTAATGGGGCAGCAACAGGGACAGGAGGAGAAATTCGAGATCGTATTGCGGGTGGTAAAGCTTCTATCCCTATGGCAGGAACTGCTGTTTATATGACATCTTATCCACGTCTTGATGCTGATCGTCAATGGGAAGAAGATACAACTCCAAGAGAATGGTTATATCAGACACCTGAGGAGATATTGATTAAAGCATCTAACGGTGCAAGTGATTTTGGTAATAAATTTGGTCAGCCACTTATTTGTGGATCTGTACTTACTTTTGAGCATAATGAGGCAGAGAAGCAGTATGGATATGATAAAGTTATAATGCTTGCTGGAGGTATAGGTTATGGGCGTAAAGAACAGGCACAAAAAGATACTCCGGAAAAAGGAGATAAAGTAGTATTACTTGGAGGAGATAACTACAGAATTGGCATGGGTGGAGGAGCAGTTTTCCTCTGTGGCAACCGGTGAATTTGATAATAATATTGAGCTAAATGCTGTACAGCGTTCTAATCCTGAGATGCAAAAAAGGGTGTGTAATGCTATAAGAGCTATGTCAGAAGCTGATGAAAATCCAATTGTATCGATTCATGATCATGGAGCAGGAGGTCATTTGAATTGTCTATCTGAGCTTGTAGAAGAAACAGGGGGCAAGATTGATCTTGATAAGTTGCCTGTTGGTGATCCAACATTGTCTGCTAAAGAAATAGTTGGTAATGAGTCTCAGGAAAGAATGGGGCTTGTTATGAAAGAAAAAGATGTTGCTCTTTTACAAAGAATATCGGATAGGGAAAGAGCTCCAATGTATGTGGTTGGAGAAACTACAGGAGATAATAGATTTACTTTTGAAAATACTAGAAACGGTGAGAAACCAATAGATCTTGAACTTCATGATATGTTTGGTAATCCTCCTCGTACTATAATGCAGGATAGTACCGTTATGGAAAAATTCGAGAGTGTTTCATATGATAAAAATGATCTTGAGAAATATATTGAGCAAGTATTACAAATAGAAGCCGTTGCATGTAAAGATTGGTTGACAAATAAAGTAGACCGTTCTGTAACAGGTAAGATTGCTCACCAGCAGTGTGCTGGTCCTCTTCAGCTACCATTGAACAACCTTGGTGCTGTGGCTATGGATTTTGTAGGAAATAAAGGTATTGCTACATCAATAGGACATGCGCCAGTGGCTGCTATGGTTGATGCAGGTAAGGGTTCAAAACTGGCAGTTGCTGAATCACTTACAAATTTAGTGTGGGCTCCGGTAGAACAGGATATTAAAGGCGTATCTCTTTCTGCTAACTGGATGTGGCCATGTAAAAATGAAGGTGAAGATGCCAGATTGTATAATGCTGTAAAAGCAATTAGCGATTTTGCTATCGAACTTGGAATTAATATTCCTACAGGAAAGGATTCCTTGTCGATGACTCAAAAATATAAGGATGGGGTTGTTTATGCTCCAGGTACTGTCATTGTTTCAACAGTTGGTGAAGTTAAGGATATTAATAAAATTGTAAGTCCTGTTCTTAAAAATGAGAATGATTCAGAGTTAGTATATATTGATTTTTCAAAAGACACACATAAGCTGGCAGGCTCATCATTTGCACAGATAGTTAATAAAGTGGGTAATGAAGTCCCAGATGTTGCTGATGCCTCTTATTTTGCGAAGGCATTTAATACTTTGCAGTCATTGATTATGGATGATAAACTGTTGGCTGGTCATGATATTTCTGCCGGAGGTATGATTACAGCTTTATTGGAAATGTGTTTTGCTGATAACAGAGCTGGTATGGAAATTGATCTTTCTTACCTTGCTGAGAAGGATATTGTAAAACTTCTATTTGCAGAAAATCCAGGTGTAATTATTCAGATTAAGGATTGTAAATCTGTTGCAGATATATTAGATAAATCTGGGATAGAGTATCATTTTATTGGTAGACCTTCAACTGCAGGTGAGATTAAAATCTCCAAAGATGACGAATCATGGAATTTAGATATAGCATCGTTGAGAGATTTATGGTTTAAGACTTCTTATCTTTTAGATAGAAAACAAAGCGGATCAGACCTTGCTCTTGAGAGATATAAAAACTATAAATCTAACGAATTGGCTTACGAATTTAGTGAAGGATTTACAGGTAAGTTGTCTCAATGGGGATTAGATAAAAATCGTAAAGATAAATCTGGAGTTAAAGCGGCTATTATCAGGGAGAAGGGTGTTAATGGAGATAGAGAAATGGCTTGGTCGCTTCATCTTGCGGGCTTTGATGTAAAAGATGTTCACATGACTGATCTTATTTCAGGAAGAGAGAATCTTGAGGATGTAAACATGATTGTATTTGTTGGAGGATTTTCAAATTCAGATGTTCTTGGATCAGCTAAAGGTTGGGCAGGTGCATTCTTATATAATGAGAAAGCAAAAGCTGCTCTTGATAATTTCTATAAGAGAAAGGATACTTTAAGTTTGGGTATCTGTAATGGATGTCAGTTGATGGTTGAGCTTGGCTTAGTATATTCAGATCATGAAGATAAGCCTAGAATGCTACACAATGATTCACATAAATTTGAATCTGGATTTGTGAATGTTACCATAGGAGATAATGACTCCGTAATGCTTAAATCTCTTTCTGGGTCTCGATTAGGAGTATGGATTGCTCATGGAGAAGGAAAATTTGATTTCCCTTATGAGATAGGGAAATACAATATTCCTGTAAAATATAGCTATGATAATTATCCTGCTAATCCTAATGGTTCTCCATTTGCAGCAGCTGCCATTGCTTCTGAGGATGGCCGTCATCTTGCAATGATGCCACACCTTGAAAGAGCTATTTACCCATGGAATTGGGCATATTATAATGAAGCAAGAAAAGATGATGAAGTTTCACCTTGGATTGAGGCATTCGTAAATGCTAAACAGTGGATTGAAAATAATAAATAGATAGAAATCAAACAAAATAAATAAGAGGGACGTATGCACGTCCCTCTTATTTATTTTGTTTGATTTTTTACAATCTTATGATTATAAATTCTTATATTGAAAAATCTTTTTTAGATATATTATAAATTTCCTTTAAGATAATCTTGTCTTTCTTCTTTTGAAAATTTCTCTATGGAATATCTAAGCATTGTTCTTGGCATATTTTTATAATGCTTTTTAAGGAAATCTTTTTCCGTGTTTATATCTCTTTTTCCAATTTCTCTTAATAGCCAGCCTACAGCTTTATGAATCAGGTCATGCTTGTGGTTCAATAAAATCTCAGCGATATTTAAACAATCACTAAAATTGTTGTTTCTTATAAAATGCATGCAAGTTACAATGGAAATTCTTTGTTTCCATAAATGATTGCTATGTGCCCATTCATATAACAAATCCTTGTTTTTATCAATATACCATGGTCCTAGTATTTTATAGCAAGAAAGATCAACCAAATCCCAGTTGTTTATCCGATCATAATTATTAATATACAATTCTACAATTTCTTTTCTTAAGTGTTCTTCTTTATTTTTTGAAAACCTCTCAACAAGAATAAGTAATGCTGTAAGTCGATATTCATGAATATCTGACCTAAGTAATAATTCTATCGTATTAAAGCTTGAATTAATGTACTTTCTTGCCACTTTCCTGGAGTTAGGTACTGTTACTCCGATAAAAACATCTCCTTCTCCATATTCTCCGGTACCTGTTTTAAAAAAACGGGGTAAAAAGTCAGCTTTTTCTTTATCCTGTAATTTTTTTAGTTCTTTGGTTATTTCAAGAAAATCGGACATGTTTTAATTGTTAGTCTTTAATAAATTTTACAGCAACCCAATTTAAATTTGTTTTATGAGAGATGTATTTCATTCCAAGTTCTTTTGCTTTATTTTCAATTAAAGGAAGATCTTCAGAATAAAAACCACTCATAATTAATTCTCCATTTTTGTTAAGAACTTTGATGTATTTGTCCATATCATCAAGAAGGATATTTCTATTAATATTTGCTAAAATTATGTCAAAATATCCGAAATTATTTAAAAGCTCAGCATCTCCCTGAAAAACTTTTAAGTTATTGATATTATTAAGTTCGATATTTTCTAGCGAATTATTGTAAGCCCACTCATCAATATCTATACCAGTTACTGACATTGCTCCTCTGAGCGACGCAAATATTCCAAGCAGGCTTGTTCCGCATCCCATATCTAAAATCTTTTTTTCAGCAATGTCCGATTCAAGAATGTAGCTTACCATCATAGATGTTGTTGAATGATGCCCAGTGCCAAAACTCATTTTAGGATCGATTACTATGTTATACTGGCATTTAGGATTCTTTTGGTGAAAACTTGCTCTGATATATACTTTATCTTCAATAAGTAAAGGTTTGAAGTTAGATTCCCATTCTGCATTCCAGTCTTTATCTTCAATTTTTTGAAATGAAAAAGAAATATCAATATTTTTTTTTAGATTGTTTAAAGTTAAATTATTGTTAACTAACTCTATGTCAAATAGAGATTCTTGTATGTATGCATTTAATATATTATTGTCAGTAGTAAAACTTTCGTAGTTGAAATCAGATAATTCTGCTACAATTATATCCGCTGTTTCTTCAGAAAATGGTTTTATAGTACAAGATAATTCGATATAGTCCATATTTATTAAATTTTTTAATACAATTTATTGGCAAGTATATATATTTTTTATTCAAATTTAGTTATGTGGTAAAAGAAATATTTCTATATATTTTCATTAAAATTTTAGAGTAAACATTTAATGGGCATAAATATTCACATGTTTGCATAATTATTTTCATCTAATATACTTTAATCTTCAGTAGATCAGCAATAAACAAAAGTTGTGAAATTATTATAATCTATTGTGTAATATGGTTGCAACGCTATTTTTGCAGCTTGAATTTAAAATAGAAATACTATTAATAATTATAAATTTTGTAAAGATGGCTTTCGTTACTAAAGAGAAGTTTTTATCTAAGGATTTTTTTATCACTTATTCGTGGTTAATAGGTGGTTGTTTCGTATTTGCTTTAGGTGCTGTATTGTTTGCAGAACCGTATAAATTTGCCCCAGGAGGAACATACGGTCTTGGTATTGTTTTTCACCATTTGGATTTAATAAGCGGATGGGATACCGAAGCATATGCATTGTGTCTTGATGTACCATTGTTGATTATTGGAATTGCAATTCTTGGAGCTCGTTTTGGTATTAAAACACTAGTTTGTACTGCAGCTATTCCCGCCTTTATGTATTTAATCCATGAAACATATGGATACGATGCCTTAGTTGAGGCTGATCCTTTGTTGTCTGCTATTTTTGGAGGTATAGTGTATGGAGTTGGTATTGGTATGATTTTTAAATCAAGAGCAACTTCAGGAGGTTCTGATATTATTGCAATGATCCTTAATAAGTATACTAATATTTCTTTAGGTACCTTAGTGATAATTGTTGATGGAATTATTACATTCTCCACAGTTGCTGCATTTGGTGAATGGAAATTACCTATGTATTCATGGATTATTATTTTCATTGAAGGGAAAGTTATTGATATGATCGTAGAAGGAGCTACAGTTCATAAGACTATGATGATTATTTCTGACAAATGTGATGAGTTGAGGGATAAGATTATTGTAGATATGAAACGTGGAGCTACTTTGTTTACAGGAAAAGGAATGTTTCAAGGCAAAGAAAAGAATATGATTTATACTACTGTTACACGCAGAGAAATGGTTATTCTTAAGAAACATATTGTAGAGGTAGATCCGAAAGCTTTTGTAAACGTGATAGATTCTAACGAGATTTTAGGCGAAGGATTTAAGTCTTTAAAAGAATAATAATAGGGATGTGTAAAGTATTTTGAATTTTTTTACTTAAAAATTTGATTTTTTGAATAAAAATAACGTATTTTGCACCCTGTTTGGAAAGCGTTTAAGAAAAAAATATACTGGAAAATGTCAAGAGTTTGCGAAATTACCGGAAAAAAGGCAATGGTTGGCAACAATGTTTCTCACTCCAAAAGGAGGACAAAGAGAAAATTTGATGTTAACTTATTCAAGAAGAATTTTTATTTGCCTGAAGAGGATAGATGGATCAGATTAAAGGTTTCTGCTGCAGGACTTCGCCTGATCAATAAAGTTGGCCTTAATGCTGCAATCAAGTCAGCACAGGCTAAGGGTTATATTAAAAACATCTAAAATAACTGAGATATGGCTAAAAAGAGTAAAGGTAACAGAGTACAAGTTATTTTGGAATGTACTGAGCATAAAGAAAGTGGTATGCCAGGTACTTCAAGATACATTACCACAAAAAGCAGAAAAAATACTCCCGATAGGATGGAGTTGAAAAAATACAACCCTATTTTAAAAAGAGTTACTTTACATAGAGAAATAAAATAATAAGCTATGGCTAAGAAAACAGTAGCAACACTACAAAAAGGAGAAGGTAGAGGTTTTTCTAAAGTAATTAAAATGGTAAAATCTCCAAAGTCAGGTGCTTACTCATTTAAAGAGTCTATAGTACCTAACGATCAGGTAAAAGATTTCTTTGAAAAGAAATAATTGAGTCTAACAAGATATAAAAAAGCTTCCTGTTAATCAGGAAGCTTTTTTTATATAATTATATCTGTGTTTTATTACTTTTTTTGTATTTTGTCGCTCAATTTGTTCGATACGATGATAATATGTAATAATTTATATCATTGTTCGGTAATCTCCTCAGCTTAAGGCTGATGAATAAAATAAGTTAATATGGCATTATTTGGTTTATTTAGTAAGACAAAAAAGGAAAGTCTTAATAAAGGTCTCGAGAAGACAAAAGATAGCGTATTAAAAAAATTAGCTAGAATAGTAGTTGGAAAGAGTAGGGTTGATGATGAAGTATTAGATAATCTTGAAGAAGTATTAATTACTTCTGATGTTGGAGTAAGTACAACGTTAAAAATTATTGAAAGAATAGAGGAAAGAGTATCCACAGATAAATTTCTTGGTGCTTCAGAACTTAATAATATTTTGAAAGAGGAGATTGTTTCTTTATTAGCTGAAACAAATAAAGAAACTTATGATTCTTTTTCGTTAGAGAAAAGAAATACCCCTTACGTATTATTAGTTGTTGGAGTAAACGGAGTAGGTAAAACAACCACTATTGGTAAGCTTGCTTATCAATTCAAGCAAGCTGGAAAATCTGTTATTTTAGGTGCGGCAGATACCTTTAGAGCTGCTGCAGTTGAACAGCTTGATATATGGGCTCAAAGAGTAGGAGTTCCTATTGTAAAACAAAAAATGGGTTCAGATCCTGCTTCCGTTGCATACGATACTCTGAGTAAAGCAAAAGCTGACAATATTGATATAGTTATAATTGATACAGCAGGAAGACTCCACAATAAAGTTAATCTTATGAATGAACTATCTAAGATTAGAAAAGTTATGAGTAAGATATATCCAGATGCTCCAGATGAAGTTTTATTAGTCCTTGATGGGTCTACAGGACAAAATGCTTTCGAGCAAGCTAAGCAGTTCACAAAAGCTACAGAAGTTAATGCTTTGGCAATAACAAAACTTGATGGCACTGCAAAGGGTGGAGTTGTTATAGGTATTTCTGATCAATTCCAGATTCCTGTGAAATATATAGGTATAGGCGAGAAAATGGAAGATCTTCAAATATTCAATCGTGAAGAATTTGTTGATTCACTATTTAGCTAATATTTTATAGATGAAGAAGAGTTTACTTTTTGTGTGTTTGGGAAATATATGTAGATCCCCATCTGCAGAGGCTGTAATGAAAAAGATAATATCGCAAAAAGGATTTGATGGGTACTTTTTTATTGATTCTGCAGGAACTAGTGGATGGCATATCGGAGAGGAAGCTGATGGCAGAATGAAATCTCATGCTATAAGAAGAGGATTTGATCTTACGTCTTTATCCAGAAAATTTTATCCAGATTCGGATTTTGAGAAATTCGATATGATTATAGGTATGGATGATCAAAATATAAATGATCTGATGTCTATGGCTAACAGTGAGGATGAGCGAAGAAAAGTGTTTAGGATGACAGATTTCTGTATTCGTCATGATTATATACAAACTGTACCTGATCCCTATTATAGTGGTGATAAAGGATTTGAATTAGTGTTGGATATTCTTGAAGATGCTTGCCAAGGATTACTGGAAAAGCTTATTCCGGAAATTCATAATTGATTTTTCTTGAACATGTATTTATAGATAGAGGAAAACTAATTAAAGATATTGAAAAAATCACATTACTGCAGGTTGTTAAAATTATCTCAGTAGGGGTTCAGATTCCTTTTTTATTGAATTGAATGCTATGAAATATTATATAAAATGATAAAAAAATAGTCATTCAGAAAATTATTGAATGACTATTTTAATTTTAAAGTATAAAAAATCTTAATTATCTTCTTTCTTTTCCTTTAGAGATTTAAAACCTTCTCCAAGAATCTCATTAGTATCCATAACCGTTACGAAAGCTGTAGGGTCAATTTCCAGTATTTTATCTTCTAATAGCATTAGTTCCCTTCTGGTAATGACAGTAAATATTACCTTCTTTTTATCCCCACTATACATACTTTCTCCGTTTAGATATGTTCCTCCTCTTTTAAGAGTAGATATAAGATATTCTCTTATTTCGTTATGTTCTTTAGAAACTATCAGTACAGCCCGTTCAATATTTCCACCTGACATTGTGATATCAATAACCTTACCAGTTAAATAAATGACAACAAAAGAATAAAGTGGAATTTGCCAGTCGTTTGTAATTAATAAACTGAACAGAACAATGCATGCATCAACGTAAATTATTAATTGACCAAGAGGAAGGTTCGTGTATTTATTTACAATCATTGCAATAATATCAGAACCAGCAGTAGTAGCCCTGGCTTTAAATATAAGACCTAGACCAACCCCAATTAATATTGAACCGAAAATACATGAAAGAAGTACATCATTAACTAAAGGCGTTAAGCCCCATATACCTGTAAGCCAATCGATAAAATATGAACAAAGTGTAAAGCCAAATACAGTTTTAAAACCAAATCTTGGTCCTAATACTCTTATTCCAAGTATTGTAAGAGGAATATTTATTAACCACCCGGTAATACCAATGGGTATACCATCATTGTATTGATGAAAAAATTCGGCAAAATACCCAAACAAACCATCAGGAAACAATCCCTGGGTTAATTTGTTCACGATTATACCAATACCAAATACACCCCCAGGAACGATTCCATGAGGATCAATAAAAAACACGTATCCGGAGGCCATAATAAACGTACCCACAATTACAAGAGAGTAGTGTTTAAACCATTTTCCGGAAAATAATTTTTCCTTTAAAAAGAATGTCATAGTCAAAACGATTTTAAAATGTCAATTGCTAACGCAATAATGTAATAGATTTAAAAATGCGATGCAAGGATAGTAAGTTTTTATGAAATAATAATAACTTTGGCAATAATTTTTTTTAAATAAATACAAAGCCGTTTTTAATGAAGTTATTAAGCTCATTGATACTACGTTTATGTGGTTGGAAATGTGGAGCCTCCAGACTTGATGTCAAGAAGGCAATTGTGCTTGCAGTTCCTCACACATCCTCAATGGATTTTATATGGGGGAAATTATCTTATATGAGTATGGGGATTCCAACATGTATTCTTATGAAAAAAGAGTATTTCTTTTTTCCTCTTGGAAATATTCTCAAAGCACTTGGAGTAATACCTGTTAATAGAGGAGATATAAATAGTAACTTGATACCAACGCTTGTTAAAGAATTTGAGAAACGAGATGTTATGTATCTTACAATAACTCCTGAAGGAAGCAGAAAAAAAAGAGCTAAATGGAAAAGAGGTTTTTATGAAATTGCTGTAGCTGCTGGCGTTCCCATATATCTTGGGAGAATAGACTATAAAAAGAAAGTGTGTGATATTGGTGAGAAGTTTATTCCAACAGGAGATTTTAATAAAGACATGAAATATATACAGACAAGTTACAAAAATGTTAATGCCAAACATCCCGAATTATTTTCCTGGGGCAAAGAAATATATGGCGATGTATAAAATTTGTAATAATGATTGAAAACATAAAAACATCTATTGTTCAAACTTCTTTGTCGTGGGAGGATGTTGATTTGAATTTATCCTCTTTAGAAAGGAAATTAGGAAATATTGATTGTAAAACAGATATAGTTGTATTACCGGAAATGTTTGCTTCCGGCTTTACTATGAAAGGTAAAGAAAATATTGCTCATAGATATTGTGATATTTTGTTGTGGATGAGATCCATTGCCTCCAAACTGGATGTTTGTATTGCCGGTACAACAATATATAAAGAGAATGATAGATTTTACAACAGATTTTTATTTGTTAAGCCTGAGGGTTCCATCATGCATTACGATAAAAGACATTTATTTACTATGGGAGAGGAAAAAGACCACTTTTTTCCAGGTTCTGATAAAGTTATTATTGATTATAAAGGATGGAGAATTCGTCCATTTGTTTGTTATGATTTAAGGTTCCCTGTTTGGAATAGGAACAGAAAAGATTATGATATAGCTATATATTCTGCAAATTGGCCAGAAACAAGAAGAGATGTGTGGATTACTTTACTTAAAGCCAGAGCTATTGAAAATCAGGCCTATGTAGTAGGAGTGAATTGTGTTGGAGAAGATGGTATGAACCTTCAATATTCAGGAGATTCTGTTGTGTATGACGCAAAAGGTCGAATAGTTTGTAGTTGTGAACCTTTTAAAGAAGAGATTAAAACAGTAGATCTTTCTTATGAGGAATTGTTAGATTTTAGAAATAAATTCCCGGTATTGAATGATGCTGATGATTTTAAGATGAAATAATATAAAAACAAGACAAATGAGAAAATTATTTTTAGTTGCAATCGCGTTGTTAACAATTGGCTATGTAAATGCTCAAGAAAAATTATTGAGTATGGAGGACGCCATTATTGGTCAATGGAGGCAATTAAGGCCTGAATCCAGAGTTGCAATAAACTGGCAAGGTGATAAGAATTGCTATACATGGTCAGATTTCCAAAGTATTAACGCCAGGAACATCGCTGACAATGAAATTAGCTCCTTAGTTACATTGGAAGAAATTAATAAAGAATTAAAGAATTCAGGTATAAAGGAACTAAGGGCTTTATATGATTACAAGTGGATGAATGAAAATATGATTTCTTTTAAAAGCGGAAATCAATATATTACGTTTTCTCTTGATGCAAAGAGAATAGCAAATAAAATAACTCTTTCAGAAGGAGCTGAAAATGAAATATTCTGTAAAGAGAATAATTCTTTTGCTTTCACAAAAGACAATAATCTTTTTATTGTAGATAAATTATCAAATATTACTCAGGTTACCAACAATACAGACAAGAATATTATTGATGGTCAAGCGGTTAGTAGGAATGAATTTGGAATAGATGAAGGTATATTTTGGTCTCCAGATGGTAAGAAGTTAGCATTTTATAGAAAAGATGTATCTAATGTTACTAATTTTCCACTTTTAGATATTAATTCACGGACAGGAGATTTAAGAGAGATTAAATATCCTATGGCAGGAATGAAAAGTGAGCATGTTACTTTAGGTATATACGATTTGGCAACAGGAAAAACTGTTTGGGTGAAACCTACTGATTTTGGGTATGAACAATATCTTACAAATATTAGTTGGGGACCAAATTCTAAGAATGTATATATTCAGGTTTTAAACAGGGAGCAAAATCATACTAAGCTTAATGTATATAGTGCTATTTCGGGAGAGTTTAAATCTACTTTGTTGGAAGAGAAAGATGATAGATATACAGAACCTCAACATAAGCTTATATTTCTAAAGTCTAACCCTGAAAGATTTATTTATCAGACAAATAACAGACATGGTTATAATCATTTCTATTTAGTAGATTTAACAGGTAAGGTTTTAAAACATCTAACTCCAGGAAATTTTGATGTTGAATTTATAGGATTCGATAAATCAGAAAGATATTTATATTATTATTCTGCCGAAGTAAGCCCATCAGAAAAACATCTTTACTTCTTGGACATGAAGAAAGGTAAAAAAGTAAGGCTTACTAAAGAGAATGGATGGCATAGTGTAAAAATTAGTGCTGACGGAAAATATTTTATAGATGAATATAGCAGTCATAAAGTCCCTAATATTATAAATATCACAAACAATAAAGGAGTGGTTGTAAAGAACATTGTAAAAGCAGCTAATCCTTTAAAAGATTATAAGGCTTGTTCTGTTGAACTAGGAAAGATTAAAGCAGAAGATGGAAAGACAGATCTTTATTATAGAATGGTTAAGCCTGCCGATTTCGATCCTAATAAAAAATATCCTGTTGTTGTGTATGTATACGGAGGACCTCATGCTCAAATGGTTCAGGACAGCTGGTCTTCACTTAGACTTTGGGATATGTACATGGCACAAAGAGGATATGTTGTATTTACACTAGATAATAGAGGTTCGGCTAATAGAGGTAAAGAATTTGAGGCTTGTATACACCGTCAGTGTGGACAATTAGAGATGCATGATCAGATTTCAGGAGTTGACTTTCTCAAATCACACTCATGGGTGGATGCAGATAGAATCGGTGTTCACGGATGGAGCTACGGTGGATTTATGACAATATCCCTTATTACTAATTATCCTGACGTATTCAAGGTTGCAGTTGCTGGAGGTCCTGTTATTGATTGGAAATGGTATGAAGTAATGTACGGAGAAAGGTATATGGATACTCCACAGGAAAACCCGGAGGGATATGCCAAAACCAGTTTGATTAATAAAGCAAAAGATTTAAAAGGTAAATTACTTATCTGTCAGGGAGCTATAGATCCAACTGTAGTATGGCAACATAGCTTGAGCTTTATAAGAGAATGTATTAAAAACAATGTACAAGTTGATTATTTTCCTTATCCAAGAGCAGAGCACAATGTTCGTGGGTACGACAGAATCCATTTGAAACAAAAAGTTTCTAATTATTTCGATGATTATTTGAAATAATTAATACCAAAATATATAAAATATTAAGGTGGGTCTTCAGGCTCACCTTTTTTGTTATAAAATCATAATTTGTTAGCTTTGCAGAATTAACTAAAGAATGTATATGGAAAAGGTCTTCGATAAAGAGAAAATAGAGGGTTTAAGAAAATTATTAAGTAATCCATCAGATATAGTTATTCTAGTGCATTCATCTCCAGATGGTGATGCTATGGGGTCATCATGTTCGTTAGGATTGTATTTATTAAAGAAAGGACACAAGATTGATATATTATGTCCAGATGATTTTCCTGAATATTTAGGATGGATACCTGGAATGGAATTTGTTCATGTATTTGATAAAGAAGAAACCTATTGTAAGGATAAAATAGAGAAAGCACAAATAATTTTTATGTTAGATCATAATAATTTTCCAAGACAAGGCGGTATGGAGGAGTTGATAAAAACGAGCAAATTACCCAAAGTAATGATAGATCATCACCCAAATCCAACTTCTGATGTTGATTTTTTGTTTTCCACAATAAATGTTACTTCTACCAGCGAATTAATATATGAATTAATATCTGTTTTAGGTGATAATTCACTAATAGACAAAGACATAGCGACAGGAATTTATGTGGGTATTAATACAGATACAGGGGGATTAAGTTACAATTCTTCTTTTCCTTTGACATACAGAATAGTTGCTGACTTACTTGAAAGAGGCATAGATAAACCATTAATACATGAGATTTTGTATAATACATTTTCTTACGAAAGAATGAGATTGCTTGGATATAGTTTAAGTCAGAAAATGAAGATTTATCCTGAGAGTAAAGCTGCTGTTATTGTATTGTCCAAGAAAGAACTTGAAGACTTTTCTCATAAGGAGGGGGATACAGAAGGACTTGTGAATTTTCCACTGGGAATAAAAGAAATAATGATATCTGTTTTAGTTACTGAAAAAGATGGCTTGGTAAAGTTGTCTTTTAGGTCAAAAAGGGATATACCTATAAATAAATTTGCATCAGAATATTTTAATGGAGGGGGACACTTAAATGCTGCTGGAGGCAGAACCAATGAATCGTTAGAGGATACAGTCAAAAAGCTTGAAGTACTATTAGCTAAATTTGCTAAAGAATATAATATCTTATAGGATTAGTTCTTGGACAGCTGCGTTATTTTTTTTATTATTGTACTCAGAATATATAAAAGGCTTGAAGCTTGTTTATTTTAGATGAAAAGCTTTTAATGCTTTATTGAGTTTACCTAAATAGATAATTATTAATTTAAACAGATGAAAAATAGTATTAAATATATTGCGTTATTATTTATTGTATCTTTATTTATTTCTTGTGATGATGATAGTATTCAGGAAAGAAGAGATGAAGAAAAAGCACAAAGACTTAATTACATAAAAGAGCATAATATAGCTGATTCAACCAGACAAATATCAAGCCTATATTATATTCAGATTAAGGAAGGAGAAGGAGAAAAACCAGAATATGGGAAAGATAAGGTCTATGTGTTTTATACTTTTTACTATTTGGATGGTACTTTAATAACTACAAATAGTCTTTATGGTTTATTTGAACCATTTTCATTTACATATGGTGATCCTTCAATTAAGCAGGCGTTAACAGAGGCGGTAAGTTATATGAAGGAAGGGGGAAAGGCCAGATTGATTATTCCTTCAACCTTAAATAATGGATTGCCCACGCTTGGAATAGAGACAGCTTACACAAATGAATTTGTTACAGTAATTTGTGATCTGGAGCTTTACGAGATCAGGGAAAGTCAAGATCCGGATACTGAATTTTAATTACAAAATATTGCAAATATGGCCGGACGTTTATGGATGTTCGGCTTTATTTTTCTCCATTCTTTTATAGATTTTGTTTTTATGTATTGATCTTCAGTTGTAATATCGCAGGCTAAGCAAAGCATAGTATTATCATTACATGCCTTCAGTATATCTTCGAACATTGGAATATTTCTGTAAGGAGCTTCAATAAATAACTGTGTGTGTCTTTCTTTATTTGCTATTTTTTCCAGTTGTTTAATTTTATCGATTCTATCGTTTTGTTTTACAGGTAAATATCCGTTAAATGTAAAAATCTGTCCGTTAAATCCTGAGGCCATAAGGGCTAATAGAATGGAGGAAGGGCCTACCAAAGGAATTACATTAATGTTTTTTTCATGGGCAATTTTAACAATATCAGCACCTGGGTCAGCAATACCAGGACAACCGGCTTCAGAAATAATTCCAATATCACCTTTTTTTATATCATCAAGATAGTGATTAATATCCTGAAGTTTTGTGTGTTTATTTAATTCGTAAAACGTAATGCTGTCAATATCAATTGATTTGTCTATTTTTTTAATATATCTTCTGGTGGTTCTAATATTCTCAACTATAAAAGTCTTAATATTTTTCACAATTTCTTGTACTTGTGCTGGGATAACATGGTCTACAGGTGTATCCCCTAGTGTTGTTGGTATTAAATATAAATTACCCATTATTCTATTTTTTTGCAAATATATATTTTTTTACAATAGCGTCCTACAGGATTTAAAAGTACAAGTATAGGTATTGCAACTCTTTCGAGAGTATTTTATGGGTTTTAAATATTCTTTTGTAAGTGGCAACATTAATAATTTGTTATTCCCATATCTATTTATTCACAGTGTCATCTCTATACTAACTTTGGATATTATACTTATTTTGTTTATGGCTTTTCCATGGTTTCTATTAGCTATGTAACATAAAGGTAACGGAAACCAAACACAAACCAAACACAAACAAATTACTAACTATGGTTTTGGTATGGTCAAATACCGCATTATATTATTCGGTTTATTGTCTTGCTTTCGGTATTTATAATTGATATTTATATGTTTTATAATAATTGATATTGCTTCTTTTTATTTAAATTAGATAAAAAGAAATTATATCTTTATAGGAACTAAAATATTTGTATAAAATGATTAAGTTGGTTTTAAATAGAAATACATTATTGATTTCATCCTTGATTTTTGCATTGTTTTTCGGTCAATACGCAGTGCACATAAAAGATTATACTGTCATTATTCTAGGTTTAGTAATGGCTTTTTCCATGTCTGGTATAGTGATGCAAGATAATGGAGGAATAAAAACAATACTAAGGCCTTTTTCACTGGGAATAGTTTTGAATTATTTATTGTATGGGATAGTTCTCGTTACTCTATCGTATTTATTCATTGATGATCAGAATATTTTTATTGGTTTTGTTGTTATTGCAGCCACCCCTCCAGGTGTTGCAATACTTCCGTTTACGTATATTTTGAAGGGGGATCTCAAATTTTCTTTATGGGGAGTTAGTGGTGCATTTGTTTCTTCAATTATCATGACACCATTAATAATAGTATTGTTTTCAGGAAATTCTGATATAAATATAGCAGATCTTGCATATATGGTAATCAGCTTGCTGATTTTGCCATTTGCTTTATCCAGGCTGTTGATAATAAAAAAAGGCTTAGATAAAATTGTAATTAAAATAAGAGGGAAAGTGGTAAATATTGGATTTGCCATTATTATTTATACTGCAATTGGAATAAATAAAGATGTTTTATGGAGTAATACAGAATTGTTGATAATTTGTTCTGTCATATTGTTTATATCTACATTTGGTATTGGCATGATGCTAGAATTAATATTAAAATCGTTAGGGTTCAAGAAAAATATAATAATGTCGATTAATTTACTTTCAACAATAAAAAGCTCAGGTTTTGCAGTAGTTACTTCAATGTCGATTTTTGGAAAAGAATCAGCAATTCCTTCGGCAATTTTATCTGTTTTTGTTTTGTTGTATCTTTTATTTCTTTCAATAAGAGAATCCCTTTATTTACATTTACGAAAGGCTTAATTTATCTGCATTTAATATGAAAATAATATTATATTTCATATTTTTGTTTATTAGAGTAGAGTGAATAATAAAATTAGTTTAATTTGAAATTAACATTTTTAGGAACTGGAACTTCGCAGGGGATACCTGTAATATCCTGTAATTGTCCCGTTTGTAATTCGGGGGACTCCAAGGATAAGAGACTAAGATCTTCAGTGATGTTTACAGTTAATGACATAAATATAGTTATTGATTGTGGTCCCGATTTTAGATATCAAATGCTTCGGGCTGGGGTAAAAGATATTGAGGCAATTGTTTTTACGCATGAGCACAGGGATCATACGGCTGGGCTTGATGATGTTAGGCCATTTAATTGGATAAAACATCAGGATGTAGATATTTATGCAGAAAAGAGAGTTGTTGAAGCCCTGAAAAACGATTTTTCCTATGTTTTCAATTTTAATAACTATGCTGGGGCACCAATATTGAAGATAAATGAAATTTCGAACGAAGAATTTTATATTGGAAATGTGAAAATAATCCCAATTCGAGCATATCATAATGATCTTCCAGTGTTGGGATTTCGTATTGGTAATATTTCTTATATTACTGATGCGAATTACATTCCCGAAGAGGAAAAAAAGAAAATAATAGGATCGAAGTATATTGTCTTAAATGCGTTAAGGAAAGAAAAGCACATAGCTCATTTTAGTCTTCAGGAGGCCATTCAGTTATTAGAGGAATTTAATCCACAAAAAGGTTTTATTACTCATATTGGTCATCAGATGGGTTTTCATACTTATGAAGAGCTTAAATTGCCCATTAATATTAGGTTTGCTTACGATGGTTTGGTTATTGAGGATGAAGAATGTTAACAATATTACTTGAGAAACGAATTGTATTATTGTTAAAGATTTATTAATATTAAAAGAGGATTGATATTTTATTATATATGGGTAAAAAACCATAAATTATTAAGCTTATAAGGAGTATTTTATTATCTTTGTAAGTCTTTTGGGGTAAATCTAAAAATTATTTATAGATGGAGAATATCGGCGAGAAAATTATAAGAATTAATATAGAAGATGAAATGAAGTCTTCATACATCGATTATTCGATGTCAGTTATTGTTTCCAGAGCATTGCCAGATGTTAGAGATGGATTTAAGCCAGTGCACCGAAGAGTATTATTCGGGATGGGGGAGTTGGGAACTACTTCATCCAAACCGTATAAAAAATCGGCCAGGATAGTAGGAGAAGTTTTGGGTAAATACCATCCTCATGGTGATAGTTCTGTTTATATGACTATGGTTAGAATGGCTCAGGATTGGTCTTTGAGATATCCATTGGTAGACGGACAGGGTAACTTTGGTTCTGTTGATGGAGATAGCCCGGCAGCTATGCGTTACACAGAGGCAAGATTAAGCAAGATTGCCGAGGAAACTCTTTCGGATTTGGAGAAGGATACTGTTGATATGGCTCCTAACTTTGATGAATCATTGAATGAACCAACCGTATTGCCGACAAGAATACCAAACTTATTGGTAAATGGGGCTTCAGGTATTGCTGTAGGTATGGCAACAAATATGCCTCCTCATAATTTATCGGACACAATAGATGCAATATGCTCATTTATCGATGATAGAGAAATAGATACTGATTCTTTGATAGATATTATTAAAGCTCCTGATTTCCCTACAGGTGGAACTATTTATGGATATGCAGGAGTGAAAGAATCTTATGAAACAGGTAGAGGAAGAATAGTTGTTAGAGCAAAAACCACTATTGAAACTTTACCTAATGGCAAGGAACAAATTATTGTTTATGAAATACCTTATCTTGTAAATAAGGCTGAACTGATTATGAAGATTGCCGATCATATTAACGAAAAGAGAATAGAAGGTATTTCTAACGTTAATGATGAGTCGGACAGAAATGGTATGCGTATTGTTATAGAGCTTAAAAAAGATGCAATTGCAAATGTTGTATTGAACAAACTCTATAAACTTACTCAGATGCAGTCGACTTTTAATGTTAACAATATTGCCCTGGTAAATGGAAGGCCTAGATTATTGAATCTCAGGGGGTTGATAAATTATTTTGTTGAACACAGACATGAGGTTGTTATTAGAAGAACCAAATTTGATCTTCGACAAGCTGAGGAAAGAGGACATATATTAGAAGGATTAATTATAGCTTCTGATAATATTGATGAAGTAATTAGTATTATTAGGGGAAGCAAGAATACAGAGGATGCAAGGAATGCTCTTATTGATAGATTTAGTCTTTCAGAAAAGCAAGCCAGAGCCATTGTTGAAATGAGACTTCGTCAATTAACAGGGCTGGAGCAGGAAAAGCTTAGGCTCGAGTATGAGGAGGTTAAAAGTCTTATTGATCACTTAAAAGAGATATTGGCTAATGAAAGCTTAAGAATGGATATAATTAAGGAAGAACTTGTAGATGTAAAAAATAAGTATGGCGATATTAGAAGGACTGAGATTGTTTATGCATCAGAAGAGTTTAATCCTGAAGATTTTTATGCTGATGAAGAGATGGTTATTACAATCTCTCATTTAGGATATATTAAGCGCACTCCTCTTAGTGAATACAAAGTACAGGGAAGAGGTGGGGTTGGTTCTAAAGGAAGTTCAACCCGTGATGACGACTTCTTAGAGCACATGATTATGGCTACAATGCATAATACTATGTTGTTTTTTACTGAGAAGGGAAAATGTTTCTGGCTTAAAGTTTGGGAAATTCCTGAAGGTTCAAAACAATCAAAAGGTAGAGCAATACAGAACTTACTCAATATTGAACCAGATGATAGCGTAAAAGCTTATATTAATGTTTTTGATCTGAAAGATAACGATTACATAAATAACAATTATATTGTACTTTGTTCTAAGAAAGGAACGGTTAAGAAAACTACTTTAGAGGCTTATTCAAGACCACGAATAAATGGTGTAAATGCAATTACTATTAAAGAGGGAGATCAACTATTAGAGGCTAAGCTTACTAATGGTAATATGGATATTATGATTGCAGTAAAATCCGGAAAAGCTATTCGCTTTCCAGAAGAGAAAGTAAGACCGATGGGAAGAACTGCTTCAGGAGTTAGAGGTATTTGTCTTAATAGTGATGTTGATGAAGTAGTTGGTATGGTTTGCGTAGAAGAAGGCAATAAAGATATTATGGTGGTTTCTGAGAACGGATATGGAAAGAGATCTGTAATAGATGATTATCGAATTACAAATAGGGGAGGTAAAGGTGTAAAGACTATTAATATTACCGAAAAAACAGGAGAATTAATAGCTATAAAGGATGTTTGCGATGGAGATGATTTGATGATTATTAATAAATCAGGAATTACAATTCGTATGTCTGTAGCTGATCTTCGTGTTATGGGTAGGGCCACTCAGGGGGTTAGATTAATAAATTTAAGGAATGATGATTCTATTGCTGCAGTTGCAAAAGTTACAACTAACACCGATTCAGAGGAAGAAAATACTGAAAATAATATAGAACAAACGAGTGAAGATATTAAGCAAGAATAGCTTAAAAAATGTGAAGATATTTGTTTCTGAAAGAAGAAATATATTTATTTGTATACAGAATAATTATAAACTAATAAATTGGCATAAATGAAAAAGTTATCGGTATTACTGACATTCACACTTTTGGCAAGTTTAGCAATTGCACAGAAGGGGAAAGTGAATACAGCTTTAAGTTACTTTAACTCAGGAAAGTTAGATAAAGCAAAAGAATTTATAGATTTAGGTATTAAGCATCCTAAATGTGCAGATTATGATAAAGCATATTTTGTAAAAGGACAGATTTACCAAGGTATTTTTGAAAGTCCTCTTCCTGCATATAAAAATCTGGATAAAAATGCTCTTTATGTTGCTTATGATGCATTTAAAAAGGTTATTGAGCTTGATGTAAAAAAGAATTATACAAAGAAATTATTAAATCAGTATACAAATCTTGCTCTTGACTTTACAAATCAGGCAGTTAAAAAATATAATGATTCTGATTTTGCTGGTGCACTAGAGGATTTTAAGTTGGTTCTTGAGATTGAGGGTAGTGATATAATGAAAGAAAAGAACATTATTGACACTGCAGTAATCTTTAATGCAGGTATGGCTGCGCAGAAGGCCGGTAAGTTAGAAGAAGCAGTGAATTTTTATAAGGAAGCTCTAAAATATAATTACGGGGAAGCTAAAACTTATGCTTTCTTAGCAAATTGTTTAAAAGAACTTAAGCAAGAAGAAGAATCATTAAAGTTCCTTCATAAAGGGTATGAATTATATCCAGATAATACTTATATGCTTGTTGAGCTTATCAATTATTATTTGTTGGGAGGAGAGCCTGAAAAAGCGGAAAAATATCTAGACGCTGCTATATCTCAGGATCCTGGTAATGCATCTTTCTATAGAGCAAAAGGTACATTATATGAGAAAACTCAAAAGTTGGAAGAGGCTATAAAAATGTATGAAAAGGCTTTAGAGCTTGATCCTAAGGATTTCAATTCACAATATAATTTGGGATTAATTCACTTAAACAAAGTATCGCAAGTTCATAAAAAAGTGAATGATATAATGGATGTAGATGAATATAATAAGGAAATAAAAAAAGTATTTGCTATGTACAAAGAAGTGATTCCTTATTTCACAAAGGCTCATCAGCTAGATCCTAAAGAGAAAAATACTATTATTACCTTGAAAGAATTGTATTTTAGACTAAGAAATGAAAGTGCTGAATATATGGATCTTTATAAAAAGTATAAAGAAATGGCAGATGGTGCTGAAGGTAAATAATTTAAAAAATATATTAAGCCTCCTTTTAGGAGGCTTTTTCTTATGAATATACAAAAACATAACATATATTGTGTATTTTATAAAGAATTAACTACAAACTAATAAATTGACATAAATGAAAAAGTTATCGGTATTATTGACATTTACACTTCTGGCAAGTATAGCTATAGCACAAAAGGGCAAAGTTAATACTGCTTTAAGTTATTTTAACTCAGGGAAGTTAGACAAGGCTAAAGAATTAATAGATCTATGCATCAAACATCCAAAATGTACAGAATATGATAAAGCATATTTTGTAAAAGGGCAGATTTATCAAGGCATTTTTGAAAGTCCTCTTCCTGCTTATAAAAAAATGGATAAAAATGCTGTTTATGTTGCTTATGATGCTTTTCAGAGAGTAATTGAACTTGATGTAAAAAAGAAGTATACAAGTAAATTATTAAATCAGTATACAAATCTTGCTCTTGACTTTACAAATCAAGCAGTTAAGAAATATAATGATTCTGATTTTGCTGGTGCTTTAGAAGATTTTAAGAAAGTTTTAGAGATTGAAGGTAGTGATATAATGAAAGAAAAGAACATTATTGACACTGCAGTAATCTTTAATGCAGGTATGGCTGCGCAGAAGGTTGGTAAGTTAGAAGAAGCAGTGAGTTTTTATAAAGAGGCTCTAAAATATAACTACGGGGAAGCTAAAATTTATGCTTTCTTGGCAAATTGTTTTAAAGAGCTTAAGCAAGAAGAAGAATCATTAAAGTTTCTTCATAAAGGGTATGAATTATATCCTGATAATGAATATATGCTTGTTGAGTTGATTAATTACTATTTGTATGGGGGAGAACCAGAGAAAGCAGAAAAATATCTTGATGCTGCTATTTCTAAGGATCCAAGTAATGCGTCCTATTATAGAGCAAAAGGACATTTGTTTGAAAAAACTAATAAAGTTGAAGATGCAGTAGAAATGTACAAAAAGGCTTTAGTATATGATTCTAACGATTTTGTATCACAGTATAATCTTGGTATGATTCATCTGAATAAAGTAACACAAGTCCACAAAAAGGTTAATGATATAATGGATGCAGAAGAATATAATAGGGAAATAAAGAAAGTATTTACAATGTACAAAGAAGTAATTCCTTATTTTGTTAAAGCACACAATATTGACAACAAAGAGAAGAACACAATAACTTATTTGAAAGAATTGTATTTTAGACTAAGAAATGAAAGTGCTGAATATATGGATCTTTATAAAAAGTTTAATGCAATGGTTGAAGGAAAATAAACCATATAAATATTTAAGCCTCCACAATAGAGGCTTAAATATTTATATAAACAACATAATATCAATTATAGGACAGATATTATTATGTGGATTTCATATAATAATATCTGTTTTTTTAAGCTTCTAAAATAGGTATACGTTTGAATATTTAGGAAATCTTTTAATAATTTTGTCAGCAACAACAATAGCAACAACAGCTATAATAATAATGAAGATCAAGGGAGTAATATTTCCAATGCTTGTCAATAAATAATTATATAAATTATTTATTTGAGTTAGATATGTTGAGTCGAAACTTTTTAACCAGTTAATATCGGACATACTTATTAATTTTCTTAAGTCTGTTGCAAGATAAATTAATGCTCCTAAGGAGATTGAAGTAAATAGAATTAGCCAGTAGCGAGTACTATGCTCTGTTTTTTTATCAATGACAGGATGAGCAATCCATTCCTGCATAATTTTATCCATTGTTTTATTTGTAAATTCTTGGGAAGTTTTTTCAATAAAACTTTTATCCTTTAGTTTATCCTGGAAAAATTCGTCATTATAAGCTGATTCATATATATTATTATCTTCCATAATAGTAAATTTTAAAGAATTGATTTAATGTCATCATTTAACAAGGCATATAGTTTGGCATACATTTTTTTTCGTGCTCTAAATAGTCTTATTTTAAGATTATTTTCATTGATTTTTGTTATTTCACTGATTTCAGAAATTTTCTTTGAGTCCATATAAAACAAAGAAACAATTATTCTGTCTTCAGAATCAAGTTCCAGAAGAGCCTGATTTATGTATTTTCTTTGATCTTCTTTGTTCATTAAGGAAATTTGACTCTGAGTTTCATCAATGTGGTTAATTTCATATCCATTAAGATCTTCTATGGGTAATGTATTTATTGTCTTTTTTCTAAGTTTTGAAATAGCAGTATTATGGACAATTGAGTATAACCAGGTAGAAAATTTCGATCTTCCTTTGAAATCATTAATTGATTTATATATTTTAACAAAAGCATCCTGAGTAATCTCCTCAGCGTCTTGTTTATTTCCTGTAAGTTGGTATGCGATATTAAAAGCCATATCTTTATATCTGTCTATTAGTTTAGAGAATGCTGTAATATCCCCCTGTTTTATTTTGTAAATATATATTAGATCGTTATCCATTAATATTAATGTTTAAACAAATATTTGTCTGCTAATATGACGCTTGTATACTTATTATAGTTACATGAAAAATCATTTTTTATACAATAAAGATATAAAATAATTTGATTAACTTAATAATAGTGTATTGATTTTGCCAAATATGTATTTCTCTTGAAAAATTTCAGGACTCGTTGTAATTTATTATATTTGGGTTTTAAAATAAGAATCCTAATTATATAATGAGAGATAAAGTTGTTGTGATTACAGGTGCTTCTTCGGGAATCGGTGAAGCATGTGCTTATGAGTTTGCTGCACGTGGTTCTAAGATTGTTTTAGCGGCCAGGAATATTGACAAATTAAGGAAGATTGAAGCAAACCTTATAAATAAAGGTGGTGAATCATTGGTAGTTAAAACAGATGTAAGTATTGAAGATGATTGTAAGAACCTAATTGATAGGACGATTGAGCAATATGGAAGAATCGATGTATTGGTAAATAATGCCGGGATATCAATGCGGGCTTTATTTAAGGATCTTGATCTTTCTGTAATTAAAAATGTTATGGATGTTAACTTTTGGGGCACAGTGTATTGTACAAAATACGCACTCCCCTACCTTCTTGAAGCTAAAGGTAGTGTAGTTGGAGTAATCTCTATAGCTGGCTATATTGGTCTTCCTGCTAGAACAGGTTATTCTGCCAGTAAATATGCCATTAGGGGGTTTCTTGATACTTTAAGGGTAGAAACATTGAAACAGGGCTTACATGTTTTAGTTGCAGCTCCTGGTTTTACTGCTTCTAATATTAGAATGACCGCTTTGACTGCAGATGGAAGTCAACAAGGAGAAACCCCCAGAAATGAATCTAAAATGATGAGTTCGGAAGAATGTGCAAGACATATTGTTAACTCTGTTATAAAAAGAAAAAGGGAATTGATTTTAACTTTTGTTGAAGGTAAATTGTCAGTATTTCTTAAAAAATGGTGTCCCTCTTTATTAGATAAATTAACGTATAAGCACATGGCCAAAGAACCGGATTCTCCTTTAGTTTAATTATATGTGTATCTTCTATTATTTTATAATTATTAAGACTCTGGAATAATTATTATAAAGTAATGTGAAGTTATAAATAAATATATACTGATGAAAAAACGCTTATTTCTATTTTTAATATTTTTGGTATATTCTTGGTGTACATCATTAATGGCACAGGAATATGTTGTAAAGAATAGAGTAATAGAAAGTCTTTATTTGCCAGAAAGTTCATTTTTAATAAAGCATAGTTCAGAAGAACTAAGTATGATGATTCCCTGTGATAAATTAATGTACATAAGAACTCCTAATATACATTTAAATAATCCGGCATTAAGATATGCTGTTGGAAATCTGGAATTATCAGAAAGTGAAGATATCAGGCTTAATGATGCTGTCGATATCTTATTGGACTATGTTCGTAATGATTCTATAAGGAATATGGTAAATTATATAAAAGATTATATAAAAATTACAAGTAAAAGAGAAATAGCATTAAAAAAAGTCAAACAGAAATTAAGACTTGATAGCATTGATTTTGAGACTAATACTTTGTTACTTAAAAGACCGTCAATCGAATCTTATTATAATAAAACATATAATTCAGAGGACTTGAAAAAACTAGTTTCCTTTGTTGAAAGAGATTCTGTATTTATGTGGATGAGAGAAGTGAGTCGTGATTCAGTTCTTTTGTCTATAAAAAATTCAACTAACGATTCTATTAATCTGTGGATCAATAGTGGAAAAGTTGATTTCTATAGGTTTTGGATAAAAAATTCTTATAAAGATTCTATAGGTGCATGGATACAAACTATTCCTGGGAAAAGCTTAAAAATTGTTGTTGATGATGATGTGTATCAGGAATCTTTGCTAGCAGAAAAGAAAAAACCAAGAAAGGTTCTTATATCAAAGAAGATCGATGATGAATATTGGAAGTTAGGAAAAATATATCCACATAAAAGAATCTTAAAGTATTGGAAACATGGTACAATAGCCAATTTGGGTTTCACTCAGGGGCATTTAGAGAATTGGTCAGGAGGTGGAGAAAGTGCAATTTCAGGACTTCTTGATATAGATGCTGCTGTTAATTATAAAAATGGCAATATAACATGGGACAATAAAGCTGGTTATCGTTATGGATTAATTAAGATTGGAGACGAGGACGGTTTTAGAAAGAATGAAGATTTGTTTGAATTAGAAACAAAACTAGGAGTTAAAGCTTTCAGGAAATGGTATTATTCAGCAATGTTTAGTCTTAAAACACAGTTTTTTAATGGTTATAATTATCCTGACAAAGAAACGCCAATTTCTGCATTTCTTTCACCTGGCTATATGATTTTTTCTGCTGGTATGGATTATAAGCCTTCCGATAAACTCACTTTGTTAATTTCTCCAATTACTGGTAAATTCACTATTGTTTCAGATACTAATAAGATAGATCAAACCCGATATGGTGTAGAAAAGGGTAAGAAACTAAAGCAAGAAACTGGTGCATATATACAAAGTACTCATAAATGGCAGATATCATCGAATATAAAGATGATAAATGAAGCAGGTCTTTTTACTAATTATCATGATCACCCTGAAAATATTGATATTAATTGGAAAATGACGGTGGAAATGAAAGTTAATTACTTTATTGTAACTAAGATATTTACGCATTTAATATATGACACGGATGTATTAAGTAAATTGCAGTTTAAGGAGATATTGAATTTTGGAGTAAGTTACAGATTTTAGAAATACTATATTATGTACGATTTTTCAAAAGCAGAGATTACTTCTATTGTTGTTCACAACATTGGAAATAAACATGAAGAGAAAGAGTTGGTTCTATCAAAAGATATTATAAACATTATTGATGAGTCAGTTCTTCATATTTTACATACTTATTTTCTTTCTCCTTTTAAAAAAGATGCTTTTTATAGATTTTACACTGAAAATTCTATAGAATCAAATCAAATTTACAAATACATTGGAGATATTTTTAATGAAAATAGTACTTTTTATTCGAACTCTGTAAACATAGCAAAACATTTGTATAAAACATCTAATCATCCTAATATCAAATCGGGGGAGTTTTATTTGGTTTACTTTAAAAATTGTGTATTTTTCGATGAGATTTGTGATGCAGTAGGAATTTTTAAATCTGAAAATAAAGATACTTACATCCGGGTTTATATGAATGATCAAAAATATCAGGTTGATTATGAAGATGGCATTAATATTAAAAAACTAGATAAAGGCTGCATTGTATTCAATTCTGAAAAGGAGGATGGTTATAGAGCCTGTATAGTAGATAAAACGAATAATAAAGCTAATGCCGTTTACTGGCAAGATGATTTTCTTGGTCTTCAACAGGTTGAAGATAGTTATTTTAACACAAGGAATTACCTTGATCTTTGTAAAGGCTTTGTTAACGATGTGTATAATAAGGATAATGAAGTTGCAATTGCAGATCAGATAGATATGCTAAATCGTTCTATTGAATATTTTAAAGAAACAGAAGATTTTACCGAAGAAGACTTTAAAGAGAAAGTGATAAAGGAATCTGATGTTATTTCTGCATTTGAAGATTATAAAGAGTTTGTTAAAGAGGATAAAGAAGTGGAAATTAATGATAATTTTAAAGTTTCAGATTTTGCAGTTAAGGATCAGAAAAGGTATTTTCGGCATGTGTTAAAACTTGATAAAAATTTCCATGTATATATACATGGAGAGAGAAGGTTTTTGGAAAAAGGTTATGATACAGTTAGAGACATGAATTATTACAAACTATTTTATAAAGAAGAAAATTAGATTATTGTGGGAAAGATTAATAGAAAATTAAGAATAGTCATATATGCGATTATATCATTTGCGATTATTGGAAGTATATTTGCTGGTTATTTTTATTTATATATTTTTGATTCGAACGTCATCAAGAAGGGAGAAATATTTATAGTAAGTGATAATAATGCGGGTAATATTGCTAAAACCTTATTTGATAATGGAATTATAAAAGATTATAATTCTTTGATTTGGGTAATGGAAAAGAAAAACTATAATTCTCATATTCATTCTGGAAGATATCTTTTTAAAGAAGGTATGAGTAATAATCAAATAGTTAATAAACTGAAATCAGGAAGCCAGGATGCAGTGATGCTTACTTATAATAATATTAGAACGAAGGAAGAATTTGCTGGTAAAATTTCAAAGTCTTTAATGTTGGATTCGTTGGAAATCTTATCCTATCTCAATAATGCAGAGGTTTTATCAAATTTAGGATTTGATGAGAATACTATTTTAGGAATGTTTATTCCGGATACTTATTATATTTATTGGAATATTAGTATCGATGATTTCATGCAAAGAATGCATTCAGAATATAAAAAGTATTGGTCTTCAAAAAGAAAGCAATTAGCTCAGGATATGGGACTGAAACCTATTCAAGTGATTACTTTAGCTTCAATTATTGAAGAAGAGACTATTAAAAAAGAAGAATACTCTGTGATCGCAGGTGTTTATTTAAATAGATTAAAAAGAGGAATTCCATTGTCAGCTTGCCCTACTTTAAAATTTGCATGTGGTGATTTTACCATAAAAAGAATTTTAAATAAACATAAAGAAATAGACTCTCCTTATAATACTTATAAACACAAAGGATTACCACCAGGACCTATCAGGCAGCCTTCTACAAATGTAGTAGATGCAGTATTAAATTATAAAAAGCATAATTATTTGTATTTTTGCGCCAGATACGATTTTTCAGGATATCATTACTTCTCTAAAACCTTATCTCAGCACAATAGATATGCTGAAAAATATAGAATAGAGCTAAATAAAAGAAAGATATATAAATAAAAGTACTTTATTTGTGTATCTATTTTTTGTAGAGAAAAAAATAATGCATAATTTTGCGCTGCAAAAAATTTATAATTATTTTTTAAATTTTAAAACTATGTTGAATAATTACGAAACCGTTTTCATTGCAACTCCCGTTTTATCTGAAGTTCAGGTAAAGGAAGCGGTAGAAAAATTCAAAAGCACTATCATTGAGAATGGTGGTTCTATTGAGCACGAAGAAGATTGGGGTCTTCGCAAATTGGCTTATCCAATCCAGAAAAAAACTACAGGTTTTTATCATCTTATCCAATTTAACGCTCCCGGAGAGTTGGTTGATAAGCTGGAATTACAGTACAGACGTGATGAAAGAATCATCCGTTTCTTGACTTTCAGATTAGACAAATATGCATACGAGTATGCATTAAAAAGAAGAAACAACCTAAAAGAAGTAAAGGAGGATAAATAGTCATGGCACAGAACGAAAGCGAAATCAGATATTTGACCCCACCATCAGTTGAGATCAAAAAGAAAAAGTACTGTAGATTTAAAAAGAATAAAATCAAGTACATTGATTACAAAGATCCTGAATTCCTTAAGAAGTTTTTAAACGAGCAAGGTAAAATATTGCCTCGTCGTATCACTGGAACTTCTATGAAGTATCAAAGAAAAGTGGCTAAAGCTGTAAAAAGAGCTCGTCACTTGGCATTATTGCCTTATGTAACAGACTTGATGAAATAATTAAGGAAGGAGGATAAAATGGATGTAATCTTATTAACGGATATTGCAAATCTTGGTCACAAGAATGACATTATTGAAGTAAAGCCTGGTTTTGGCCGTAACTATCTAATACCTCAGGGGTATGCTATTCTTGCAACTGAATCTGCAAAGAAGGTTTTAGCTGAAAACCTTAAGCAAAGAGCTCATAAAGAAGAAAAGTTGAAAAATGAAGCTGCTGAGCTTGCTCAGAAACTTGAGAGTGTAAAACTTACTATTGGTGCCAAAACTAGTTCTTCTGGTAAGATTTTTGGTTCTGTAAACAATATCATGATTGCTGAAAAACTTCAGGAACAAGGTTATGATATCGACAGAAAGAAAATCATAGTTAAAGAAGTAAAAGAAGTAGGAACTTATACTGCTACAATTAAACTTCACAGAGAAGTCTCTGTAAATGTTGAATTCGAAGTAGTTTCAGAATAGTAAGTTTGAATTAATTTTAATTAATAACCAGACTTAAACGTATTTCCAAACATATACCAAACGCTTAAAAGCTGCCTTTCCAGGGCAGCTTTTTTTTAAAATATTAAATCCTTTATAAATTTTATAACATCAATTATTACTTTTAACTTTGTAGTATTAAAATATTGCAGGTGAGTAACTATATTGAAATTAAAGGAGCACGGGTTCATAATCTAAAATCGATAGATTTAAAAATTCCCAGAGATAAGTTTATTGTTGTTACAGGTTTATCTGGTTCAGGTAAATCTTCATTGGCTTTTGATACATTGTACGCCGAAGGCCAAAGAAGGTATGTCGAATCATTGAGTTCGTATGCAAGACAATTTCTGGGTCGTATGGATAAACCAGAGGTTGATTATATTCATGGTATTCCTCCCGCAGTAGCTATAGAACAAAAGGTAAGCACACGTAATCCTCGTTCTACTGTTGGAACATCAACTGAAATATACGATTATCTGAAATTATTATATTCCAGGATTGGTAAAACATATTCACCAATTTCAGGACGTGAAGTAAAACGTCATCAAACAGAAGATGTTGTAAGTTTTATATTTTCAATCCCTTCAGATCAGTATGTTGTTATATGTTCTCCCTTGTATTTTCCAGAAAATAAAAATTGTATAGAGCATCTAACAGCAATTGCCAGGCAGGGATTTGCTAGAATTAAAATTGGTGAAGAGTTCTTCAGGATAAAGGATTTAATTAAAAATGAATTAGAATCTTCTTTAATAAAGAATGCTCTTTTAGTTATTGATAGATTTAAGGTTAATAATGAAGATAAAGATCTTATAAGTCGTGCTGCTGATTCGGTGCAAACTGCATTCTTTGAAGGTAATGGCGTTTGTATTGTAGATGTAAATAATAAAGCAGAAGAATTTTCAAATAAGTTTGAAGCAGACGGTATACTATTCGAGGAACCTACCGTTCATACATTTTCATTTAATAGCCCCCTTGGGGCTTGTCCTAAATGTGAAGGATTTGGAAAAGTTATAGGTATTGATGAAGATTTAGTTGTTCCAAATAAATCTTTGAGTATTTATGAGGATGCAATTGCTTGTTGGAAAGGAGACAAAATGCAAAAATGGAAAATGGAGCTAATATCTAATGCAGATAAATTTGATTTTCCTATACACAAACCATATTTTGAACTTTCTGAAGAAAACAAAAGTTTATTATGGACAGGTAATGACTATTTCTATGGACTCAATGATTTCTTTGAATATCTGGAATCAAAACAATATAAAGTACAATTTAGGGTAATGCTTTCACGTTACCGTGGCAAGGCTGTTTGTCCATTGTGTAAAGGAAGCAGGTTAAAAAAAGAGGCTGGATATGTTAAAATAGGGGGAAAATCCATTCAGGATCTTGTAGAAATACCTATTAACGAACTCATTAACTTTTTCAATAATCTGGAATTATCTCCTTATGAAGGGAAAGTAGCTCAACGATTGCTGCCTGATATAAAAAACAGACTAAATTTTCTTATTAATGTGGGATTGGGCTATCTTACTCTTAATAGACTGTCAAATACTTTATCGGGAGGAGAATTACAAAGGATTAATTTGGCTACAGCTCTGGGATCCAGTCTTGTAGGAAGTCTTTATATTTTAGATGAGCCAAGTATAGGATTGCATTCAAGGGATACACACCTTTTAATAAAAGTTCTTAAACAATTGAGAGATATTGGTAATACAGTAATTGTAGTTGAACATGATGAAGATATTATTAAATCTGCTGATCAAATTATTGATATAGGGCCAAATGCCGGAAGAAACGGAGGGCAACTTGTTTTTCAGGGAGATCAGAAAGATCTTTTAAAGGCAGATACTCTTACAGCTCAATATATTTCAGAAAATAGAATTATTCCTGTACCACAAATAAGAAGGAAATGGAATAATTTCATTGAAATTAAAGGGGCAAGGGAGAATAATTTAAAGAATATTGATGTAAAGATACCTTTAAATATAATGACTGTAATTACAGGAGTAAGTGGATCCGGAAAGTCAACTCTTGTAAAATCGATTCTTGTACCAGCACTTAGAAAGCATTATGGTGATCATTGTGATAAAACTGGAGACTTCTTTTCTTTACGAGGAGATTTACATCTATTAAAAAAAGTTGAAATAGTAGATCAGAATCCTATCGGAAAATCTTCTAGGAGCAATCCTGTTACATATATCAAAGCTTGGGATGATATACGAAAATTATTTGCAGAACAACAACTGTCGATTTATAATGGATTTAAAGCATCTCATTTTTCATTTAATGTGCCTGGAGGTAGATGTGAGCATTGTCAGGGTGAAGGAATTATTAAGGTAGAAATGCAGTTTATGGCTGATGTAAATCTTCAATGTGAACATTGCAAAGGACGAAGGTTTAAGGATGAAATACTTGAAATTAAGTATAAAGAAAAGAATATATATGATGTATTAGAAATGACAGTCAATGAGGCTATTGAATTCTTTTCAAAGGAACACAGTAATGTTGGGAAAAAAATAGTTTCAAAATTACAATGTCTTGTCGATACAGGTTTAGGCTATGTAAAACTTGGACAAGCATCATCAACATTAAGTGGTGGTGAAAGTCAAAGGATTAAACTTGGTTATTTTCTAAGTAAAGAAAGCCCTGAGCCAACTATTTTTATTTTTGATGAACCTACAACAGGACTTCATTTTCATGATATACATAAATTAATGAATTCTTTTAATTCTCTTTTATCGAGAGGTCATACAGTACTAATTATTGAACACAATCTTGATATTATTAAGAATGCAGATCATATAATTGATTTGGGGCCAGAAGGAGGAATCAATGGAGGCTATATTGTTTTTGAAGGAAAACCGGAAGATTTAGTAAATTGTGAAGAGTCTTATACTGGAAAATATTTAGCAAATAAATTATAAAAAAATAAAGTCGTAGAAATTATATTTATTCTACGACTTATATCATATGTTTACAAATATATATCAACAAATACGGTATTGTTGAGAAAAAATTAATATATCCTTCTGAATATTAAATCCTTAAGGTACCAGTCAGGTCTTTCATATTATCAACATTGTGTAATTTCATGTATTCTTTAATTCCTTCAATAATTTTAACCGTTATTGTAGGATCTATGAAATTAGCAGTACCTACTTGAATTGCAGAAGCACCTGCAAGAATGAATTCAATGGCATCTTTAGCATTCATTATGCCCCCAAGTCCTACAACAGGTATTTTAACGGAATTATATACTTGCCAAACCATTCTTAAAGCAATAGGTTTAATACATGGACCAGACAAACCTCCAGTAATAGTACTCAGTAGTGGTTTTTGTGTATTTACATCAATCGCCATTCCAAGAAATGTATTGATTAGGGATACAGAATCCGCACCTTCACCCTCCACACTTTGAGCAATTTCAGTAATATCAGTTACATTTGGAGATAGTTTAACCATCAAATGTTTTTTATAAACTTTTCTTACTTCTTTTACAACAGAAGCAGCAGAAGCACAGCTTGTTCCAAATGCCATACCTCCTTCTTTCACATTAGGACAAGAAATATTGAGTTCTATTGCAGGAATATTATCTAATTGATTGATTTTTTCAGCACAGGCAATATAGTCTTCAATTGTAGACCCACTAACATTTACTAATATATTTGTATTAATATCTTTAATTCGAGGATAAATATTTTGGCTAAAATAGTCAACGCCCTTATTTTGAAGACCTACTGCATTTAGCATTCCTGAGGCCGTTTCAGCCATTCTAGGGTAAGGATTCCCTTCTCGTGGATGAATTGTCGTCCCTTTAACAATAAAGCCTCCAAGGGAGCTTAAATCAATAAAATCAGAAAATTCTTCACCATATCCAAAAGTTCCAGATGCAGTAAGCACTGGGTTTTTTAATTCTAGGCCATTAAGTGAAACAGATAAATCTACCATTTTAAATCATTTATATTAAAGACTGGACCATCAGTACAAACACATTTGTGTCCTTCTTTGGTATCTTGAACACAACAAAGACAAGCTCCAATACCACATGCCATTGTATTTTCTAACGACACTTCGCAAGGAATATTATTTTCTTTGGAATATTTTGCCACTGCTTTCATCATAGGTTCAGGACCACATGCATATACAAAATCAAAAGTTTCATTTTTTAAAACAGAATGGTCGGTAGGGAAACCTTTTTCTCCGGCTGTTCCATCTTCAGTTGTATAAACAACTTTGGCAAACTTCTCGAATTCCGGTATGCGAAGTAAATCCTTTTTAGATCTTACACCCATTAAGATAGTTGGTTTTTTACCTGTTTTTGAAACAATATCCTTTGCAAGATAAAGCATAGGAGCAATTCCGCATCCTCCTCCTATTAATATAGGATTTACAGTGTATTCTAAATTAAAAGTATTTCCTAATGGTAAAATAATATTAACAATATCTCCAATATAAGCATTGCTCAATTTTTTTGTTCCACATCCAACAATTTTTATGTACAGATATAAAATATTGTTATCGTAATCAACATCATGAACGGAAATAGGCCTGCGTAAAAATGTTTCAGGAGAATTATCTATTTTTACATTAACAAATTGTCCTGGTTTAATTTCCGGTAATTTTTCTAAACATTCCAGACCTAAAAGATAAGTGTCATAATTAAGAAGTTGTTGTCCAACAATCTTAAAATCTAGCATCTTTTTCTTCATTCTTTGCAATTTTTTTTTGCAAATATAATGAAAAAAATATTTACTCTGGTCTGAATTCTTTAAAGCTGCTATCTGTATAAAAGACTATTATACGTTCAATTCTTTTCTGGGAGGATTGAAATAAAGTCCTTTCTTGGTTGGATAAAGATATTTTTGTATCATTTGTTGATTTATAATCAATAGTATCTTCTGAATTTACCATATTAGTCTCATTGCTAAATAAATTAATATCAGATGAAAGCATTTCACCTTCACCCGTCATTAGCCATCTTAAATCAATCTCAGGAAACTTACTTACTATTTTAGTAACTACATCTATACTGGGATTATTCCTTCCTGACATTATATGAGAAATACGTGAACGTTGAATACCAACAATATCTGCAAATTTAGAAGGAGTGAGTGCTTTATTATCTATTATTTGGGCTATTCTATCTTTCATTTGTATACTTATAGTTGCTTTTGATTACAAATGTAGAAAAATTAAGTTACATTTCAAAATTACAAAACAAACACAACTATATTACAAATGTATTTAAAAATAGTCAGCTGATATATTAACAAAAGTAAACTCACATTTGTGAATATTAGGTGGTGTATTGTAATTCAGGTATATGTATATGTAGTATTTTGTATATTTGTGTAATTTTATACATCTGTAATCGATAAATTGGATATTTTAAAAGAGTATTATAGCTTGAGAGCCTTAAAATCATATTTATATTCTAATTAAAAGTCTTTTTAAAGTAAAAATACACGCACTATATATAAAGCAATTGTTTAAATTAACAATATAACTAATTGGGTAACAATACCTACTATTCCTCATGATAATTTCATATGTTTGTAAAATCAATAAATGTAGGTAAAACATTCTTTAAATACTTTAAGTAATACGCATATATGATTGATTAATAGGCACATGATACATGATATTCTATTTTAAGATCACCCTTTATTTTTGCTTTGTGCTAATAATATCCTTAACTAGCACAATTGTAGTATATTGCTTACAAATGTATAGACACATTTAGAATTACTGGAAATACTATACAGAAATCACTAGATACATTTGTATTAATTTACAATAATTGTATCATAGTATTATAGATATTTACAATTAATATACATATGTAATAATTATATTCTGCATTATATTGTTATATTTAGAATAAATATTCATTTGTAATAGGTATAAGTATATCCTTATCTTAAGAGTATCTTTTTGTATAAAATTTCTATGTATTTTCCTCATAAGTAATAATTATAAAATTGTTGAAGACATTAAGCAGAAAATAATTATTGTAGTAATTGTGATTAGTAGTAAAAAATAATCAGTCCCCTACTCAATTTTGTATATTTGCTAAAAACAATTACTTTTTGAGTTATTTTAAATATATCTAATAATATAGAACTATGGCTATAAAAGATAAAATTTCCCAGTTAAGAAGGCTTATGAAAGAATATGGGCTTGATGCATATATTATCACAGGAAGTGATCCTCATTTAAGTGAATACCTTCCAGATTATTGGAAGACAAGACAATGGATATCAGGATTTACAGGAAGTTTTGGTAATGTTGTTGTCACACATGATAAAGCTGGATTATGGACAGATACACGATATTTCATCCAGGCAGAGAATCAACTTAAAGATACAGGAATAGATCTTTATAAATTAAGAGTACCAAATCAAATAGATATACCCACATGGCTTTCATCTGAGTTAGCTAAAGGTCAAAAAGTTGGTGTAGATGGCTTTTGTATTGGTGTTTCAGAGATTAATACTTTAAAAGAAGCATTTCTGGCTAAAAATATTGAAATATGTACGGATGTAGATTTAATAAGTCAAATATGGAGTAATAGGCCAGAATTACCCAAAGGGCTAATTATAGAGCAGCCTTTAGAACTATCTGGTATATCACGATTAGAAAAACTTAATCTCATCAGAGAATCGATGAAATCAAAGTGTGCAGATTATCATTTAGTAGGCAGTTTAGATGATATATCCTGGATATTAAATATACGAGGTCGTGATATTCGATTCAATCCTGTTGCAATTTCTTATCTTTTAGTATCTAATAATGAGGCAATTTTATTTATTGATCAAGAGAAAATATCAGAAGAACTAAGAATTGAACTAACAAACTTAAATGTAAAAATTGCTAATTATACCGACATAGTAATAAAACTAAAAGAAATAAAAGAAGTTTCAACGTTCTTAATTGATCCGAACAGAATTAATTATAATGTTTATAAAGCAATAGCAGGAACACATAACATTGAGGAAGCAGAGAATCCTTCTGTACTTAAGAAATCTATAAAGAACTCAACAGAAATAGAAGGAATGAAGCGAGCATGTATAAAAGATGGTGTTGCACTTACAAAATTCTGGTGTTGGTTAGAAAATAATATAAATAATAAACATACAGAGATCAATATTTCTGATAAACTTGCTCAATTCCGGGGTGAACAAGAAAATTTTGTAGAAGAGAGTTTTAATTCTATTGTTGCTTATAAAGAAAATGCAGCTCTACCCCATTATTCTGCAACGGAAAATAATTGTGCCGTTATAAAACCACAAGGACTCTTACTTATTGATTCCGGAGGGCAGTATAAAGATGGAACAACAGATATTACAAGGACAATGCCACAAGGCCCATTAAGTGAAGAAGAAATAAATGACTATACCCTTGTACTAAAAGGTTTGATAAAT
>CAXXRT010000062.1:0-7473 GCA_963666945.2 Marinifilaceae bacterium
GCAGATGCTATCGTATTTTCTAAAGTAGTATCAGGGGTGTAGTGAATTATGAGAGTGAGAGCTAATAAAACAATCAGATATAACGGAAGTGACATATTTAAAAGGAGATATATTTGAGCCTGCTGAAAAGGATCTGGAAAAAAATATAAAAGGTGAGAAGGCCTCCAGTTTAATTGAAGATGCCCAATTGGAAAAGGACAAAGAGATAATAAAAAAAGTTCCTATCTCATATATGGAGCTTTTGGAACTATCACATAAGGAACTGGGTGAATTGGACGAGTCTCTGGAAATTGAAACCAAAGGTACTATAGCTGAGAGGGCACTGGGTATCTGGGACTTTTTAAGTCAGGGATCTAAAGTGGAAGAAGATGAAAACCTTTAGGGAGCACCTAGCGGATGATTTAAATTCGGTTTTTTTCAATGAGGGTGAATTTGCAGAAAAAGCAATTATAAACGACCTTGAGATGACGGTTATCATGGACAAGATAAAAGAGGACAAGCCTAAAGGAGAGTATGAGTATGGTTATACAAATCATATAGAGGCAGAGAAGCTGATAATACTCAAATATTCAGATTATGAACTCATAGGCAGCCCTTCTCAGGGGGAAAGATTAATTTTAAACGGAGAATCCTTTGAAATACTAGACACAGATTCTTGTGACGGAATAGTAGACGTAAAGGTCAGGGTGTTTAAATGATTACAGTGGATATAAAAGAACTGGAAAAAGCTCGTAAGGAACTTGAAGGAATAAACAATGGTCTTGAAATTGTAGTAGCTCGTGCTGTCAAAACAGCAGCACGAGAAGCTAAAAAAGCTGCAGTAAATCGTGTAGCTGAAGAGTTCTTCATAGATAAAAAACCTGTGAGTGACAGTATTAATATCAAAAATCCGACAGTAGAAAATCCAGTAGCAGAGATAAGTAACAATAGAAAAAAAGACACTTTTACCCTTAAAAGATTTAAGGTGGAGGTTCCGCTTAACGGACCCATAAAGGTAGCTCAGAGCAGGAGTGGAGGGCTGAAAGAGTTGAAAAGAGGATTCTTAATGGCTCCCAAAAGTCAACCTGGGAACATCCAGGTTTTTAGAAGAGAAGGTGAAAAAAGATATCCTATAGAAGTGCAGAGAGGATATTCTACCGGGGGAATGCTTAATGCTGAAAATATCTCAGACTATGTAGAAGAGGTGGCCCAAGAGAAGATATATGGCCAAATAGATAAAGAAGTATCTAAATTCTTTAATAAGAAGGGGGGAATAATGTCAATCAGGAACCTGGAACAGGAGATAAAAAGACGTGTAAAGGAAGCACTGAGAGGAACCCAACTGACAAACACAGAGGGAGAGGTTTGTAGAGCCTTTGGTAGAGACGGGAGCCCTTCCCAAAGAGGTGGTCAAAGGAACTCCTTATGTGCTAATCCAGACAACCAATATTGAAGACAGTGATCATATAAGCAGTGCAGATGTAGCTATTCTTTATGGAACTGTCGGACTAGGATTGGAGGATTCCAGAAATAAGGAAAAGGTCAGATATACCCATGCAACCGGGCATTGGGATGTGATCTCAATTATAGATAAAATTAGGGTAGATTTTTTAAAAAATGTAAATTTTGATTTTGGGATCTTGGAGAGAGCTATGAAACACGAAATCTTTGGAGAAGTAAATTTTCCATATTTTCTAGGAGAGACAAGATGTAAATTTACAATCCCAACAACTGAGCCTCAAGATGATTATTTGTAAGGAGGAAAGATGGCAACTAAGAAAACTGAAGAAAAAAAATCTGAAGAAACTATAAAAGAATATTCTAAAAAAAAGAGGGATTCAATTTATTACATAGGACCTACTGTCAAAAGAGGACTATTGGATAACGGAAGTGTGTTTAGGGGTGGACTGCCTAAAGAGGTGGAGAAACTCAAGGAAAAGTATCCGGGTATTCAGCCACTTTTTATTCCTAAGGATAAATATATAGAGACGGTCAATAAAGTGAGAATTCAAGGGACAAAATTTAATATTCTCTACGAAAATGCCAAGAAAGATATAGGGGGGAGGTAGATAGATGGTAAATCATGGAGTTAATACAGGAGAGACACCAACTTCCATAGCTAGTATTATTCAGAGTGGTAATACTGCCATAATTGTAGGGACGGCACCAGTCAATATGGCATCTGATCCAAAGGTAAATGTTCCGGTTCTTTGTTACACAGAGAAGGAAGCTATTGCTGCCTTTGGTTATAATGATAACTGGAAAGACTACTCTCTATGCGAGGCAATAAGTGTATTTTTTAGGCTGTTTAAAGTAGGACCTGTTGTACTGGTAAATGTGCTGGATCCTGAGATACACAAAGAAGGGATAGTGGATAAAGCAATTACTTTTACAGATGGCGTGGCTGTCGTGGATGATATAGGGGTTCTTCTAAATACTTTGGATCTGACTTATGTGGCAGACAGTACCCAAAAGACTCTAGGGACAGACTACACAGCTGCTTTTAAAGAGGATGGGACCGTAACACTGGTGGCACTCAATATTACAGACGGAGCCTATAAAGTGAGTTTTGATAAATTGAAGCCTAGTCTAGTGGATGAGGACGACATTATAGGGGGCGTGGATGCGATAACCTTTAAAAGTGAAGGTTTTGCAACTATTCCACAGGTATTTACTAAATTTAACAGGGTTCCTATTATTGGTTTGGCTCCAGGATGGACTCATAAACCTGCAGTGGCACAGTCACTGGTGTCTTCTATGAGAAATATCAATGAGGTTTTTAACGGAATTGCTTTAACAGATATTGATGCCGATACTGTGGATAATTACACCAAAGTTGCTGAGTGGAAGAATGATAACAGCTATATTCACGAAACCCAGTATAACTTTTGGCCAAGGGCCTGTGTTGGTACCAAGATTTATCATATATCTACCTTAGTGGCTGCTTCCATGTATGAAGTGGATCAAGATAATAACGATATCCCTTATGAATCTCCTTCAAATAAAGCACTTAATACCACAGGGATTTGTCTTGAAGACGGGACAGAGGTAGATCTTATTCTTGGGCAGGCAAATTATCTTAATGATAATGGCGTAGCAACTTCTATAAACTTCAATAATGGATGGAGGTTATGGGGAAATAGGACAGGCTGCTATCCATCAAATACAGATGTCAAAGATAACACTATCTCCTGTAAAAGGATGTTTATCTGGGACAACAATAATTTTACCCTTACTTTCTGGCTGGATGTAGATAAGCCGGCAGACAATAAGCTGATGGATAAGATAGTGGATAGCTATAACGATTACTATAACGGACTTGTGACTAAAAGTGTAATCCTTGGAGGAAGAATTGAGTTCAATAGCGAAGATAATCCGACAACCAGTCTGATTGACGGAAAGTATTATTTCAAAAGATACATGACACCTGTGGGAGTAGCTGAATGCATAGAGTCTGATCTGGAATACGATGTTGAATACTTACAGAACTTGTTTGGAGGTGGTAACTAATGCTAGGAGGAATACCTACGTCTTTACAGGGCTTTAGTTTGTATATAGATGCATTAAAGGAAGTGGGAACAGTCGATCTTGAGCTGCCTAATATCCAGTTTATGACAGATACTCTTTCAGGTTCTGGAATAGCAGGAGAAATAGAAGTCCCAGTACCTGGGCTTACTCAGTCAATGACGCTGAAGATAAAAAAAAGAGCTGTAAATCAACAATTTACCACACTGCTTGCACCAAGAAATCATCTTTTAACTTTCAGGGGAAACATGAACATGGCGGACCCAGAGCATCCTGTAAAAAAATCTAAAAATAGAAAGATCAGAGTGGTGGCCAATGTCACTCCTAAAAGTATGAATATAGGAAAGGCAGAGGTTGCCAAGTCCATGGATACAGAAGCTGAGTTTGAAGTAGCCAGTATCATAGTATTTGTAGATGAAGTTGCAAATTTACATATTGATAAATTTAACAATAAATTTGTCGTGGATGGAGTTAATTATCTTGATGACGATAATTTCTTATAAGAAGGGAGAAGAATGACTGATTTAATCAAAATAGAAAATAATAAGGAACATGGATTGGTAGTTTCCAGCAGAGTGGTAGCTGAAGAGTTGGGGAAAGAACATAAAAATGTTATCAGAGATATAGAGAACATTTTAACCGGCTCAGATTTGAGCTTGTTAATTATCCCTTCAGAGTACAAGGGTGGGAATGGCCAGATGAGAAAGGAATACCTTCTTACCAAAGATGGTTTCACACTCTATATGTTTAATATCCAAGGACACAATGATTTTAAGCTGGCTTATATAAATAAGTTTAATGAAATGGAAAAGCAGCTAAAAGAATTATATGTTCCTAAGTCACTTCCTGAAGCTCTAAGAGCCTATGCAGATGCAGTGGAGGAGAAAGAAAAACAGAAGTTATTGGCAATTGAGAAGCAAAAGACTATTGATATGCTGGTACATGAAAACAAGCTGTATACAACTACTGAAATAGCAAAGGAAATGGGTTTTAAAAGTGCCATAGCTTTAAATATAGAACTTGGTGAAAGAAAGATACAGTTTAAGGCAAATGGAACCTGGGTGCTCTATTCTAAATACTCAGATCTTGGTTATGTATCTATAAAGCAAAATGTTTTGGATACAGGGAAGATAGTCTATGACAGAAAATGGACTGGAGAAGGCAGAAAGTTCCTGCTAGAAATGTTTCAGATAGCTGCATAATAAATCGTATAGAAAGGGGATATAGATGGAAGAGAATAAATCGGTTGAGGAAACTGAAGAAAAAGTAGCAATAGTAGGAAGTATTATGAAAATAAAACTCTCTAAAAAAATAAAATTTAATGATGTGGAAATTAGGGAAATCAATTTAGATTTTGGTTCTTTAACAGGAGTCGATATTTGTGAGGCAGAGAGTAATTTTAGGGATAGATTTTATGTGCCGGTTCCAGATGCAAATTATTCATTTGCTTATCAAGCAGCGGTAGCTGCAAAAGCTTCAAGACTGCCATATGAACTTATACTCGAACTAAACCATAGGGATTTTTCAGCAGTAACTGGTGCAACAAAGGGTTTCTTACTGGGATAGACCTCAATTCTAAAAAGAAATTGCAAGACTTGAGGGAGGCTATCCTCTTAGCAGGAAAGGTAAGCAATAGCGGAGCTGATTTTTTTTATAAAATGAAACTTAGAGAATTGGTCAGCTGGTTGGAGGCGATACCACGTGAGCGGTAGAAATTTTATGTTAAAAATAGGTGGGGCAGTGGACCCCTCCCTTTCAAAAAGTTTTCAGACCTCTTCTAAAGAAATGAAAAAACTAAGCGATGAGATGCTAAAACTAAAAAGCACAAATAGACATATTTCAAAGCTAAAAGCTAGTGAAGAAAAGCTGGAAAAACAGTTTGCAAGTGGACGAGAAGAGTATAAAAGGCAGCAAAGAGAGCTCTTTCAAACAAGTAAAAAAGTTAATGACCTAAGAAGGTCTATTGAAAAAACCAAGAAGCCTTCTAAAAGCATGATAAATGAGTTTAAAAAAGCTCAGAAAGCAGAGAATCACTTAAAAGAAACCACAGAAAATCAAAAGAAAGCTCTTACAGATATGATGAGGCAGATGAAAGCGGCTAAAAATGAGACTAAAAGATATTCCCAAAGCCAAGAAGAATTGGCCAAATCTATGAAAAAAGTAGAAGAGAGGCATAAGAAACTTAAAGAATATGAAAATCTTAAAAAGTCTGTTTCAAATAATGCCGGTGGAACTTTTGCCAGATCAGCTGGTCAGGCAGTGGCTCTAGGAGTGGCTGTGAAATTTGCCATAGATGATGAAGAAGCCTTTGCAGACGTAAGAAAAACAACAGGATTGGCAGGGGAAGAAGCTAAAAAATTCCAAAGAGAGTTGAAAAAGGCTACAAAAGATATTCCTAAATTTAATTCAGAGATTTATGAGATAGCTGCAGCAGCAGGACAGGCAGGGATAAATCTGCAAGAGATCCCACAATTTACATCAGATACTGCTAAGGTTTCTGTAGCATTTGATATGGAGGCAGGTAAAGCTGGTGAAACCCTGGCCACATGGAGAGAGGCGTTTAAGATGAGCCAGAGTGAAGTAATAAAGCTGGCTGACCAGATGAACCTATTGGGTGACAGTATAAAAGTGGCTCCTGCTCAGGTGGCGGAAATAGCCACTCAGGTAGGGGGCTTAGGCAGGATGGCTAACTTTACAGAGGCTCAAACATCGGCTCTTGGAGGAACATTGATAGCTCTTGGGGTCAAAGATGCCGGGACAGCTTCTACTGCAATTAGAAAGCTTTATACCACTATGGCTTCAGGTGATTCTGCAAGCAGTACCATGTCTGCAGCATTTCAAAAGATAGGGATTGATCCTGGACAGTTGGCTGAGGACTTGCAAAAAGATTCTCAAGGGGCATTGATGAAAGTATTCCAAGGACTGAATGACTTGAATGATTCTGAAAAACTTTCTGTAACAAAACAGTTATTTGGTGAGGAAGCCATGAGTTCCATGGGAATGCTTATTAATAATACAAAATTTTTAAAAGAAAATTTAAAGCTTGTAGGAGATGCTACTAAATATGCTGGGAGTGTAAACAACGAGTATAACAATAAATTGAATACTACAGCCTCTGATATAAAACTAGCCTTAAAAGCTACTACAGACATGGCAGCTGCAACAACAAGATTCTTTCTCCCTCCTATAAGAGGTGCCACAAAAGGTATGGTTAATTTCAGTGAAGGTATCACAAAATTTACAGAAGATTATCCTAAATTGGCTAAGGCAATGGCCTTTGGAGCAGCTGGATTCGTGGGGTTAAAACTAGGAACTAGCGGAGCGGTACTTGGAATAAAAATGCTGGCAAATACTAAAAAAGACCTTGTTTTTTTAAAGGAGACAGCTCTATTAATCAAAGGCTGGAAACAATGGGGACCGGTATTATCAGGAGTAAAAACCGGAGTGACAGCCCTTGGAGCAGCTGGAAAAGCAATGCTGTTTAATCCTTGGGTCCTGGGTATAGGAGCTGTTGTTGCCGGAGGATATTTAATATATAAAAACTGGGATCTAATCAAAGAAGGCTTTAAAAACAGTTATGAATATATAAGTGGAAAACTTTCAAAATTATGGGAGTTATGGAAAAAATTTACTGTTCCTGGAAAAATGTTTAGCTGGGTGCAGAAAAAATACAAGGGATATAAGGAAAAAGGGATACCTGCTTATGCCAAGGGTGGAGTTGTAGGAAGACCTCATCTTGCATTGGTAGGTGATGGAAGAACTCCTGAATCGATAATTCCACATGATGGAACTCAGCAGTCTAAGGACCTTTGGTTTAATGCAGGAGAAAAGCTTGGAATGTTTGCAGGTGAAGGGGTCCCTAAATTGTTTTCTAAAGTCAAAGAGAGAGCAGAAAGAAGGGATATCAGAAATAAGATAGAGGTAAATATAGATTTTAACCCGGTTATCAAGGGAGAGTCCTCCAAGGGT